>NZ_PQSQ01000016.1 GCF_002920575.1 Streptomyces sp. Ru73 | reverse complement strand
GGAGAACACCGCCGCGGCGGAGCGCGAGGCGGACCGCACCCGGGCCGACGCCCGCGAGCAGGCCGACCGGATGCTCGCCGAGGCGACGGCGGAGGCGGACCGGATGCGGGCCGAGGCCGCGGAGACGGTCACCTCGGCGCAGCAGCACGCGCAGCGCACGCGGACCGAGGCCGACCAGGTCAAGGCGGACGCCGAGGCCGAGGCCGAGCGGTTCCGCAACGAGGCGCTGGAGGAGGCCGAGCGCACGCTCGACGAGGCGCGCAAGGACGCCGCCAAGCGGCGCGCCGACGCCGCCGAGCAGGCCGACCAGCTGGTCGCCAAGGCGCAGGAGGAGGCGCTGAAGGCGGCCACGGCGGCCGAGGAGCAGGCCGACACGATGGTCGGCGCTGCCCGCAAGGAGGCCGAGCGGATCGTCGCGGAGGCCACCGCCGAGGGCAACGCACGGGTGGAGAAGTCCCGTACGGACGCCGACACGCTGCTCAGCGAGGCGCGCGGGGACGCGACCGCGATCCGGGAGCGCGCCGAGGAGCTGCGGGCCCGTATCGAGGCCGAGGTCGAGGAGCTGCACGAGCGGGCCCGCCGGGAGTCGTCCGAGGCGCTGCGGACCGCGGGCGAGCGGGTCGACAAGCTCATCGCGCAGGCCGAGGCGCAGCGGGTGGAGGCCGAGGAGAAGGCCAAGCAGACGCTGTCGGACGCGAGCAGCGAGGCCAGCAAGGTCCGCATCGCGGCGGTGAAGAAGGCCGAGGGGCTGATCAAGGAGGCCGAGCAGAAGAAGGCGCAGGCCGTGCGGGAGGCGGAGGCGCTGCGCGCGGAGGCCGAGCAGGAGGCCCAGCGGATCGTGGACGACGGGAAGCGCGAGCTGGAGGTGCTGGTCCGCCGCCGGGAGGACATCAACACCGAGATCTCGCGGGTCCAGGACGTCCTGGAGGCGCTGGAGTCGTTCGAGTCGCCGGGCGGCGGGAGCGGCAAGGGCGGCTCGTCGCAGGGTTCCGGATCAGGGGGCGTCAAGGCCGCGGCGGGCGCGGGGGCAACTCGTTCGGGTGGCAAGCAGTCTGATGGTTAGCCACTCAAATGAGGGTCTATTCTCCACTTCAAACGGTCAATGACTCGATGACACGCCGCTCGGGCCCCTAGGATTCCCCTTATCACCTCACCGGTCTCTTTCGACAGGAACCCCATGAGCGACACTTCCTCCCCCTTCGGTTTCGAGCTCGTGCGGCGTGGGTACGACCGCGGTCAGGTCGACGACCGCATTACGAAGCTCGTCGCCGACCGCGACAGCGCGCTGGCCCGTATCACCTCGCTGGAGAAGCGCATCGAGGAGCTCCACCTCGAAACGCAGAACGCCCAGGCCCAGGTCAACGACGCCGAGCCGTCCTACGCGGGCCTCGGTGCCCGGGTCGAGAAGATCCTCCGTCTCGCCGAGGAGGAGGCCAAGGACCTGCGCGAGGAGGCGCGCCGGGCCGCCGAGCAGCACCGCGAGCTCGCCGAGTCCGCCGCCCAGCAGGTCCGCAACGACGCCGAGCAGTTCGCCGCCGAGCGCAAGGCCAAGGCGGAGGACGAGGGCGCCCGGATCGTCGAGAAGGCCAAGGGCGAGGCCCAGTCCCTGCGGGCCGAGGCGCAGAAGGACGCGCAGTCCAAGCGCGAGGAGGCGGACTCCCTCTTCGAGGAGACCCGCGCGAAGGCCGCCCAGGCCGCCGCCGACTTCGAGACCAACCTCGCCAAGCGCCGCGAGCAGTCCGAGCGGGACCTCGCCTCACGCCAGGCCAAGGCCGAGAAGCGGCTCGCGGAGATCGAGCACCGCGCCGAGCAGCTCCGCCTGGAGGCCGAGAAGCTGCGTACGGACGCCGAGCGCCGGGCCCGCCAGACGGTGGAGACCGCGCAGCGCCAGGCCGAGGACATCGTGGCCGACGCGAACGCCAAGGCGGACCGTATCCGCAGCGAGTCCGAGCGCGAGCTGGCGGCTCTGACGAACCGTCGCGACTCCATCAACGCCCAGCTCACCAACGTCCGCGAGATGCTCGCGACGCTGACCGGTGCGGCGGTGGCCGCCGCCGGCAACCCGGGCGAGGAGGAGTCCTCCTCCCGCGGGGTGCCGGCTCAGCAGGGTCGCTGACCCTGCCGTCGACCGACTGCCCCGTGCCGCGTTGTGCGGTGCGGGGCAGTGGTGTGTCCGGGTGCGGTGACTCGTACGGTGCGGTGACTCGTACGGTGGGGGATTCGTACCCGTGCGGGCCGTATCGCGGCCTGGCGGCCGCTCGTCCTCAAGCGCCGGACGGGCTTGTTTTTGGCCGCTCGTCCTCGAGCTCCCCCGGCTACCGCTGGGAGGTACCCCCAGACAGGCTGAAATGGGTGTATTCAGGCGGCGGTGGAGCCCTGGCGCCCCTACCGTGGCCGCATGATCGAGATTGACGGGCTGACGAAGCGGTACGGCGAGAAGCTGGCCGTCGACCGGCTGACCTTCACCGTCCGGCCCGGCATCATCACCGGCTTCCTCGGACCCAATGGGGCCGGGAAGTCCACCACCATGCGGATGATGCTCGACCTGGACCACCCCACCGCCGGCACGGTCCGCATCGACGGCAAGCACTACCGGCAGCTGAAGGACCCGCTGAAGTACATCGGCGCGCTGCTGGACGCCAAGGCGATGCACGGCGGCCGCAGCGCGTACCACCACCTGCTCTGCCTGGCGCAGAGCAACGGCATCCCGCGCGCCCGCGTCCACCAGGCGCTGGACACCGTCGGCCTGACCGCCGTCGCCAAGAAGCGCGCCAAGGGGTTCTCGCTCGGCATGGGCCAGCGGCTGGGCATCGCCGCCGCGCTGCTCGGCGACCCGCGGATCCTGATGTTCGACGAGCCGGTCAACGGTCTCGACCCCGAGGGCATCCACTGGATCCGCAACCTCATGAAGAGCCTCGCTGCCCAGGGCCGTACGGTCTTCGTCTCCTCGCACCTGATGAGCGAGATGGCGCTGACCGCCGACCACCTCGTCGTCATCGGGCAGGGCCGGCTGCTCGCCGACACCTCGATGGCCGACTTCATCCGGCGCAACTCGCGCAGCTACGTACGGATGCGTTCGCCGGAGCACGAGCGGCTGCGGGACGTGCTGGCGGCGGCCGGACACACCGTCGCGCCGGCCAGGGACGGGGCGCTGGAGATCGACGGAGTGAGCGCGGACCAGTTGGGCGAGCTGGCCGCCGAGCACGGCCTCGTGCTGCACGAACTCAGCCCGCAGCAGGCGTCACTGGAGGAGGCGTTCATGCAGCTCACCGCGGAGTCGGTGGAGTACCACGCGCACTCGGACACGACGGGCCCCGCAGCCACCGCCGCCCCCGCGGGGTCCGCCCCGCAGCCGGGTGCCGGACCGGCCCCCGAACCCGGCGCGCCACCGGGTGCCGCGGGCGGCTGGGGCGCCGACTGGCAGCGGAAGAAGGGGCGCTGACGATGGCGGTGGTCTCCCAGGTCGTCGGTTCGGAATGGACCAAGATCAGATCGGTGCGCTCCACCGTGTGGACGCTCGGCATCGCCGTGGTCGTCACGGTCGTGCTGGGCGCGCTGATCTGTCTGCTCGTCAAGAACGACTTCGGCTCCATGCCGGCGCGCGAGCGCATCGCCTTCGACGCCACGAGCACGGCGTTCGCCGGGATGGGCCTGGGCCAGCTGGCGCTGATCGTCTTCGGGGTGCTGGTGGTCGGGGGCGAGTACAGCACCGGCATGATCCGCACGTCCCTCGCGGCCGTGCCCCAGCGCGGCACCTTCCTCTTCAGCAAGCTCGCGGTGGCCACCGTGCTCGCGTTCGTGGTGTCGCTGGTGACGAGCTTCCTCACCTTCTTCGTCGGCCAGGCCATGCTCGGGCCCGACCTGCGGGTGGCGCTGGGCGATCCGGGCGTACTGCGGGCCGTCTTCGGCGGCGCGCTCTACATGACGCTGATCACGCTGTTCTCCATGGGCGTGGCGGCGATGCTGCGCAGCCCGATGCTCTCGCTGGGCATCCTGATGCCGTTCTTCTTCCTGATCTCCAACATCCTGGGCACCGTCTCGGCCACCCGGAAGATCGGCCGCTACCTCCCCGACCAGGCGGGCCAGCGGGTGATGAAGGTGGTGGCCACCGACGACCTGCCGTACGGGCCGTGGGCCGGGCTCGGCATCATGGCCCTCTGGGTCGTCGCCGCGCTGGCCGGCGGCTACCTCCTGCTCAAGCGGCGGGACGCATGAGCCCCGTACGGGCCGCCGGCCTCGGCGCCGTGCCGGCCCTGGAACCGCTCAGCTACCCGGGGCGGCCGGTGGCGGAGCCCGCGCTGCTGTGCGGCGAGACGCTGCTGCCGCTCACCGCGGTCCCCGGGCCGCACCGGACCGGCGGCTGGCGGCTGGGCACCGACCCCGACCGGACGCTCGACGACGCGCTGCGCGAACGCGGCCTGCCGCCCACCGGGCGGCGTCACCCGGTGCTCGCCGTCGGCTCCAACGCCTCCCCCGCCCAGATGTCCTACAAGCTCGCCCGGCAGGGCGTCCCGGCGGCCGTGCCCATGGTCCCGGTGCGCGTCCGGGGCATCGGCGTGGGCAGCTCGGCGCACATCGCGACGCCGGGTTACGTGGCCGCCGCGCCCTTCGCCGACCCGGGCTCCGAGGTGACGCTGGTGGCGGGCTGGCTGGACGAGGCGCAGCTGGCGGTGGTGGACGCCACCGAGGCCCGGTACCACCGCGTCCTGCTGCCCGGCGACCGGTTCCCGATGACGCTGCCGTCCGGGGAGCGGCTGGGCGGCGCTTACCTCTACGTGAGCCGGTACGGCGTGCTCGCCGGGCCCGACGGCCGGCCGTGGCCCGCCGTGGCGCAGCCGGCGCTGCTCGCCGCGCTGCTGGCCGGTTCGGCGGCGCTGCGGCGGCTCCTCGGGCCCGACCCGCGCGCATGGGTGCGGCGGGCGGCGGCGGACGGCGCGGTGCGGGCCGAGGCCCGGCAGGTGTTCCGCGCGGAGGGCCGGGTGCTGCCGCAGCCGGATTTCACCCCGTATGTGGACGATGACGCGGAGGTCCTGACGTACGACGACCTTCCGCCCATCGGAGGCGGTGCGGGACTTCGTGGGTCACCGACACGCGGGGATTGAGTGGAACCGTCAATGGCTCGATAGCCTCCTAACCCTCACGGGGGCATGAGGTCACTTCGGCATGCCGTGCCCCACACCATCTCGCGAGGGGCGGAGAATGATCGAGGCAGTCGGCCTGACGAAGCGCTACGGCGCCAAGACGGCCGTGCACAACCTGTCGTTCCAGGTACGGCCGGGCACCGTGACCGGCTTCCTGGGGCCCAACGGGTCCGGGAAGTCCACGACGATGCGCATGATCCTGGGGCTGGACACCCCGACGGCCGGGCACGTGACGATCGGCGGCCACCCCTTCCGCAAGCTGCCGAACGCGCCCCGCCAGGTGGGCGCGCTGCTCGACGCGAAGGCCGTGCACGGCGGCCGCAGCGCCCGCCAGCACCTGCTGTCGCTGGCCCAGCTCTCCGGCATCCCGGCCCGCCGGGTGGACGAGGTGCTCGGCCTGGTCGGGCTGCAGGACGTGGCGAGGAAGCGGTCCAAGGGCTTCTCGCTGGGCATGGGCCAGCGCCTCGGCATCGCGGCCGCGCTGCTCGGCGACCCGCAGGTGCTGCTCTTCGACGAGCCGGTCAACGGCCTCGACCCGGAGGGCATCCTCTGGGTGCGCAACCTCATGAAGCAGCTCGCGTCGGAGGGCCGCACGGTCTTCGTCTCCTCCCATCTGATGAGCGAGATGGCGCTGACCGCCGAGCACCTGATCGTGATCGGCCGCGGCCAGCTGCTCGCCGACATGAACGTCAAGGACTTCATCGCGGCCAACTCCGCCGGGTTCGCGCGGGTCCGCACGCCCGACACCGAGCCGGGCCTGGCCGAGAAGCTGGCCTCCGTGCTGAGCGGCGCCGGCGGCCAGGTCCAGCCCGAACCGGACGGCGCGCTGCGGGTGACCGGGCTGCCGCTGCCGCGGATCAGCGACCTGGCGCACGAGGCGGACGTCCGGCTCTGGGAGCTCTCGCCGCACCAGGCCTCCCTGGAGGAGGCGTACATGCAGCTGACACAGAGCGCGGTGGACTACCGCTCGGCGGTCCCGCTGCAGGTCCCGCACGGCCAGGTGCCGCCGCAGGCCGTCGCGCAGCCGGGCGGGCTGCCGCCGCAGGGGTACGCGGGTGATCCGTACGCCGCGCCCGGCGGCCCGCAGGCCGGGGCGCCGGGGCCGTACGCGGGACAGCCCGGGCCGTTCGCCGGCGGCCACCCGCAGGGTGCGCCCGGCCCGTACGGCGCGCCCCCGGCGCCGCCCCAGGCGCAGGCACCGCACCCGCCGCAGCAGCAGGCGCCCGCCGGGCCGCCGCCCGCGCCGCAGCACGCCGCCCCCGCCGACCCGACCGAGCAGCACAGCGAGGACGCCCGATGACCACCCCCGAGCAGCCGCAGCAGCCGCCGCGCCAGGACGTACCGCCCCGCCAGGACGAGGGCACGATGATGCTGAACGCCGTCGGCGCGCGGGACGCCCGGCAGCCGCAGCCCCAGCAGCAGGCTCAGGCCCAGCCGCAGCACCAGGCGCCGCAGCAGCACCAGCAAGCACAGCACCAGCAGGCGCCCGTGCCCGGGCAGCCGCACCCCGCCCCGTACGCCGCCGCTCCCCCGCACAACCAGCAGACCCGGCTGCCCGGGTCCGGTTACGTCTCGCCCATCCCGGTCCGGCGCGCGCACCTCGGCAACGCGCTGGCCTCGGAGTGGACGAAGATCAAGTCGGTCCGCTCCACGGTGTGGACGCTCGGCGTGATGGTCGTCCTCGTCGTCGGCGTCGGCACGCTCACCGGCGTCGGCATCTCCGCGAGCGGCACCGACCTGCGCGGCGCTTCGCCGCTCGGCTTCGGCATGTTCGGCATGCTGCTCGGCCTGATGTGCGTGATCACCCTCGGTGTGCTGTGCGTCTCCTCCGAGTACGGCACCGGCATGATCCGTACGACGCTGACCGCCTGCCCCGGCCGGGCGCGGGTGCTCGCCGCGAAGGCGATCGTCTTCTTCCTGCTGTCCTTCGTGGTCACCGCCGTCACCACGGCCGTCGTGGCGCTGCTGCTGAACGGCATGCTCAGCGGCCAGGGCGGCGCCACGCCGAGCGGTGCCGAGTGGTTCAAGGCGACGGTCGGCGTCAGCCTCTACGTGGCGATGATCGGGCTGCTCGCGCTGGGCGTGGGCGCGCTGCTGCGGCACTCGGCCGGCGCCATCACCATCATGATCGGCCTGGTGCTGCTGCCGCTGGTGCTGGCGCTGTTCATGATGGCGGAGAGCCTGGCCGACCTGCGGGAGTGGCTGTTCGAGTACTCCATCCCCAGCCAGCTCGGGGTGATGTACAGCAACGCGGTCGCGGACTCCGGCCCGTCGGGCTGGGAGCCGCTGTGGATCATGACCGGGCTGACGGCCGTCGTGCTCGGCGGCGCCTTCGTGGCGCTGAACCAGCGGGACGTGTAGGCCCGCACCGAAAAGGCCCCGCTGCGGGGCCGGCGGCCGAGGGAGGCCGGAAAACGCCGCGTCCGGCGTCAGTATCTGGGCGCGTTACGGGACCGCTGGAGCCGGGCGCTCCGGCGGTCCCGTGCGTTCCAGCAGGCCGAGTGCCAGTGTCTGCGGTCGTCCCCGTCGCTGTACCGCTGCCAGGCCACCACGTGCGGCACACCGGGCGGAATCTCCTGGTCACAGCCCGGGCAGCGGTAGTGCTTGGCCGCCGCGCCGCCGCTGATCCGGCGGACGTACCACTCCTCGCCGCGCCACTCCTCCGTTCCGTCCAGGCCGAAACGACTGCCGCCCGCACGCTCCGCGGGCTTCTCACCGCCGCGGGGACGGTTTCGACGGGGGGACACTGGGCACCTCGGACTTCTCGGGGGAGTAACGGCCTGTCACCAGCCTACGGTGCACGGCCGGCGTCCCGGACCCCCTGTCGCAATGCTGCGATCATCAGGAAACTTCGCCGGGAGCCGTGCCTTTGGCACGTGTCAGCCGTTGTTGCCTGTAAGGGGGATGTCGCGTCGGCTGCGAGGAGGCAGAAGAGCGATGCGCGTTGGGGCTTTCATCCTGGCCGCCCAGTTCCCGGGCCAGGGCGAGGGGGAAACACTGCACAGGGCCGTCCGGTCCGCCGAGGTGGCCGAGGAGGCCGGGCTCGACGACGTCTGGGTGGCCGAGCACCACTTCGTGCCGTACGGGATCTGCCCGTCGGCCGTGACACTGGCCGCGCAGCTGCTGGGGCGTACGCACCGCATCGGCGTCGGCACCGCCGTCAGCGTCCTGCCGACCGCCCATCCGGTCGCGGTCGGTGAGCAGGCGGCACTGCTGCACCTGACGTCCGGCGGGCGGTTCACGCTCGGTGTCGGGCGGGGCGGTCCGTGGGTGGACCTGGAGGTCTTCGGGGCCGGCCTCGCGGCGTACGAGGAGGGTTTCCCGGAGTCGCTGGACCTGCTGCTGCGCTGGCTGCGCGAGCCGCGGGTCGGGGCCGACGGGGCGCGGTACGCCTTCCGGGACGTGGCGGTGGTGCCGCGGCCCGGCGAGGAGCCGGCCGGCCGGGACGGCCCGCCGGTGGTGGTGGCCTGCACCTCCGCCGGTTCGGTGCGGCTGGCGGCCGAGCGCGGCCTGCCGATGCTGCTGGGGATGCACGCGGCGGACGAGGAAAAGGCCGAGATGGTCGCCTGCTGGCGGCGTGCGGCGCTGGCGGCGGGGCGAGATCCGGACGAGGTCGCGGCGGCCGCGCACGTCTCGGCGGGTGTGGTGCAGATCGCCGACACCCGGCAGGACGCCCGCGAGGTCCTGCTGAAGTCGATGCCCGGCTGGCTGCGCCAGGGGCTCGCGGCCCACGTCACGGTCGACGGCCGGTACCGCGCCATGCGGGACCCGCTGGCCTATACGGAGCTGCTGTGCGGCCTGCATCCGGTGGGGACGCCGGAGAACTGCGCCGACCGGCTCGCCGAGACGGCGGAGAAGACGGGCATCCGGCGCCATGCGCTGCTGGTGGAGGGCTCCGGCGACCTGGCCGCTACGGAGGAGAACATCCGCCGGCTGGGCAAAGAGGTCCTGCCGGTGCTGCCCTGAGCGCACCGCCGCGCGGCACGGTTGCGGAGTGAGGGAGGCGGAGCAGAGCGAGAGGACCCCAGGGGCCGGGGGGTCCGGAGAGATCCTTCATGTGCCCGGTGGGCGGCCCGCCCGCCGGCGGGGCCGGGTGGCCCCGCCGGCGGACCGTGGTCCAATGCCGTCGCTCGCGTACTGGCGCCGGGCGCCACATCCCACGCACGGAGCGACGGCAACTCCGGTCAGCAGTCGCGCAGTTCCGGCGACTGGTTCAGCAACTGGCCCCGCACGGAGGTGAAGCGGGCCAGCCGGTCGTCCGCCGCCGGGTCGAGCGGGAAGACCGCGACCCGGTGACAGTTCTGGAACGCCAGTCGCACGCCGAAGTGGCGCTCAAGCGACCCGCGTATCGCGTCACTCGCCAGCGCTCGCAGCAGTTGGCCGCGCGCCTGCTCGTCGGGCGGCGGGGTCTGGTTGTCGGCGAACTCTCCACCGTCCACCTTCAGCCGGGCCACCAGCGAGCTGATCATCTCCCATGCGTAGGGCAGGGAGGTCCGGACGCAGTCGACAAATGCGGCTTCGTCGACCTCGCCTCGCTCGGCCTGTTCGAGGAGGGCCGGTGAGACGTCGAGCGACATGAGGTTCTCCTCTCGCGGCTCCATAAGGGGCGGAGCCTCAGGGATAGGGCGAGGGATCGCCACGCAGCGTGTCCGCGTCACGACCCCCCGCGTCAACGGTATTCCGCCTTTCTTGCCCGCACCAGGAGATTGGGCACACAACCGGCCACAGGAGTCCGCCGGAGCTGCGGGGGTTTCGGCCGCAACGTCGCGTGCGCACCCGGTACGCCGCCCCGCGGGCGTTCCGGGTGGGTGGGTACGGGCGAATCGCGCACACCGCCCGGCGTCGAGTAGCGTGGAGCACCATGCGTCTCGTCATCGCCCGTTGCTCCGTGGACTACGCCGGCCGGCTCACCGCCCACCTGCCCTCCGCCCCCCGTCTGATCCTGGTCAAGGCAGACGGCAGTGTGTCCATCCACGCTGACGACAGGGCCTACAAACCGCTGAACTGGATGTCTCCGCCGTGCACCCTCAAGGGCGGCGACGGTGACGTGTGGACCGTGGAGAACAAGGCCGGCGAGAAGCTGATCATCACGATGGAGGAGATCATGCACGACTCCTCCCACGAGCTGGGTGTGGACCCGGGCCTCATCAAGGACGGCGTCGAGGCCCACCTGCAGGAACTGCTCGCCGACCGGATCGACACCCTCGGCGAGGGGTACTCCCTGATTCGGCGTGAATACCCCACCGCGATCGGCCCGGTGGACATCCTGTGCCGCGATGCGGACGGCGGGACCGTCGCCGTGGAGATCAAGCGGCGCGGCGAGATCGACGGTGTCGAGCAGCTGACCCGTTACCTCGAACTCCTCAACCGCGACCCGCATCTCGCCCCGGTGAAGGGCGTGTTCGCCGCGCAGGAGATCAAGCCGCAGGCGCGGGTGCTGGCCACCGACCGCGGCATCGGCTGCGTCGTCCTGGACTACGACGCGCTGCGCGGCATCGAGGACGACAAGCTGCGGCTGTTCTGACGTCCCGCGGCACGGCCCGGCAGCCCGTGCCCGTGTCCCCCTTCCTTCCGTACGCAACGGCCCGCCCGCGCTCTCTCGCGGGCGGGCCGTCGTGCGGTACGGCGCTCGTCAGGCCGTCGGCTCGTCCTGAGCGGCGGTGCCGGACGGGCCCGCGCTCATCGGGCTGCTGGCCGACGGGCCGCTCGCGGTCTGCGACGGGCTCTGCGAGTCGCCGGTGGTCGGCTTCTCCGTCGGCTCCGTCGTGGTCGGCTCCTCGGTCGGTGTGGTCGGCTCCTGCGTCGGCTGGGTGGGCCGGCTCGTCGGCTTGTGGGTGGGCTTGCCCGTGGTCGGCTTCCCGGTGGGCCTGCCGGTCGGCCGGTCCGTCGGCGTCGAGGGCTTCCCCGTGCCGTCCGTGGGCTCGTCGCCCGGCGCCGTGCTGCCCGGCGTGCCGGACGCGTCGCCGGTGGCCGGGGCGCCGGAGCGGGTGCTGCCGGCGGCGGGGACGCCCGTACGGCCGCCCGTGCCGCCGTGCCAGCGGCCCGGGCCGCTGCTGGCGCCGTGGCCCGGCTCGTCGGCGGTCAGCCCGCCGCCGTCCTTGCTCTCCTCGGCCGACTGGTCGGACTTGACCTTGTCGGCGGGGGTGTCGCTGCCGGAGGTGGCGCCGAGCGTGACGATGGTGCCGAGGACGGCGGCCAGCAGGGCGCCCGCGCCGGCCGCGACCAGATTGCGCCGCGCACCGGTGAACACCGGCCGCTTCTTCTTCGCCCGGTCCGGCGGGGCGGCGGCGGCGACCGCGGGGGTCACCACGGTCGCCGCGGTCTCGTCGACCCGCGGCACCGGCGTGGTGACCGCGGTCGGCGACCCGGGCGGCGAGGCGGACTCGTCCGTCCCGACGAGCGGTACCTCCTCGCCGGCCGCCGCCGCGGTGATCTCGGCCGAGACCGGGACGCCGGTGCGGTCGGCGACCAGCGCGAGGGCGCGGCGTCCCGCGACGGCGCCGCGCCGGTCGGCGAGCGCGCCGCGCAGCCCGATGGACGCCTCCAGCTCGGCACGCGCCTTGTCCAGGTTGCCCAGGCACAGCGCGAGGACGCCCAGCTCGTGGTGGAAGTAGGCCTCCTCGCCGACCTCCCCGGCGATCCTGGCGGCCTCCTGGCCGTACCGGAGGCCGCGCTCCCAGGCGTTCCACTGCAGCGCGGCGGCGAAGGCGGGCGCCGCGGTACGGGCGAGCAGCACGGCGGCGCTGGCGTGTCCGGACTCCCGGCTCGCGGTGAGCCGGGCCATCACGGCGAGCAGCGCGTCGGCCTCGGCGGCCGCCCGCTCGGGCGCGACCGAGTGGTGCCCGGCCCACCAGGAGTAGTGCTGGGCGGCGGCGTGCGCGCGGCCGGCCGCGCCCTCGGCGTACCCGGCGGCGGTGAGCTGGTCCAGCACCGTCGCCGCGAGGCGGTAGTGGGTGCCGGCCGGGCTGATCAGTCCGCAGGCCAGCAGCTCGCCGAGGGCGGCGTCGGCGCGCGGGTCCTTGAAGAGCGCGGGCAGGTGTGCGGGGTGCGGGAGGTCGCCGCCGAGGGCGACGGCCAGCCGCAGCACGTCCTGCGCGGTGGGCGCCAGCCCCTCCGCGATCAGCGTGGCGAACGAGCCGGCCTCGGGGATGCCGGGCAGCGGCGGTACCTCGTCGGAGCCTGCTTCCGTGCTGCCGTCCGCACCGTCCGGCGCGGCGTCCTCCGGTGTCCCGGCGGTCAGCCGGTCGCGCTGCCGCAGGACAGCGCCGGCCTGCAGGAAGCGCAGCGGCAGCCCCTCGGACTCGAACCAGAGGTCGCCCGCCCAGGCGGCCTCCTCCTCGGTGAGCGGCCGGCCGGCGGCGCGCTCCAGCAGCTCCTGGCAGGCGGCGCGGCCCAGCCCCGAGACGAAGACCTCCTCGATGTGCGAGGCGGCGGCGGGCGCGGGCACGTCGGGCGTGGCCGAGAGCAGGAAGGCGCACTCGGGCGTGGCGGCCAGCAGCTCCTCCAGCGGCTCGCCGCCGAACTCCAGGTCGTCCACGACGACCACGGCGCCGATGCCGGCCAGCGCGGTGAGCAGCTCGGGGCGGCCGGGGCGGTACGCCGGCGCGCGGTACACCGCGGCGAACAGGTCGTACATCAGGTCGGTGGCCGTGCGGCGGTACCCGGAGAGCCGGACGACGCCGTCGGGCGCGAGGCCGGCGCAGGCGGCGGCGACCGCGTCCAGCAGCCGGGTGCGCCCGGCGCCGGCGGGGCCGGTGAGGCGTACGGAGCGGCCGCGGGTGAGCAGCCGGGTGAGCCGTTCGGTCTCCTCCTGGCGCTCCAGCAGCGGGAGCTGGTCCACGGGGTGCGCGAGGCCGCCGGGCGGCACGGGCGGCGCGCTCGTGGCGCGGGTCCGCTCGGTGCGCTCCTTGGCCGACTGCTTCTGCGGCGTGCCCGGTTCCTCGCCCGGCGGGGTCGGCACGATCTCGCTGCCGTCGACGGGGTTGACGGTGAGGAGGTAGTCGCCGGTGATCAGCCGGGCGGTGCGTGCCGGGCCGTCCGGCGGCACGAACTGCGGACTGCCGGCCTTGGACGGAAGCGGGCCGGCAGGGTGCTCCTGCGCGCCGTGCTCCTCCGGCCGCCGGCCGTTGTGCGGATCCATGGAATCGTGCCCCCCAGATGCGTGCCCGTGCCGAACTGCTCTCCCGGCCGTCCGCACTCCCCGACCCGGCCGGGACGGAATGTCCCGGCCGCCGCTTCTGGTCCGGTATCCGCCGCGGCCGTTCGGGTCGCGACGAAACCGAACATTAAGCCTCGGACAGTATCTATGATGCGCCGGGGTCCTGCTCTGACCGGTACGTCACGGAATCGTGAGGATCAGTGCCGTATGTACCGCTTCCGGCTTCCGCTTCTCGGCGTCCGCACGGCTCCGCGCAGCTCGTCCGGTCCTCAGACGCGGGGCAGTGCCTCCGCTTCGATACCGCCCTCGATGGCGAGAATGCGATGCAACCGGGTGGCCACGAGCAGGCGCTGCATCTGGGGCGGCACGCCGCGCAGCACGAGCCGGCGGTTGACCCGGCCCGCGCGCCGGTGCGCGCCCATGATGACCCCGAGTCCGGTGGCGTCCCAGGAGTCCAGCTCGGTCAGGTCCAGCACCAGGTCGCCCCGGCCCGAGTCGACGGCGGTGTGCAAGGCCGTACGGGCGTCCGCCGCGCTGCGGACGTCGAGGCGGCCCCCGACGACCAGCTCGGCGTGGTCGCCCTTGATGTGCATATGCGCTCCCCGTGGTGATGCGAAATGTATGTTGCGTCTACAGAACTGACTGCCTCTCACACGACGAAGTTGCCGCCTGTAAGCGAACCGATACCGAAATCACCCCGCCGAGTGACGGCTGAACGGGTGTGGCATCGGCCCGTACGGGAACCCCGGCGCCACCCGGGCCGGGGTTCCGCAGGCACGGGCGTCCGGGGCCCGCGCCTGCGTGCAGGCCCGGACCCTCAGTGCTCGTAGAATCCCTGCCCGCTCTTGCGGCCGATATCGCCTGCGTCCACCATGCGGCGCATGAGCTCCGGCGGCGCGAACTTCTCGTCCTGCGATTCGGTGTAGATGTTCTCGGTGGCGTGCAGGAGGATGTCGACGCCCGTGAGGTCGGCGGTGGCCAGCGGGCCCATCGCGTGCCCGAAGCCCAGCTTGCAGGCGGTGTCGATGTCCTCGGCGGTGGCCACGCCGGACTCGTAGAGCTTGGCGGCCTCGACCACCAGTGCCGAGATCAGTCGGGTGGTGACGAAACCGGCCACATCGCGGTTGACGACGATACACGTCTTGCCGACCGACTCCGCGAACTCCCGTGCGGTGGCGAGCGTTTCGTCACTGGTCTTGTAGCCGCGCACCAGTTCGCACAGCTGCATCATCGGCACCGGCGAGAAGAAGTGCGTGCCCACGACCCGCTCGGGCCGCGAGGTGGCCGCCGCGATCTTGGTGATCGGGATGGCGGAGGTGTTGGAGGCCAGTACCGCGTCCTCCCGGACCAGCTTGTCCAGCGCCTGGAAGATCTCCCGCTTGATCTCGATCTTCTCGAAGACGGCCTCGACGACGATGTCGGCGTCGGCGGCCGCCTCCAGGTCGGTGGTGGTGGTGATGCGGGCCAGCGCCTGCTCGGCGGCGGCCGCCTCCAGCTTGCCCTTGGCGACGAACTTCTCGTACGACGCCTCGATGCCGCTGCGGCCGCGGGCCAGCGCGCCGTCGGTGACGTCCCGGAGGATCACGTCCCAGCCGGCCTGGGCCGAGACCTGCGCGATGCCGGATCCCATGAGACCGGCCCCGATGACGGCGAGCTTCCTTGCCACTGAACGACCCTCCACACCCTGTGTACTTCACGAAGTCCTGCGGGCGACGTTAGCGCTCGTTCGCCACCGTGGGGAGAGCCTGCAGATGTGCGTCCTGTCTCACATGACGGACATCACACCGGTCACCCGGCCGCGCGCACCGCGTAGTTGAGGACCCGTTCGCTCAGCAGGTCCTCCAGCTCGTCCATCAGGGTGAGCGCGTCCCGCGACACCTGGGACGGCGTGCCGCCCGCGGTCATCGCGCGGCCGATGTAGCCCATGAGGGTGCTGTGCACCCAGTTCAGCTGCCCGGCCACGAGGAGCGGCAGCAGGTCGTCGGCGCCGGCGCCGGTCTCCTCGCGCAGCGTGTGCACCAGGTCCTCGGCCTGCTCCTGCTGGAGGTACCACAGCCGCGCCTTGAGGGCGGCCGAGCCGTGGATGACCTTCATGAAGCGTTCGTACCCCGCCATGAGCCCCACCTTGGGCGAGACCGCCTCGACCTCCTCGCGCAGCTCGCGCAGGACGGCGGCGGCGGCCGACTCGCCCACGCGGCGGCCGCGCACGTACCGGGAGAGCCGGTCGACCACGCCCTTGCTGCGGTCGAAGAAGAGGTCCTCCTTGGCGGGGAAGTAGTTGTACACGGTGTTGACGGAGACCTCACAGGCCTCGGCGATCTCCGCGACGGTCACCGCGTCGAAGCCGCGCTCCAGGAAGAGCCCGGTGGCGACGTCCGACAGGTACTGCCGGGTCTGCCGCTTCTTGCGCTCGCGGAGCCCTTCCGGCCGCTTCCCCTCACTCATGGCCCCATCCTAGGCCACTTTGCACCCTCTGAAATTTTGGGGCCATTGCAAAATTGGTGAGGCTCTGCTTTTCTTGCCGTCATGCCCGCCATCACCGCGTCCGGCCTGTCCCGGACCTTCACCACCAAGCGCGGCCCCGTCGAGGCGGTCCGCTCCGTCGACCTCACCGCCGAGCGCGGCGAGATCCTCGGTCTCCTCGGCCCCAACGGTGCCGGCAAGACCACGACCCTGCGGATGCTCACCACGCTGCTCGCGCCGACCGGCGGCAGCGCCACCGTCGCGGGCTGCGACCTCGCCCGCGACCCGGCGGGCGTACGGCAGCGCAGCGGGTACGTCGCCCAGGCCGGCGGCGTCGACCCGACCGTCTCGGTGCGCGAGGAGCTGGTCACCCAGGGGCGGCTCTACCGGCTCGGCAAGGCCGACGCCGCGGCGCGCGCCGCCGAGCTCGCCGCCGGCCTGGGCCTGGAGGGGCTGCTGGACCGCAGGACCGCGGCGCTCTCGGGCGGCCAGCGGCGCCGGCTCGACATCGCCATGGGGCTCATCCACCGGCCCGAGGTGCTCTTCCTCGACGAGCCGACCACCGGGCTGGACCCCGGGCGGCGCGCCGACCTGTGGGACCTGGTCCGCCGCATCCGGGACGAGCACGGCACCACCGTCGTGCTGACCACCCACTACCTCGACGAGGCCGACGCGCTCGCCGACCGGCTCGTCGTCATCGACCACGGCGTCGTGGTCGCCGAGGGCCCGCCCGCCGCGCTCAAGGAGCGGTACGCCGGCTCCGCCGCCGCCTCGCTGCAGGACGCCTTCCTGGCGCTCACCGGCCGCTCCCCCGCCCCCGAGAAACCCGCCCCGCTCTCCGTATGAGGAGCCCGTCCCGATGTCCACGACCCTCTCCGACACCGCACTGGTCTTCGGGCGCTACGCTCGCCAGACCCTGCGCTCGAAGTTCCAGATCCTCTTCGGCATCCTGATGCCGCTGCTCTACCTGCTCTTCTTCGGCCCGCTGCTGACCGGCCTGCCGCTGGCCTCCGCCGGCAGCTCCTGGCAGGTGCTGGTGCCGGGCCTGCTGCTCCAACTCGGCCTGTTCGGCGCCTCGTTCTGCGGCTTCGCGATCATCATCGAGAAGAACCACGGGGTGGTGGAGCGGATGCGCGTCACCCCGGTCAGCCGGCTCGCGCTGCTCCTCGGGCGGGTGCTGCGCGACGCCCTGCTCTTCGTCTTCCAGGCCGTCCTGCTGGTCCTCGTCGCGCTGGCCATGGGGCTGCGCGCGCCGCTGACCGGGCTCCTCATCGGCTTCGGCTTCGTCGCGCTGCTGGTGGTGTCGCTCGCGTCGCTGTCGTACGCGCTGGCGCTGAAGGTCCGTACGCCCCAGGAATTCGGGCCGGTCATCAACGCGCTGACCATGCCGGCCATGCTGCTCTCCGGGCTGATGCTGCCGATGGCGCTGGGCCCCGGCTGGCTGGACGCGCTCTCCCACCTCATGCCGCTGCGCTATCTGGTGGACGCGGTGCGGGACGCGTACGTGGGCCGGTACGCCACCGCGCACATGCTGTACGGCGTCCTCGTCGCGCTCGGCCTCGCCGCGCTCGCCGTGACGGTCGGCACACGCGTCTTCCGGAAGGCCGGGGCATAACTACGCTGGCGGGATGGTCAATCTGACGCGCATCTACACCCGCACCGGCGACCAGGGCACCACCGCCCTGGGCGACATGAGCCGGACCGCCAAGACCGATCTGCGGATCGCGGCCTACGCCGACGCCAACGAGGCCAACGCCGTCATCGGCACCGCCATCGCCCTCGGCGACCTGCCCGAGGAGGTCGTCAAGGTCCTCGTCCGCGTCCAGAACGACCTCTTCGACGTGGGCGCCGACCTGTCCACGCCGGTCGTGACCGACCCGGAGTTCCCGCCGCTGCGGGTGGAGCAGAGCTACATCGACAAGCTGGAGGCGGACTGCGACCGCTTCCTGGAGCGGCTGGAGAAGCTGCGCAGCTTCATCCTGCCCGGCGGCACGCCCGGCGCGGCCCTGCTGCACCAGGCGTGCACGGTCGTCCGGCGCGCCGAGCGGTCCACCTGGGCGGCCCTGGAGGTGCACGGCGAGACCATGAACACGCTCACCGCGACCTACCTCAACCGCCTCTCCGACCTGCTCTTCATCCTCGCGCGAACGGCGAACAAGGAGCTGGGCGACGTGCTCTGGGTCCCCGGCGGCGAACGCTGAGCCCCCTCACTCACCCGGCCCCCGGCACCCCGGCACCGGCTGGGGGCCCGGGGGTCGCCCCCCGACAGACACAGCATCCTCGCGCGAACGGCGAACAAGGAGCTGGGCGACGTGCTCTGGGTCCCCGGCGGCGAGCGCTGATCAGGGCTTGGTCAGGGACCGGGGCCGCTCCCCCGCGGAGTCCCCGGTCCCGGCCGGCCCCGGCTCCCGCTCGCCCTTCTTCGGCCGCTTCGGCCAGATCGTGTACGTGAGGGCGATCAGCCCGTGAATGCCCACGACGCGGGCCACGCCGATCTGCCACATCCGCAGCGACGCGGTGTCGCCGTCCCCCACGTACAGGATGGCGGCCTGCAGCAGCCCGGCCGCGACCAGCCCCATCACCACCGTGCGCAGCCACAGCTTCCACTCGTGCACCGCGCGCGCCCGGCCGTACCCCGGCCCCGGCGGCTTCGGGCCGCCCGCGAACCGGTACGCGAACTGCCCGTCCGCCCACCGGATCGTGTAGTGGCCGTAGGCGACCGTGAAGCCGATGTAGACCGCGGCCAGGCCGTGCTTCCAGTCAGCCTGCGCACCGTTGCGCAGGTCGATGACCGTCACCACGAGCAGGACCAGCTCCAGCAGCGGCTCCGTCAGCAGCACGGCCGCCCCGGTCCGCGGCATCCGCGCCAGATAGCGCAGGGCCAGCCCCACGACCAGCAGCACCCAGAAGGCGACCTCGCACAGCACGACCAGTGTCACGATCACGGTCCGCTCCTTTCGCTCCCCTCCAGCCTCCGCGTCCCGCGCGCCCCTTTCGTCGTCGCCCGTGACGATCCGCGGCTGCATCCTTCGATGTACACGCCGCCGGCCGCGGATCGTCACCGGTAGGGAGGCCCGGACCGGCACCGCCGTGTTGGATGGCAGGGTGAGCCCTTCCGCCGCCCCCGTACGCCCGCACCGCGACGACGTCCTCATCGCGGCGTCCGGCCTGCTCGGCGGCGTCCTGCTGTGGTTCCTGGGACTCCACGGCGGCCCGCCGCTGTTCGGCCTGCCCGCCCAGCTCGCGCTGCTCGCGCTCGCCGCGATGTCCGGCGCCGAGCTGCTGCGCCGCACCGCACCCGGCACCGCGCTGGCCGTCGGCGTCGCTGCGATGGTCCTCGACGTCCTCACCGGCACGGTGATCGCCACCGTGCTGATGTTCACCGACGTGATCTACGCGGCCGTGATGTACGGCTCCCCGGCCGCTGCCCGCCGCATCCCGCGCGCCTGCGTCCTGGTCACCGTCCTCGCCACGCTGCTGCCCGTGGCCCTGCTCCGCGACCCGCAGGCGCTGCTCATCGGCGTCGCGGTCGGCGTCGGCACGATCGGCCCGGCCTGGACCGCGGTCCTCATCCGCGGCCACCGAGAGGCCGCACAGGCCGCCCGGCTGCGCGCCGAGCAGACCGCGCTGCTGGCCGAGCTGGACCGCCGGGAGGCGGTGCTCGCGGAGCGCGCCCGGATGGCCCGCGAGCTCCACGACATGGTCGCGGGCCACCTCTCCGCCATCGCCATCCACGCCACAGCGGCCCAGTCCCTCGACGACCCGGCGGCCACCGGCGACGCGCTCGGCGTCATCCGCGAGAACAGCGTGCAGGGGCTCGCGGAGATGCGCCGTCTCATCGGACTGCTGCGGGACGCGGGCGCCGCGGAGGCACCGGCCGCCACGCCCAGTCTGGAAGCGCTGGACGCCCTTCTGGAGCGGGCCCGCGGGCACGGCGCGGGCAGCGGCCTCACCTTCACCCTGGCCGACGAGCGGCCGCCCGGCGGCCCGCCGCTCGCCGCGCCGGTCGAGCTCGCCGCGTACCGCATCGTCCAGGAGTCCGTGACCAACGCGCTCAAGCACGCGGCGCCCGGCGAGGTGACCGTGCGCCTCGCCCGCGCCGACGGCGCCCTCTCGCTCACCGTCACCAGCCCCTACGGCCGCCGCCCCGGCCCCCGCGCGCCGGGCTCGGGCTCCGGGCTGGTCGGCATGCGGGAGCGGGCCGCGCTGCTGCGCGGCACGTTCGACGCGGCGCCCGACGGCGACGTGTGGCGCGTACGGGCGACCCTGCCCGCCGACGACGAGAAGGAGCACCCCCGATGACCGACCGCACCGACCGCCCGATCCGGGTGCTGGTGGCCGAGGACCAGTCGGCCGTACGCGCCGGTCTGGTGCTGATCCTGCGTTCGGCGCCCGACATCGAGGTGGCCGGGGAGGCGGCCGACGGCGAGGAGGCGGTCCGGCTGGCCGCGGCCCTCCGGCCCGACCTGGTGCTGATGGACGTCCAGATGCCCCGGCTCGACGGCGTCTCGGCCACCCGGGAGATCACCGGGCAGGGGCTGGCCGACGTGCTGGTGCTGACCACGTTCGACCTGGACGAGTACGTCTTCGGGGCGCTGCGCGCGGGCGCCGCCGGGTTCCTGCTGAAGACCAGCGACGCGGCGACGCTGCTGGCGGCGGTCCGTACGGTCGCGGCCGGCGAGGGGATCATCGCGCCCGCCGTCACCCGTCGGCTGATCGCGGAGTTCGCGGCGCCACGCCGGGCCGAGCCGGCCCCGGACACCGCCGTACTGGACGTGCTCACGCCGCGCGAGCGCGAGGTGCTGGGCTGCCTGGGCGAGGGGCTGTCCAACGCGGCCGTCGCGGACCGCCTGGACATGGCCGAGGCCACCGTGAAGACCCACGTCAGCCGGCTGCTGAACAAGCTGGAGCTGCGCAGCCGGGTGCAGGCGGCCGTGCTCGCCCAGGAACTCGGCCTCGGCCGCGAGCAGCCCTAGCACCG
The DNA here is from genome assembly GCF_002920575.1 of Streptomyces sp. Ru73. Taxonomy (GTDB): domain Bacteria; phylum Actinomycetota; class Actinomycetes; order Streptomycetales; family Streptomycetaceae; genus Streptomyces. Next base: position 87,513 of record NZ_PQSQ01000016.1, on the reverse strand, counting down.
GGCCGGACCCGCGGCACTCAGCGGAAACGGCTCCCGGAAAACAGGAAACCCGGACAGTCGTCAGGCCACGTTGACCCTCTGTCCGGGTGGTGCCGCTTCCAGCCACGCGAGGAAGCCGGTGAGCGCGTCCTCGCTCATCGCCAGCTCCAGGCGCGTGCCCCGGTGCCGGCAGGCGAGGACGATGGAGTCCGAGAGCAGGGCGAGCTCCTCCTCGCCCTCCGGGCTGCGCCGCTCCAGTACCTCGATGGAGGCCCGCTCCAGGATGCGCCGCGGGCGTGGCGCATAGGAGAAGACCCGGAACCACTCGATGCGGTCACCGTTGTACCGGGCCACGCCGTAGATCCAGCCTTTGCCGCTCGGCTCGCCGTCCGGCGTGGTCACGCCCGCCGCGGCGGGCACGTCCCAGCGCAGGCTGCAGTCGAACGTGCCGCCGGACCGCTGGATCAGCCGCCGGCGCAGTCCGAAGACGAAGAGCCCCAGTAGTACCAGGACGACGACCGCGGCACTCACACACAGAGCGAGGACCATCTCCACCGACCTCCTCGCCTCGAATACGGGAAACGCACCTGCATCGGCTCAGCCGCGGACCGCTCTGGAGAACTCCAGCGCAGCCCGCGGCTGAGGGTAAAGCTCGTCTGTGACGGGGTTCAGTGAACGCCCGCCACCGCACGCAGCCGGACATCGGCGCGGCGCTCGGCGGCCGCGTCGGCCTCCGACTTCGCCCGCTCCAAGGCCCGCTCCGCGCGCTGGACATCGATCTCGTCCGACAGCTCGGCGATCTCCGCGAGCAGAGAAAGCTTGTTGTCGGCGAACGAGATGAAGCCGCCGTGCACCGCGGCGACGACCGTGCCGTCCCCGCTTTCGCCGGTCGTACGAATCGTCACCGGACCGGACTCCAGCACGCCGAGCAGCGGCTGGTGACCGGGCATGACGCCGATGTCGCCCGACGAGGTGCGCGCGACGACCAGGCTGGCCTCGCCGGACCAGACCTGACGGTCCGCGGCGACCAACTCGACGTGCAGCTCAGCCACGATGGCTCCTCGGGTCTTCACCTGCCGGGATCAGCAGATGTCGGGTCAAATACTAGTGGGCGTCGGCGCCGGGGGCGGCCACGGCCGCCCCCGGAACCGGAAGCCGGGGTCAGGAGACGCCCAGCTCCTTGGCGTTGGCCTTGAGGTCCTCCAGGCCACCGCACATGAAGAACGCCTGCTCGGGGAAGTGGTCGTACTCACCGTCGCAGATGGCGTTGAACGCGGCGATGGACTCGTCCAGCGACACGTCCGAGCCGTCGACACCGGTGAACTGCTTCGCCACGTGGGTGTTCTGCGACAGGAAGCGCTCGACACGACGGGCGCGGTGGACGACGAGCTTGTCCTCTTCGCCCAGCTCGTCGATACCGAGGATCGCGATGATGTCCTGCAGGTCCTTGTACTTCTGCAGGATCGTCTTCACGCGGGAGGCGCAGTCGTAGTGCTCCTGCGTGATGTACCGCGGGTCCAGGATGCGGGACGTCGAGTCCAGCGGGTCCACCGCCGGGTAGATGCCCTTCTCCGAGATCGGACGCGACAGAACGGTCGTGGCGTCCAGGTGCGCGAAGGTGGTCGCCGGCGCCGGGTCGGTCAGGTCGTCAGCGGGGACGTAGATCGCCTGCATCGAGGTGATCGAGTGACCACGGGTCGAGGTGATGCGCTCCTGCAGGAGACCCATCTCGTCCGCCAGGTTCGGCTGGTAACCCACCGCGGAGGGCATGCGGCCCAGCAGGGTGGACACCTCGGAACCCGCCTGGGTGTACCGGAAGATGTTGTCGATGAAGAAGAGGACGTCCTGCTTCTGGACGTCACGGAAGTACTCCGCCATCGTCAGACCGGCCAGCGCGACCCGCAGACGGGTGCCCGGGGGCTCGTCCATCTGGCCGAAGACCAGCGCGGTCTTGTCGATGACGCCGGAGTCCGTCATCTCCTCGATCAGGTCGTTGCCCTCACGGGTGCGCTCACCGACGCCCGCGAAGACCGACACACCGTCGTGGTTGTTGGCCACACGGTAGATCATTTCCTGGATCAGAACGGTCTTGCCGACACCGGCACCACCGAACAGACCGATCTTGCCGCCCTTGACGTACGGGGTCAGCAGGTCGATGACCTTGACGCCGGTCTCGAACATCTCGGTCTTGGACTCGAGCTGGTCGAAGGTCGGGGCCTTGCGGTGGATGGGCCAGCGCTCGGTGACCTCGGAAGCCGCCTCGGGCTTGTTGAGGATCTCGCCGAGGGTGTTGAACACCTTGCCCTTGGTGACGTCGCCGACGGGGACGGTGATGCCCGTGCCGGTGTCGGTCACCGTGGCCTGGCGGACCAGACCGTCGGTGGGCTGCATCGAGATCGCGCGGACCAGGCCGTCGCCCAGGTGCTGGGCGACCTCGAGGGTCAGCGTCTTCTTGGCGCCGGCCTCGGCCGGGTCGGCGACCTCGACGGTCAGCGCGTTGTAGATGTCCGGCATCGCGTCGACGGGGAACTCCACGTCGACGACCGGGCCGATGACCCGCGCGACGCGGCCCGTCGCCGTGGCCGTCTCAACAGTGGTGGTCATAGTTGTCAGTCACTCCCCGCGGTCGCGTCGGCCAGTGCGCTCGCGCCACCGACGATCTCGCTGATTTCCTGGGTGATTTCGGCCTGGCGGGCCTGGTTGGCAAGCCGCGAGAGCGACTTGATGAGCTCTTCCGCGTTGTCCGTCGCCGACTTCATCGCGCGCCGGCGGGCGGCGTGCTCGGAGGCGGCGGCCTGCAGCAGCGCGTTGTAGATGCGCGACTCGACGTACCGCGGCAGCAGGGCGTCCAGGACGTCCTCCGCCGACGGCTCGAAGTCGAACAGCGGCAGCAGCTCGGTCGAGGCCTGCTCGTCCTCGTCCTTCGCGTCGAGGCTGAGCGGCAGCAGCCGGTCCTCGATCGGCGTCTGCGTCATCATCGACACGAACTCGGTGAAGACGATGTGCAGCTCGTCCACGCCGCCCTCGGCCGTGTCCTGCTGGACGGCCTCGATGAGCGGTGCGGCCACGGCCTTGGCGTCCGCGTACGTCGGGCTGTCGGTGAAGCCGGTCCACGACTCCACGACCTTGCGCTCGCGGAAGGCGTAGTACGAGACACCCTTGCGGCCGACGATGTAGGTGTCGACCTCCTTGCCCTCGCCCTTGAGCCGCTCGGTGAGCTGCTCGCCGGCCTTGATGGCGTTGGAGGAGTAGCCGCCCGCCAGACCGCGGTCGCTCGTGATGAGCAGGACCGCGGCCCGGGCCGGCTTCTCCGCCTCGGTCGTCAGCGGGTGCTGGGTGTTCGAGCCGGTCGCAACCGCCGTCACCGCGCGGGTCAGTTCACTCGCGTACGGCGTCGATGCCGCCACCTGGCGCTGCGCCTTGACGATGCGCGAGGCGGCGATCATCTCCATCGCCTTGGTGATCTTCTTGGTCGCGGTGACGGAGCGGATGCGACGCTTGTAGACCCGGAGCTGGGCTCCCATGGATCAGGTCCCTTCCGTCGTCACTTGGCGGCGCTGACCGGGGCGTCCTCACCGAGCAGCTTGCCGTCCGAGGTCTCGAACTGCTGCTTGAAGGTGGAGACCGACTCGGTGAGGGCCTGGATGGTGTCGTCCGACATCTTGCCGCCCTCGACGATGCTGGTGAGCAGCTCCTTCTTCTCGCGGCCCATCCAGTCCAGCAGCTCGCGCTCGAAGCGGCGGATGTCCTCCACCGGGACGTCGTCCATCTTGCCGGTGGTACCGGCCCAGATGGAGACGACCTGCTCCTCGACGGGCATCGGCTGGTACTGGCCCTGCTTGAGCAGCTCGGTCATGCGCTGACCACGGGCGAGCTGGGCCTTCGAAGCGGCGTCCAGGTCGGAACCGAAGGCGGCGAACGCCTCCAGCTCACGGAACTGGGCGAGGTCCACGCGGAGGCGGCCGGAGACCTGCTTCATCGCCTTGTGCTGGGCCGAGCCACCGACTCGGGAGACGGAGATACCGACGTTCAGCGCCGGGCGCTGGCCCGCGTTGAACAGGTCGGACTCCAGGAAGCACTGGCCGTCGGTGATGGAGATGACGTTGGTCGGAATGAACGCCGACACGTCGTTCGCCTTGGTCTCGACGATCGGCAGACCGGTCATCGAACCGGCGCCCATGTCGTCCGACAGCTTCGCGCAGCGCTCCAGCAGACGCGAGTGCAGGTAGAAGACGTCGCCCGGGTAGGCCTCACGGCCCGGCGGACGGCGCAGCAGCAGCGAAACGGCGCGGTAGGCGTCGGCCTGCTTCGACAGGTCGTCGAAGATGATCAGGACGTGCTTGCCCTGGTACATCCAGTGCTGGCCGATGGCCGAGCCGGTGTACGGGGCGAGGTACTTGAAGCCGGCCGGGTCGGACGCCGGAGCCGCGACGATCGTCGTGTACTCGAGGGCGCCGGCCTCCTCCAGGGCACCGCGCACGGAGGCGATGGTGGAGCCCTTCTGGCCGACCGCGACGTAGATGCAGCGGACCTGCTTGTTCGGGTCGCCCGAGCGCCAGTTGTCGCGCTGGTTGATGATGGTGTCGACGGCCAGCGCGGTCTTGCCGGTCTGGCGGTCGCCGATGATCAGCTGACGCTGACCGCGGCCGATCGGCACCATCGAGTCGACGGCCTTGTAGCCGGTCTGCATCGGCTCGTGCACCGACTTGCGGACCATGACGCCCGGGGCCTGCAGCTCCAGGGCGCGGCGGCCCTCGGACTCGATCTCGCCGAGGCCGTCGATCGGGTTGCCCAGCGGGTCGACGACGCGGCCGAGGTAGCCCTCGCCCACGGCGACCGAGAGCACCTCACCGGTGCGCTGCACCGGCTGGCCCTCCTCGATACCGCTGAACTCACCGAGGACGACCGCACCGATCTCGCGCTCTTCGAGGTTCAGCGCGAGGCCGAGGGTGCCGTCCTCGAACTTCAGCAGTTCGTTCGCCATCGCCGAGGGAAGTCCCTCGACCTTCGCGATGCCGTCACCGGCCTCGCTGACCGTCCCGACCTCCTCGCGCGAGGCCGCGTCCGGCTTGTACGCCTGGACAAAGTTCTCCAGCGCGTCCCGGATCTCCTCCGGCCGGATCGTGAGCTCCGCCATCTGGGTTCCCTGCTCTCCTTGTTGGGCCCGAAGTCTTCATGCGGGGTATGGGGCACCCCCGCCGCAGGCAGGGGGCGGGTTCGCCCCCTTGATCTTTCCCTGCGTACGGCCCAACTCGGGCCGCTGCTCATGCTGTTGAGTTGGTTGGCTGCCTCAGCCGGCCATCCGCCGGGTCGCCTCGTCCAGGCGCTCGGCGATGGTCCCGTTGATGACCTCGTCACCGATGCGCACCTGCACGCCGCCGAGGACCTCGGGGTCCACGTCGAGGTTCAGGTGGACCCGCCGGCCGTACAGCGAGGCGAGCGCAGCGCCCAGGCGCTGCTTCTGCGTCTCGCTGATCGGCACCGCGGAGGTGACCACCGCGACCAGCCGGTCCCGGTGGCGCGCGGCCAGCTTGGACAGGGCGTCCAGCCCCGCCTCCAGGCTACGGCCCCGCGGCTGTGCGACGAGTCGGACGACCAGACGCTCGGTCACCGGGTTGGCGCGGCCGCCCAGCAGCGAGCGGATCAGCTCGGCCTTGGCCGAGTCGTCCGCACGGCTGTCGGTCAGCGCGGCGCGCAGCTCGGCCGAGGAGGACACGATCCGGCCGAACCGGAACACCTCGTCCTCCACGTCGTCGAGCGCCCCGGCCCGCTGCGCGGCGACGAGGTCGGCGCTGTACGCCAGCTCCTCGATGCCGTCCACCAGGTCGCGCGACTGCGACCAGCGGGAGCGGACCATGCCGGAGACCAGATCGACGGTCTCGCCGCCGACCTGGCTGCCCAGCAGACGCCCGGCCAGCTCGGCCTTCGCCTCGCCGGCCTGCGCCGGGTCGGTGAGGACCCGACGCAGCGACACCTCGCGGTCGAGCAGCGCGGTGACGGCAGCCAGCTCCTCGGCGAGCTTCGCCGCGTCGACGGCCGTGTTGTCCGTCAGCGCGTCGAGACGCTCCCGTGCGGAGGCCAGTGCCTCGCGGCTCGCTCCGTTCATCGGCCGGCCTCGGCCTTCGCCGAGTCGGTCGCCGCCTTCGCCTCGAGCTCGTCGAGGAAGCGGTCGATCGTGCGGCTCTGCCGGGCGTGGTCCTCGAGGGACTCACCGACGAGCTTGCCGGCCAGGTCGGTGGCGAGCTTGCCGACGTCCTGGCGCAGCGTCTGCGCGGCCTGCTTCCGGTCCGCCTCGATCTGGGCGTGACCGGCGGCGATGATCTCCTCACGCTGCCGCTGGCCTTCCGCGCGCATCTCGGCGATGAGCGCGGCACCCTGCTCCTGCGCCTCCTGGCGCAGACGCGCGGCCTCGTGGCGGGCGTCGGCGAGCTGGGCCCGGTAGTCCTCCAGGACCTGCTGGGCCTCGGCCTGCGCGGCCTCCGCCTTCTCCATGCCGCCTTCGATCGCCGCACGGCGCTCGTCCAGAACCTTGTTGATGTTCGGGAGGAGCTTCTTGGCGAGGATGCCGAAGACGATGAAGAAGGCGACCAGGCCGATGACAAGCTCTGGGATCGGCGGAATGAGGGGGTTCTCGGGAACCTCCACCTCACTCGCCAGGGTGACCAGGGCGTTCACATCAATGCCTTCCGTCTAAAGGGTTCGTCGACGCGGCTCGGTTTACTTGAAAACGAAGCCCATGACGATGCCGATCAGGGCGAGCGCCTCACAGAAGGCGAAACCCATGATCTGGTTGGTGCGGATCAGGCCGGCGGCCTCGGGCTGACGGGCCAGGGCCTGGGTGCCGTTACCGAAGATGATGCCGACGCCGACGCCGGGGCCGATGGCGGCCAGGCCGTAACCGATCGCGCTGGCGCTACCGGTGAACGCGTCGGCGGAGGCGAGGGTCTGGAGAGCGGACATGCCGGTTCTTCCTTCTCTTTCAAGTACCGGTGGGGGTTGGCCACCGGACGTCTGTGGGTTGGGGGAAGCGGGGTGCTCAGTGGTGCTCGGCGAGCGCGCCCTGGACGTAGTTGCAGGCCAGCAGGACGAAGACGTACGCCTGGACGGCCTGGATGAAGACCTCGAAGGCGGTCATCACGATGGTCATCACGAACGAGGCGCCCGCGTAGGCGAAGCCCACGCCGTTGGCCAGGTAGAAGGTGGCGATCGTGAACATCACGATCAGCATGTGGCCGGCGAACATGTTCGCGAAGAGACGGACCGCGTGCGTGAAGGGCCGGATGATCAGGTTCGAGAGGAGCTCGATGATCATCAGCAGCGGGAGGACCCAGCCGAGCGACTTGTCGTAGCCGGTGAAGTTCTTGAAGGCACCGACGAAGCCGTGCTTCTTGAAGGTGAGGCCCACCCACAGGAGCCAGACCAGGAGGGCCAGACCCGCGGGGAAGGCGATGACCGACGTCACCGGGAACTGGGCGACCGGAATGATCGACCAGATGTTCATGATCCACACGAAGAAGAACAGCGCGACCATGAAGGGGACGTACTTCTCGCCCTCCTTCTTGCCCAGGGCGTCGTAAACGAGCCCGCGGCGCACGAAGTCGTAACCCGCTTCGCCGATCATCTGCAGCTTGCCCGGCACGACCTTGGCCCGGGCGAATGCGGCCCAGAAGAACCACACGACGACGACGGTGCTGAGCAGGGCCAGCAGCATCGGCTTGTTGAAGTTGAAGCTGCCGATCGAGAAGAGCGGATCGAAGACGAACGAGTGCAGGCCGGGAGCCTCGAAGCCACACCCTGGAATGAAGAGGTGGCACTCGGTGTTAAAGGCGAGCGTATTCAGGTCAGCACTCACCGCGAGCTCCTTCAGCGTGGCGCATAGGTACGGCAACCTCGTTGTGTCGGCGCGGCGTTGATCCGCGGAACGGCACTGGACTGGTCTTACGGATTTGGGGGCGGCACATCGGCACTGGGCCGGTTCGCATCACAGGCGGGGGCCGCAAGAGATGTTCGTCCTGCCCCGGGGGACTCGGGAGCCGCGCCGCCTGCGCCAACTGTGCCGCAGATGGCACCGGACGATAGCAGGCCCGCACGACTGCGTTTATCCCGGCCCTACGTCTCACGGCGTGGACCCCGCCGTTTCCGCGCTCTTGGCTTCGGCGGCATCGGGGTCGACGTAGAGAATCTTCGCCTTCATGTACCCGCGGGCCTGTGCGGCGATCCACACGAGAGTCGCCCCGAGCAGCGTGAACGCGAACGCCTTGGTGTCGAAAAGAGAGGTGTTCTTGAACGCCAGCAGGAAGACCGCGACGAACAGGATCTGCACGGCGTACAGCAGCAGCCCCATCATCTGGAAGAGTTCGGGGAACTTCTTCGCGGTCTGCTGGAGCACGACGAGGCTGAGGCCCATCACGAAGAGCACCAGCACCACACCGACCACGGCACCGAGGGCGCCCTTCCCGCCGGCGACCAGCGCGCTGATGACGACGCCGAGAACGCCGGCGACAAGCGTGGGCACGAGGGCACGAAGAAACAGGCGAGCGTCATTTGACTGCATGGCGGCGCTCCGGCGGGGTGGGGGCAGGTGTGCTCGCGGACGAGCGTAGACCCGGCAGGACGGCGAGCTGCCGAGCCGAGCGGCCCGACAGACTCGGGACTTACGGCTCTATCACCGGGTCTCGTGAACGGTATCACAAACTATTTGATGAGGTCTTTACCTACTTCGTGTGCTACCTGTCACACGTGAGCAGTACCCCGCGCGTTGGTGCACTGACGGGCGTCGGTTTGTGTGCTATGCGCACGGAATAGTCTGATTTCAAGTGTGGCGAACGCAATCTCGAACAGTCGTCGGAAAAATTTTCCGGTCCCCGCTTTTCAGCGCCGGCTGCCGACCCGCCACTCGGGGAACCGGGACCGGTCGCCGATCGCGGTGGCCCCGTGGATCCCGGCCGGCACGGGCTCCCGCTGCCCCTCACCCGGCTCCCCCGGCTCGCCCTGCTCGGCGCCCGCTCCAGAGGCCGGCGCGGCGGTGGCGCGCCGCCGGTAGCGGGGCGGCACCATCCGTTCGGCCCAGCGCGGCGCACGCGGCGTGAACCGCGGCAGCAGCAGGAGGACGAGGCCGACGGCGCTCAGCGCGACGATGCCGAGGACGATCCAGACGCTGGCGTTGTTCACCGAGTACGCCACCGCGCCGAACGCGATGAGCGCCGACCAGAAGTACATGATCAGCACGGCGCGGCTGTGCGAGTGGCCGATCTCCAGCAGCCGGTGGTGCAGGTGGCCGCGGTCGGCGGTGAACGGCGACTGGCCGTTCCAGGTGCGCCGCACGATCGCCAGGACCAGGTCGGCGAAGGGCACCGCGATGATCGTCAGCGGCAGCAGCAGCGGGATGTAGACCGGCACCATCGTGTGCACAGCGAGCCGCTCGGAGCCGGCGAACAGCTGCATGGCGTCCGGGTCCACCTGGCCGGTGACCGAGATCGCGCCCGCCGCCAGCACCAGCCCGATCAGCATCGAGCCCGAGTCGCCCATGAAGATCCGCGCCGGGTGCATGTTGTGCGGCAGGAAGCCCAGGCACATGCCCATCAGGATCGCCGCGAAGAGTGAAGCGGGAGCCGCCGCCTCCAGGCCGTAGCCGTACCAGATCCGGTAGGCGTACATGAAGAACGCGGCGGCCGCGATGCACACCATGCCCGAGGCCAGCCCGTCCAGACCGTCGACGAAGTTCACCGCGTTGATGGTGATGACGACCAGCGCGACGGTGAGCAGCGTGCCCTGCATCGGGGTCAGCGAGACGGTGCCCACACCGGGCACCGGGATCCACAGGATGGTCAGGCCCTGGAGGACCATCACGCCCGCGGCGATCATCTGGCCGCCGAGCTTGATGAGCGCGTCCACGCCCCACTTGTCGTCCAGGACGCCGAGGATCCAGATCAGCGCGGCGCCCGAGAGGAGCGCGCGCGGTTCGTTGGAGAACTCGAAGACGCTCTTGATGTTGGTGAAGTGGGCCGAGACCAGCAGACCCGCGCACAGACCGCCGAACATCGCGATGCCGCCGAGCCGCGGCGTCGGTTCGCGGTGCACGTCGCGAGCGCGGATCTCCGGCATCGCGCCGGCCGCGATCGCGAACTTCCGTACCGGCCCGGTCAGCAGGTAAGTGACCGCGGCCGTGACGCACAGCGTCAGCAGGTATTCACGCACGGGCTGCCCCATTGGTATCGCTGGCCATCACAGCCACACACCATATGCGTGTCCGCCCCCCAGCCGTGAATGTAGGTCAGGACGTTCCTCGCGCGCGGACGGTTCCCGATTCAGGCGTGTGGGGGATAAGGCGGGAAGTGCCGGACCAGTTCCGCGGTCCGCTCCCGGGCCGTGCCGTCCTCCCTCAGCGCCGCACCGATGAGCGCCCCGATGCGTGTCATCTCTGCTTCCCCCATTCCCTGGGTGGAAACGGCGGCGGTGCCCAGCCGGATGCCGGTCCGGCGCGTCGCGGCGTCCACCGGGCCGGGCAGCGCGCAGGTGTCCAGGACGATGCCGGCGGCGGCCAGCCGGCCGCGCGCCGTACGGGCGTCCAGGCCCAGCGGCGCGGTGTCCGCGGTGATCAGGTGCGTGTCGGTGCCCCCGGTGGTCACCGGCAGGCCCGCCGCCTCCAGCGCCTCCGCCAGGGCCCGCGCATTGGCCGTGACCCGCTGCGCGTACGCCGCGAACGCGGGCGTCGCGGCCTCCCCGAACGCCACCGCCTTCGCCGCCACGGTGTGCATCTGGGCGCCACCCTGGGTGAACGGGAAGACCGCCCGGTCGATCCGCTCCGCCAGGTCGGCGCCGCACAGGATCATGCCGCCGCGCGGGCCGCGCAGGACCTTGTGGGTGGTGGCGCACACCACGTCGGCGTACGGCACCGGGTTCGGCGCCACTCCCCCGGCCACCAGCCCGATCGGGTGCGCCGCGTCCGCGATGAGGTACGCGCCCACCTCGTCGGCGATCTCCCGGAAGGCCGCGTAGTCGATGTGGCGGGGGTAGGAGATCGAGCCGCAGACGATGGCCTTGGGGCGGTGCCGCACCGCCAGCTCCCGGATGGCCTCGTAGTCCAGCAGCCCGCTGTCCGGGTCCACGCCGTACCCCGTGAAGTCGAACCAGCGGCCGGAGAAGTTCGCCGCCGAGCCGTGCGTCAGATGGCCGCCGTGCGGCAGCGCCATGGCCAGCACGCTGTCCCCGGGGCGCAGCAGCGCCGCGTAGGCGGCCAGCACGGCCGAAGAGCCGCTGTGGGGCTGCACGTTGGCGTGCTCGGCGCCGAAGAGGGCCCTGGCGCGCTCCACCGCCGTCCGCTCGGCGAAGTCCACCAGCTCGCAGCCGCCGTGGTGCCGGGCGCCCGGATAGCCCTCGGCGTACTTGTTGGCGAGCGGGGAGCCGAGCGCGGCGAGCACGGCGGGCGAGGTGAAGTTCTCCGCGGCGATCAGCTGGAGGCCGTCGGCCTGCCGGGCGCTCTCCCCGAGCAGCGCGTCGGCGATCTGCGGGTCCTGGGCGCGCAGCTGCTCGAAGCCCGGTCCGCTCCAGGGCGGCGCGGCGGCGCTCGCGTGCGGCGGCCCGTCGCTCTGCTGCCGGGCCGGCCGGGAGTGGGTGGCGCTGCGGGTGGACGCGGGAGTCGCTGGCATCGCTCGCTCCGGGCCTCGTACGGGGGACGTACGTCCAATGTAGGCGCGGAACGGCGTGCGGGCGCGGTGTACGGCGTGACAGGGCGGCCGGGCGGGTGCCGGGCGGTGTGATGCGGCCACCCGGCCGGCGGGCGGCCACAGGGCCGCTCAGGCGCGTGCGGGGACTCCTGTGAGGGCCGTGACGACCGGGTCGAGGGCCTCGTTGATCTCGTCGCCGATGGAGCGGAAGAACGTGATGGGCGCGCCGTACGGGTCGTGCACCTCGTCGGCCTCGGCGTTCGGCGCCAGCAGCCAGCCGCGCAGCGCGGCCGCCGCGCCCACCAGCGCGCGGGCGCGGGCCACCAGGCCGCCATCGGGCAGCGCCGGGTCGGGCTCGGGCAGGGTGGCCGGGTCTATGGCCTTCACCAGCCGGTTGAACTCCTTGAGGGTGAAGGTGCGCAGGCCCGCCGAGTGGCCCATGGAGATGACCTGGGCGCGGTGGTCGCGGGTGGCGGTCAGCACCAGGTCGGCTCTGATGACGTGCTCGTCCAGCAGCTCACGGCCGATGAAGCCGTCCGGGTCGGCGCCGTAGTCGGCCAGCACGGTGGCGGCGTGGGTCTCCATCGGGGCGCCCTCGTGGCCCCAGGTGCCGGCGCTCTCCACCACGATCCCGCTGGTCAGCTCGGTACCGAGTCTGCGTTGCAGGCCATGGCGGTGCAGCCGCTCGGTGATCGGCGAGCGGCAGACGTTGCCGGTGCTGACGTGGAGGATGCGGAAGGTGTAGTCGTCCTGCGTTCCCGCTATGCCACGCCCCTGCGGGGCCATCAATTGGCCACCTCGAGCTCGGGTACGACCTTGCGCAGCTCGTCGGCGTCGATCGCGCCGGCCCGCAGCAGCCGCGGGGTGCTGCCGGTGACGTCGACGATGGAGGACGGCACGGCGGCCGGGGTGGGCCCGCCGTCGAGGTACACGGAGACGGAGTCGCCCAGCATCTCCTGCGCCGCGTCGCAGTCCTGCGGCGAGGGGCGGCCCGTGAGGTTGGCGCTGGAGACGGCCATCGGCCCGAACTCGGTCAGCAGCTCGATGGCCACGGGGTGCAGCGGCATCCGCACCGCGACCGTGCCGCGGGTCTCCCCCAGGTCCCAGGTCAGCGACGGCTGGTGCCGCGCGACGATGGTCAGCGCGCCGGGCCAGAAGGCGTCGACCAGCTCCCAGGCCTGCTCGGAGAAGTCGGTGACCAGTCCGTGCAGGGTGTTCGGGGAGCCGACCAGGACCGGCGAGGGCATGTTGCGGCCGCGGCCCTTGGCCTCCAGCAGATCGCCGACGGCCTCCGAGTTGAAGGCGTCGGCGCCGACCCCGTAGACGGTGTCGGTCGGCAGCACGACCAGCTCCCCGCGCCGGACCGCCGACGCGGCCTCGCGCAGGCCGGTCGCGCGGTCGGTCGCGTCGCTGCAGTCGTATCGCCGTGCCATTAGCGGGCCTCCTGATGCGGAAAGGTGGTGGGGGGTGGAGCGGCGCCCGGCGGCGGCCGGGGCCCGGTGGGAGCGTGCGGGTCCGGTCACGGCGTCGCCCTGCGGGCGGTCGCGAAGCGCGGCCGGTTGTTCAGGTCGGGGTGGTCGGCCGCGTCGGCCCAGCCGCGCTCCTCGGTGAAGATCCACGGCACCTGGCCGCCCTGGGTGTCGGCGTGCTCGATCACGACGACGCCGCCGGGCCGCAGCAGGCGGTGTGCGGTGCGCTCGATGCCCCGGATGGTGTCCAGGCCGTCCTCGCCGGAGAACAGCGCGAGCTCGGGGTCGTGGTCGCGTGCCTCCGGTGCCACGTGCTCCCACTCGGTCAGCGGGATGTACGGCGGATTGGAGATGACCAGGTCGACCTGGCCGTCCAGCTCGGGCAGCGCGGTCAGCGCGTCGCCCTGATGGAGAACGACGCGGGACCCCTCGACGTTCTTGCGTGTCCACACCAGGGCGTCCTCGGACAGCTCCACGGCGTGCACGCGCGAGCGCGGCACCTCCTGGGCCAGCGCGAGCGCGATGGCGCCGGAGCCGGTGCACAGGTCGACGATGAGCGGCTCGACGACGTCCATCGCGCGCACCGCGTCTATCGCCCAGCCCACCACCGACTCGGTCTCCGGGCGGGGCACGAAGACGCCGGGGCCGACGTGCAGCTCCAGGTACCGGAAGAAGGCGCGCCCGGTGATGTGCTGCAGCGGCTCGCGGGCCTCGCGGCGCGCGACGGCCTCCCAGTAGCGGGCGTCGAAGTCCGCGTCGGCCACCGTGTGCAGCTGGGACCGCTTGACGCCGTGCACGTGGGCGGCCAGTTCCTCGGCGTCGAAGCGCGGCGAGGGTACGCCGGCGTCGGCCAGCCGCTGGGTCGCCTGGGCCACCTCGGCGAGCAGCACGGACCGGGCCTTGGGCGCGCGGCCGGGCCGCTGCGGAACGCCGTGGCCCCCGGGAGACTGCTGCACTGGTCCTCCAGCCGGTACGTACTTCGGTCGTGCGGTGTGAAGCGGGCGCCGGGCGCCCGCGTCCGCGGTTACTGGGCGGCGGCGAGCTTGGCCGCCGAGTCGGCGTCCACGCAGGCCTGGATGACCGGGTCGAGCTCGCCGTCCAGCACCTGGTCCAAGTTGTACGCCTTGAAGCCCACCCGGTGGTCGGAGATCCGGTTTTCCGGGAAGTTGTACGTCCGGATGCGCTCGGAGCGGTCGACCGTACGTACCTGGCTGCGGCGCGCGTCCGACGCCTCCCGCTCGGCCTCCTCCTGGGCAGCGGCGAGCAGTCGGGAGCGCAGGATGCGGAGCGCCTGCTCCTTGTTCTGCAGCTGGCTCTTCTCGTTCTGGCAGGAGACGACGATGCCGGTGGGCAGGTGGGTGATGCGCACCGCGGAGTCGGTGGTGTTGACCGACTGGCCGCCGGGGCCGGAGGAGCGGTAGACGTCGATCCGCAGGTCGTTCGGGCCGATCTCGACCTCGACCTCCTCGGCCTCGGGCGTGACGAGCACGCCGGCGGCGGAGGTGTGGATGCGGCCCTGGGACTCGGTCGCGGGCACCCGCTGGACGCGGTGCACCCCGCCCTCGTACTTCAGCCGGGCCCAGACGCCCTGGCCGGGCTCGGTCTGTCCCTTGGTCTTCACGGCGACCTGGACGTCCTTGTAGCCGCCGAGGTCGGACTCGTTGGCCTCGAGGATCTCGGTCTTCCAGCCGAGCCGCTCGGCGTACCGCAGGTACATGCGCAGCAGGTCGCCGGCGAACAGTGCGGACTCCTCGCCGCCCTCGCCGGCCTTGACCTCGAGGATGACGTCCTTGTCGTCGCTGGGGTCGCGGGGGACGAGCAGCAGCCGCAGCTTGTCGGTCAGCTCCTCGCGGCGGGCCTCCCCCTCCTTGACCTCCTCGGCGAAGTCGGGGTCGTCGGCGGCCAGTTCGCGGGCCGTCTCGATGTCCTCACCGGTCTGCTTCCAGGCGCGGTAGGTGGCGATGATCGGGGTGAGTTCGGCGTACCGCTTGTTGAGCCGCATCGCCTCGCGCTGGTCGGCGTGGACCGCGGGGTCGGCGAGCCGCTTCTCGAGGTCGGCGTGTTCGCCGATCAGTTCCTCGACCGCCTCGAACATCGTGGTGTTCCTCTGCTGGCTGGGATGTACCGGGTGGGCCCGCGGCCGGGCGACCGGCGGGGTAGGGAAGGCAAAACGCCGGTCCGGTCGCCCCTGCGCAGGGGCGACCGAGAACCGGCGCCTTGTGGGTCGCTACTTCTTGCCGGACCCGGCGTTCTTGCCGAAGCGGGCCTCGAAGCGGGCCACGCGGCCACCGGTGTCGAGGATCTTCTGCTTGCCCGTGTAGAACGGGTGGCACTCGGAGCAGACGTCGGCACGGATGGTGCCTTCCGCAACGGTGCTACGGGTGGTGAACGACGCGCCGCAGGTGCAGCTGACCTGGGTCTCGACGTACTCCGGGTGGATGTCGCGCTTCAAGGGAATCTCCTATGGATCGGGAGGGCACCGGGTCGTGCTCGCGGGTTGCGTCACGTGAACCGGGGCCGACGGTCCAGTTTGCCAGTACTGGCCGCATCTCCCCAAACCGGGGGGCGGCTCCCGTTATTCCCCGCCCGGAGCGGGCGGGGAGCCGGGGCCGCCTCCTTCACCGTACGTAGTTGGCCGTGCCGCCCTTGTCGCCGGCCGAGTCCTTCGTGGCCGACTTCGGGATCGCCTTGTCCTCCCGCAGTGCCTTCCAGACCTGCTTGTTCTGGGCCTCCAGCGGCAGTACGCGGTTGGGGTTGTTCGGGTCGTAGGTCACCGGCAGCGTGGTCATCTTGATGTGGTCCGAGCCGATGCCCCCGAGGTCCTTGGCCAGGCCGACCAGCGCGTTGACCGAGTTCAGCTGGGTGTCGGTGGTGATCGCCTTGGTGGCGGTGTCCCCGATGTCGTACAGCTTCGTCGGGTTCGACAGCAGCCCCACGTCCTTGACCTGGTCCATCAGCGCCTTGATGAAGGTCTGCTGCAGCTGGATGCGGCCCAGGTCGCTGCCGTCGCCGCCGGGCACGCCGTGCCGCGTGCGGACCAGGCCGAGGGCCTGCTCGCCGCCCAGGGTGTGGGTGCCGGGCTCCAGGTCCAGGTGGCTGTCCGGGTCGTGGATCGCCTTCGTCGTGGTGATGTCGACGCCGCCGAGGGCGTCGATCAGCTTCTTGAAGCCGCTGAAGTCGACCTCGACGAAATGGTCCATACGGATGCCGCTCATGGACTCGACCGTCTTGACGGCACAGGCCGGGCCGCCGACCTCGTACGCGGTGTTGAACATGACGTTCTGCGCGCCCGGGGTCTCCTTGCCGCCCTTGGTGCACGACGGCCGCGAGATCAGGGTGTCCCGCGGTATGGAGACCACGCTGGCCTTCTTGTGGCCCTTGTAGACGTGCACGACCATCGCGGTGTCGGAGCGGGCCCCGCCCCCGTCGGTGCCGTACTTGGCGTTGGCCCCGGCCCGGGAGTCCGAGCCGAGCACCAGGATGTCCATCGAGCCGTTGTCGACGTCGTCCGGGCGGTCGCCGCCCAGCGCCGCGTTGATGTCGACGCCCTTGAGGTTGCCGTTCAGCTGGTAGTACACGAAGCCGAGTCCCGCGCCGCCCAGCAGTACGCAGCTGACCAGGGCACAGAGCGTGATCGTCAGTGCCCTGCGACGCCTGTTGGGTGCCTTGCGCCGGCGGCCGGTGGCGCGTACGCCGCGGGAACGGCTCGCGGCCGTCCGTGCGGCCCTGCTGCTGTCCGCCATCTGCTCCTCAGTCCTCGCTGCTCGGCTGGCCCCGCCGTCCCCGGCTGTCACGTCCTCTCACCGGTGGTGTCCCGCACCTTGTCAGACGGGAGGCATCCGGGAAGGGTTGCACAGACCGCCGGTGCCGCCCGGCCACTCCGGACGGGCGTGCCGAAGCCGGCGCACAGCCGTTCGCACCCCGCTCACCAGGGCTTTTTCCCGGCGCACCGGGCGCAGGACGGGACGTTTGCGGACTTTACGTCTGTGCGGAAGGTCTCAGGGCACGGCCGGGGAACGCCGAATGCGTCACACCATTTTCACGGCGCGTTCCCACCGCGTGACGGAACGGCGGAGCCCTCCCCGTCACGGGTGACGGGGAGGGCTCCGGTGGACGGCCGCGCGGCCGCGGGCGTCAGTCGTTGCCGTTGTTGCCCGGGGTCGGCGTCGTCTTCTGGATCTGCAGCAGGAACTCCGCGTTGGACTTCGTCTGCTTCATCTTGTCCAGCAGCAGCTCGATGGCCTGCTGCTGGTCCAGGGCGTGCAGCACCCGGCGCAGCTTCCACACGATCGAGAGCTCGTCGCTGGACATCAGGATCTCTTCCTTGCGGGTGCCGGACGCGTCCACGTCCACCGCCGGGAAGATGCGCTTGTCCGCGAGCTTCCGGTCGAGCTTGAGCTCCATGTTGCCGGTGCCCTTGAACTCCTCGAAGATCACCTCGTCCATCCGCGAGCCGGTCTCGACCAGCGCGGTGGCCAGGATGGTCAGCGAGCCGCCGTCCTCGATGTTGCGCGCGGCACCGAAGAAGCGCTTCGGTGGGTACAGCGCGGTCGAGTCGACACCACCGGACAGGATGCGGCCGGAGGCGGGCGCCGCGAGGTTGTACGCGCGGCCCAGACGGGTGATGGAGTCCAGCAGGACGACGACGTCGTGGCCCAGCTCCACCAGGCGCTTCGCACGCTCGATGGCGAGCTCGGCGACGGTGGTGTGGTCCTCGGCCGGGCGGTCGAAGGTCGAGGAGATGACCTCGCCCTTGACCGACCGCTGCATGTCGGTGACCTCTTCCGGACGCTCGTCGACGAGGACGACCATCAGGTGGCACTCGGGGTTGTTGCGGGTGATCGCGTTGGCGACCGCCTGCATGATCATGGTCTTACCGGTCTTCGGCGGGGCCACGATCAGACCGCGCTGGCCCTTGCCGATCGGCGACACGAGGTCGATGATCCGCGTGGTCAGCTGGCCGGCCTCGCCCTCCAGGCGCAGCCGCTCCTGCGGGTACAGGGGCGTCAGCTTGCCGAACTCCGGGCGGCCGCGGCCCTGTTCGGGCGCGACGGAGTTGACGGAGTCCAGCCGGACCAGCGCGTTGAACTTCTCGCGGCGCTCGCCCTCACGGGGCTGGCGGACCGCGCCGGTGACGTGGTCACCCTTGCGGAGGCCGTTCTTGCGGACCTGGGCGAGGGAGACGTACACGTCGTTCGGACCGGGGAGGTAGCCGGAGGTCCGGATGAACGCGTAGTTGTCGAGGATGTCCAGGATGCCCGCGACGGGGATCAGGACGTCGTCCTCGGCGACCTGCGGCTCGGCGCCGAAGTCGTCACGGCCGCGCCGGCCGCGGCGGTCCCGGTACCGGCCCCGGCGGCCGCGCCGGCCGCCCTGGCCCTCGTCGTCGAAGTCGTCCTGGCGGTTGCCCTGCTGGCGGTTGCCGCCGCCCTGCTGCTGGCCGCCGCCGTCGTTGCCGTCGTTGTTCTTGCGGCGGTCGCGGTCGCGGCCCCGGCCGCGGTCGCCCTTCTGGCCGCGGTCCTGACGGTCCCCGCGGTCCTGGCGCTCGCCCCGCTCCTGGCGGCCCTCGCCGCCCTTGCGGCCCTCGCCCTCCTGGCCGGAGGCGTCCTTCTGGCCGTCCTTGACCTCGGTCTTCGCCTCGGCCTTGGCCTCGCCGCGGCCGCCGTCCTTGGCCTCGGACGCGGTGGTCTCGGGGCTGCCGGCCGCTGCGGTGGCGCGGCGCCGGCGGCGCTCGCCGGCCGGCTGCTCGTCGCCGGCGCCCTGGCCGGGAATCTCGATCTGCTGCTGGCCGGCGGCGGTGTCCGCGGCCTTCTCCGCCTTGGCGGGCTTCTCGGCGGTCTTCTCGGCCGCGGCCTCGCCGGTGCGGGCCTTGGAGGTGGTCCGGCGCTTCGGCTTGGCCTCGGCGGGGGCTTCCGCGGGCGCCTCGGCGGTCTTGGCCGCACCGGCTCCGCCGGCGGCCTGCTTCTCCTTGATGACCTCGATGAGCTGGCTCTTGCGCATCCGCGCGGTGCCCTTGATGCCGAGGCTGGAGGCTACCTGCTGCAGCTCGGCCAGGACCATGCCCTCGAGGCCGGTGCCGGAACGGCGTCGCCGCGAGGCACCAGTGGCGGCCCCGGTGGCAGGCGCGGCGGGAGCGTCCGTGGCGGGCGCTGCGGCATCGCCATCGGTGCGTACGCCCATCAGATCGGTGGTGTCGCTCACGAAGGGTCCTTCCCTGGAGCGGGCGTCGGCCTGTCTGGCTCGGCGACCGGTTGTGCTGTCCGACCGCGGTCCCTCGACATTCACGGGCCGGGCCGGGGCGGTGGTCCCGCCGGATTCGGCGGAGAGATCAGTTCATCGTTCCGACGCGAAAGATGCTGCGCATTCATGCAGGTCACGCGTTATGCACATCACGCCGATTTCCGGAGCGTGCTCGCTTCTGCTTTAGGCCTTCGCTCCAAGCAGGTTGGGAGGCTCCCGGAAGAAAGGTGGTCCCGACTGGGGACACGAAGTACCTCGCCGCTGCGGCGTCGGGTACTCACTTGAGGTTAACACTACCGGATCCAACAAACATTCCCCCTCTCTCAGACCGGCAATCCGTCGGTCACCCGGCGAGCGGCAGCACGCTCGTTCCTGCTGCGTCGAGGGACAGCCGGTTGGCCGCCCACCCCTCTCCCGCCAGGCACGCGACCTTGTCGGCCGCTCCCTCCTCGACCAGCGCGAGCACCGTCGGGCCCGCGCCGGAGACGACCGCGGGGACGCCGTCCGCGCGCAGTCGGTTCACCAGGGCGATGCTCTCCGGCATGGCCGGCGCCCGGTACTCCTGGTGAAGTCGGTCCTCGGTCGCGGCGAGCAGCAGCTCGGGGCGCCTGGTCAGGGCCTCGACGAGCAGTGCGGCACGACCGGCGTTCGCCGCGGCGTCACCGTGCGGGACGGTGCGCGGCAGCAGGCCGCGCGCGGTCTCGGTGAGCACCGGCTTGCCCGGCACGAAGACCACCGGAACGACGGAATCGGCGGGATCCATCCTGATGGCGCGGGCCGCGCCGGCGTCCATCCAGGACAGGGTGAATCCGCCGAGCAGGCAGGCGGCGACGTTGTCGGGGTGACCCTCGATCTCGGTGGCCAGTTCCAGCAGTCCGGCGTCGTCGAGCTTCTGCTCGCCGCCTATCGTCACGGCGCGGGCCGCGACGATCCCGGCGCAGATGGCGGCGGAGGAGGAGCCCAGGCCCCGGCCGTGCGGGATGCGGTTGGCGCAGACGACCTCCAGGCCGCGCGGCTGCCCGCCCAGCAGGTCGAAGGCGGTACGCAGGGACCGTACGAGCAGGTGGCTCTCGTCGCGCGGCAGGGTGTCGGCGCCCTCGCCCGCGATGTCGATGTGCAGTCCGGAGTCGGCGACGCGTACTACGACGTCGTCGTACAGACCCAGGGACAGGCCGAGGGCGTCGAAGCCGGGACCGAGATTGGCGCTGGTGGCGGGGGTGCGCACCCGGACGGCGGCGGCGCGGAACGCTGGACCGGCCATCGCTCGATGACTCTCCTTGATTGAAACTGCGGTACTGCCCCGGAGCGCCGCGGTACCGAGGCACCTGATCGGCTCATGGGGTCCGTTCTGACCTGCCCTGCACACCACTGCACTATGCCGCGGGGAGGGGAGTTGGCTGCCAGCCTATCGAAGGAAGGTTCAGTGGCGACATAGGGCGCACGGGAGGCGCACGATGCGTGTCGCGCGCCCTCTCATGCCACACCACTCACTTTGCAGCCTTTGCAGGATTTGCCCTGTGTGGCCTCACGGGGCCGGTGCGACACGCGCGCCGACCCCGTCCGAGCCGTCCCGACCGGCTGTTTCCGGTCGAATTTTTGTCTTACGCCAGACGTCCTGGTCCTACGCCGGACGTCTGCGCGCCGGACGTCCTACGCCAGGCCCAGCCGCTCGGCGGCCGCGTCCGCGTCGACCGGGACCGTCACCGGCTGCGGCGCACCGGCCACCGCCCAGTCCGGGTCCTTCAGGCCGTTGCCGGTCACCGTGCAGACGATCTTCTGGCCCGGGTCGACCCTGCCCTCCTCGGCGGCCTTCAGCAGACCGGCCACCGAAGCGGCCGAGGCCGGCTCCACGAAGACACCCTCCTGCGAGGCCAACAGCCGGTAAGCAGCGAGGATCTGACGGTCCGTCACCTCGTCGATGGCGCCGCCCGACTCGTCCCGCGCGGCCTCGGCGAAGGACCAGGAGGCCGGGTTGCCGATGCGGATCGCCGTGGCGATCGTGCTCGGGTCCTTGACCACCTCACCACGCACGATCGGCGCGCTGCCGGACGCCTGGAAACCCCACATGCGGGGCCGGCGGGAGGCGATGCCGTCGGCGGCGTACTCCTTGTAGCCCTTCCAGTACGCCGTGATGTTGCCGGCGTTGCCGACCGGCAGCACGTGGATGTCGGGCGCGTCACCGAGCATGTCCACGATCTCGAAGGCCGCGGTCTTCTGGCCCTCGATGCGCACCGGGTTGACGGAGTTCACAAGTGCGACCGGGTACTTCTCCGACAGCCCGCGGGCGAGCGTCAGACAGTCGTCGAAATTCCCGTCGACCTGGAGGATCTTCGCCCCGTGCACCAGCGCCTGGCCCATCTTGCCCAGCGCAATTTTGCCCTGCGGGACCAGTACGGCGCTGACCATCCGGGCACGGACGGCGTACGCGGCGGCGGAGGCGGAAGTGTTGCCCGTGGAGGCGCAGATGACGGCCTGCGCGCCCTCCTCCTTGGCCCGGGTGATGGCCATCGTCATGCCGCGGTCCTTGAAGGAACCGGTGGGGTTGGCGCCCTCGACCTTGAGGTGGACCTCGCAGCCGGTGCGCTCGGAGAGCACCTGCGCCGGTACGAGAGGCGTACCGCCCTCGCGAAGGGTGACGACCTCGGTCGTGTCCTTGACCGGCAGTCGGTCGCGGTACTCCTCGATGATGCCGCGCCACTGGTGGGTGGTACCGGCGCTGGTAATGGCAGACATGGGTTCCTTTACTCCCCTTCGACCCGCATGATGCTGGCGACGCCCCGGACGGTGTCCAGATTGCGCAGCGCCTCGACCGTCGAGGACAGCGCGGCGTCGGCGGCGCGGTGGGTGACGACGACGAGGGACGCCTCGCCGTCCTTGCCCTGCTGGCGCACCGTATCGATCGATACGCCGTGCTCGGCGAAGACCATGGCGACCTGGGCCAGGACGCCGGGCTTGTCGGCCACATCGAGGCTGATGTGGTACCGGGTGACGACCTCGCCCATCGGGCTGACCGGCAGCTGCGTGTACGCCGACTCGCCGGGCCCGGTGGCCTCGCTGAGCTTGTTCCGGCAGACCGCGACCAGGTCGCCGAGGACGGCCGAGGCGGTCGGCGAGCCGCCGGCGCCGGGGCCGTAGAACATCAGCTGGCCGGCGGCCTCCGACTCCACGAAGACGGCGTTGTACGCCTCGCGCACGGACGCCAGCGGATGCGTGAGCGGGATCATCGCCGGGTGGACCCGCGCGGTGACCGAGGCACCGTCGGCCGCCCGCTCGCAGATGGCCAGCAGTTTGACGGTGCAGCCCATGCGTTTGGCGGAGGCGATGTCGGCGGCGGTGACCTCGGTGATGCCCTCGCGGTGCACGTCGTCGATGGTCACGCGGGTGTGGAAGGCGATGCCGGCGAGGATCGCGGCCTTCGCCGCGGCGTCGAAGCCCTCGACGTCGGCGGTCGGGTCGGCCTCGGCGTACCCCAGCGCGGTGGCTTCGTCCAGCGCCTCGCTGTACCCGGCGCCGCTGGTGTCCATCTTGTCGAGGATGAAGTTGGTCGTCCCGTTCACGATGCCGAGCACCCGGTTGACCTTGTCCCCGGCCAGCGACTCGCGCAGCGGCCTGACCAGCGGAATCGCGCCGGCCACCGCGGCCTCGTAGTACAGGTCGGCGCCGTGCTCCTCGGCGGCCGCGTGCAGCGCCGCGCCGTCCGCCGCCACCAGCGCCTTGTTCGCCGAGACGACGCTGGCGCCCTGCTCGAAGGCGGTGGTGATGAGCTTGCGGGCCGGCTCGATGCCACCGATGACCTCGATCACGACGTCGATGTCCCCGCGCTTGACCAGCGCGGTCGCGTCGGTGGTGACCAGCTCGGCGGGCACGCCCTCGCGCACCCGGTCGGGACGGCGCACGGCGATGCCCGCGAGCTCCACGGGAGCGCCGATCCGGGCCGTGAGGTCGTCAGCGTGCGTCGTCATGATGCGCGCCACCTCTGAGCCGACCACACCACAGCCCAGGAGCGCCACCTTCAGCGGACGCGTACGCATCATTCGACCTCTGCTCTTCCGTGTTTGCGGCCCCGTGGGACCGGGGCCTGTTCGCAATGGACCAGTCTCACTCACCGGACGGCAATTTCTTTACCTCGTCCAGATCCCGAGACATCTATTTCACTTATCCGACATCGAGCCGCAGGAGATCTTCCTCCGTCTCGCGCCGCACGATCGCCCGGGCCTCGCCCTGGCTCACCGCCACGACCGGGGGCCGCAGCGCGTGGTTGTAGTTGCTGGCCATCGACCGGCAGTACGCACCGGTCGCCGGCACCGCCAGCAGGTCGCCCGGCGCGAGGTCCGACGGCAGGAACGCGTCCCGCACGACGATGTCACCGCTCTCGCAGTGCTTGCCGACCACCCGCGAGAGCATCGGAGCGGCGTCCGAGGTCCGCGAGACCAGCGCCACGCTGTACTCCGCGTCGTACAGCGCCGTACGGATATTGTCCGACATCCCGCCGTCGACGCTGACATACGTCCGCAGCCCCTCCAGCTCCTTCACCGTGCCCACCTCGTACAGGGTGAACGCGGTGGGGCCGACGATGGCGCGCCCCGGCTCGACGGACAGCCGCGGCACGCGCAGCCCCGCCGCCTCGCACTCGTGCCGGACGATCTCGCCCAGCGCCTTGGCGATCTCGTGCGGCTCCCGGGGGTCGTCGTCGGAGGTGTAGGCGATGCCCAGGCCACCCCCCAGATCGATCTCCGGCAGCTCGACGCCGTGCTCCTCGCGCACGTCGGCCAGCAGCTGCACCACACGCCGCGCGGAGACCTCGAACCCGGCCATGTCGAAGATCTGCGACCCGATGTGCGAGTGGATGCCCGTGAGCTCCAGCGCGTCCAGCTTCAGCACCCGGCGGACGGCCTCGGCGGCCTGCCCGTCGGCCAGCGCGATGCCGAACTTCTGGTCCTCGTGCGCGGTGGCGATGAACTCGTGCGTGTGCGCCTCGACGCCCACCGTCACCCGGATCTGCACCGGCTGCCGCTTGCCGAGCTGCTCGGCGATGTGCGCGACCCGCGCGATCTCCTGGAAGGAGTCGAGCACGATTCTGCCGACCCCGGCCTCGACGGCCCGCCGGATCTCGCCCTCGCTCTTGTTGTTCCCGTGCAGCGCGATCCGCTCGGCCGGCATCCCGGCCGCCAGCGCAGTGGCCAGCTCGCCCCCGGAACAGACGTCGAGGTTCAGCCCCTCCTCGTGCAGCCACCGCACGACGGCCCGCGACAGAAACGCCTTACCGGCGTAGAAGACATCGGCATCCTCCCCGAAGGCGTCCTTCCAGGCCCGGCACCGAGCCCGGAAGTCATCCTCGTCCAGGAAGTAAGCAGGCGTACCGAACTCTTCCTTCAGCTCGGCGACGCTCATCCCGCCGACGGTCACCACACCGTCGGCGTCCCGCCGCACCGTCCGGGCCCAGACGCGCGGGTCCAGGTCGTTCAGATCGGCTGGCGGAGCGGTGTAGTGGCCCTCGGGCAGTACGTCGGCGTGGCGGGGCCCTGCGGGGTGCGCGGAACGGCTCATGGCGGTGGGAGATCCCCTCGGAGGTTCAGAGGTGTTCGGGTGCGGAGATGCCCAACAGGGTCAGGCCGTTCGCAAGCACCGTACCGGCGGCCTGGGCGACGGCCAGCCGGGCGCGGTGAACGGCCATGGGTTTCTGCTCTCCGGCGGGAAGCGGCGGACAGGTCACGAGGAACCGGAAGAACGCGTCGGCGATCACTTCCAGCTGCCGCACCAGCCGCTCCGGCGCCCGAAGCCGCGCCGCATCCCCGACCGCCCCGGGATACGCCGCAAGCGCGGCATGCAGGGGGGTGTGGGGGACATGGGGGTGGGCGGTGTCGGAGTGGGCGGCGGTGGGGTGGGGGGTGTCGGGGTGGTGGACGGCGGGCGGGGCTGTGGATGCCTGGTCCGGGGCGGCGGTGGCCGGGTCGGCGACAGTGGCCGGGTCGGCGACGGCTTGGCCGGGGGTGGCCTGGCTGGCAGCAGCCTGGCCGGCGGTGGCCTGGCCTGCAGCGAGCTGGCTGGCAGCAGTCTGACGACCATCGTCGGCCCGGTCCGGGGCGACGGCGTCGGCGCTTGTCCGGTGGGGGGCGGTCTGGCCGGCGACGGCTTGGTCGGCGGTGGCCTGGCCTGCAGCGAGCTGGCTGGCAGCAGTCTGACCACCAGCGTTGGCCCGGCCCGGGGCGACGGCGTCGGCGCTTGTCCGGTGGGGGGCCGTGGCGTCGGCACCCGTCCGGCCGGTGGCGGCTTCATCGGCGCCTGCGGTGAGTACGCCCAGCTCACGGGCGTTGCGCAACACTGCGCACGTACGAGCGTACGCGTACTGCACCAGGAACCGGGGATTCCCCTCCCGCTGCACCGGCCGCTCCGGCACCCGCACGTGATCGTGCGCGGCGGGCCGCAGCAGCACCCACCGCATCTCGTCCCGCCCGAGCCGCGCGAGCAGCTCCTCGTCAGTGACGTAGCTCCCGTCCGGCCCCTTCACAGGCACGGGCCGCACGTCCTCCCCACCCGGCCGGGTCCCCTTCCCCGCAGCCTCCATGATCGCCCGCAAGGCGTCCGCGACGACCGCGGCCCGAGGGCCGGGGGCGGGACGGAGGTCGATGGTGGGCGCGGCAGGGCGGACACCGACGGAGGCGGGGCCGTCCGCAGACGGGACGGGGCTGACACCAGCGGACGCGGGACCGTCCGCGACCGGAGCGGAGCCGGCACCAGCGGCGGCTGGACCGCCCGCAGGCGGAGCCGGGCGGGCACCGGCGCAGCCTGAGCTGCTCGCGGGCGGAGTGGTGCGGGCACCGGCGTGGGCCGGACCTCCCGCAGACGGAACCGGGCGGACACCGGCGGCGACCGGGCCGTCCGCGACCGGAGCGGGACAGGCACCGGCGGAGCGGGGCGGACCGTCCGCGGACGCAGCCGTCCCCCCGCCCCCAAGACCATCCACACGCCCGTAATCGGCACCGGCGGCCAGAATCTCCCGCACCAGCGCGCCAGGTGCGTCGTCCCCCAGCGTGATGTTCAAGAAGCCGGGCCCGGCGACATCCACCGCCGCGATCCCCGGCACACCGGCCAGCCGCTTCGCGACGACCGCGGCGACCTCTCGCGGCGGCGCCCCCGCATGCTTCGCCAGCCGCAGCGCGACATTCGTGGCGTAATCACCGCAGCCGGCGTGCGGCGGCGGCGCCACATCCACCCGCTCGGGCAAGGCGCCCTCCGCCAGCACAAGCTCCCGCGCCTCGACGGCACCGCGCACGGAGCGCAGGACGGTGCGGGAGAGCTCAGCGGGGGTCACAGGACAAGCGTATGGGAGAAGGGGGGCGGGTATGCGAACGGGTTTCGCCCTTCGGACACCCCCCGCCCCGTACCGCCCGCCCGCTCACCCGGCTCGCACCGCCCGCCGCGCCGGCCACGTCACCCCGTGGGCCGGACGGCGGGCTGGGAATTCGGGTCTGCATCGGCCGCCCCGTCCGCCGGCCCGCCACCGGGCCCGGAGCCATGGACCCCGGCCAGCAACTGGTGCACGGTCCGTATGAGCTCGACCGGCTCGAACGGCTTGGCAAGGAACGCATCCACCCTGAGCGCCTCCCCGCTCTCCACCTCCAGCTGCGTGCACGCGCTGATGATGGCGATCGGAAGCTCACGGGTACGCGGATCGGCACGCAGCCTCTCGGCGGTACGCAGTCCGTTCAGCCGCGGCATCACGACGTCGAGCGTGACCACATCGGGACACACGTCGTGCACGATGTCGAGGCACTCGGCACCGTCAGCCGCGGTCACGACCTCGAAGCCCTCCAGCTCGAGATTGACCCTGATCAACTGCCGGATGACCTTGTTGTCGTCGACAACAAG
The DNA here is from genome assembly GCF_002920575.1 of Streptomyces sp. Ru73. Lineage (GTDB taxonomy): Bacteria > Actinomycetota > Actinomycetes > Streptomycetales > Streptomycetaceae > Streptomyces. The sequence goes on along the minus strand of NZ_PQSQ01000016.1, from coordinate 60,290 downwards.
GACCCGGCCGGACAAGCCAGGCACATATTGAGACTAGGCGCCTGCCACCTGCTGCGTCCGGGTTTTCCCCACTTCCGCCCCGTGCGGGGGACGTTCCCTCGATCACCGCCCCCGCACCGCCCCCATGCGCTAGCGACCACCCTCCCGGAAGCCGCCCCGCACCCCGCTCCCCGCCACTTCCCGAAACCCGTTCATGACCACCCCCTCCGAGCTGGTAGTGTTCTACCCGTCGCAAGCGCACAGCGCCCGACACGCCCCCGTAGCTCAGGGGATAGAGCAACGGCCTCCGGAGCCGTGTGCGCAGGTTCGAATCCTGCCGGGGGCACTTCGCCTGGACCAGCGTGATCACACCGCTGACCAGCCCATGTGCCAAGGACGAAGGGCCGGACCCATTTCGATGGGTCCGGCCCTTCGTCGTGTCTGCGTGGGTCGCGCACGTCAGGCCTCCCTCGATGGGGCTCGGTCTGAGGTGGGCCAGATGTAGGGGAGGTTGGTGGGGACGTTGGGGAAGTGGGCGGCGTAGTGGGTCGGGTCCTTGGTGAGGAGGGCCGACTGGTGGCTGCGGTGGAAGGCGGGGTCGCCGAGCCAGTTGGGGAGGTCGTTGGTGGAGGCCAGGGCCTCGTAGGTGCGGGGTGGGGTGCCGGGGAAGTGGGCGGCGTAGTCCTCCGTGAGGGTGAGGGCGCAGGTGTCCTGGCGGCCCGTGGCGGTCCAGACGCGGCAGATTTCCAGGCCGTACCGGACGAGGGCCTCCTCGTAGCCCGTCCACATGCGGACCGCCGGGTGGTGGCGCCAGCCGTAGCCGGGGACGGTGAGGCCGCGCAGGATCTGGAGGGCCTCCACGCGCTGTTTGCCGAGCCGGCGGGCGTCGAGGACGGCCGCCGACTCGGCGAAGCCCGGGTACGGGAGGAAGGTCTGCATGGCGGCATGGGTAACCGATCGGGCGCGTAAGTAATCGAGTAATCGGTTGGGCGCGTGCGTGACCGGTGGGCGGGTGCGGTCAGTGGAGGCCCGCGGCCCCATGCGGAGAGCCGTCCTGCCGTTCATGCGTCTGGCGCGGAGAGCACTCCTCGTGGTCAGGCGTCTGTTCGGATCAGCACGATGAGGGTGCGGGGGCCGTGTACGCCCTCGACTCGTTCCAGTTCGATGTCGGAGGTGGCGGACGGGCCGCTGATGAGGGTTGTGGGGCGGGTCGGGGTCAGGCGGGCGACGGTTTCGGGGACGCCGGGCTCGATCGTCGAGGCGTCGACCACGCAGACGTGGAGGTCGGGGACGAGGGTGAGGGCGCGGCGGCCCTGGTCGGGGGCGGCGTCGAGGAAGATCGTGCCGGTTTCGGCGCAGGTGACGGCGGAGGCGGTCACCACGCCGTCGAGCGCGTCCAGTTCGGCGGCGGGGACGTCGGCGGAGTCGTGCCGCACCTCGCCGTCGTACGCCGTGAGCCAGGACGGGTCCAGACCGGGCGGTACGCCGATGCGGCGGGCGCCGTGGTCGCGCAGGACGGTGGCGATGGCTTCGGCGGTGCCGGCTGCCGGGCAGGTGTGGACCTCGGCCTTGTAGTCGACCAGGCGGTCGGTGAGGAGCGCGATCCGGTCGGTGATGGGGAGGGTGCGGCCGGTGCGGTACTCGCGCGGGATCGTCACCTCGTCGGCGGGCGCGAGGGCCAGGGCGTCCCGGATGCGGCCGAGCACCGTGTCGCGGGCGGTGGTGGTCATCGCTGGTCCTCCTGAGTGGGATTGCTGCCACTTGTGGATGTGCCGCCTGTGGATGTGCCGTCTGCGGGGTTGTCGCTGGTGGTGGGGACGCTGGTGGCTGTTCCCGATGCGTCGGCCGCCGGTCCGGAAGACCCGGCTGCGGGAGCGACGCCTGTCCCGGACGAGTCGGCCGCGGGAGCGGTAGCTGGTGCAGACGAGTCGGCGGTCCCAGAGGTGTCGGCCGCCCCCGACAAGTCCGCCTCAGAGCCAGCCGCCGTGCGCCCCCGCGCGCCCTCCCCCGCGGCCCGCAGCGCCTCAGCTCCCTCCTCCGCGGCCGCGCGTAGGACGTTCGCGCCCTCCGGCGACGCCAGCCACGTGCGGAAGGTCTGCTTCGGCGGGGCCGGGGTGTCCCGGCTGTCGCTCCAGCCGTCGAAGGGCGGTGGGAGGTGGGAGATGCGGCCGTCCTTGCCCGCGAGCAGGCGGCCCGTGCTCGCGGCCTTCTGTGCGGCGCGGTAGACGCCCGGTCTGCCCATCACCGCGGCCGCGGCCTTCATCGCCAGCTTTTCGGGGGTCGTGCCGGTGGCCTCGGTGTGCTGGTGGCGGAGTTCGACGAGGAGGGACGGGATGTCGATCTTCACCGGGCAGGCGTCGTAGCACGCGCCGCAGAGCGTGGAGGCGTACGGCAGCGAGCTGTTGGGGTCGTTCCTGGCGGCGTCCATCCCGGCCAGTTGCGGGGTGAGGACCGCGCCGATGGGGCCCGGGTAGGTCGAGCCGTACGCGTGGCCGCCGGCCCGCTCGTACACCGGGCAGACGTTCAGGCACGCCGAGCAGCGGATGCAGTTGAGGGCCTGGCGGCCGGTCTTGTCGGCGAGCGCCGCCGTACGGCCGTTGTCGAGGAGGACCAGGTGGAAGTTCTGGGGGCCGTCGCCCGGCGTCACGCCCGTCCACATCGAGGTGTACGGGTTCATGCGCTCGCCCGTGGAGGAGCGCGGCAGGAGCTGGAGGAAGACCTCCAGGTCGGCGTAGCGCGGCAGGACCTTCTCGATGCCCATGACGGTGATGAGCGTGTCGGGGAGGGTGAGGCACATGCGGCCGTTGCCCTCGGACTCGACGACCGAGAGGGTGCCGGTCTCGGCGATGCCGAAGTTGGCGCCGGAGACGGCGACGGGGGTGGTCAGGAACTTCTCGCGGAGGTACGTGCGGGCGACCGCGGCGAGCTCCTCCGGTACGGCCCGCAGCTCCGGGTCGACGCCGGGGATGCGGTCGCGGAAGATCTCGCGGATCTCGTCGCGGTTGCGGTGGATGGCCGGGACGAGGATGTGGGACGGCTTGTCGTCGGCGAGCTGGACGATCAGCTCGGCGAGGTCGGTCTCGTGAGCCTTGATGCCCTGCTCGGCGAGGTGTTCGTTGAGGCCGATCTCCTGGGTGGCCATGGACTTGACCTTGATGACCTCGTCGGAGCCGGTCTGCTGGACGAGGCGGGTGACGATGGCGTTCGCCTCGGCGCCGTCGCGTGCCCAGTGGACCGTGCCGCCGGCCTCGGTGACCTTCGCCTCCAGCTGTTCCAGCAGCTCGGGGAGGCGGTTCATGGTGTCGGTCTTGATGGCGGAGCCGGCGTCGCGCAGCGCCTCCCAGTCGGGGAGTTCGCCGGTGACGGCGAGCCGCTTGGCGCGGATGGTGTGGGTGGCCTTGCCGAGGTTGCGGCGCAGCTGGTCGTTGCGCAGCTCGTCATGGGCGGCCGCGGGGAACTTCCGGTCGCCGCGCAGGTTGCCGGTGCCGTACGGGGAGCGGGGCGGGAGGGCCGGCATGCCCAGGTAGGTGGGGGTGCTCATCGGGTGGCCTCCAGCGGGGTGCCGGCCGCGGTCCGCGCGCCGGCCGGGTCCGGCGGGGCGCATGCGTCCGTGGGCGTACCGGGGGTGTCCGGCAGGACGTACGGCGTCCTACGGGTCGACGCGAGGATGTGCGCCAGGTGCAGGGTGCGGGTGCCGGCCTTGATGCGGGAGAGCCCGCCGCCGATGTGCATCAGGCAGGAGGAGTCGCCCGCGGTGCAGACCTCGGCGCCGGTACCGGTGACGTGGCGCATCTTGTCGGCGAGCATCGCGGCGGAGGTCTCGGCGTTCTTGACCGCGAAGGTGCCGCCGAAGCCGCAGCAGGCGTCGGCCTCCGGCAGCTCGACGAGGTCGATGCCCTCGACGGCGCGCAGCAACCGCAGCGGCTTCTCGCCGACCCGCAGCATGCGGAGGGAGTGACAGGTGGGGTGGTACGTCACCCGGTGCGGGAAGTACGCGCCGGTGTCGGTGACGCCCAGCACGTCGACCAGGAACTCGGAGAGTTCGTACGTCTTGGCACGGACGGTCGCGACGCCTGCTCGGAGGGCCGCGTCGCCGTAGCGCTCGGCGACGATCGCGTGCTGGTGGCGTACGGAACCGGCGCAGGAGCCGGAGGGCATCACGACCGCCTCGATCGACGGGTCGCCGAACTGCTCGGCGAAGCCGCGCACCAGGGGTACCGGCTCGCGCTGGTAGCCGGTGTTGACGTGCATCTGGCCGCAGCAGGTCTGGCCCGGCGGGAAGACGACCTCGTGGCCGAGGCGGGCGAGCAGGACGGCGGTGGCTTTCACCGCGTCGGGGAAGAGCGTGTCTCCCAGACAGGTGGCGAAGAGTCCGACGCGCATGGGACCTCCGATTGGATGACCGTGGGGAGGTCGTCGTCGGCCGCCAGGGGGCGGACCTTCGTACGACCTCTTTATGGTCGGACCATACTAGCGAGGGGGTGGGCGGGCCATTCCCCGCAGGGGGGCGGCGTCGCTCTCAGCCCCCCAATCGCCCCCAAGACCCCCAATCGCCCCCAAGACTCCCGGGCCGGCTCTCAGTCCCCCGGCCGGTCCTCGGTGTCCCCCGGACGGTCCTCCACCAGCGTGCCGTGCAGCCCCCTGATGTGGCGTTCGGCCAGGTCGGCGGCGGCCTCGCCGTCGCCGGCGCGCACCAGGCGGAGCAGCTCGGTGTGCTCGGCGTTGAGCGCGGCGGCGGTGGCCGGCCAGTCCTCGGCGGCCTCCAGCGCGCGCAGGATGAGCGGGCGTACGGACTCGCGGACGGCCGAGGTGAGGGTGGAGGTGAGCGCGTTGCCGGAGCTGCGGGCGATCTGGACGTGGAAACGGGTGTCCAGGTCGTTGAACTCCGGCACGCTCACGTCCGGCGCCGCCATCCGCGTCACGAGCGCCGCCGCCTCGTCGAGGTCGGCGGCGGCCGCGTGCCGCGCTGCGGCGTGGAAGCTGGAGCGCTCCAGGGTGACCCGGGCCTCCAGGACGTCCTCCAGGCAGTAGCTGCCGAGGGCGAAGTGGAGGCGGAGCAGCCGGCCGAGCGCGTCGTCGGGGTTCCGTACGATCCGGGCGCCGGCGTCGGGACCGCGGCCGGCCTGGGCGACCAGGACGCCGATGGTCTCCAGTACGCGCAGCGCCTCGCGGAGCGCGGAGCGGCTGACGCCCAGTACGGGGGCCAGCTCGCGCTCGGGCGGCAGCCGGTCGCCGGCCTTGAGCTCGCCGGCCAGCACCCGTTCCTCGATGCTTTCGAGGACCAGTTCATGCGTACGGGACTGCCGTACGGGTCGCCATTCGACAGCCATCCGTCACTCCCTGGTCGGCCGGCACTGCGTCCTGATCGGCCGGCGCTCTCACCGAAAAACTATGTCACACGGCAGGTCACACCGTAATTGCGGTCGGACCGGACGCATTCCCTCCGCTCCCCGGCTCGTCCCACTCCCCCACTCGTCCCACTCCCCCACTCGTCGCTTCCCCCACGCGCCACTTCCCCCCGCCGGCCGCTTCCGTGCCCGCTCTCAGCCGTGCAGCCGCACCGGCAGTGATTCCACCCCGTAGACGATGGACAGCTTGCGGAAGGCCAGTTCCCGTTCCGGTACGGCGAGGCGCATGTTCGGGAATCGGCGGACCAGTGCCGGATAGGCGGCGCGGAGTTCCATCCGGGCCAGTTCGGCACCGACGCAGCGATGTATTCCGTATCCGAATGCGAGGTGCGAGGGGACCTTGCGGTCCGGGTCGAAGCGCTCCATGTCCGGGCCGAGCTTCCCGTCCCGGTCGGCACCGCTGAGCGAGCACAGTACGACGTCGCCCTCGGCGATGCGGACGCCGCCGATCTCCACTTTCTCCCGGGCGAACCGGGGAAAGGCGACCTGGACGACCGTGAGATAGCGCAGCAATTCCTCGACGTACCGCTCGGTGGCCTCGTCGCCGTCCTTCAGCGCCGCGAAGTGGTCGGGGTCGCGGAGCAGGACGAGGGCGCCGAGCGCGAGCATGCTCGCGGTGGTCTCGAAGCCGCCGGTGAGCACGCCGTCGGCGAGTCCGGCCAGCTCGTCGTCGCTGACGGTGTCGCCGTGGTCCCGGACGATCTGGCCGAGCAGGCCGTCACCCGGGTCCTTGCGCTCCTTCTTGACGATCTCCTGGAAATAGGCGAGCGATTCCGATATGGCGCCGAACGAGGCGTTCGCGCCGCCGAAAAGGTCGAACCGGGCCGCGCTGAGCCGCTCGAAGTCGGCGCGGTCCTCGTACGGCACTCCCAGCAGTTCGCAGATGACCAGCGAGGGAATGGGCAGCGCGAAGGTGTGGACGATGTCGACGGGCTCGCCCGAACGCCCGAGGCGTTCCATTTCCGCGAGCCGCTCCTCGACGATCTCGTGGATGCGCGGGGTGAGCCGGCCGAGCCGGCGCATGGTGAATTCGGGAGTCAGCAGCCTGCGCAGCCGGGTGTGGTCCGGCGGGTCGGCGAATCCGAGGCCGCCGGGGTTCTTGCCCGCGTCGGCGCCGGCATTGCCGACGAGGTTGGTGTAATCGCTGCTGAACGCCTTCGCCTTGCCCAGCACCTCCTTCACCTCGTCATAGCCTGTGACCAGCCACACGTTCGAGGCGAGCGGCACGGGCAGCACGCTCACCGGCGACTTCTGCCGCAGCACCGACAAGTCGGCCACCGGATCAAGGCCGTGGCGGCGCAACGGCATGAGGGTGGACTCGGGCAAGAAGGGCATTCGCGACAGATCGAAGCCCTTTTTCTGAGTCCGCGCGAGATATCTGCGGGCCAGCCAAGCGGTGACGCCCGAGCGGATTTTGGTCATGCCCGCAATACTGCCTGGCCGGTACCCGTGCTGACCAAGCGACCTGGCAGCGAAGTGATAACAAGATGAACGCCTGTTACGCCCGGTGCGCCCCACCGGCCGCCCTTTCGCCCCCTCGGGCGGACTTTCGACCCGTCGAGTGCGCTTTCGTCCCTTTGATCGCGCTTCGTTCCCTCGACCACGCCTCGTCTCCTCGGCCGCGCTTCGCCCCCCCGGCCGCGCTTTCGGCCGCTTGCCCCCGGCGCCCCGTACGCCCGCGGCACAAGGGCCTGATCATGATCGTCCTCGGTCGCTTACGCCCGGGCTCTTGCTACTTTGCCTGACATGACCGCGACCACGGCCGCAAGGGCGGACGCCCCTCCCCCAGGTATCCGGCTGCCCAGGCGCCGCGGCGTCGAGCTGGTGCTGCTGGCCGGGGCCGTCCTGATCAGCGTCTACGGCTACGTCGAGGTCGGCCTCGCCCGGCACGGTACCGTCCCGGCCGGTGCGGCCGGTTACGGAGCCGGTCTGGCCGTGCTCGCCCTTCTCGGCCATCTCGCCGTACGGTTCCGGGCACCGTACGCCGATCCGCTGCTGCTGCCGATCGCGGTCCTGCTCAACGGCCTCGGCCTGGTCCTGATCTTCCGGCTCGACCAGGAGACCCCGAAGAACGAGGCGGCGCCCACCCAGCTGATCTGGTCGGCGGTCGGCGTGGCGCTGTTCATCGGCGTGGTGGCGCTGCTGCGGGACCACCGCGTACTGCAGCGGTACGCCTATCTCAGTGCCGCGGCCGCGCTCGTCCTGATGGTGGTGCCGATCGCCTTCCCGGCGGTCAACGGCGCGAAGATCTGGATCAGGTTCGCCGGCTTCTCGATCCAGCCCGGCGAGTTCGCGAAGATCCTGATCAGCATCTTCTTCGCGGCCTACCTCGCGGCGAACCGGCACGCGCTGGCGTACACCGGCCGCCGGCTGCGGCGGCTGCAGTTCCCCACCGGCCGGGTGCTCGGGCCCGTCGTCGCGATCTGGCTGATCAGCGTGGGCGTCCTGGTCCTGGAACGGGACCTGGGTACCTCGCTCCTCTTCTTCGGCGTCTTCGTCGTCCTGCTGTACGCGGCCACCGGGCGGACCGGCTGGATCGCCGTCGGGCTGCTGCTCGCCGCGGCCGGCGCGGCCGCGGTGGGCAGCGTCGAACCGCACGTGCACAGCCGGGTCGCGGACTGGCTGCACCCCTTCGCGAGCATCGAGCGGGGCGAGGGCGCGAGCCAGCTCGCCCTGTCCCTGTTCGCCTTCGGCGCGGGCGGCATGCTCGGCACGGGGCTCGGCCAGGGCCACTCGGCGCTCATCGGCTTCGCCATGAAGTCGGACTTCATCCTGGCCACGGCGGGCGAGGAGCTGGGGTACACCGGCCTCACGGCGCTCTTCCTCCTCTACACGCTGCTGGTCGCCCGCGGTTACCGCGCTGGCCTGGCCCTCCGCGAACCGTTCGGCCGGCTCCTCGCGGTCGGCCTCTCCTCGCTCCTCGCCATCCAGGTGTTCGTGATCGCGGGCGGGGTGATGGGGCTGATCCCGCTCACCGGCATGGCGATGCCGTTCCTGGCCCAGGGCGGCTCCTCCGTCGTCACCAACTGGATCATGATCGCCCTGCTCGTCCGCATCAGCGACCGCGCCCGCCGCCCCCGCCCGGCCCGCGCGGACACGGGGGTAATCGCACGGGTGGTGGTAGGCGAGGAGGGCGACGGGGCCGGTGGTGCCGGTACGGCCGATGGGTTCGGGGGGCCCGGCGGTCCCGGTGATGCCGGTACGGCCGGTGGCTTCGGGGGGCCCGGCGGTCCCGGTGGTCCTGGTGGCCCCGGCGGCTCCGGTGACCCCGGCGATCCGGCCGCGGACGGGGACAGGGACATGGACAGGGCCGGGGACGGCAACCGGTCCCGCGGCCGGCGCCGGCGGGCCGCGGACGGCCGCCGCAAGGGCAACGGCCGGCGCGACGGACAGGGCCGCCGGAACGGGGGCGCCCGGTGATCCGCCACATCCGCCGCACCTCGGCGTTCTGTCTCCTCCTCCTGGTCCTGCTGCTCCTGAACGCCGCCCGCGTGCAGCTCCTCAACGCGGACGAGTACGCCCGCAACCCCGCCAACCGCCGGGCCGACCTCCAGCGGTACGACCAGCCGCGCGGCGCCATCGTGGTCGGCGGCCGGTCCGTGACCGGCTCCCGGGACAGCGGCGGCTCGCTGCGGTACGCCCGTACGTACACGCAGGGCCCGCTGTACGCGCCCGTCACCGGCTACGCCTCGCAGATCTACGGCACCACGCTCCTGGAGAACGCCGAGGACGGCATCCTCTCCGGCACGGACGACCGGCTCGGCCCGATCCCGCTGTGGACCGCGCTCACCCGCGAACAGCAGCCCGCCGGCGACGTGATCACCACCATCGACCCGGCGCTGCAACGGGCCGCGTACGAGGGCCTGGGCGGCAAGAAGGGCGCGGTCGCCGCCGTCGAGCCGGCGACCGGAAAGATTCTCGCCCTGGTCAGTACGCCGTCGTACGACCCGGGCGAGCTGTCCGGCAGCGGCTCGGCCACCACCGACGCCTGGACCCGGCTGAACGCGGCGGCCGACCGGCCGATGCTCAACCGGGCGCTGCGCCAGACCTATCCGCCCGGCTCGACGTTCAAGGTCGTCACCGCGGCGGCCGCGCTGGAGCACGGCGTGGTGGACGATCCGGACGCCGCCACGGACACCCCGAGCCCGTACCGCCTCCCCGGCACGTCCACCCGGCTCACCAACGAAGCGGGCGGCTGCGAGGACGCCTCCCTGCGGCACGCCTTCGAGGTCTCCTGCAACACCGTCTTCGCGCACCTCGGCGTGGACGTCGGGCTGGACGGGATGGCGGACACGGCCGCCGGCTTCGGCTTCAACGACGACCGGCTGATGATCCCGTCCCGGGTGGCCGAGAGCACCTTCGACACCGACATGAACGACGCGCAGCTCGCACTGTCCTCGATCGGCCAGTACGACACGGCCGCCACCCCGCTGCAGATGGCGATGGTCGCCTCGGCGGTCGCCAACGATGGCGACCTGCGGCGCCCGTACCTGGTGGACCGGCTGACCGACGCACACGGCAACACCCTCACGCACACCCGCCCGCGCCGCCTGCACCGCGCGATGAGCAAGGACACGGCACGGCAGCTGCGCGAGCTGATGACCGACGTGGTCACCCGGGGCACCGGCACGAAGGCGGCGATCCCCGGCGCGACGGTCGGCGGCAAGACCGGCACCGCCCAGCACGGCGTCGGCAACTCCGGCACCCCGTACGCCTGGTTCCTCTCCTGGGCCCGGGCACACGGCGCCGACCACCCGGCGGTCGCGGTGGCCGTCGTCGTCGAGGACGCCGCGGCCGACCGCGCCGACATCAGCGGCGGCGGCAACGCGGCCCCGATCGCCCGCGCGGTGATGCAGGCGGCGCTCGACCGGTAAGTACGGAGCGCCGGTCGTGCGCCACCGGGCACGACACAATATGGCCATGACACAGACGGAACTGCTGAGCCTGGACGAGGTCGAAGCGCTGGCGCGGCGGGTGCATGAGGGGCAGACCGACAAGGCCGGGCGGCCGTATGCGGAGCATCTGGCGGCGGTGGCCGAGGGGGTGCGGGCGCGGGGCGGGAGCGCGGAGCAGATCGCGGCGGCGTGGCTGCACGACGCGGTGGAGGACGACGCGCTGACGGCGGAGTGGCTGGCGGGCGCGGCGCTGACCCGGGCCACCAAGGACATGGTGCTGGCGGTGACCAAGCGGGCCGGGGAGCCGCCGGAGGAGTACGCGGCGCGGATCCTGGCCACGCCGGGTGCGTTGCTGATCAAGGAGGCCGACCTCGCGCACAACGCCGATCCGGCGCGGCTGGCCGTGCTGGACGAGGCGACGCGGGAGCGGCTGACGGCGAAGTACGCACGGATGCGGGGGCTGTTGGGACTGAGCGAGGGCTGAGGGCGGGGCCGGGAGGTAACCGCCGGGGGCCGGACTCGCGGCGGGCGGGGCGGCGCGGCCGCTCGCGCCCGCCAGGGCAACACCCCGTCCCGGTTGGCGCCCTCGCCCCCGACCTCGCCCCCGGCCCGGCCGGCGCTTCCCGGCCCGGTCGGCGCTTCCCGGCCTGGCCGGTCCCGGCCCCTTTCCCCGTCCACCCGCCGGACGCCCCCGCATAAAGGTGTCCAATGCAGCTAACCTGCGCGCATGAGCCCATCGGACGACACTCAGGCGCGTGTGATCGCTGCCCTTTCGGGGGCGAGCGTCCGGCGCATCACCACCGGTCAGGTCATCCTCGACGGCATCGACTGGTCCGTACGCAGCGGGGAGCACTGGGCGCTGCTCGGTGCGAACGGTGCCGGGAAGACCACGATCCTCCGGCTCGTCGGCGCGCTGATGTTCCCGACCACCGGCACCGTGGAGGTGCTCGGGCACCGGCTCGGCACGGTGGACGTACGAGAGCTGCGCGCCGCGATCGGCCTGGTGTCCAGCGCGCAGAAGGTGCCGCAGGACCTGCCGGGACACACCGTCGTCCTCACCGGCGCGAGCGGCACCGTGCAGCCGCTGTGGAAGCAGTACGACGACGCCGTGCGGGAGCGCGCGCACGCGCTGCTGACCGAGCTGGACTGCAAGGACCTTGCGGACCGGCCGTACGGGGTGTGCTCGGGCGGGCAGCGGGCGCGGCTGCTGATCGCCCGCGCGCTGATGGCCGACCCCTCGCTGCTGCTGCTCGACGAGCCGTTCAACGCGCTCGACCTGCCGTCCCGCGAGGACCTGATCGACACCATGCACCAGCTGGCCCTCGGCAGGCCGGAATTGGCGACGATCACCGTGACGCACCATCTGGAGGAGCTGTCGCCGGCCATCGGCCACGCGGTGCTGCTCCGCGAGGGGCGCGTGCAGGCGCAGGGGCCGGTGGAGGAGGTGCTGACCGACGCGGGCATGACGGCCTGCTTCGGGCGGCCGATCGAGGTCAGCCGGCACGAGGGCCGCTGGCTGGCCCGCTCCGGGCGCCGCTGAGCGGGATGCTGCGCCGGTCCGCTCCAGGCGCCGCTGAGCGGGATGCTGCGCCGGTCCGCTCCAGGCGCCGCTGAGCAGGACGCTGCGCCGGTCCGCTCCGGGCGCGCCTCTGGTCACGGAGCGGCCGGCTCCGTGACCAGCATGCGGTCGGCCCGGTGACCGAGCCCGCGCCCCGTCGCTAGGGTGCGGGCATGATCACGTCTGCCGCGGCCGCGCCGCCGTCCTCCGTGTCGTTACCGGTACTCGCCCAGGTCAACATCGCCCGCCTCAAAGCGCCGCTGGACTCCCCCGAACTGAAGGACTTCGTCGACGGGCTGGAGCCGGTGAACGCGCTCGCCGACGCCGCCGACGGGTTCGTGTGGCGGCTGCAGTCGGAGGGCGGGGACGCCACCGACATCGCCGTCTTCGGGGACGAGTGGCTGATCGTGAACATGTCGGTGTGGCGGGACGTCCCCGCGCTCACCGCCTTCATGTACACCGGGCTGCACCGGGAGTTCCTGGCGCGGCGCCGGGAGTGGTTCGAGAAGGTGGACGAGGCGATGACCGCGTTGTGGTGGGTGCCGTCCGGGCACGAACCGACCGTCGCCGAGGCCGAGGAGCGTCTGCTGCACCTGCGGGAGCACGGTCCGACGCCGCACGCCTTCAGCCTCCGCACGACGTTCCCCGCCGCGCTCTGAGCCGCACTCGTCCGGGCCGTACTCGTCCGCTCACCGCCGCTCCCTGAGCAGCGCGTATCCCGTCGCCGCCGCGCCCGCGCCTTCCCAGAGGCCGACTCCGAGGAAGCCCGCGGGCGCCGCGCCGCCGACGACGGAGAGCGTGAAGACGGCGCAGGTCAGCAGGCGGAAGGGGACGGTCCAGCGGAAGAAGGCGCGCCAGTCGGCCGCGGCGGCGAGCAGGTAGTACGCGCCCATGTTGAGGGAGGCCATCGAGGACGCGGTGAGGAAGGTCCGGGTGTGGTCGGCGGGGGCGCGCACGTCCGGGTCGGCGAAGCCGAGCGCGCCGAGCAGCGCGCCGGGCGCGACCAGGCCGGTCACGCCCATCACCAGCGCGCACGCGCCGAAGACGGCCATCGTCCAGCCGGCCGCCGAGCGCGGCCGGCGCAGCGTCCAGGCGGGCCGCGCCTCTCCGCTCGCCCTGCCCGCCCGGCCGGGCAGCGCCGCTCTGCGCGCCCCGCCGGGCAACGGCGCTCCCGTCCCCCCGGCCACCCCGTCGGGCCGCACCACTCGGCTCCCTCCGTCCGCCCCGCTGGGCAGTACCGCTCCGCCCCCCGGCCGCCCCGTCGGGCGGCACCGCTTCCGTCACCCCTCCGCGCCGCCGCGGGCGATGGCTTCGGCGACCTCGGCGGTGCGGGCCGCTTCCTCGGCCGCGAAGCGTTCCGCGTCCAGCTTCTCGGCCAGTTCCTCGTCCTGGGCCATCAGCAGGTCCAGGTTGGAGTCGCCGAGGTCGAAGACGCCCATGTCGAGGTAGGTCTGCTGGAGACGCTTGCCCCACAGGCCGATGTCCTTCACGCACGGGACGATGCGGCTGAAGAGCAGCTTGCGGAAGAGGTGCAGGAACTCGGACTGCTCGGTGAACTCCTCGGCCTCCGCCTTCGGGATGCCCCAGTTCTCCAGTACTTCGAGGCCGCGCAGCCGGTCGCGCATCAGGTAGCAGCCCTCGATGACGAAGTCCTCGCGTTCGCGCAGCTCGGCCTCGGTGAGCTGCTTGTAGTAGTCGCGCAGGGCCATCCGCCCGAAGGCGACGTGCCGGGCCTCGTCCTGCATGACGTACGCGAGGATCTGCTTCGGGAGCGGCTTGTCCGTGGTGTCCCGGATCATGCCGAAGGCGGCCAGGGCCAGGCCCTCGATGAGGACCTGCATGCCGAGGTAGGGCATGTCCCAGCGGGAGTCCTTGAGGGTGTCGTTCAGCAGGGACTGGAGGTTGTCGTTGATCGGGTAGAGCATCCCGATCTTCTCCTGGAGGAAGCGGCTGTAGATCTCGGCGTGCCGCGCCTCGTCCATGGTCTGGGTCGCGGAGTAGAACTTCGCGTCCAGGTCGGGTACCGATTCGACGATCCGCGCCGCGCAGACCATCGCGCCCTGCTCACCGTGGAGGAACTGGCTGAACTGCCAGGAGGTGTAGTGCTGCCGCAGCTCCCCGCGCTCCTTCGCCGACATCTTGTCCCAGTACTTGGTGCCGTACAGCGACATGGATTCGTCGGGGGTGCCGAGCGGGTCGTGCGGGTCCACCTCCAGGTCCCAGTCGATGCGCAGGTCCGCGTCCCACTGCTTGTCCTTGCCCTTCTTGTACAGGGCGAGGAGGCGGTCGCGGCCGTCGTCGTACTCCCAGGTGAAACGGGCCGCGCCGGTGGCGGGTACCTGCCACAGCGGGGCTCCGGGATCGGTGGCGTAGAGCTCATGTGTCGACACGGGTGCCTCCTCGGGAATCACCGGTCACCGCGGCGTGCCCGGTAGTTGGCAGGCTCTCGCGCGTATTACCGGCCGGTCAATAAGTCGTGCGCAGGGGATTGACGCCCTTACTGACGCGCAGTCTCATAAAACGTGACCGCCGGTAACCCCATGAGCGAGGTACCACAGCCATGACGACAGCGCCTGACATCAGCACGGCGGAGGCCGAGGTCCTGCGGGACGCGCTCGGGCTGCTCAAGGACCGCGAGCAGGTCGCCGAGCGACTGCTGGACTCCTCCGCCAAGCACTCGTTCGACCCGGACACCGAGCTGGACTGGGACGCGCCGCTGGAGGAGGGCAAGTGGTTCTGGCCTCCGGAGCTGGTGTCCCTGTACGGCACCCCGCTGTGGCACCGGATGCCCGAGGAGCAGCGGATCGAACTCTCCAAGCACGAGGCGGCGTCGCTGGCGTCGCTCGGCATCTGGTTCGAGATCATCCTGATGCAGCTGCTGACCCGGCACATCTACGACAAGTCGCCGACCAGCTCGCACGTCCGCTACGCGCTGACCGAGATCGCCGACGAGTGCCGCCACTCCAAGATGTTCGCCAAGCTGATCACGCGCAGCGGCGCGCCCGTCTACCCGGTCTCCAAGGTCCACCACAGCCTCGGCCGGCTCTTCAAGACGGTCTCCACCACGCCCGGTTCGTTCACCGCGACCCTCCTCGGCGAGGAGATCCTGGACTGGATGCAGCGGCTCACCTTCCCGGACGAGCGCATCCAGCCGCTGGTCCGCGGCGTCACCCGGATCCATGTCGTGGAGGAGGCCCGGCACGTCCGGTACGCGCGTGAGGAGCTGCGCCGCCAGATGATGACGGCGCCCCGCTGGAGCTGCGAGTTCACCCGGCTCACCTCCGGCGAGTTCGCCCGCGTCTTCTCCCAGGCGTTCATCAACCCGATGGTGTACACGAACGTCGGGCTGAACCGTGCCGAGGCCGTCGCCCAGGTCAAGGCCAGCGGGCACCGGCGCGAGGTGATGCAGACCGGCGCCAAGCGGCTGACCGACTTCCTGGACGAGATCGGCGTCCTGCGCGGTGCGGGCCGCAAGCTCTGGCAGAGCTCCGGCCTGCTGCCCTGAGCCGGCGGAGGAGGCAAACCACCCCGGCGGCGGGCGGCTTGCGGCGGTTACGCTGCTGTCCATGAACGGCAGCGGCACCGCCCCAGCAGTACCCCGCCCCGCCTACCGGCGGCTGAGCGTGGCGGAGCGGCGTGCCCAGTTGCTGACGGCGGCGCTCGGGCTCTTCGCCCAACGCGCACCGGAGGACGTGTCGTTGGACGACGTGGCGAACGCCGCGCAGGTCTCCCGGCCGCTGGTCTACCGCTACTTCCCGGGCGGCAAGCAGCAGTTGTACGAGGCGGCGCTGCGCAGCGCCGCCGACAACCTCGAAGGCTGCTTCGCGGAGGCGGAGACCGGGCCGCTCACCGAGCGGCTGGGCCGCGCCCTGGACCGCTACCTCGCCTTCGTGGACGAGCACGACGCCGGGTTCAGCGCCCTGCTCCAGGGCGGCAGCGTCGTGGAGACGGCCCGCACCGACGCCATCGTCGACGAGGTGCGGCGCACCGCGGCCGAGCAGATCCTGCACCACCTCGGTGCCCCGGAGCCGGGTCCCCGGCTGCGGATGATGGTCCGTACGTGGATCACCGCCGTCGAGGCCGCCTCGCTGATCTGGGTGGACGAGGAGAAGCAGCCGCCGCTGGACGAGCTGCGCGACTGGCTGGTGGACCACTTCGTCGCGCTGATCGTCGCCACCTCGGCGACCGACGAGGAGACCGCGCGGATCGCGGCCGTCGTACTGGCGGCCGAGACCCGCGAGGGCCCGGTCGGCACCCTCGTACGGCGGCTGGCGCCGTCCCTCGCAGAAGCCGCCCACCTGCTCTGAGCCCACCGGCCGGCCCGGTGGCCCGCCCCTGATGTGACACTGGCCGCGTGAGAAGCGAGAACACGCCCTTCGTCGGCGGGCCGCTGGACGGCCGGGTGCTGCCGGTCCTGGTCGGCGCGACCGGCCGGCCGCCCGCGCGGTACGAGATCCCGGTCCCCGGCACCGGCGGCGCGCCGGACACGGTGCACGTCTACCGGCGCGAGCCGGGCCCCGCGGGACGGCTCGGGCTGCCGCGCGGCTGGGTGTACCGGTACGCGGCGGACGCGCGGCCGGGCGAGGGGCGGCCCAAATGGCCGTGGACGCGGCGGGATTGACGGAACTCCCGGCGCCCGCCGAGCGTTCTTCCCCCGTACGACGGCCGCTGAACGGGTGACGCCCGTCCCCCGGTTGCCCGCTCCCCCGGCGGGCAGGCGTGCGCCGTGGCACCATCCGAACCAGTCGGATGGTCGGTCCAGAGCGGAGGTGCGAGGTGCGGGGACGGTTCCGGCGGTCGATGGGGACGGTGGCGTTGCTCGGCGCCGCCGCCGTGGCGCTGCCCGCGGCTCCCGGGTACGCGGCGGCCCGGCCCGCGGCGCCGCCCGACATCCCCGTGAGCGAGCTGCTGACCCGGCTGCAGAAGCTCTACCAGCAGACGGAGGCGGCCACCGAGGCGTACAACGCCACCGAGGAGGACCTCAAGGCGCAGGCGAAGCTGTCCAAGAAGCTGGACGGGCGGCTGAAGGCGGCGCGCGCGAACCTGGCGGAGGGCCGCGCCGACGCCGGCCGGCTGGCCCGGGAGCAGTACACCGGCTCCGGGCCCGGCGGCCTCTCCCCGTACGTGCAGTTCCTGCTCTCCAAGGACCCCGAGCAGGCCCTGGACCGCGGCCACCTGCTCAAGGAGGCGGCCGGCCACCAGGCCGACACCGTCACCCGGCTCGCGGGCAGCGCCAAGAAGGCCGACAAGCTGGCGACCGAGGCGAAGCGGGCGCTGGACAAGAAGAAGTCACTGGCCGACAAGCGGAAGAAGCAGAAGGCCAAGGTGGAGAGCCGGCTGCGCGAGGTGGAGGCGATGCTCTCCTCGCTCTCCGCCGACCAGCTGGCGGAGCTGAGCCGGCTGGAGCAGGCCGGGATGAAGGACGCGCAGAAGGCGCTCCTCGGCTCCGGCAAGCTCGGCGGCCCGCACGCCCCCTCCGAGGAAGGCCAGCGCGCCATGGCGTACGCGCTGACGCAGGTCGGCAAGCCGTACGTCTGGGGCGCCGAGGGCCCGGACTCCTTCGACTGCTCCGGGCTCACCTCCCAGGCGTGGGCGCACGCGGGCAAGCCGATCCCGCGCACCAGCCAGGAGCAGTGGAAGCAGCTGCCGCACGTCAGCCTGCGCGAGCTGCGCCCCGGCGACCTGGTGATCTACTTCCCCGGCGCGACGCACGTGGCGCTCTACCTCGGCAACGGCATGGTCGTCCAGGCCCCGCGCCCCGGCGCCGAGGTCAAGGTCTCCCCGATCGCCGCCAACCCCCTGCTCGGCGCCGTCCGCCCCGACGAGGGCGCACCCGGCCTCAAGGACTACACCCCGCCGGAGATCCCCGACGGCGCCCAGGACGGCTCCGACACGGGCTACGGCGACCCGACGGCCCCGGCGAACTGACCCCCGGCGGCGCGCCCCCGCCCACACGAAACGGCGGCCGCGGCTCCCCCCGAGGGAGCCACGGCCGCCGTTCCCGTCCGAGCCGCCGCCCGAGCGCCCTCAGGCGCCCAGCGACGCGAGGTACGCGTTGGTCTTCTCGGGCTCGTAGAAGAAGTTCTCGAAGTCGGAGGGGTCGTTGAAGCCATTGGCGAAACGATCGGCCGCGGGCTGGAGCTGGCCGGCCGCGCCGATGAGGTTCAGCACGTGCTCCGGCGGCGGCGCCAGCATGGCGTTCGTCCACTTGGTGACGTGCTGCGCGGTGGCCCAGTACCGGTCGAAGGTGGCCTGCATCCAGTCCCGGTCGAACGGCTTGTCACCGTGCTCGAGGATCGAGTCCAGGTACGCCTTGGCGCACTTGGAGGCGGAGTTCGAACCCTGGCCCGTGATCGGGTCGTTGGCCACGACCACGTCGGCGACGCCGAGCACCAGGCCGCCCGAGGGCAGCTGGCCGATGGGGTTGCGGACGGTCGGCGCGTACCGGCCGGCCAGCGTGCCGTTGGCGTCGGTCAGCTCGACCTTCGTGGAGCGCGCGTACTCCCACGGCACGAACTTCTCCAGCAGCTCCAGGGTGAGCGCCAGGTGCTCGTTGGGGTCCTTCACGCCCTGGAAGGCGTCCAGCGGACCGCCGGGGATGCCCTCCCAGAAGAGGATGTCGGCACGGCCCGAGGTGGTGAAGGTCGGCATCACGAAGAGCTCGCCGACGCCGGGCACGAGGTTGCAGCGCACCGCGTCGAACTCGGGGTGCTCCGGGCGGGGGCCCATGCCGTGCACGTACGCGACGGCCAGCGCGCGCTGCGGGGTGTCGTACGGGGAACGCGAGGCGTCCCGGCCGAACATGGACACCAGCTCGCCCTTGCCCGCCGAGACCAGCGTCAGGTCGTAGCGGGAGGCGAAGAAGTCGAGGTCGGAGACGGCGGCGCCGTGGATGACGAGCTGGCCGCCGCGCTGCGCGAAGGTCTCCATCCAGCCGGCCATCTTCACGCGCTGGTCGACGGACTGGGCGTAACCGTCGAGCTTGCCGACCCAGTCGATGGCGCGCTGCGTGCCCTCGGGGGACTCGTGGCTGCCGGGCGCGGCGACGGAGACGCCGAGGCCCTCGATGCGCGGTGCCTGGCTCTCCCAGAAGTTGATCTGCAGGTCGCGCTCGTACTGGAGGGCGGTGTGGAACATGCACTGCGTGGACATGACCCGGCCGGAACGGATCTCGTCGGCGGTGCGGTTGGACATGAGGGTGACCTCATAGCCCTTGGACTGGAGACCAAGGGCCAGCTGGAGCCCGGACTGCCCGGCTCCGATGATGAGTATCTTCCGCATGGTTGTGCTCTTCTCTGGTTGGGCTCGCGACGGTGCGAACCTATTCGGGGGTCAACTCCAGGGCATGCGCGACGAGAGTGAGCAAGGACTCCACCACCGTGATCCGCTGACGCGCGTCCATGATCACCACGGGCACGTCGGGCGGTACGGAAAGGGCCTCGCGCACATCCTCCGCCGCGTATTCGGCGGTCCCCTCGAAGTGGTTGACGGCGACGACGTACGGCAGACCGCAGCTCTCGAAGTAGTCCAGAGCGGGGAAGCAGTCCTCCAGCCGTCGGGTGTCCGCCATCACTATCGCGCCGATGGCACCCCGGACCAGGTCGTCCCACATGAACCAGAACCGCTGCTGACCGGGCGTACCGAAGAGGTACAGGACGAGGTCCTGGTCGAGCGTGATGCGGCCGAAGTCCATCGCGACCGTGGTCGTGGTCTTCTCCGGGGTGGCCGTCAGGTCGTCGGTGTCCTCGCTGGCCTGCGTCATCACCGCTTCGGTCTGCAGCGGCGTGATCTCGGAGACCGACCCGACGAAGGTCGTCTTGCCGACGCCGAACCCGCCGGCCACCACGATCTTGGTGGCGATGGGGGCCTGCGTACGGTCCGTCTGCCAGCTCTGCAGCCCCTCGTCGGCGGCAGGCGTCCCGGCGCTCGCCGTCATCGTCTCAGAGCCTGCGAAGTCCACTCAGCACCCTCTCAAGCAGCGCGCGGTCGGGCTGGCCGGTACCGTGACCGGAGCCGTAGACGCGGATCTTTCCCTGGTCGGCGAGGTCGCTGAGCAGGACGCGGACCACGCCCAGCGGCATCTTGAGCAGCGCGGAGATCTCCGCGACGGACCGCATCCGGCGGCACAGTTCGACGATGGCGCGCATCTCCGGCATGACCCGGTCGGCCCAGCCGCCCGAGGTCAGCTCCCGGCGCTCCTCCGGCGCGTCCAGCGCGGCCACGAAGGTCTCCACGAGCAGGACGTGACCGAAGCGGGTGCGGCCGCCGGTGAGCGAATACGGCCGCACGCGCGCGGGTTTCTTGTCCCCGCCTCGCGTGGGGAGTTTGGGTGCGGTACTCACTGGACGCTCTCCATCGACTTGCGCAGCTCGCTGCGGAGTTCGGGGGTGAGGACATGGCCGGCCCGGCCGACGAAGAGCGCCATGTGGTACGCGACGACGCTCATGTCGCAGTCGGGGGTCGCATGCACGCCGAGCAGCGAACCGTCGCTGATGTAACTGACGAACAGACTGCCCTCGTCCATGGCGATCATCGTCTGCTTGACCGTGCCGCCGTCCATCAGCTTCGCCGCGCCGTTGGTGAGGCTGCCGACGCCGGAGACGATGGTGGCCAGGTCGGCGCTGGAACCCCGCGGGCCGCGCGGACCGGCCTCAGCGGGCCCGTCCGCCAGCACCGGGTCGGAAGCCAGCAGCAGCAGTCCGTCGGACGACACGACGGCGACCGAGCGGATGCCCGGCACCTCGTCGACCAGATTGGACAACAACCACTGCAGATTCCGGGCCTGGCTGCTCAGTCCGTAAGCAGTGGGCGCTTGCGCCTTCAATCGCGTGCCTCCTCGACAACGTGACTCTCTTCCGGGGCCCCCGCTCCGTCGGTGTCCGTTTCTGGCATGGTCTGGTCGGCCGTGCGCTCCGCGATCTCGGCGGCCACGTCACGCCGGCCCTCACGCGCCCCCTGCTGGAACCCGCCGAGCCGGCGCCGCAGCGCCTCGGCGTTCACCCCGCCGCCCTGCCGCGGCGCGCTCGGCGGCCGCTGCGCCACGACCCGCGGCGTGCGCTTGGGCAGGCCCATGTCGGTGAGCCGGCGCACGGGCGGCTCCTCGTCGGCCTCGGCCCGGCTGTGCTCCGCGGCGCCCGCCTCGTACGGGGACGGCGCGGCGGCCGGGGTCTCGTCGGCGACGTACGGCGAGTGACCGGCCGGCGCGGCCGCGGTGTCCGGCTCGCCGTCGGGGTCACCGGAGAAGTCCGGCACGCCGGGACGCACGGGACCGCTCCGGCGCGCGGGGCCCGTCGGGCCGGAGGGCGCGGCGGGGCCGGACGGTGCCGCGGGCGCGGCGGGCGCGGCGGGCGCCTGCGGTGCCTGGGCGGCCGGGGTCTGCGGTGCCTGCGCCTGCGGTGCGGCCGGATTGCCCGGAGCGCCCGTGCCCGGCCGGCCCGGCGTTCCCTGGTCCGTGCCCAGGCCCGCCGCGTCGATCGTCCGCTCCGCCGCCTCGATCAGCGGGTCGCCGGCCGGGGCCGGAGCCGGGGCGGCGCCTTCCCCGTGCGGACCGGGCTGCACGGTCGGCAGGGGATCGGTGAGGGGGTCGCCCGTCGGAGCCGGCGCGGGCTGCTGGACCTGCTGCGGCTGAGCCGGCTGCTGCGGCTGCTGCGCCTGGCCCTGCTGTCCCTGCTGCTCCTGGCCCTGCTGCTGGGGCAGGGCGCGCTGGCCGCGGGCGGGCAGCGCGTTGGAGTTGGCCTCAGCGACCGAGCCGGGCAGGCTCGGCCCGGACTGCACCGTGCCGGGCTGCGCGGTCGCGGCCGGGGTGGGGCGGGTCGGCAGGATGGACTTGGGCAGCACCACGACGGCGGTGACCCCGCCCTGCTGCTGGTCGCGCAGCTGGACGCGGACGCCGTGCCGCGCTGCGAGCCGTACGACCACGTACAGGCCGAGGCCGAGCGCCTCGTCGACGGTCTCGGAGGAGGTCGCGGCCTCCGGGTCCGCCAGCCGCTGGTTCAGCTCCGCCATCCGCTCGGCGGTCATCCCTATGCCCTGGTCCTGCACGGAGAGCATCAGCTCGCCGCTCTCCAGCAGCCAGCCGGACAGCTCGACATGGGCGTCCGGCGGGGAGAACGCCGTGGCGTTGTCCAGCAGCTCGGAGATCAGGTGGCTGACGTCGTCGGCGGCGAACCCGGCGACCTGGGAGTGCGGCGGCAGCGACTGGATGCGCACCCGCTCGTACCGCTCGATCTCGCTGATCGAGGCGCGCAGCACGTCGAGCAGCGGCACCGGCACGGCGTTGTGGTTGCTGTGCTCGGAGCCGGACAGGACGAGGAGGTTCTCGCTGTTCCGGCGGACGCGGGCGGCGAAGTGGTCGAGCTTGTAGAGGGTGTCCAGGCGCTCGGGGTCCTGCTCCTTCTCCTCCAGGCTCTCGATGACCGCGAGCTGCCGCTCGACCAGGCCGACCGTGCGCATGGCGAGGCTGACGAAGCGGTTGTTCACGCCGGAACGCAGCGCGGCCAGCCGCTCGGTGAGGTCGGCACGCTCCTCCAGCAGGACGTCCCGCTCGGCGGCCAGCCGCTTGCGGCCGTTCGCCATCCGGGCCCGCTCGGCCTCCGCCTCGGCGGCCTTCTTGGCCAGCTCGGCGACCTGGGCGTGCAGCGCGTTGACCGAACGCACGGTCTCCGCGTACTCGTCGTTGCGGCCCTTGTACTCGACGGGCCGCTCGTCGGCGGGGTCCTTGGCGACCCGCGCGGCCCCGCGGCGCAGCGCGGACAGCGGCTGGGTCATCGTGCGCGCGGCCCAGATGCTGATGCCGACGGCGAGCAGCAGGCAGAGGCCGACCAGCCCGATGCGGATCTCCAGCGAGGTGACGTCGTCGTCCCGGAGCGTGCCCATGGACTTCACGTCGGCGGTGGTCAGCGAGGACTCCACGCTGCGCATCAGGCCGATGCGGGTGGTGAGCGTGGTGCGGATGCGCTCGCGGTTCAGCTGGAGGTCGAGGGGGGTCAGCCGCGGCCGGCCGGTGAGCCGGGTGAGGTAGCGCTCGGCGGTGTCGACGTCGGTGCCGTTGACGGTCCGGTCGTAGCTGTCGCGGGAGTGCGCGTCGGCGGTCTGCCGGAAGTCGGCGATCGCGGCCTGCGCCCGTACGTGCGCCTGCTGCGCGGCGGCCGACAGGTCGGGCTGCTGTCCGCCGCTCGCCAGCGCGGCGAGCAGCAGTCCGCGGGTCGCGGAGGCCTCTTCGGTGGCGCGCGCGAGGAGCGGCAGCCCCTGCGCGTGGGAGCCGGCGGCGAGCGCGCGGGGCGGCACCTTGCGGGCGATCCCGGTCGAAATGGCGTCCAGTGCCTGAATGGTGGCACTGTAGGACTTGAAGGTGTCCAGGGCGGTGCCCCGGCCCGTCAGTCCCTCCTGACGCACCTTGGGCAGCGTCTCGAGCGCCTTGCCGGCCTCGGCGAACGCCGTGGTCTCGGCGGAGCTCTCGGCCGCCTCGGCGCGCAGGTCCTTGATCTGCCGGTCCACGCGGGCCCGCTGGGCCTCCGAGACACCGCCGCCGTTCTGCGTGGTGCGGCCCGCCGCGACGTACGCCGTCATGGCGTCGCGCTCGTCGGCGAGGGAGTGGGACAGGGTCACCGCGCGGGCGTTCAGCTCGCCGAGGTCGACCAGCTCCTGTGCGCCGTCCACGTCCTGTGTCGCCGAGGCGATGACGGGCGTGCCGACCGCGAGGACGGCGACGGCGACGACCGCCACGGCCCCCACGAGCCTGTTGCGCACCCGCGCGCGGCGTCCGCCCGCGCGGTCACCGTCCGTACCGGGCCTGGCCGGGCCGGCCGGTGTTCCCGGCTCCACCACGTCACCCCGAAGCCGCTTCTTCCGCACCGCTGCTCGCAATCCTGTCTCGCCTGCCCACGCCGTGTGGCCTTGCGGACCCGGCCGTCCTCCCCCGGAGGGCGGACCTGCGACGTGTCCGCAGCACCTCACGCCCCCGCCGGGAGCCTGGCCGGCTGTGCGCGTTCCGGTGAGCGAGTGGCCCACCCCATGATCCGGAATACGACCATTTCACCGGCGCCGCGCGGTGGCCCGGCAACGCCTGCCCGGCCACCTGAATGAGTGAACATCAATCGGAAGTTGACCATCAACTTCCGCTGTGAGGCGCAACAGTAGGCCATCGGCGGGCGGGTTTGGAGAACCGTCCGGGTCCTGGCAGGATGCCCGCCCGCATTTTCCGGGAGCACGTTTCCGCGGCCCCGCGGCCCGGCGCGGGCGGCGTACCGCTCCGCGCGCCGGGAGCGGCACCTTCCGGCCACCCTCGTGCCCCGCTCCGGCATGCTTGCCCGCATGCGCATCGAACTCGCCACGGACCCCGGCGACCCCCAACGCCCCAATGAGGACTACGCATCAGTAGCGCTGCCTGCGTCCGGGGAGGGTGGCGTGCTCGTGCTGCTCGACGGGGTGACCCCGCCGCCGGAGGACTTCGGGTGCCGCCACGACGTGCCGTGGTTCACCGCGCGCCTCGGGGGCGCGATGCTCGAACTGTCCGGTTCGCTCCGCGACATGACGCTCACTGAGGCGCTCGCCGAGGCCATCCGGCGCACCGCCGCGGCCCACCGCGACACCTGTGACCTTTCTCACAGCAGGACTCCGCAGGCAACGGCCATCGCCGCGCGGTGGTCCCCGTACGCCGTGGAGTACCTGGTGCTGTCCGACTCGGCGCTGCTCGTCGAGGCGCCGGACGGGACGGTCGAGGCGGTGCTCGACCGGCGCCTGCAGCAGCTGCCCGCTGCGGTCGGCGAGCTGCGTGCCGCGGTACGGGCCCTGCCGGACGGTTCCGCCGAACGGGCGGCGGCGGCCCGGGAGTACGTCGCCGCGGTCGAGGCGCTGCGCAACGCCGAGGGCGGCTTCTGGACCGCGGCCGCCGATCCGTCCGTGGCGGCGCGCGCGGTCACCGGCACGGTGCCGCGCGACCGGGTCCGCTCGCTGACCGCGCTGAGCGACGGGGCCGGGCGCTGGGCGGAGGTCTTCCGGGAGGGCTCCTGGGCCGACTGCCTGGGCGTGGTGCGCAAGGAGGGGCCGCAGGGGCTCATCGACCGGGTGCGGGCGGCGGAGCGGGCGGACGCCGACCGGCTCGCCTTCCCGCGCGGCAAATTGCACGACGACGCGGCGGTGGTGCACGCGGAGCTGTAGCCGCGCGGGTGGCGGCCGTGGGGGCGTGGCCGGTGCCGCGCCCGGCGTCAATCCTCCGCCGCGTCCGGTCCCCGGTCCTGCCCGGGCTGCGGCTCCTGCTCCGCCTCCTGCTCCTGTTCGTCGTTCAGCCGGTGGAGCAGCCGCGCCAGTTCGGCGATCTCGCCGCGGTCCCAGGCGGCGAGCCGGCGGGCATAGCGGTCGCGCCGGGCACTGCGTACGCGGGTGAAGCGGGCCAGCCCCTCGTCGGTGAGCCGGACCAGGACGGCGCGCCCGTCGGCCGGGTCCTTCTCGCGGGCCACCAGGCCGAGGTCGTCCAGCGCCCGCAGCTGACGGCTGATGGTGGCCTTGCCGACGCCGAAGTAGCAGGCCAGCTCGGTGGCCCGCTGCTCGCCCGCGTCGGCGAGCCGGACCAGCAGGCCGTACGCCGAGGGCTCCAGGTCCGGGTGGACCTCGCGGGCCATCTCGCCGGAGGAGGCGCGGGCGCGGCGGAGGAAAACCGCCAACTCGTGTTCCAGCGAAAGGAACAGGTCGTCGATGCCGTCGGGCCGCCGCGCCGCCGCCCCGTCGGTTCCGGTGTTGTGCACGTCAGCGCCCTTTCCCGTTTTCCGGACGATGGAAGAATTTTTCAGCGGCGGCCGATTCCGCAGCTGAGCCAGTATTTCGCAGGATTGGACCACTGGAATCACCTGGTCCCCCTTTCCGCCTCTGGTCTACGCGCGTATCGTCATTTATGGCATGACCACACCAAGTCAGGACGGACGGTCGGCCTCCCCCCTCAGGTCCCACCGAGATCTTCGGAGTCACGTATGCGCGTGCACAGATCCGGCCCGGCCCGCCACCGCAGGCACCCCCTCGCCACGGTGGCCGGAATCCTCCTCACCCTTCTCGCCCTGGTCTGCGGCACCGCGGGCACCGCCTCCGCCGCGGCACCCGCGGGCACCCCCGCCAAGGACGCCCCCGAGCCCACCCATCCCGGCCAGGACTGGGCCGGCTCGCAGATCGCCGAGCACGAGGGCGGCACCGGCCTGCCGGTCGCGCCGTCGGTCACGGCGTCCGTCGAAGGAGTGGACGTCAGCGGCCATCAGGGGAACGTCGCCTGGTCGACGCTGTGGAACAGCGGGGCGAAGTTCGCCTACGTCAAGGCGACCGAATCCACCAGCTACATCAACCCGTATTTCGCTCAGCAGTACAACGGGTCCTACAACGTGGGCATGATTCGCGGCGCGTACCACTTCGCCACGCCCAACACCTCCAGCGGCGCCGCGCAGGCCAATTACTTCGTGGACCACGGCGGCGGCTGGTCCCGGGACGGCAAGACGCTGCCCGGCGCGCTCGACATGGAGTACAACCCGTACGGCCAGGTCTGCTACGGGATGAGCGCAACGGCGCTGGTCAACTGGATGAAGGACTGGTTCGCGACGTACAAGGCGCGGACCGGACGGGACGCGGTGCTCTACACCTCCACCAGCTGGTGGAAGCAGTGCACCGGCAACTACGCGGGCTTCGGCAGCACCAACCCGCTGTGGATCCCGCGGTACGGCTCCTCCGTCGGTGAACTCCCGGCCGGCTGGGGCTTCCACACCATCTGGCAGTACACGTCCACCGGGCCCACCGTGGGCGACCACAACCTCTTCAACGGCGCGTACGACCGTCTCCAGGCGCTCGCGAACGGGTAAGAGGAGGACAGGGCTCCCCCACCGTGCCGTGCGGCCCGCGCCGGGCTCCTCCCGCGGGCCCGCACGGCACGGTGCCCTGTCTCCCCCTCCCCTTTGCGCGTCTTCGAAAGAGGCTCCCCCCTATGCGCATACGCCGGTGCACCCTGCTGCTCTCCACGCTCGGCGCGGCCCTCGCGTTGGCCGTGCCCTCGACCGCCACGGCCGCCTCCGCCCCGACCGACGACCGCCGCCACTACGACCTCGACCACGCGGGCTCCACAATCCGCGCCCACGAAGGCGGCGCCGCGCCGGGCACGGCCGCGCAGCCGCTCGCCGGGGTGGCCGGCATGGACGTCAGCAGCCACCAGGGCGCCGTGGACTGGCCCGCCGCCTGGCGTGCCGGGGCGCGGTTCGCCATCGTCAAGGCCACCGAGGGCACGAGCTACCGGAACCCGAAGTTCGGGCAGCAGTACGGCGGTTCCTACAACGCCGGAATGGTCCGGGGCGCGTACCACTTCGCGATCCCCAGCTCCTCCTCCGGCGCCGCGCAGGCCAACTTCTTCGTCGACAACGGCGGCGGCTGGAAGGCGGACGGCCGGACCCTGCCGCCCGCGCTCGACATCGAGTACAACCCGTACGGCAGCATGTGCTACGGCCTGAGCCAGGCGGCCATGACGCGGTGGATCCGCGACTTCAGCGCGACGGTGCACGCGCGGACCGGCCGCCACCCGCTGATCTACACCGCCACGAACTGGTGGCGCACCTGCACGGGCGACAACGCGTCCTTCGGCGCTGACCACCCGCTGTGGATCGCCCGCTACGCGTCCTCCCCCGGCCCCCTCCCGGCCGGCTGGCCGGCCCACACCATCTGGCAGCACGCCGACAGCGGCCGCTTCCCCGGCGACCAGAACGTCTTCAACGGCTCCCTCACCCAACTGCGCGAGCTGGCCACGGGGTGAGCGCGCGGCTCAGCCGCGTTCGAACTCGTCGGTGGTGATCTCCAGACCGACGTCGGTGGTGGTCAGATCGACCGGCATACCGAAGGTGACCGTGAGGTCGTTGGTGTACTCGCCTTCCTTCGGCAGCGTGTACAAGTGGCACTTGCCGACGTACGGGTCGACCACGAGGTACACGGGCACGCCGGCCGTCGCGTAGGCGGTGAGCTTGGGGCCGTAGTCGTTGCGCGCGGTGTCCTTGGAGATCACCTCCGCGACGAACTCCACGTCCTCGCAGGTCCAGCGGCCTTTGCTCGACTTCGTCGCGCCGTCCTTCACGACGGTGACGTCCGAGCAGAGGCCGTTCAGCCCGCCCGGGTAATCGATCCGGACGTCGGACTTGATCCGCTTGCGGGGGTACTTCGCCCGCAGCTGGTCATAGATGCCGGCGATGATGTCCCAGTGGTTGTCCCGCTGCGGCGACGTGTAGACGGTCCCCTCGACGATCTCGGCCTTGTAGCCCTCGGGGACAGGCATCCGCTCCAGCCGCTCGAACATCTCGTCCAGGCGGCTCTCGTCGATGTCGGCCATCTCGATCTCGATCCTGCAGTCGGACTCTGTGATGGTCATCGTGCGCTCCTCCCCGCCGCCATGAATGCGGCAGCCGCGCAGTACAACGATACGCACGGTGACCAGGAAACGAGCGAGGCCCGGCACTCCTTGAAGAAGAGTGCCGGGCCTCGTCAGGTGTTCGCGGCCGTCAGGCCGCTACCGGGACCTCCGGCGACGTCGGGGCCGAGGCCGGGGTCAGGGCCAGTTCGAGGACCTGGCGGACGTCGGAGACCGGGTGGACGTCGAGCTTTTCCAGGATCTCGGCGGGGACGTCGTCGAGGTCCGGCTCGTTGCGCTTGGGGATGATCACCGTGGTGATCCCCGCGCGGTGCGCCGCGAGCAGCTTCTGCTTGACGCCGCCGATGGGCAGCACCCGGCCGGTGAGCGAGACCTCGCCGGTCATGGCGACGTCCGGGCGGACCTGGCGGCCGGAGAGGAGCGACGCCAGCGCGGTGGTCATGGTGATGCCCGCGCTCGGGCCGTCCTTCGGCACCGCGCCCGCCGGGACGTGCAGGTGCACGCCGCGGTCCTTCAGGTCGCCGACGGGCAGCTCCAGCTCCGCGCCGTGCGAGCGGAGGAAGGAGAGGGCGATGTGCGCCGACTCCTTCATCACGTCGCCCAGCTGGCCGGTGAGCTGGAGGCCCGAGCCGCCGGTCTCGGCGTCGGCGAGCGACGCCTCGACGTAGAGCACGTCGCCGCCGGCACCGGTCACGGCGAGGCCGGTGACCACACCCGGCACGGCCGTACGCCGCTCCTCCGGGTCCTGCGCGGACTCGGGGACGTGGTGCGGCCGGCCGATCAGCGGGCGCAGCTCTTCCGTGCCGACCGTGAAGGGCAGCTCGCGCTCGCCCAGCTCGTGCTGCGCGGCGATCTTGCGCAGCAGCCGGGCGATGGCGCGCTCGAGGTTCCGCACGCCCGCCTCGCGGGTGTACTCGCCGGCGAGCTTGCGCAGCGCCGCGTCCTCGATCACGACCTCGCCGCTCTCCAGCCCGGCCTTCTCCAGCTGACGCGGGAGCAGGTGGTCGCGGGCGATGGTGACCTTCTCGTCCTCGGTGTAGCCGTCCAGCCGGACCAGGTCCATGCGGTCCAGGAGCGGCTCCGGGATCGCTTCGAGGACGTTGGCCGTGGCGAGGAAGACCACGTCGGAGAGGTCGAGCTCGACCTCCAGGTAGTGGTCGCGGAAGGTGTGGTTCTGCGCCGGGTCCAGGACCTCCAGGAGGGCCGCGGCGGGGTCGCCGCGGAAGTCGGAGCCGACCTTGTCGATCTCGTCGAGCAGGATGACCGGGTTCATCGAGCCGGCCTCCTTGATCGCGCGGACGATGCGGCCCGGCAGCGCGCCGACGTACGTACGCCGGTGGCCGCGGATCTCCGCCTCGTCCCGGACGCCGCCGAGCGCGACGCGGACGAACTTGCGGCCCATGGCGCGCGCGACGGACTCACCCAGCGAGGTCTTGCCGACGCCGGGCGGGCCGGTCAGGGCCAGCACGGCACCGCCGCGGCGGCCGCCGACCAGGCCGAGGCCGCGGTCGGCACGGCGCTTGCGGACGGCCAGGTACTCGGTGATGCGCTCCTTGACGTCGTCCAGGCCCGCGTGGTCCGCGTCCAGCACGGCGCGGGCGCCCTTGATGTCGTACGCGTCCTCGGTGCGCTCGTTCCACGGGAGCTCCAGGACGGTGTCCAGCCAGGTGCGGATCCAGGAGCCCTCGGGGCTCTGGTCGCTGGACCGCTCCAGCTTGTCGACCTCCTTGAGGGCGGCCTTGCGGACCTCCTCGGGCAGGTCGGCGGCCTCCACGCGGGCGCGGTAGTCGTCGCTCTCGTCGTCGGAGTCGCCGTTCAGCTCGGACAGCTCCTTGCGGACCGCCTCCAGCTGGCGGCGGAGCAGGAACTCGCGCTGCTGCTTGTCGACGCCCTCCTGGACGTCCTTGGCGATGGACTCGGCGACGTCCTGCTCGGCGAGGTGCTCGCGCAGCGCCTCGGTGGCGTCCTTCAGGCGGGCCACCGGGTCGGTGGTCTCCAGCAGGCGCACCTTCTGCTCGGTGGACAGGAAGGGTGAGTAGCCGGAGTTGTCGGCGAGCTGGCCGACGTCCTCGATCTGCTGGATGCGGTCCACGACCTGCCAGGCGCCGCGCTTGCGCAGCCAGCTGGTGGCCAGGGCCTTGTACTCCTTGACCAGCTCGGCGACCTGGCCGGGCAGCGGGTCGGGCACGGTCTCCTCGACCGTGGTGCCCTCCACCCAGAGGGCGGCGCCGGGGCCGGTCGTCCCGGAGCCGATCTTCACACGGCCCAGGCCGCGGATGAGCGCGCCGGGGTCGCCGTCGGACAGCCGGCCGACCTGCTCGACCTTGCCGAGCGTGCCGATGCCGGCGTAGGTGCCGTCGACCCGTGGAACGAGCAGCACCCGTGGCTTGTTACCGGGAGCGGCGGCGGCCTGCGCGGCCTCCACCGCGGCGCGTACTTCGGTGTCGGACAGGTCCAGCGGCACCACCATGCCGGGCAGCACGACCTCGTCGTCGAGGGGCAGCACGGGCAGGGTGAGCGGTGTGGACGTCGAAGCCATGATCTCCCCTTCGGCAGGCAAGTTGAGCTGTACTCACTCAATGCTCATGAGCCCGTGGATGTTCCCCCGCCGTGTTCGCTGTGAGCGATCAGGCCGGAAGCGGGGATGGCGGCGGCCCCGGAGCCCGGCGCGCGGCCCGCCGCGGCTCGTAGGGTGGGGGCCGCCCGGACCGCACCGACCCCGGAAGGACCGCACCCATGTCAGCCCCCTACGAGACCGACGAGGCGCCCGTCACGCTGGAGCGCCGGGACGGGCCGTACGGAGAGGTGGTGCTGCGGCGGCGGGGCCCGCACTTCGAGATCATCGCCAACGGGTGCTTCCTGATGGACACCTCGGACGGCCGGTCGGAGCGGCTGCTGATCGACGCCGCGCTGGCGGCGCTGCCGGCGGACCGCGCGCGGCCTTCCGTACTGATCGGCGGCCTGGGCGTCGGCTTCTCACTGGCCCGCGCCGCCGACGGGCCGCGCTGGGGCCGGATCACGGTCGTCGAGCGCGAGGGCGCGGTCGTCGACTGGCACCGCGACGGGCCGCTGGACGCGGTGTCGGGCCCGGCGCTGGCCGACCCGCGCACCGAGATCGTGCAGGCGGACCTGGTGGCGTACGTGCACGAGGGCGCGGGCGCCGACACCTACGACGCGCTCTGTCTGGACATCGACAACGGCCCGGACTGGACCGTCACGGAGGACAACGACAGCCTCTACTCGCCCGCCGGCCTGGCCGCCTGCCGGGACCGGCTGACGCCCGGCGGAGTGCTCGCCGTGTGGTCGGCGCAGCCGTCAGCGCGCTTCGAGGACGCTCTCCGGAATGTGGGCTTCAGCGAGGTTCGCACCGAAGAGATCCCCGTTGTCCGAGGCGTCCCCGACGTGGTCCACCTCGCGAGGAAACGCGCGTAGCCGCGGGTCACATCGTGCCTTTACGCTGCTGCCAGCAGTGTGCGACCAGCCGGTACACCCGGTCAGCACGCCGACACAACCAGTCAGTAACGCGACCACGCACGGGGAACTTCAGGGGCGGGCGATGGACCAGACTCAGACCACCCACGGCGCCGCGGCGGCGGCCACGCCCGGCGCGCAGCGGCGGGTGCTCGTCGTCGAGGACGACCCGACGATCGTGGACGCCATCGCCGCCCGGCTGCGCGCCGAGGGCTTCCAGGTGCAGACGGCCGTCGACGGCCCGTCCGCCGTGGACACCGCCGAGGCGTGGCAGCCCGACCTGCTCGTCCTGGACATCATGCTGCCGGGCTTCGACGGCCTGGAGGTGTGCCGCCGGGTGCAGGCCCAGCGGCCGGTCCCGGTGATGATGCTCACCGCGCGGGACGACGAGACGGACATGCTGGTCGGCCTGGGCGTCGGCGCCGACGACTACATGACCAAACCGTTCTCCATGCGGGAGCTGGCCGCACGGGTCCACGTCCTGCTGCGCCGCGTGGAGCGGGCCGCGCTCGCCGCGCACACCCCGCGCAGCGGCATCCTGCGCCTGGGCGAGCTGGAGATCGACCACGCGCAGCGGCGGGTCCGGGTGCGCGGCGCCGACGTGCATCTCACTCCCACCGAGTTCGACCTGCTGGTCTGCCTGGCCAACACCCCGCGCGCCGTGCTCTCCCGTGAGCAGCTGCTGGCCGAGGTCTGGGACTGGGCGGACGCCTCCGGCACCCGTACGGTCGACAGCCACATCAAGGCGCTGCGCCGGAAGATCGGCGCCGAGCGGATCCGTACGGTGCACGGCGTCGGGTACGCGCTGGAGACCCCGCCGGCATGAGGTCGCCCCTTCCCCTGGCGCGTGAGCTCTGGCAGCGGGCCTGGGAGGCGATGCGCCCGCTCGATCCGTACCGGTCGGTCAAGGCGGCACTCGGCGCGCTGGTCACCGTTTCGGTGATCATCACCACCCTGCTGGTCCTGGTCGCGTTCCACTCGGCGACGGAGCTGCGGGTCATCACGGTCTTCTCGATCATCGCCTCGCTGCTGATCACCCAGTTCGTCGCGCAGGGCCTGACCGCTCCGCTGGACGAGATGACGGACGTGACGCGGGCGATGGCCGCCGGGGACTACACCCGGCGGGTGCGCGGCGGCCGCCGGGACGAGTTCGGCGAGCTGGCCGACGCCTTCAACACGATGGCCGCCGACCTGGAGGCGGTGGACACCCACCGCAAAGAGCTGGTCGCCAACGTCTCGCACGAGCTGCGCACCCCGATCGCCGCGCTGCGCGCCGTGCTGGAGAACGTCGTCGACGGGGTCTCCGAGGCCGATCCGGAGACGATGCGGACCGCGCTGCGGCAGACGGAGCGGCTGGGCCGGCTGGTCGAGCACCTGCTGGACCTCTCCCGGCTGGACAACGGCGTCATCCCGCTGCACGCCCGCCGCTTCGAGGTCTGGCCGTACCTCTCCGGGGTGCTGAAGGAGGCCAATATGAGCCGCAGCGCCTCCACGCTGGCCATCGGGTCCAGCCACCACAGCCGTACGGACGTCCACCTGCACCTGGACGTCTCGCCGCCGGAGCTGACCGCGCACGCGGACGCCGAGCGGCTGCACCAGGTCGTCGCCAACCTGATCGACAACGGCATCAAGCACAGCCCGCCGCACGGCCGGGTGACCGTACGGGCGCGCCGCGGCGAGGGCCCCGGCAGCCTGGTCCTGGAGGTGCAGGACGAGGGCCCGGGCATACCGGCGTCCGAGCGGCACCGGGTCTTCGAGCGGTTCAACCGCGGCGGCCCCCAGCCGTCCGGTCCGGGCACCGACGGGGGCACGGGACTGGGCCTGGCGATCGCGCGCTGGGCGGTGGATCTGCACGGCGGACGCATCGGGGTGGCCGAATCCCCACGTGGCTGCCGCATCCGCGTCACC
Organism: Streptomyces sp. Ru73; assembly: GCF_002920575.1. Taxonomy (GTDB): domain Bacteria; phylum Actinomycetota; class Actinomycetes; order Streptomycetales; family Streptomycetaceae; genus Streptomyces. Next base: position 26,693 of record NZ_PQSQ01000016.1, on the reverse strand, counting down.
CTTCCGGGGACCGGTCAGCCCCGTTCTTGACGCTCGGTGACGTAGGGTCGGTGGTGGAACCACTCATTCGGGGTGTTCCCCGTGTCCCCGCCGGGGGTGCGATGGCGATACCCCCTGCCCAGGCGCGAGCGAACCACGCATGTTTCCCGCCAACTCGTTCCCCGAAACCCGCCGCCAAATGTGACGTGCGCGACGAGTACCCCTCCCGGACTGCAGCATTGGTCGACAGAGGCGTAGCCTTTATTCCCGCTGTCCACCACCTTTAGGAAGCGGAAGAGGGCGGTTGCCGCCGTGTCGCCACAGTCCCCCAACACTTCGAGTGCCTCGACCGACCAAGACGGGCAGGGCAAGAACCCTGCTGCCGGATTCGGTGCGAACGAGTGGCTCGTCGACGAGATCTACCAGCAGTACCTCCAGGACCCGAACTCGGTAGACCGAGCCTGGTGGGACTTCTTCGCCGACTACAAGCCGGGTGCCCCGGTAACGTCGGGCACCCCTGCCGACGAGGCCAAGCCGGCCGCGCCGGCGGCTCCGCCGGCCAAGCCGGCGGCTGCCGCCCCGGCCGCGCCCGCGAAGCCTGCCGAGGCCAAGCCCGCGCCCGCCAAGGCCGAGCCCGCGAAGGCCGCTCCGGCCAAGGCCGAGGCCAAGCCCGCCACGAAGCCCGCGCCGGCCAAGGCCGCTCCGAAGGCGGACGCCAAGCCGGCCGCCGAGGCGCCCGAGGGTCCGGAGTACGTCACTCTGCGTGGCCCCTCCGCCGCCGTGGCGAAGAACATGAACGCCTCGCTGGAGCTGCCCACGGCCACGTCCGTGCGCGCGGTCCCCGTGAAGCTGCTGTTCGACAACCGCATCGTCATGAACAACCACCTCAAGCGCGCCCGCGGTGGGAAGGTCTCCTTCACCCACCTCATCGGGTACGCCATGGTGCAGGCGCTCAAGGCGATGCCCTCGATGAACTACTCGTTCACCGAGAAGGACGGCAAGCCCACGCTGGTCAAGCCGGACCACGTGAACCTCGGCCTCGCCATTGACCTGGTGAAGCCCAACGGTGACCGCCAGCTCGTCGTCGCGGCCATCAAGAAGGCCGAGACCCTCACCTTCTTCGAGTTCTGGCAGGCCTACGAGGACATCGTCCGCCGCGCCCGCGTCGGCAAGCTGACGATGGAGGACTTCACCGGCGTCACCGCGTCGCTGACCAACCCCGGCGGCATCGGCACCGTGCACTCCGTGCCGCGCCTGATGCCCGGCCAGGGCCTCATCATCGGCGTCGGCGCGATGGACTACCCCGCGGAGTTCCAGGGCACCTCGCAGGACACCCTGAACCGCCTGGGCGTCTCCAAGGTCATGACGCTGACCAGCACGTACGACCACCGCGTGATCCAGGGCGCCGCCTCCGGCGAGTTCCTGCGCATCATGAGCCAGCTGCTGCTCGGCGAGAACGACTTCTACGACGACATCTTCAAGTCGCTGCGGATTCCGTACGAGCCCGTCCGCTGGATGAAGGACATCGACGTCAGCCACGACGACGATGTCACCAAGGCGGCCCGGGTCTTCGACCTGATCCACGCCTACCGGGTGCGCGGCCACGTCATGGCCGACACCGACCCGCTGGAGTACCGCCAGCGCAAGCACCCCGACCTGGACATCACCGAGCACGGCCTCACCCTGTGGGACCTGGAGCGCGAGTTCGCGGTCGGCGGCTTCTCCGGCAAGTCGATGATGAAGCTCCGCGACATCCTCGGCGTGCTGCGCGACTCGTACTGCCGCACCACCGGCATCGAGTACATGCACATCCAGGACCCCAAGCAGCGCAAGTGGCTGCAGGACCGCCTGGAGCGCCCGCACACCCCGCCGGAGCGCGACGAGCAGCTGCGCATCCTGCGCCGCCTGAACTCCGCCGAGGCCTTCGAGACCTTCCTGCAGACGAAGTACGTCGGCCAGAAGCGCTTCTCGCTGGAGGGCGGCGAGTCCGTCATCCCGATGCTCGACGCGGTCATCGACTCCGCTGCCGAGGCGCGGCTGGACGAGGTCGTCATCGGCATGGCCCACCGCGGCCGGCTGAACGTCCTCGCCAACATCGTCGGCAAGTCCTACGCGCAGATCTTCCGCGAGTTCGAGGGCAACCTCGACCCGAAGTCGATGCACGGCTCCGGCGACGTGAAGTACCACCTGGGCGCCGAGGGCACCTTCACCGGCCTGGACGGCGAGCAGATCAAGGTCTCGCTCACCGCCAACCCCTCCCACCTGGAGGCCGTCGACCCGGTCGTCGAGGGTGTCGCCCGCGCCAAGCAGGACATCATCGGCAAGGGCGGCACGGACTTCACGGTCCTCCCCGTCCAGCTGCACGGTGACGCCGCGTTCGCCGGCCAGGGCGTGGTCGCCGAGACGCTGAACATGTCGCAGCTGCGCGGCTACCGCACCGGCGGCACGGTCCACATCGTCATCAACAACCAGGTCGGCTTCACCGCCGCGCCGGAGTCGGCCCGCTCCTCCATGTACGCCACCGACGTGGCCCGCATGATCGAGGCGCCGATCTTCCACGTGAACGGTGACGACCCGGAGGCCGTGGTGCGCGTCGCGCGCCTCGCCTTCGAGTTCCGCCAGGCGTTCAACAAGGACGTCGTCATCGACCTGATCTGCTACCGCCGCCGCGGTCACAACGAGTCGGACAACCCGGCCTTCACCCAGCCGCTGATGTACGACCTGATCGACAAGAAGCGCTCGGTGCGCAAGCTCTACACCGAGTCCCTCATCGGTCGCGGCGACATCACGCTGGAGGAGGCCGAGCAGGCGCTGCAGGACTTCCAGGGCCAGCTGGAGAAGGTCTTCACGGAGGTCCGCGAGGCCACCACGACGCCGATGGCGCCCGAGGTCCCGCAGCCGCAGGCCGAGTTCCCCGTCCACGTGGACACCGCGGTCTCCCAGGAGGTCGTGAAGCGGATCGCCGAGTCCCAGGTCAACATCCCCGAGCGGGTCACCGTCCACCCGCGCCTGCTGCCCCAGCTGCAGCGCCGCGCGGCCATGGTCGAGGACGGCACGATCGACTGGGGCATGGGCGAGACCCTGGCCATCGGTTCGCTGCTCATGGAGGGCACCCCGGTCCGGCTCGCCGGCCAGGACTCCCGCCGCGGCACCTTCGGCCAGCGCCACGCGGTCCTCATCGACCGCGAGACCGGCAACGACTACACGCCGCTGCTCTACCTCTCCGAGGACCAGGCCCGCTTCAACGTCTACGACTCGCTGCTCAGCGAGTACGCGGCGATGGGCTTCGAGTACGGCTACTCCCTCGCCCGGCCGGAAGCGCTGGTCATGTGGGAGGCGCAGTTCGGTGACTTCGTGAACGGCGCGCAGACCGTGGTGGACGAGTTCATCTCCTCCGCCGAGCAGAAGTGGGGCCAGACCTCCGGCGTCACCCTGCTCCTGCCGCACGGCTACGAGGGCCAGGGCCCGGACCACTCCTCGGCCCGCATCGAGCGGTTCCTGCAGCTGTGCGCGCAGAACAACATGACCGTCGCGATGCCGACGCTCCCCTCCAACTACTTCCACCTGCTGCGCTGGCAGGTGCACAACCCGCACCACAAGCCGCTGGTCGTCTTCACCCCGAAGTCGATGCTGCGTCTGAAGGCCGCGGCGTCGAAGACGGAGGAGTTCACCACCGGCGGCTTCCGCCCGGTGATCGGCGACAGCACGGTCGACCCGAACGCCGTCCGCAAGGTCCTCTTCTGCTCCGGCAAGGTCTACTACGACCTGGAGGCGGAGCGGCAGAAGCGCGGCGCGAACGACACGGCGATCGTCCGCATCGAGCGGCTGTACCCGCTGCCGGGCAAGGAGCTGCAGGCGGAGATCGCCAAGTTCCCGAACGCCGGCAAGTACCTGTGGGTCCAGGAGGAGCCCGCCAACCAGGGCGCCTGGCCGTTCCTCGGCCTGAACCTGATCGACCACCTGGACCTGGCGGTCGGCGCCGACATCCCGCACGGCGAGCGTCTGCGCCGCATCTCGCGGCCGCACTCCTCGTCGCCGGCCGTCGGCTCCGCCAAGCGGCACCAGGCCGAGCAGGCCCAGCTCATCGCCGAGGCGTTCGACGCCTGAGCCACGGCTGAGCACCGCCTGAGCCACCGGCTCCACGGCACCTGAAGGGGCGGGTCCCACCGAAGCGATTCGGTGGGACCCGCCCCTTCGGCGTGCGCGCCCCGGCGGCGTACGGCGTCAGATCGTCAGCGGCTCGAAGTCGCGGAACTGGTACGGCGGCAGGTCGGCATCGGCGGAGCGGGCGTTGTGCGCCAGGTCCAGGGTCCACGGGTGGCCGGGGCCGACCGCGACCTCCATGGCGGGCACGGCGCGGGCGAGGGAGCCCAGGGCCGCGTCCCGGTCGCCCGTCGCGAGCAGCGCCAGGGCGTGGTTGGCGTCGCTGCCGACGGTGTACGGGTGGGCGGCTCCGAGCAGGTCGCGGTAGGCCGCGTAGGTGCGCTCGGCCACGGCCACGGCCCGCTCGGGGTCGCCGGACTCGCGCTCCAGGCAGCCGAAGCCGGCCGCGATCATCAGCGTGAGCGGGTCCCGGCGGCCCAGCAGCCGCACCGACCGGTCCAGGAGCGCCTCCATGCCCTGCCGGGCCCGCTCCCCCTGTCCCGCGCCCCGGCGGCAGAGTGCCAGGCCGTGTCCGGCGCGCAGCGACTGCGGGTGGTCGGCGCCGAGCACCCGCTGGTGGCCGCGGACGTTCCGCTCCTGGACCGCCAGCGCCTGGTCGATGCGGCCGGTGAGCCGCAGGTCCGTGGCGTGGTGCAGCTCGGAGTAGAGCGTCCAGGGGTGGCCGGGGCCGAGCACCTGGCGGCGGGCCAGCAGCGTCCGCTCGTCCAGCTCCCGCGCCTGGTCGTGGGCGCCGAGCAGCCGCAGCGAGACGGCGAGGTTGTTCTGCGCGGCGAGGGTGCGGGGGTCGTGCTCGCCGAAGGTCTGCCGGCTGCCGTCCAGCACGTACCGGGAGAGCTCCAGCGCCTCCTGGAGGCGGGCGAGGCCGCGCAGGTCGGCGGCGAGCCCGGCGGCGGCGCGCAGGATCTCGGCGTCCGGGGTGCCCCGCCGGCCGAGCAGCCGCTCCAGCGCGGGCCGGTCCAGCGCCTCGCAGGCGGCGTACTGGCCGGTGGCGCGCAGCAGGTTGGTGTGCTCGTGGAGCAGGTCCAGGCGGCGCGGGTGGTCCTCGGCCAGCAGGCGCCGCCAGCCGTGCTCGGCGCGCCGGGCGAGGGCCAGGCCGGTGTCCTGGGCGCCGGTGAGGTAGGCGTAGCGCAGGCAGTGGAGTACGGGCCCCGCGGTCTCGGCGGGGTCGGCGTCCAGCGCGCCGGAGGGCAGCAGGTGCGGCAGCAGCGCGGCGTACGCGGGCCAGTGGGCCGGCTCGTCGGGGCTGCCGGGGTCGGCGGCGGCGAGCGCGCCGCGGACGGCGCCGGCGTACCGCTCCCGCTCCGTCGCGGGGATGCCCTCGCGGACCAGGAGGCGGACCATGCGGTGCAGGTGGACGCTCTCCACCTCGGTGCCGGCGGCGTTCTCCGCTGCCTCCACGACGGAGTAGCGGGCGAGCAGCCGCAGGGCGTCCTGGAGCCGCCGGTGGTCGCCGGTGACGGGGGTGAAGTCGCCGCGTACCCGGGCGAGGAGGTCCACCGGGACGGTGCCGGGCGCGAGGACGGCGCAGAGCCGCAGCAGTTCGGCGGCGTCCGGCGCGGTCTCGGCGATGCGGTCGAGCAGGGCCGTCCAGGCCGCGGCGAAGGTCATCGGGAAGTCGTCGGCGACGACGGTGCGGGCGTTGCCGATGCCGCCCTCCAGCAGCCGCAGGTAGCGGGTGACGCTCATGTCGGAGTCGTTCAGCCAGCCGGCCGTCTGGTCCAGGAGGAGCGGCAGGTCCTCCAGCGCGGCGGCCAGCCGGCCTGCGTCCTCGGCGGTCAGCCGCGGGGCGCGGCGGCGTACGAAGGCGACGCTCTCCGGGCGGTCGAAGACGGGGACCGGGAGCAGCAGGGTGTTGTAGGTGTCCCAGGAGCTGTTGCGCGAGGTGATCAGTACGTGCCCCGAGCCGCTGGGCAGCAGGTCCGCGACGGCGGCCGGGTCGTCGGCGCCGTCCAGGACGAGCAGCCAGCGGCGGTGGGGCTCGCCGCGGCGCAGCGCGTCGACGACCGCGCGCAGCCGCTCCTCCGGGCGGGTGCGCAGCCCGAGTTCCGGGGCGAGCGCCGCCATCTTGCGCCGGGCCCGGTCGCCGTCGCCCGCGTTGACCCACCAGACCACGTCGTACTCGGTGGCGAAGCGGTGCACGTACTCGGCGGCCAGCTGGGTCTTGCCGACGCCCGCCATGCCCAGCAGGGTGCAGACGGCGGCGCCGCGCACGGAGCGCTCCAGGCGGCGGTGGATGAGGGCGAGGAGCGCGGCGCGGCCGGTGAAGCGCGGGTTGCGGCGCGGCACGCCGCCCCAGACGGCGGGCGCGTCCAGCGGGAAGCGGGGGCCGCCGGGGCCGGGCGCCGGGGTGTCCGGGAGGCCGAGGCGGCGCAGCAGGAGGCGTTCGGCGTGCAGCGCGCCGGCCTCGGTGAGCTGCGCGGGGCCGAGCGCTGCCGCGCCGGCCGGGAGGTTGCCGGGGTCGGTGACGGAGACGGCGGTGAAGCGGCCGGGGTGGGCGGCGGTGACGGCGGCGAGCGCGGTGTCCCACTCGCGGCCTGTGCGGACGCCGGGCTGGAAGTAGCCGGCGCTGAAGACGAGCAGTATCCGGCCGCCGGAGAGGGTGAGGCCGCCGAGCGCGGAGCGCAGTTCCATGGCGGCGGGCGGGTCCCAGTGGTGCAGCGGGGCGCGCAGTCCGTGCCGTTCGAGGCGGTCGGCGATCCAGTCGCCCCAGGCACGGCTGTCCCCGGCGACGCTGACGGTGACCCGCGGCCCGGCCGGCGGCCCCGGGCGCACCGGCCGGGCGGGCCGCGGGACCCGGGTGGTCCCGCCCGTCGGCCGCTGCGGGAAGGTCGACTCCGCCGGCTGCGCCATACGGTCCTGCTCTCCTGGTGAAGGGACCGTCGATACGGCCCTGTTCTTCCGTATCCCACCGGGCCGTACCACCGTGAGCGCATTTCGGCCCAGTGCGGCGGGGCGGCGGCCGCACCGCCGCCGCTGACGCCACGTCAGATCATCTGCGGCTCGAAGTCCCAGAACGGCCGGGTGCGGGAGCGCGCGGAGACGGTGTGCGCGTGCTGCGGGCCCAGGACGGTGCTCAGACCGGTCAGCGCCTCCTCCTCCAGCTTGTCGGCCTCCTGGCGTTTGCGCAGGCCACGGAGGTCAGCGGCGAGCGCGATCTGGCTGGAGAGGGTCAGCGGGTGGTGCAGGCCGAGCGTGGCGGTGGCCCGGGTGACGGTGTCCCGGCCCAGTTCCGCCGCGCTCTCCGGGTCGCCCCCGAAGTTGCGCGCAGCGGCGGCGTTCAGGGCGCACCCCAGCGTCCAGGGGTGGTCGGGGCCGACCGCGCGGCGCATGCCCTCCAGCGCTTCCTCGGTGAGCAGCAGGGCCTGCTGGCGCTCGCCCGCCGCGCGCAGCACCAGCGCGTGGTTGGCCTGGGCGCCGATGGTGTACGGGTGGGCGTCGCCGAGCTGGAAGCGGTACCGGTCGGCGATCTGCTCGCCGATCTCCCTGGCCTGGTCCAGGCTGCCGTGCTCGCGGGCGAAGCAGGAGTAGCTGACGCCGACCATGAGGGTGAGCGGGTCGGCCTCGCCCAGGACGCGTTCGCACCGTTCCAGTACCCGCGCGAGCAGCCGGCCGGCCTTGCCGCGGTCGCCGGAACGGTAGTAGCACAGGCCGAGGTTGTGCTCGGCGCGCAGCGTCTGGGGGTTGTCGTTGCCCATGACGATGCGGTGCACCCGGGCGCTGTGCTCCTGCACCGAGGTGGCCTCGGCGTACCGGCCGAGCAGCCGCAGGTCGGTGGCGACGTGGATCTCGGAGAAGAGGGACCAGTTGTGGCGCGGGCGCAGCAGCTCGCGGCGGGCCTCCAGGGTGCGGCGGTGCAGCGCCAGGGACTCGGTGTAGCGGCCGAGGAGGCGGAGCGAGACGGCGAGGTTGTTCTGCGCGTTGAGGGTGCGCGAGTCCTGCTCGCCGACCAGCTCGGTGTAGCCCTTCAGGACGGTGGTGGACAGCTCCAGGGCCTCTTCGAAGCGGGCGAGGCCGCGCAGGTCGGCGGCGAGCCCGTTGGCGGCGCGCAGGGTGTCCAGGTCGCGCGGGCCCTGGGTCTCACGCAGGTGGTCCAGGACGATGCGGTCCAGCGCCTCGCAGGCGGCGTAGTCGCCGGTGGCGCGGAGCAGGTTGGCGTAGTGGTAGCTGAGGTCCCAGATCCGCGGGTGGGTGTCGCCGAGCATCCCGCGCCAGGCGGCGAGGGCGCGTTCGGCGAGCTTGAGCCCGGCGCGGTACTCGCCGGAGAGGTACATGTACCGCAGCACGTTCAGGACCAGGTTCTGCACGTCGGGGTCCTGGCTGACCAGGACGTCGGCGGCCTTGAGGTGCTGGGCGAGCTCGGCGAACCGCGGCCAGAGCCGGGTGTCGGTGGGCCGCAGCGGGTCGGCGGCGGCCAGCGCGCGCTGCGCGACGCGCTTGTACTCCTCGACCTGCCGGTCGGGCATCAGGGCGCGGACGGTCTGGTGGACCATGCGGTGCATGTAGAGGATCTCGCCGCCGGGCGAGGCGTCGTCGGCGGTGACGTCGTGGGACTCGATGCGCACGACGGAGTACTGCAGGAGCTTGCTGATGGCCTGGTTCCACAGCAGCGGGTCGTTCATCAGCCCGGTCAGCTCCTCCGGCAGGTCGCCGGGCGGGAGCTCGCGGAGCAGCCGTACGGGGATGGCGGCGGGCGCGAAGAAGGAGCACAGCCGCAGCAGGTCGACGGAGGCGGGGACGGCCTCGCTCAGCCGGTTCTGCAGTATCGACCAGGAGGTCTGGTAGGTCATCGGGAAGTCGTGGGCCACCCGGACGACCTCGGCGTCGACGCCGCTCTCCAGCAGCTCGACGTACTCGTCGACGGACATCGTGGAGTCGCTGAGCCAGCCGGCGGTCTGGTCGAGCAGCAGCGGCAGGTCCTCCAGCGCTTCGGCGAGCCGGTCGGCCTCCTCGCGGTCCAGCCGCGGGGCGCGCCGGCGGACGAAGGCGATGGATTCCTCGCGGGTGTAGACGGGGACCTCGAACATCATGCTGTTGTGCTCGCCCCACTCGCGGTTCTGCGAGGTGAGCAGCACGTGGCCGGGGCCGCTCGGCAGCATGTCGGCGACGTGTTCGGGCTGGTCGGCCCCGTCCAGGACGAGCAGCCAGCGGCTGTGCGGGTCGCCGCGGCGGAGCGCGTCGCGTACGGCGCGCAGCCGCTCGCCGTACTCCTGGCCGGTGCTCAGGCCGAGGGCAGGGGCCAGCTCCGCCAGCCGCTGGCGCATGGGGGTGCGCTCGCCCGCCGCGACCCACCACACCACGTCGTACTCGGACCCGAAGCGGTAGACGTACTCGGTGGCCAGCTGGGTCTTGCCGACGCCGGACATGCCGTACAGCGTGCACACGGCGGCGCCGCGCTCGGCCTGCTGGAGGCGGTGGTAGACGTCGGCGAGGAGGTTCTCGCGGCCGGTGAAGCGGGTGTTGCGGCGCGGTACGCCGCCCCAGACGCGCGGCTGCTCCTGCGGGTACCGGGGGCCCTCGCCGTCCTCCTCGGGGTCGGCGTGCGGGTCGGCCTCGATGCCGAGCCGGGCCAGCAGCCGCCGCTCGGCCTCGCGGGCGCCGACGTCGGCCAGTTCGGCGGCGCCGAAGACGGCGGTGGCGGTGGGCAGCGCGTTGGTGGTGACGGAGACCGCGGCGAACTTGTCCTGGCGGTCGGCGACGACCGTGCGCAGCGCGGCGTTCCACTCCTCGTGGGTGCGCGGGCCGAGCTGGATGTACCAGTCGCTGAGCACGATGAGGACGGTGCCCTCGGCGAGCGCGAGGTCGCGCAGCGCGTCCTCCAGCGGGGTGCCGGCGCGGGGGTCCCAGCGCTGGAAGGAGACCCGCATCCCGTGCCGTTCCAGCCGGTCACCGATCCAGGCGGCCCAGGCGCGGTTGAACCCGGCGAAGCTGATCGTGACGGGTGGCCGGCCTCCGTGCGAGATGGTCCTGCGCGCTGCGGGCATGCGAACGACTCCCTCGTCTTGCGTACGAACGAACGGCCGGGCAAGGACCGTCGGGGCTGCCCTCGTGGGGAACATACACCGGCGAACCGGTCGTGGGCGGTCATCGCGCGTGCTGACGTCGCCACATCCTCCGGGAGGTCTCGACGTAGGCGCTCGCACGGGCCAAGTACCCGTCCGGGGGCGGGCGTTCCCGCAATCGGGTGAGCCGGTCGGCCATCGCGCCGGCCAGTACCCGGCCGGCCGGGGTGAGGGCGCGGGAGCCGAGCAGTGTGGGCAGCGCGGCGCCGACCTGTTCCCGGCAGCGGGAGTGCTCGGCCCAGGCGGTGTGCCGCTCCAGCGCGTTCTCGGCACTCAGCGCGAAGCGCTGCCAGTAGTCGGCGAGCGCGAGGTGCGAGTACGTGCCCTGGAGCAGCCCGTCAAAGGGGCGCGGATCGGGCCGCCAGGGCGCCCAGTGGCGGGTGGTGCCGGTGTCGTGGTGCAGCGGTGTCAGCTCGGCGAGGGCGGCGAGCTTGGCGTGCTGGAGTTCGTGCACGAGGGTCGCGGCGAGGAAGGCGGGGGTCTGCGGCGCCGAGCTGAGGACCGCGCCGAACGCCTCGCGGCGGGTGCCGCTGCAGTGCGAAGGGCCCGTGGCGTGCGGGCCTGCCTGGGGCGGCGGCGCGAGCGGCACGATGCAGTCCAGCAGCACTCCGGCCTCCAGGGGCCGGGCCGGGCCGCCGCGCTCCAGCAGCGGCCACATCCCGGTCCAGGCGGCCTGCCAGCCGGCCCGCTCGGCGGCGGTGAGCGGCTCGGCGGGCCGGATGCCGTGCCGCTCCAGGCCGCCGTCGGCGGTGCGGAAGGGGTCCGCGTCGTCCAGGAGTACCGGGCGCGGGCCGCCGGTGAGCGGGCGCAGCGGCCGCCACGCGGGGTCGGCCGACTCCCAGGTGCCGTCGGGGCCGCGGAGCAGGACGACGGGTGGCCCGGCGGCCGGCCGCAGGGTCAACGTGCCCTTGTCGTGCGTGAGTTGGACGTCGGGCAGTGGCCCGCGGCCCGCCGGCCCTGCGGCGGGCAGGGTGCAGGCGCCCAGGGTGGGCAGTGCGAGCGTGCCGCCGGGGGCGCGCAGCCGGAGCGTGAACGGCAGCCTGGCGCGGGCGGCAGCGGCGGCGGCGACGGCCCCGAGGTGTTCCAGGTCGGGCAGCAGGTCCGGCGGCGGAACGGCGGCCGCGAGACCGCGCAGCGCGCGCCGCACCCAGGGCCCGAGCAGCGGGTAGTACAGGACGTGCCGGGTCTCCTCGCGGTTCGCGCGGTCCGCCGCCTCCAGGAGCGCCCAGTGCTCCGCCACCCGCGCGGCTGCCGGCCGCGGCACGCTGGGCGCGCGTGCGGTGTCCACCGCGTCCAGCAGCGCGCGCAACGCCAGCAGCCGGCGCACCCGCTGGTCGTCGACGAGCAGCCGCAGCGCGTCGGCCCCGCCTTCCGACTGCCCCAGCTCGCGCAGCAGTTCTATGGGAACGCGGCTGCTCATCCGGCCTGCTTCGGAGGGCGGGCAGCGGCCAGCCGGCCTGCCGCGTGCCGGATGAGCCGCTGGAGGTCGGCGCAGTACACCGAGGGGTTGGCGAAGCCGGTGCCGCGCCGGTAGCGGTGCGCGTACTGGCCGCCGCCGCACACCCGTACCAGCGGGCAGGCGCGGCACTCGGGGGCGAGCGCGGCGGCGCCCGCGTGCCGGGCGGCGACGCCGGGGTGCGCGAGCGCGTTGTCGAAGGAGTGCCGGAAGACGTCCAGGCCGGTGGCGGCGGCCCCGTCGTAGGCGGACTTCAGGGTGTCGACCTGCTCGATGCTGCCGTCGGTCTCCACCACGACGGCGGTGAACGGGGTCAGGCCCAGCGACTCGCCGCCGGCCGGCGCGCCCAGCAGCAGGGCCAGGCACTCCTCGAAGAGCCGGACGGCCGGCTGGCCGGGGCCGCCGTCCCACCAGGCGTCGAAGACGGCGGTGAGCCAGTCGCCGTACGGGGTGGGCCGGTCCGTGCCGGGCGTGAGGTGCGGGGGCGGGGTGGTCCAGTTGCCGTGCGGGAGCAGCAGGTCCAGGCGCGGCGGGCGGAGCGCCGCGAGCGAGGCGTAGGTCTCCGCGGGGTCGGTGCGCGGGTCGACGACCGCGAGGACACCGGCGTACGCGTCCGGGTGCTCGGCGGCGAGCAGCCGCAGGCCGCGCACGGCGCGCGACCAGGCCGGGCGGCCCGCGTGGTCCACGCGCGCGGTGTTGTGCGCGGGCAGCCCGCCGTCCAGGCTCACGCCCACCCGGATGCCGTGGCCCGCGAGGGTGCGCAGCCGGCCGCGGGTGAGGAGGGTGCCGTTGGTCTGGACGGTGGGGTGCAGGGTGCAGCCGTCGGGCAGCAGGGTGCGCAGCCGGTCCACGGCGCTGCCGAGGCGGGCCGCGCCGGCCAGCAGCGGCTCGCCGCCGTGCAGGACGAGGGCGACGTGGCGCAGGCCGTGAGCGGTCGCGTGCTCGGCGATGCGCCGGGCGGTGCGCTCCAGTACCGCGTCGCTCATCAGCGCCGGGCGGTCGCGCCAGCCGTGGTCGGCGGCTTCGTAGAGGTAGCAGTAGCGGCAGGCGAGGTTGCAGTGGCCGTGCACCTTGAGGACGAACTGCCGGAAAGGGTGGACGTCCGGCCGGTCCGCCGCCGACGGGCCCGTGTCCCGTACGGTCTGCTGCGCCACGTCGGCACCTCCCGAGCCGCGGCCCGCGCAGGGACGGCCCCCGTCGCCGGTCCGTCGCGGAGTATCCCTGCGGGGCGGCGTACCCAAACCGGCAGCGATCGGCCGTGTCCGGTTCCCTCGGTCCCAACGACCGAAAATGTTCGCGTGACGTCGCTTCACGTCAGAAGGCGCTGTTGAATCCCCACAGCATTTCGGTGGGTTCGTCCACGCGGGTCCGTATCCGCTCCAGCACCTCGGCCAGCACGGGGTGCTCCACCGTCCGCAGCTCCGCGAGCCCGAGGGCGAGCAGGTCCGGCAGCTCGGGCAGCTCACCGGCCGGCGGCACAGCGGCCCCGGCCGCCGCCCGGTCCTCCGGCCGTGCCTCCGTGTCCTTGCGGCTCGCGCTCATCGCCTTGCCCCTTCCCGCCAACTGCCCCCGTTGCGAGGTCACTTACAGGCTGCCGCCTGTCACCTCCCGATGTCCACGATCCGGCGCGAGGTCTCCTCCCCCGCGGCGCCGCCCGCGTCCGGCAGCCGCCGCCACTCCGCCAGCGCCAGCCGGTACGCCTCCCGCGCCGCGCGCGGCCGGCGCGCCTCCTCGTACACCTCGCCGCGCAGGTGCCAGGCGCGCGCCCGCAGCCGGGTCGCGGGGCCGGGGTCGGCCGCCTCCTCCCGCGCCACGCGCGCCGCTTCCGCGGCCCGCCGGAAGGCATCGGCCGCCTGTTCCAGCTGCGCGTCCTGACCGGAGCGGCGGTGCGCCAGCCGGTGCGCGCCGCCCAGCTCCAGGAAGCACTCGGCCCGCACCATCGGGTCGGCGGCCCCCTGCGCGGCCAGCCCGAAGAGGTGCTCGGCCTCCCGCAGGTCCACCCGGTCGTCGTCGGTGCGGCGCAGCATCAGGGCGCGCCCCAGGGTCAGCAGCCGCCGGGCCAGCCGCGGATCGCCGGCCGCCGTCTCCATCCGGCAGTCCCGCAGCACCCGGACCGTACGGTGGATGACGGCCCGGCCGCCGGGCTCGCGCGCCCGGCGCATCAGCGCCTCGCCCCACTCCTCGATCAGGTCGCCGTAGCCCTCGCGGTCCCGCGGCACGGCGCGGCAGGCCGCCTCGTACTGCCGGTCGGCCTCCGCCAGGTGCGCCACGTCGCCGTCCACCTCGAAGCGGCACACCGCCAGCCGAGCGCCGCGCACCAGCACGGCGGCCCGCTCGTCCGGGCTCTGCGCGGCCTCCCCCACCTCGGCGACCAGCCGCCCGGCCCGCTCCAGCGCGTCCCCGGAGAGCGTCAGCAGCGCGTCCACCAGGTCCAGACGGGCCCACAGCCGGTCGTCCTCGGGCGCGCCCTCGGCGGCCACTCGCGTGCACCGCGTGCGTCAGCGAGGCCACCGCCTGCTGCGCGTGCGCCACGGCCTGGTCCCGGTCGGCGGCCGTGCCGGACAGCCGCAGCAGCGCCCGGCCGTGCGCCAGCGGCAGGCCGTGCGGCTGCACCTCGTCGTACGGCCAGGCGTCGGCGAACGCCTCCAGCATCCCGACCGTCTCCTGGAGCAGCCCGCTGTCACCGCCGAGCCGCCACTGCTCCTCCAGGACCCGCACCCGCTCCAGGGTGATCTCCAGCGCGTGCCACGGCTCCAGGCCCGCGGTCGCGCAGACGGCCGTGAACTCGCGGTCGGCGCGGCGCAGCAGGTCCAGCGCGCCGCGCCGGTCGCCGGCCGCGCGCCGCTCCCCGGCCTCCCGGTGCAGCACCCGCCCCAGGGCCGTACGGGCCCGCGCCCCGCCGGACTGCGCCGCCGTACGGGCCGCTTCGCGCGCCTCGCGGAGCAGCGCCCGGCCGCCCTGCAGCTCCCACAGCCGCAGCAGGGTCTCGGCCAGTTCGCTCCAGAGCACGGGGTCGGCGCCGCGGTGCCGTTCGCCCTCGGTGGCGTGCCGCAGCAGCTGCACCGCGTCGATGAGGTTCTGCACCATGCCGTCGGCGGCGAACCGGCGCACCAGCGCCTGGGAGCGGCGCACCGCCTCCGAGGACGCCGGGCCTCCGGGGCCCTCCAGCGCGTCGGCCGAGACGCTGCGCAGCGGGATGAACCGCTCCAGGACGTGCGCGGCGACCTCGGCGAACGGCTGCGGCACCCGGACGCCGGGCCCGTCGGGCAGCGGGTGGGTGCGCAGCCGCGCCACCGACTCCGCGGCGTCCGTGCCCCGGCCGCCGGTGAGCTGCGCGATGGCGAGCGCGGGGAAGTTCGGGCCGCCCTTGCCGAACCGTTGCTCCACGTACGCGGAGCAGTGCTTGAGGACCAGCAGCGCCTCGTCCCTGCCCAGCGGTCCGAGCAGCACCTCCTGGACGCCCTTGACGAACTCGTACCACGGACCGCCGGCCATCGACTCGCCGTCCGTGCGCGTCAGCAGCCCGCCGAGCAGCACCTCCGACAGCTCGGCCGGGCCGGTGCCGGGCAGCATCGTGCGCTGCACGAGCTGCATCACCGGCAGGCACAGCGGTGCGGCCGCCAGGTAGACGGCGAGCTGCGCGGCGCCGGGCGAGGCGGCGCGCCGGAAGCGGGCGACGACCTCGGCGGCGGGCAGCGGGTCGCGGGGGCGCGGCGCGGGCGCCGGGGGCTGGTCGGCGCGGAGCCAGCCGACGGCAGCGGGTACCTGGGCGGCGCCGGTGCCGGAGAGCAGCCTCGCCCACGCCGCGAGGGCGCCCGCTGCGGGCGGCAGCACGGGCACCGGCAGCGCGCCCGGCGCGGCCTGCGCGGTGTCGCCCGTGAAGTGCAGCGCGGTGGCGTACGAGGGGCCCTCGCCGCGGCGCAGGACACCGTAGGCGACGGGCAGCCGGGTGCGGGACCACATGCGCTGCGGCAGCGGCTGGAGGACGGCGAGCGGGCCCTGCCGGGCCAGCCGGTGCAGCAGCCGGTGGGCGTGGCCGCTGCGCCACAGGGGGCCCGCGCAGTCGCTGACCAGGACGGTGACCCGGCGCCCCGTGGGGTCGCTGAGCTGGTCGGCGGAGCGTAACGGCGCCTGGTCGGGCTCGAAGCGCCGGGAGACCGCCGGACGGCCGTCGGGCCCCTCGTGCAGGAAGTGCACCTGTACGTCGCGGAAGGCACCCAACTGAGCGAAGACCTGCTGGAGTTCGTGCAGCAGCCGGTCCCAGACGCACATCGAGGAGGAGGCGTCCATGACCAGCTGGAGGGCGGCCTCGGCCCGCGGCACCGCCCGGAACACCGGCATCACCAGCCCGCCCGACCGCGCGCTGCGCTCGGCCGTGGCCCGCTCGTCCAGCACGTGCCGCACCGCGGGTGCCGCGCTGCGGTACCGCTGGAGGGGGCGCAGGGCGCGCTGCAGGGCGAGCAGGTCGGGCAGCGCGGGCGCGGCGGGCACGCCCACGGGCAGCCCGGTGCCGTACGGGCCGGACGGCGTGCCCGGCCCGTCCGTGCCGGTGCCGCCGGGGAGTTCGCGGCCCTCCGGGTAGAGAGCGACGCGGGAGACGCCGGGCGCCCCGGTGGTGCCTGCGGGCGGCTCGCGGTCGGCGGCCGACCCGTTCGCGGGCGTGCCGGTGCGCGCGGGCGCGGCCGTCGTCGCGCCGGGCGCGCGGACGTCGGCGTCCGCCGTATCCGCACCGCCCGCCCGGTCCGCGGCGGTGCCGCGCGGCCGGGTCCACTGCGCCAGCCACAGCGCGTCGGCCAGCTCACCGGCGTCCGGGTCCAGACCGGCGCCGCGCAGCGCGGCGACGACGTCGGCCCAGCTCTGCGGGGCGGTGGGGCGTCCTGCACGGTCCCGCGTCACGGCATCACCTCGGCCGGTCGAGGCGCTGGATGAGGAGGTCGGCGAGCCGGTCCCGGGTGGTGGGGGCCGCCTGGTGGGTGAGGTAGATGGCGTTCAGCAGCTGGTCGGCGGCGAGCAGTTCGCTGCGGGAGCGTTCGAGGAAGCGGGCGACCAGGTCGTCCCCCGCGCGGGCCGCTTCCTCGCCGAGGTGTGCCCTGACCACCGTCGCCAGCCGCTTGTGGTCGGGCTGTCCCAGCTCCAGGTGGATGCAGCGGCGGAGCAGCGGCGCGGGGAAGTCCCGTTCGCCGTTGCTGGTGAGGATGACGAACGGGAAGGCGTGGCAGCGCACCCTGCCGTCCCGGATGCGGACCTTCTGCCCGTCGTCGGTGAGCACCTCCACCTCGGGCTCCCGCTCGGCCAGCCGCTCCAGCTCCGGTATCGCGAACTCCCCTTCCTCCAGCACGTTCAGCAGGTCGTTGGGGAGGTCGATGTCGCTCTTGTCCAGCTCGTCGACGAGGAGGACGCGGGGCTGCGCGGTGGGCAGCAGGGCCGTGCCGAGCGGCCCGAGGCGGATGTAGCTGCCGATGCCGCCGGGGGCCGCGGCCTGTGCGCCGGGCGCGCCCGCCGCCCGGCTGCTCGCGGCGATCTGCACGTCCTGGAGCCGGGCGATGGCGTCGTAGTGGTACAGCCCGTCGCCCAGCGTCGTACGGCTCACGATCGGCCAGCGCAGCACCCGGCCGAGCTTCAGCTCGTGCGCCACGGCGTGCGCGAGGGTGCTCTTGCCGGTGCCGGGGTTACCCGTGACCAGCAGCGGACGGCGCAGGTAGAGCGCGGCGTTGACGATCTCCAGCTCCTCGGCGCTGGGCCGGTGCAGCTCCGCGACGTGCTCGCCGAGCCGGCGGGTGGAGGAGCTGTCGGTGGCGGGGCCCGGCGCCACGAGCGGGCCGCCGTCGAAGTCCCGCCACGGCGGCGGGTCGGGGAGCGCGGCGATGCCGTCGTGGGGCTCGCCCGTGCCGCGGTAGATGAGCCATTCGTTCGGTTCGCTCACTGCGAACTCCTCGTCACTGGTGGGTCATCGGCGGTTGCGCACCGGCCACGGTTCCGACCGTATCGGGAGCGGCGGCGGCCCGGTAGGAGCACACGGAAAGACGCGCCTCCCTCACGGCGTCTCCAGCACGTCGTCGTCCCCCGGCAGCGGCCGTCCGGGATCGTCGTACAGCAGCGTGAGCCCCCGTGACCAGTATGCTTCCGGCTCCGCCGCGCCGATGCCGGAGCGCAGCTCACGGACGGCGGACGGCAGCCGGTGGGCGCTGGTCCCGCTCTTGACCGTGCGCAGGACTCCCCGGTGGTACTCCCCGCACACCGGGTCCATGCGCTCCCTGCGCCACAGTGCCACCGGATGTCCGCTGCCGATGATCCGGCGGACCGTCTCGCGCCCGCCGTCGCCCCCGGGAACCCGGCACAGCACGGGGAAGCAGCGCGGGCCCAGATCGCGCAGCGCCTCGTCGGTGACGTCCTCGGCGCGGCCCTCGTCGCAGTCGACGCAGACGTGCTCCATGCCGTCCTCGTGCAACCGCGTCCAGCGCTCCTGCGGGCCGGGCACCGGCCCGGCCCCGGCCTCCTCCGGCGCGGCGGCGGCCGGCCGGTCGGCGCAGCGCACCACCACCGGCCGCTGCTCGCCTATCGGCGGGGCGCCGGGCGGGATGTGCCAGGCGTCCACGTCCAGGTGCAGCAGCGCCTGTCTGAGCGCCACTTCGAGGACCGCGGGTCTGTCCGGCTCGTCGCTGCGGCGGAACGCCTCGCCCAGCGGCCCGGCCAGCTCGGCGGGCAGGTCGGCCAGCGCCGTACCGTTCCGGCCCTCGCCCAGCGGCAGGTCGCCGGCCGGTCTGCTGGCGGTGAGGTACCAGTCGAACCGGCCCTGCTCCCAGGCGCGTTCGGTGATCTCCAGCAGGACCGAGGGAAGCGGCCCGGCGGCCGCGTCCTCGCCCGCGCGCCGGGCCCGGCCGATCGCGCGGGCGCGCACCCGGGCGTGCCACTCGGCGCCCAGCCGGTTCCTGGCCAGCGGCGGCAGCTCGGTCATCGCCAGGTCGCGCACCCAGACCCAGACCGCGTCCGCCGCCTCGGCCGTCGCCGGGTAGGGGTGCTCGGCGGTCGCCGCGTACACCGCGTACCGCAGCACTGCCTCCAACTCGCTGTGCGCGTCGCGCAGTTCGAGCCGGTCGAGGTAGATCTCCAGGCCCTCGCGCCAGCCGCGGGGCGCGGGCCGCAGCCCCTCGCCGCGTCTGGGGAGCAGCTCGTCGATCAGGGCCACCAGCGCGGGCGTGCCCGTCGGCGGCGGCAGCTGCGCGAGCAGGCCGTGCAGCACGACCCGGCGCTTGGGCGTCAGCGCGCCGACCGTGGCGGCCGAGGCGGGCAGCCCGCTCTGCGCCTCGGTCCAGGTGTCCCTGGCCTCGCTGACGTCGGCGTGCAGATCGGCGTGGTACCGGTCGTGGGCGTGCAGCACGCGGTGGTACGGATCGTCCTCCTCGCGGGTGATCCGGGCGCCGGGCACGCCGATGCGGCGCAGCTGGGCCAGCGCGATGCCGAGCCCGCCGTCCCGCGCGCCGCCGCGCCGCCCCTTCAGCACGCCGATCACCTCACCGCGCTCGACGTCCACCAGCGGGCCGCCGGACAGCCCCTCCGGCATCTCGTCCTCATTGCCCAGCCGCAGCAGGCCGTCGCCACCGAACTCGCCGCGCACGGTGCACCGGCCGTCGAACGCGCCGACCGTGCCGGCGATCTCGGTGTACCCGAAGTAGGCGACCCGCTCGCCGCCGTGCGCCCGCACCGTGCGCGGCGAGAGCCAGCAGCAGGCGTGCGCGGTGGGCTGGAGGAGGCGGATGAGGGCGAGGTCGGGCGCGGGGAGCAGACCGGGCGTGCGCACCGAGGGCTCGGCCCATTCGACGCGGCCGCGCGCGCTGCCCCCTTCGAAGCTGACGCCCACTTCGCCCCCTTCGCCCTCCAGCGCGACATGGGCGCAGGTGAGCACCCAGTTGGGGGCGACGAAGAAACCGCTGCCCCACAGGGGCGGCTCCGGCGACCCTCCGTGGGGATACCCGTCGCGGGCGGCGTGGATGCGCACGGTGGCGGCCTTGACGAGCGGGGCGAAGCGCCGGGAGAAGTACGCGTCCGGATCGTGCGCCCCGTTCATGCGCCGCCTCCGGTGCCGCCCTCCGCGAGGTCTGCGGGCGGGCCGCCCTGCCAGGTGAGGGTCACGTTCAGCGCCGCCTTGGCCTCGCCGTCCGCGAGCAGCCCGACCAGCTTCCCGGACTTCCCGCTCAGCTCGATGCCGAACTGCACGCTCACCTCGTCGGGCCGCAGCCCCCGCAGCGCCCCGGCCAGCGACCGCGCGACGCCCTGCACCAGCCCGTCCAGGCTCTCCATCCGGCCGACGACGCGGTCGGCGAAGAAGCCGCTGTCGGCGTAGTCGGTGCCCTCTCCCCCGTCGCCGCCCCGGCCGCTGTCCACGTACGGCGCGCTGCGCGGCCGCGGCACGAGCCCCTCGGCGCCCGATATCCGCGCCCAGACGGGCGTGCCGTCCGGCAGTTCTATACGTGCGACATGTGTCGCGTCCTCGCTCATGCCACCCCCCGTTGACCACCGCGCCGGACGGGCCGCCCGGCGCCCGGTGCCGATGCCCGCCCCCGGAGCGCCGCTGCCTATCCTGACCTGGAATGTCCTTACCCCTACCCCATTGGCGGAGTGCTCACGTGTATTTCACCGACCGAGGCATCGAGGAGCTGGAGAGCCGGCGCGGCGAGGAGGAGGTGACCCTCGGCTGGGTCGCCGAGCAGCTGCGTACGTTCGTCGACCTCAACCCCGACTTCGAGGTCCCGGTGGAGCGCCTGGCGACCTGGCTGGCCCGGCTGGACGACGAGGACGACGAATAGACGGCGTACAGGGGCGCGCGTCGGCGTCCGGGGGGCGCGGCGCTTGACGTGACGCGACCGCGATATATCGTGTTCTGTAGGGAACACGATATGTTGCGTTGCCCGTCCAACAGGGGAGGCCTGTCATGTCCGTCAGGGAAGAGTGGCCGGACGGCCCGGTCGAGGTGAGCGGGCCGCGCACGCTCGACGTCGGTGTACCGGTGAACGCGCTGCAGGTGCGGGTGTACGGCGGCACGGTGAACATCGTCGGGAGCGCGACGGCCGACCGCACGCGTATCGAGGTCACCGAGCTCGACGGTCCGCCGCTGACCGTCTCCTACGAGGACGGCACGCTGACCGTCGGCTACGACGACCTGCCGTGGAAGAACCTCCTGAAGTTCCTGGAGCGCAAGTCCTGGCAGCGCAGCGCCGTCGTCTCGGTGACCGTCCCGGCCGC
This sequence comes from Streptomyces sp. Ru73, assembly GCF_002920575.1. Lineage (GTDB taxonomy): Bacteria > Actinomycetota > Actinomycetes > Streptomycetales > Streptomycetaceae > Streptomyces. The sequence goes on along the minus strand of NZ_PQSQ01000016.1, from coordinate 5,795 downwards.
GGCGCGGGTCGAGGTCGGCGCGGTCGGCGCGAGTACGGTGCTCTCCGGCGTCGCCGGGCGTACGGAGCTGCGCGGCGTCTCCGGTGACGCCACCCTGGTCCGGCTGACCGGGCCGGTACGCGCGGAGACCGTCACCGGCAAGGTGGAGGCCCAGGCCGTCACCGGTGATCTGCGGTTCCAGTCCGTCTCCGGTGACCTCACCGTCATCGACGGCGGCGGGAGCGCGGTGCGCGCGGAGTCGGTCACCGGCGACATGGTCGTGGATCTGGACCCGGCCGCGAAGGGCACCGACGTCCGGCTGACGACGGTCTCCGGCGAGGTCGCCATCCGGCTGCCGGACCCGGCCGACGCGGAGGTGGAGGCCAGTACCACCAGCGGTTCGGTCTCCAACGCCTTCGACGACCTGCGGGTCGGCGGCCAGTGGGGCGCCAAGAGCATCACCGGGCGGCTCGGTGCGGGCACCGGGCGCCTGAAAATCACCACCGTCTCGGGCTCGCTGGCGCTGCTGCGCCGCCCGCGCTCCGAGGACGCGCCCGCCGACCCGCCCGCCGACAAGAAGGTGCTGTAAGCCATGCCCCCCGTCTTCGCGCACGGCCGCCTCCGCCTGTATCTGCTGAAGCTGCTGGACGAGGCGCCGCGCCACGGTTACGAGATCATCCGGCTGCTGGAGGAGCGCTTCCAGGGCCTGTACGCGCCCTCCGCCGGCACCGTCTACCCGCGGCTGGCCAAGCTCTCCGACGAGGGCCTGGTCACGCACGCCACCGAGGGCGGCCGCAAGGTGTACTCCATCACCGAGGCGGGCCGCGCCGAACTGGCGGCCCGCGGCGGCGAACTGGCCGAGCTGGAGCTGGAGATCAGGGAGTCCGTCGCCGCGCTCGCCTCCGACATCCGTGAGGACGTCAGCGGCTCGGCGCGCGACCTGCGCCGCGAGATGCGCGAGGCCGCGCAGGCCACCCGGCAGGGCGGCCGTACGGGCGGTGCCCGGTCCGGCCGGGGCGGGGCGCAGGGCCACCCCGACCCGGCGGACTTCTTCGACCGTGCGCACGGCGACCCGGAGGCCTGGCGGCAGGCCAAGGAGGAGTTCCGGCGGGCCAAGGAGGAGTGGAAGGAGCAGGCCCGGCGGGCGAAGGAGGAGAGCCGGCGCGCCAAGCAGGAGGCGCAGCGGGCCCGGCGGCAGGCCAAGAACGCCAAGGACTCCGCGCGCGAGGAGGTGCAGGAGGCCATCCGGCGGGTGCAGGAGAAGGCCCAGGACCATGTGCGCGCGGGTGACTGGCAGGGCGCGGTGCGCGAGGCGCTCTCGGAGGTGTCGCGCGAGGTCGGCCGCTTCACGGAGGGCTTCGCCGCGCCGTCCGGGCCCGCGGGACCCACGGACCTCACCAAGGACGCGGCCCCCGGGGGCGACGCCGCGGCGCCCGCCTGGGCGCACGAACCGGCCACCGGCGACCCGGCCCGCGACCTGGACCGCCTGCTGGACCGGTTCCGCGACGACGTCCGGGACGCGGCCCGGGATCACGGCGTGGACGAGGAGCAGCTGGCGGAGGCGCGCCGGCAGCTCGCGGCGACCGCCGTCCACATCGGTGCGCTACTGCGGCGCTCCCCACGATAGTCACACACGGTCATTTTCGAAGCGCCGGGTTCACCGCGGGTAATCGGGGAACCCGGCGCTTCGCAGGGCCGTCCGTCCGCCCCTCGGACCGACTACGGCGTTCCGTAGACCTCTGGCTCTGCCCACGCTTAGAGTCAACTCTTCTCGCTCATAGGGATCTTGAAGGCCATGAGGTGCGCGATGTCGGAATATCCTGCGGTTGCCCGTCGACTGTGGCATCTGTTCGAACCGCTCCACGCCACCCTCTACTTCGCGCCCGAGGCCTTCGAGGAAGCGGCGGCGCTCGGGTACGACGTCGGAACCCGCTGGCCCAGCTACTTCGCCTGGCGTACGGCGCCGTTGGGCGCCGCCGGCCCCGAGCTGGTGTCCGCCACGTACTACAGCTTCAGCCCGCGGATGATCGAGCAGTACGTCCCGCTGATCTGGTCAACGGCCGCGCCCGCGAAGGTACTCGAGGCCCGGCTGCAGGCGATGGACCGGGTGCTGCGCGGGCTGGTCGACGGGCGGCTGAGCCAGGGTCAGGTCGCGGAGGCGGCCCGGCTGGCGCGCCAGGCCGCGGAGAACGCGATCCCGGCCGCCCGGCCGCTGGCCGCCGCCAACCTGGACCTGCCCTGGCCCGCCGAACCGCACCTGGAGCTGTGGCAGGCGCTGACCGTGCTGCGGGAGCACCGCGGCGACGGGCACCTGGCCGCGCTGCTCACCGCGGGTCTGGACCCGTGCGAGTCGCTGGTCTCCTTCGCCGCGGTGGGCGCGGCACCGGAGGAGCACTTCCGCAGCCGCGGCTGGTCGGCGCAGGAGTGGCGCGAGGCCCGCGACCGGCTGGCCGCGCGCGGCTGGATCGCGCCCGACGGCCGGGCCACCGACCGCGCGTACGAGGGCCGGGAGGAGGTCGAGCGGCTGACGGACCGGCTGGCGGCCGGGCCGTGGCGGGCGCTCGGCCGGGCCCGTGCCGACCGTCTCGCGCAGCTGATCAGTCCGCTGCTGAGCGCCGTCTTCGAGTCCGGTCACCTCCCGAAGACCACCACGCTGGGCATCGGGAGGATACGGGTGGCGTACTGACGCCACCCTCGGCGCGCGGTCCCTCCCCGCGCGCGGAGGGAACGGGTACGGACGGTACGTGCGCGGCGTACGCGAACGGCGCGGGCCGTTGTCAGGCGGCGTGGGTCTGCTCCGCGAGCACCCGCTCGACCTCGGCGCGGGTCACCCCGTGGTCCGCGAGGACGGCCGTGGCGACGCCGGCGCCCGTGGTGAGCGCGAGCAGCAGGTGTTCGTCGCCGATGTGCTTCTCGCCGCGTCCGAGAGCGATCCGCAGCGAGCGCTCCAGTACGCCCTTGGCCTCGCGGCTGAACGGGCGCCGGCCGAACCGGCCGCGCGCCCGCTGTGCGGCCAGCGCGCCGGTGCCGTGCGCCGCCTCGACCCGCGAGACGATCTCTTCGACGTCGATGCCGAGTTCGGCCAGCGCGGTGGTGTCGGCCGGCGAGAGGCCGCCGCTGCGCCGCGCCCGGTCCAGTGCCTCGGTCACCGTCGCCCGCCGGTCCGGCACGCCCAGCGCGGCCAGCGCCCCGGCCGCGGGCGTGCCCTCGCGGTCCAGCAGCGCGAGGAGCAGTTCCTCCTCGCCGACCGTCCCGCTGCCCGTGCGGTCGGCGTGGGTGACCGCGCCGCGCACGACCTCGCGGGCGCTCGCCGTGAACTTCTCGAACATCAGCGCCTCCCGTGCTTCTTGTGGACCGCCTGCCGGCTGACGCCCAGCTCGTCGGCGATCTCCTGCCACGACCAGCCCTTCGCGCGGGCGCTGCGCACCTGCACGGCCTCCAGCTGCTCCAGCAGCCGGCGCAGGGCGGCGACGGCCCGCAGTCCGATCCGCGGGTCCCGGTCGCCCGCCCGCTCGGCGAGTTCCGTTGCTTCGGTCATGCTGTCAATGTAGGTTGACACTCCCCGCCCGTCAACCACAGTTGACAAGCGGGCTCCCCGGCCGGACGGCTCAGGAGACCTGTGACATCTCGCTGTCCGCCGTGTGCTGGATGGCCGAGAGCACCTCCTTCGGGTCCCCGCCCTTGCTGACGGCGCCCGCGATCCGCTCCTGGAGCGCCGCCGTCACCTGCGGCCCGCCGACCGTGTCCAGCTGCGGGAACTGCGCGTCGCGCAGCTGGTCGACGAAGGGCCACAGCGCCCGGTGGTGGCCGTCGGCGCGCATCGCCTCGGCGGCCGGCACGGTGACCGGGAGGGTGCCCTGGGCCTCCGCGTACCGGGTGACGTTGGCGGTGCCGTAGAGGAAGTCGAGGAACGCGCCGGTCTCCCGGGGGTGCCCCGGCCGCCGGAACGCCACCAGCCAGTCGGTGCTGCCGGTGGGCGTGGCCGCGCCGCCCTGCCGGCGCGGGAACGCGGCCGTCCCGTACGCCAGGTGGACCCGGTCGGCCCGGGCCATCAGCGAGGGGTGCGCGAGCAGCATGCCGACCTTCCCCGTGACGAAGTCCCGGTAGGCCGCCGTCCGGTTCAGGCGCGGCCCCTCGGGCCCGGTCAGGCCGGGGACCACCAGCCGGTCGCGGACGGACCGCAGCGCCGCCACGTTCTGCGGGGCGTCCAGGGTCCAGCTGCCGCCCAGGCCGACGTAGCCGCCGCCGTTGCCGAGCAGCCAGCTCAGCGTCTCGTCCTCGGCGGCCTCGGGGCCGAGCTGGAGCGCGTACGGCGTCTTCACTCCCGCTTCCCGCAGCGCGGCGGCGGCGTCGGCGAGCCCGGCCCACGAGGTCGGCGGGCCGTCGAGCCCCGCCCGTTCGAACAGCTTCTTGTTGTAGAAGAGGCGCGGCGTGCTCGCGCGGAGCGGCAGCCCGTACTGCACGTGGCTGATCTCGCCCGCCCGCGCCAGCCCGGGCACGAAGTCGGCCTGGGTGCCGATGGAGAGCAGGTGGTCGGCGCTGTAGAGCCGGTCGGCGCGCGCGTAGGAGGAGAAGGCGCCGGTCTGTGCGATGTCCGGCGCTTCCCCCGCCCTGACGCGGGCCGCCACCGTCCTGTCCAGCCGGGCGCGCGGCACCGGGTCCAGGTCCACCGCGATGTCCGGGTGCCGCTTCTCGAAGGCGGCGGCCAGGTCCTTCCAGTACGTGGCGGTGCCGGGCCCGCCGTCCGCGCCGTAGTCGGCCACCACCACCTTCAGGGTGACGTCGGCATCCCCCGCGCCGCCGGTGCCGCAGGCGGTGAGCGTGAGGGCCAGCGCGGCGGCCAGCCCGGCCGTACGCCGCAGGCCGGCCGTGCGCCGCGGGCCGGCCGTGCGCCGCAGGCCGGCCGTGCGCCGCGGGCCGGTCCCCCGTCTCGTCGCCGGGTGGCCGGTCCCCCGTCTCGCCGGTAAGAGACCGGCTGCCCGTTCCGCCGGTGGGAATGAGCGCGCGCGGCGCCGCCGTATGACCATGTCCGCCCCTGTGCCGAGAACCCGCGGGCGAGCGGCGGTTCCCCCCAGCCGTGCCCCTGCGCCACTTCCTGCGCACATGATGACCACACGGTTCGCACTGGGGTGCGGAAATCAGCCGTCTACGGAAGGGGCGGCCGGGACGAGTGTGACGACGGCGGCGACGCCGTCCGGGCCCGCTTCGAGCGCGGCCGCGGTCCCGGCGGGCAGCAGCGCGGCGTCGTACCGGCCGAGCCGCACCGGTCCCCCGGCCTCCTCGGGCGTCAGCGACACCGTGCCGTCGACCGCCGTGACCAGCACGGCCCCGTCCGGGCCCGGCGCCGGGCGCACCGCGTACGTGCCGCGGGCCATCGTCACCTCGGCGGCGCACCGGCCGTCCCGGACCATGACGTTGAAGTTGACGACGGGTCCGGCCGCGAGCCGGCAGTCGGTGGCGGCGCCGCCCGCGAACGACAGCGGCCGGAACCGCTCGGTGACGGCGGTCCGCTGCCCGTCGATGGTCAGCTCCATGCCGGCCCCGGCGACCATGGTGAGGATGCGCCGGACGCCGGGCAGCGGCGAGTACGGGCCGTCCCGGTCCACGTCCGCCAGGCTCACCCGCCAGTCGAAGGCGTCCCAGCCGGCGCCGGGCGGCCCGGCGGCGATCTCCCGGGTGGTGCCGCCCCCGTTGCTCCAGGGGGCGGCGGCCCGTCCTGCGGCCGGCAGCAGCCGTATCGGGTGTACCGGATCCATCAGACGGTCAGCACGACCTTGCCGAAGAGGTCGCCCTCCGCCATCTTCGCGAAGCCCTCG
>NZ_PQSQ01000015.1 GCF_002920575.1 Streptomyces sp. Ru73 | reverse complement strand
GTCGGCGCCCGCCCCGTTTCGACCTTGCGCAACGTCTCGGCGGAGACCCCGGCGGCCGCCGCGACCTCGACCATGCTGCGGTCACCGCGTGCCGCGCGGAGCAGTGCCCCCAGCCGCTCGCCGCGCTCGCGTTCCCAGGGAGTGAGAGGTGTACGGACCATGCCGTGATACTAATACCGGTAAACAAATACCGGTATAAAAATTGGCGGACAGGCGGTCGGCGGTCCCTGGGCAGGCCCCTGGGCCGACGGCCGGAGACCCCCGGTCGGCACTCGGAGGCCCCATCCCGACCGCACGCCGGCCGGCCCACGCCCGTGGCCACGGGCCGCCCCGCCCCCGCCCTCACCCGCTCACGAAGGAGCCGACACCGACATGGTCGAGATCAAGACCGACACCGCCCTCGACGCCATGCGTCCCGCCGGCCGCGTCGTCGCCGACATCCTCACGGCCGTACGTACCGCCGCCACCCCCGGCACCCGGCTGACCGAACTGGACGACGTCGCCCGCTCCGTACTCCGCGAAGCAGGCGCGACCTCCCCCTTCCTCCACTACCGCCCGTCCTTCGCCCCCACCCCCTTCCCCGCCACCCTGTGCACCTCCGTCAACGACGCGATCGTGCACGGCATCCCGAACACGTACCGGCTGCGCGACGGCGACCTCCTCAGCATCGACTGCGGCGCGCTGGTGGACGGCTGGGCGGGCGACGCGGCGATCACCATCGCCGTCGGCACGCCGAGCCCGGAGGACCAGCGGCTGATGGACGCCACCCGGCGGGCGCTGGAGGCCGGAATCGCGGCCGCCGTCGTCGGCGCTCGGATAGGCGACATCTCCCACGCCATCGGCAGCATCGGCCGCGCCGCCGGCTACGGCATCCCGGCGGACTTCGGCGGCCATGGCATCGGCCGCCACATGCACGAGGACCCGTCAGTACCGAACGAAGGCCGCCCCGGCCGCGGCTTCGTACTCCGTCACGGCCTGGTCCTCGCCATCGAGCCGATGTTCCTGTCCGGCGGGAGCGACGCCTACTACGCGGCAGCCGACGGTTGGACCCTGTGCACGACGGACGGCAGCCGCGCCGCCCACTTCGAACACACCATCGCCATCACCCACGACGGCCCCCGCATCCTGACCCAGCACTGACTCACTCCGTCTGACCAGCACCTTCCCCCTCCTCTGGCACCAGCGGTACCGACCTCCCCAGCCATGCCCGGCTTCCTCAGCCGTACCGGCCTCCCCACCCAACCCCCATTCGCCCCCAGCACCGCTCCGGCACCCAACCGCCGCCCCCGGTCGGCACCTGCCCCCGCTCCCCGATCTCGGGCCACGGCCCCCGGCACCGGCCTCCGCCCCAGGCCCGGCACTGCCCCGCCCCCGGTCGGCAACGTCAGCCCGGCCGTCCCACCCATGGCCCTGCCGCTCTCGGGCGCTCTCGAGCCCCGGCTGCCCCCCTTTCCGGGTGCGCAGGCCGTCCCCTCCGTACGGGCGCCCTGGGGGGGCGGCCCGCACCCAACCGCCAACCACAACCACCCACTCACAGCCCCCCAGTCCAGAACGGAAACGCCCGCCCACCCCAGGTGCCCCCTCGAGTGGTCCTCTCGGGTGGTCCCCTCGGGTGGTCCCCCGGCGATCCGCCGAGCGATCACCCGCGAGCGATCACCTCAACCGGCATGCGACCATCACCTACGTGATCGACCTCGGCTACTCGCTCTCCCGGCGCTTCCCGGACCCCCCGCAGACGGACTACCGCACCGCGGACACCCATGCGCTGCGCCACGACCTGTTCTGCGGCGACGTCTACCTCGCCGACACCAAGTCGGACCGGGAGATCTCCACGGCCTGGGGCTGGGTGCCGGTACTGGACTTCGCCTGGGCCCTCTGCGACATCGTCGAGCAGCTCGACCGCGACCCGCACGGCAGCCGCGCCGCCCGCCCGCAATACGCCGAGCTGGACTTCACCGAGTCGTCCGACCGGATGCTGTTCGAGCGCCGGTTCGGCTGGGTGGACGTCACCGCCGACTGGATGCCGGTCGACGAGCCCCCGCTCAGCTTCAACCACGCCGCGCTGCGCCGCGAGGCCCGCGACTTCCTGCACGACTTGATCGCCGACCTCACGGACATGCACGACGGGCTGGCCGACAACCCCCTCGTATGGGACCTCCAGGCCCGCTTCCCCCGCGTCTGATCAACCCCCGACCGTCCAACTCCCCCACTCCCCCGTTCCTGTTCCCCCGCCGCGGCCCCTACTCCCGCCCTTGCTCCCCGCGAGCCCCCCGTGCCTGAGCCGCCGCCCGACGCCCCGGCGAGCCCCCCCCCACTCCGCTACTCCACCGTCACCCCCACCTGAGCCGCGAAGGCCGGCGCCAGGTCCATCAGCTGTGACGGGCTGATCACCGCGCCCGCGAGCCGGTCGACGCCCCGAGCGATGCCCAACGACGCGGCACCCCGCAGATCGACGTCCCGCATCCGCACCTCGCTGAAATCCGTACGCGTCAGGGTGCAGCCGTCGAACGTCACGCGCTCCAGCTCGGCCCCGCCGAAGTCCGCCTCCACCAGCACGCACTCCTCGAACGCCACGTCCCGCAGCTTCGCCTTCCGCAGGTTCAGGAAGTCGATCTTCCCGCCGCGCACCACGACCCGCTCCAGCACCGCACCGTGCAGCTGCGTACCTCCGAGCCGCGCGTCCCGCACCTCAACGTCGCGCAGCGACACCCCCGACAGGTCCGTGCCGACCCCCCGTACGCCGTCCAGCACGCTGTCGATGAAGCGCGCCCGGCTCAGCACCGTCTCGTCCCACGCGCACCGCCGCACCGCACAGTCCAGGAACCGGGCGCCCCGCGCCGACTGTCCCCCGAAGTCCGCGTCGGCGAACTCCAGCCCGTCGTAGTCCCCCTCCGGCTCCCACTCCCCTCCCTCGTACGCCGTCAGCTCGGGCAGCCGCACCTCCGGCCGCCGTACTGCTCGCCTCGTCCGTCCGGCATTGGCGCCACGCGCGGCCACCGACCACCACCGTTCTCCGCGCCGTTCAGCCTCCGCGCGGCTCCGTCTCCGCTCCCGTCCGAACCATCGTGCACCCCACCACTGACAATCCCCCCGACCAGCGAACCGACCTGCGAAAACGCCTCCACCCACCCCGCAACCCCCGGCCTGCCCTGCCCGGCAGCAGGAGGCTTCCCCGGGAGCCGAGGAGGCCCTACCCCACAATCCCCATCTCCCGAGCCGTGTTGTTCAGCCGGCGCCCGCCCGTCTCCGTGCACGTCACGATGTCCTCGATCCGCACCCCGAACCGCCCCGGCAGGTAGATCCCCGGCTCGATCGAGAAGCACATCCCCGGTACGAGCGGCAGGTGTTCCCCCTCGACCATGTACGGCGGTTCGTGCGTCGTCACACCGATGCCGTGCCCGACCCGGTGGATGAAGTACTCGCCGTACCCCGCCGCCTTGATCACCTTCCGGGCCACCCGGTCGATGTCCTGGCACGCGGCCCCCGGCCGCACCGCCTCGAACGCCGCCTGCTGCGCCTCCCGCACGATGTCGTGCACCTTCCGCTCCTCCGCGGTCGGTTCCCCCACGTGCACGGTGCGCGTCGTGTCCGACCCGTACCCGTCCTTCAGGCCCCCGAAGTCCAGTACGACCATGTCGCCGTCCTCGATGACACGGTCGCCGGCCTCGTGATGCGGGTCGGCCCCGTTCGGCCCGGAGCCCACCACCGTGAAGTCCACCTGGCTGTGCCCGTGTTCGCGCAGCAGTCGTGCGAGGTCCGCCGCCACGTCGCACTCCCGGCGCCCGGCGAACGGCACGCCCAGGATCTCCTCGTACGTGGCGTCCGCCGCCGCACCCGCCGCCGCCAGGCACTCCACCTCGTACGCGTCCTTGACCGCGCGCATCATCGGCAGCGCCTCGGTCAGCGAGGAGTACGCGCTGCCGGGCAGCGTCCGCTGCAGCCCGAGCAGATGCATGGCCCACGCGGAATCGGAAATGCCGTACCGCCGGTCCGGCTCCAGCATTTCCGCCAGCACCGCGTACGGGTCCTCGCCGTCCCGCCACCCCACGATCTCCGTCGCGCCGGCCCCGGCCGCATGCTGCGCGTCGGCCCGCTCCAGTACGGGCACCAGCAGCCGCGGCCGCCGGTCGACGGCCACGACCAGGGCGGTCAGCCGCTCGGTGACGGCAGTCGGCTGGTACCCGGTGAGCCACACCAGGTCGGGCCCCGGCGTAACGATCAGCCCGGCCAACCCCGCATCCGCCGCCGCCCGCCCGGCCCGCACCATCCGCCGCTCATAATCCGCACGCGAAAGCCCGCCAGCGCGCCCGGCACCCCGGCCCCCCACACCCGCACCGTCCGTCATCCCCGAACCCCGCCCTTCCGCAGTCCCCTCAAAGGTCGCCATACCGCGAACCTACGCCGCAACCGCTCCGATTGCCCTCGATCAACACCGCCAACACTGTGAACACCGAGATGCCGCGGTCGGCCGACGCCGGCACACGGTCACGGACGACACCGGATGGGCTGGCTCACGCCCTCCAGCCCATCACCTCAGCTGACCCATCACCCACCCCGGCTCAGCGCTTCGGCCCACCGTTGTTCCCACTGTTCCGATCGCTTCCGCCGTGTCCATCGCGCCCGCCATGTCCGCCGGTTCCGCCGGGTCCGCCCCGTCCGCCGGTTCCGCCGGTTGGGCCGTTGCCACCCGATGAGGCCCTACCGGGCTGACGTGGTACCCGCCGCGGCACAACGCCCGGGTTTTTGTCGGCCCGTGACGTCGAGGCACTTTGCGGACCATTCGAGGAATTCTGCGCACCCGGCGCAGGATTTCTGGTGGACTTCCCCCTGAGGTGCAGGCTCGCGAACTCGGCCACCGACGTCCCCGCAACCGCGCCGCCGGCTCCCCGCGAATGGGAGACGGCCGATGCGGCCACTACCGCGCGCAAATGCTCCTGCGGCGTCTTCCTGCTCCCGGGCGTCGGCGTGACCGCGTCCCGGAGGAACTGCTTCTTCTCGGCCGGCTCCGTCAGCTCCCCGAACCGTTTCCACAACGGCTCGGCCTCCCGCTGGTTCACGCCCGCCCGTTGCAGTGCCTTGTCGAGGTCTTTGATGATGTTCTTGTCGGCGCGCCGGACGAAGCTGTCCAGGACAGGTGCGAGCCTGGCATCGGTCCGGCCGTCCCGGGACACCCAGGACCGCACCTGATCGGTGAATTTTTCGCGCGCCTGGCGTAATGCGCCTTTCCAGTCATGGCCCGCGTCCCGGTTCCGAGCCGCTTCCAGCGCGCTGTCGTACACGGCGAGTACGGCAGCCGCTTTGACCGCCTCGCGCACCTTCGGATCACGGTACTGGTCCGCGATGACCACCGGGTTGATGCCCGCCAGCGGCTGCTGCTCCAACTGCTGTGGTAATTGCCGAGGTCCCTGTGCGGTGACGCTCAGCGGACTGCCCATCGGCCCGTGCAGCGTTTCCTCGATGACGCCGAGCGCGTCCTGGTTCCCAAAGGTCTGTGACCGCTGCTCCGGCAGGTACGACTGCGGAAGCCCGTGCCAGACGGCGTCCGGTTCCTGATGGAACACGTAACCCTTCTTGGCCGCCGGGTGCGGGTCGTCCGGGGAGAGCGCCAGAAATGCGTAACGGCCCTGGATCTCCGTCTGCGGGTAAGCAGCAGTCATCAGTTCCTGGACCGTACCCTTGAAACTGGTGTCGACCAGAACGACCGAACTGCCGGGCCGCCCCATCGGTACTCCCGAAACACGGAGATAGTCCGTGAGGTACCGATAAGAACCGTCGACGTCCGCCGGATTCACTTTGTTGCGGGCACCGCGAAACGGCTCGGCCTCCGGAAAACTCGCGCCGATGTTCTTCTCCAGGTCCTGGAGTGCCGCATCGACCACGGCTCTGGACACCACCACCTCACGGCAGTGCCGGTCGAAGAATTCCGGATCAAGCCCGCGCACGGCCGCGGCCAGGCTGTGTCCGTCCCGGCCTAGGAAGGCAATCACCCTGTCGGGGTTCTGCCGTACGTCCGCCCGTAAATCGTCGAGCATCTCCGCGGCGACGGACACCATGAACGGACCGCTGTGCTCACGGAAGACCTCGTACGCCTCCTCCGCCGCCCGGCGCTGGTCGGGGTCCGTGAGCCCGTAAGCCGTATGGATGTCGGCCACATGGCCGTACAGTTCATCGACGGGACGCGCCGCCATCAGGCGCCCGCTTCCGACGGTTCCCAAGCCGGGTCGAGCCGCTGGGAGAGCCACCGCATGAAAGCGGGGTAATGGGCGGACAGGCTCAGCCAGACCGGCACGCCGGTGTCGGCGCGGGTGGTCCGCCCGATGCCGTCCAGCGCCACCGGCATCTTGTCGAAGTCGACGAAGGGCAGTTGGAGCGCGGCCGACAGGGTCAGCGCGTCGTGCTGGATGGTCCCCGGGTGGAAGCGTGCGAACCACTGCCGCATGTGCGCCACCAGCAGGCCTGCCCAGGCCGGCGCCCCGGGCGCGGCCAGCGCTCCGTACACCGGGTGTTCGGCCGTGACCTCCATCTCCGAGGTGAATGTGACCTCGGACGTGACGAAGTACGGCGTCGGCAGCAGGCCGGTGCCCACCGCCTCGAAGACCTTGTGCACGGACGGGACGTCCAGTCGGAAGTTGTGCTCGGCGCGGCTGGGGTCCCGGTAGTTCAGGGCCCCGCCCATCTGGGTCACGTGGAGCCGGGGAGCCAGCTCGGGAGCGGCCTCCAGAACCAGCGCGAGGTTACTGAGCGGGCCCATGCCGACCCACTGGACTGGGCCCGGAACCGCCGCACACACGGCCCGCACCGCCGCCACGACGTCGGCCGGCTGGCGAGGGAGTTCGTCGGGCACCAGACCGTCCGCGCAGTAGTACCGGGTGTCACCGAGCGAGACACCCGATGCGACCGCCACGTCCGTACGACCGGTCAGATCCAGCAGGTACCTCGCGAACCTCGCCCTCTCGCCATACCCCACGGCCGGCCCGGTCTCGTCACTGGTGAGCACCAGAGCCAGCCGCGGCAGGGAACGGGCCGCCGCCACGACCGCCAGGGCGTCGTCCGCATCGCCACCGATGTCCGTGTCGATGATCACCGGCGCCGAGCGAAGGTCCTCCGGCCAGTTCCCGGTGGCCCGCATACGAGCGCTCAGCGCAGCGAGACCCGACCCCGGTACGGCCTCCCCGGCCTCGACAATGGCACGCCACTCGGCACGCATGTCCTCCCTGGAAACCGCCTCTTCCTCACGGCTCTCCCCCATCGCCCTACCTTCTCTCGGCTCGCCAACCCCTACCCCCGCCCCGAACCGACGAGCGAAGGAACCAGCAGTCTAAAAACCCAGGCCCCCACCACCCGGCCACACCAGAAAACTCACCCCTGCCGATAAGCGCCCCCACCCGAGCCCCACCACCCGGCCAACACCGCGGCAACTCACGCGGACCAGCGCAGCCGCGGAGCCAACGCCGTGAACGTGCGCGAGCCCGAGCGCCCACTAACCGCTCCCCGGCCCCCGGCACACGAGACCCGCTGATGGCTTCCCCAAGGCACAAGCCGGACCGACCCACCAGCCGACATACGAAACGCCCCGGACCAACCACGGCCCGGGGCGTTTCCGCTGTTCAGCGCTCTGAGCTCCCTGTCGGATTCGAACCGACGACCTTCGCTTTCCAAGTTCGATCAAGGCCCGCTGCCCTGAGACTCACCCACGCTCGGTCCGACCGCGCTAGGTCAGTGGTGGGTCCAACCGACCGTCCCTGTTGATGTCGACAGTAGATGTCGTCATCTCTGTGCTTCTGCCGCTTCAGCTGCGCCCTCGGTGCGCCCTTGCCTACCTCGCAAGGGTCACGCACGGTTTGACTCGATGCTGCTGGGCGCTCCGGCGCCATGTGGGGGAGGAGCGTTCTGTCGTGCGATCTGTAAGTCAGTGGGCCCAGAACACCTTCGGTGATGTGGCCGGCAACTTGGTCGACATCATCCCTGCCTGCCTGGCACGGGCCCACGACAGGGCTCGCAATGGCCAGGAAGGCGTGCACACACAGACGCTAGAGGCGTACGGTCATGGTCTGCACGCAGTTCAGTATGAGGAGTTAGCCACCGGCCTTGCCCCCTACGGAGACTCTTTACGTCTGCAGGGGCGGACGATCATGCTTGTTCGCAACCATCTCGTCTACCCAATCCGCTATGCGAAGCAGAACGTCCCCGTCACGGCCGCACGCCTCAGGCGTGCGAGGGGCTTCCGAGCGGATCTCATTCGCCGCCATGGGCCAGAGCCGATGCAGCAATCGTTCGACCTCGGTTTGGATGAGCTCGACGACACCGAGCTTTCCCCTGACCTCGGACTCATCCCCGCAGGGGTTCGTCTCGTTCTCATCGCTTACGCCTGCTCGATGGAGCGAGGCGTAGTGAGAGTCGAGTGGGGCTCTGCAGAGCTCCGCCGGGAGGATCGCTTCCTCATCTGGCACCACCACGAAGCCCTAGTCGATGCGGGCAAGACCGACTCTTAACCTGCCAATCACTCTCAGGGCCTGCCGGAGGAGCGACTCCCCGTGTCGACTCGGTCACTGAGTCGCCCGATCCGGTTGACGAACCATCACATGCACTCGCCATACTGATCCTCTGCATGTGACAGATGCACATGACCAACGCGCGCTGGGGGGCCGAGTTGAGCGGACAGCGGAAAAAGACCGTCGCCTTCTATGAGGTCGTCCGAGCGAAAGATGCCGGCCACCTCCGCTTTGACCGTCTTGACTGGGGGTTTGTACTAGACAACCTCGGCGCCCTGACGGTGCATGAGCGGCACATGAGACACGATGATGATGTGTACATCGGCGAGCCCATTAACTCTTCGCAAGGTAAGCACTTAGTGCTAGCTCGCCTCCGCGACGGCGACTTGCAGCAAATCGATTACGAAGCTCAAAAAATCGACTCGTTGGAGCTTGACGGGAACAGAAGCGTTGTCGACACGACAATCGTCTGCTTCCTGCCCTACGGGAACGTAATCGGAGTAATCCAGGGTAGCGCTTCCGCGCCAAGGCCGACAGCTCTACAACGATGGCTGAATGCAATGCGCTCAGGCATCGAAGAAGACCTGGCAATTATCCCTCTGATAGGGAAGAACGCCTGGGATAAATTGAAGGAGGCCGACTCGGTCAATCTTTTCGAGATGCGCCTCCGCCCTGCCGCGACATCAATCTTCCCTACATCCGTCGAAGGGCTAGGGGACTTCGCTCGGCACGCTCACAAGCAGAACCCAGATGCGCTAATCACGCTGTCGATAAAGATCCCCAAGGGACGAGGGCTATCCCGCAGCGCTGCGAGAGCAAGAGGCGAACGCCGTCTACACGCAAGCGTCCATGAATTCCTCTCTGAATTCGGAAGCCTAGTTGGCCCCCATGGCGTTATCGACCGGGCAATTGCCGAAGTAATGCTGTCCGCATCCGATGGCAGCATCGTCGAAGACAAAATCAACTTCGTCAACGACCACATCACAGCCTCCAAGCAAGTGACGCTACCTCGCGGCGGCGGGGCGGGCCCGTGGTACGAGGCAGCAGTGCAGGCCGTGATGCAGGCAGCTATGGAGCACGAACGCGACCTGAGAGCTGCTGTCAGTGCCATGCCCTAGGCTCCAACTGAGCCTGAAGGGGGTGCGCCATGGGCGCGATACGCAGTGCACGGGGCTACGTTTACAACAGGTGGAGTCACCACCCCGCCGTCGACTTCGCCTTGACTGCCCTGTCAGTAGGCGCATTAGCTTTGGCGCAAGGTCATCACATCCTAGCCAATCACGATGCCGATCAGCGCATGAACATCTATGCAACGGTCGCGTCAGTGGCAGCGATCGTTGGCGGATTCGGGACAGCAGCAATCAGCCAGTACGCAACTAGCTCCGGTCAGCGAATGACGGTTCTGCGTCAGATGTTTGGCGTCCACCTTCGACGCAACTGGGTCGGCCTACTGACTTCGATGCTTCTGGTCTCATTCGGCTGCCTTGCTGTCATGATGTCGGACACGAGGAAGGAAATCGGCCTGGGTGGCTGGATCACGGAATATCTAATATTTTTTGGAGCTATAAGATCCCTCCGTTTGGTGTGGCTTTTCAGGCTTCTAATCGACGTGTCGGATCATGATGCAGGTAATCCAATAGGCGATTCCACCGTAAGAGTAAATCGGGTAAACCGTTAGTTGCGGGCCGCAGGCGATCTGAAAGGTCGGCGGAGCGGCTTTGGGCTGGAGCTGCTTTGGGGCGAGTGATCATGGCCCCGTAAGCTTGCGGCGCGTCGGGCAGTCTGTGGACCTGCCCGGTAAAGCACGACGTTGGGGCCATGATCGTAGAGGCTCGCCCCAAAGTGGCTGCCTAAAGCCGTGGAGCCGACCGCCCCAGCCACAGCCGGCCTCGTATGAACCTCATGGGAACGGTGCTCGCACTGTCTCGTGTGCGCAGGCGGGCGGACCGCCGGGCTGGAGCGGGGCGGAGACAGGAGCGCAGGTCCGGCGGGGAGCCGGGCCGCGCGCGGCGAGCGGAGCGAGCCGCCTTGAACCCGTAGAGAAGGTTTTTACTCACTCGGCCGCGATGAGCTTTTGGCCATCGTGGGTGCGGACATACGGGCCATCGGCGCTGAGGGCATCCAGGACTCGGATCGCGAAGGTCGCGTTCATGCGCTCGCGGGCCTCATCAGGGGTCAGCCACGAGACGGCTTGGGACTCGGCAGATGTCTGTTCGCTGCCGCCGACTGGGCTGCAACGGAAGACCAGGGACACGACTCCGCGCGCCATGTTCTTGTAGACGCCGGTCAGTTGTTCGACTTGGACCAGGAGACCGGTCTCCTCCTGGACCTCGCGGCGGGTGCCGGCCTGCGGGCTCTCGTCGAGTTCCAGTACTCCGCCCGGTGGTTCCCAGGTGCCGTTGTCTGCGCGTTGGATCGCCAGGATGCGGCCGTCTTCCCGTACGACTACTCCGGCGACGGATACCGAGTGCCGTGGGGTGGTCATTGCGCTACGCGGCCTGGGAAGCAGGAGCCTCTCCGTGCTCCAAGTAGACAGGCGCCGCCTGGTCCCGGGCGTCCATGGCTGCCTCGATGCGTCGGGCGAGCCGCGGGATCGTGCGTCCGGCTACGTCGCTGCGGGCCAGGAACTCATACGACAGAAGCTCTTCGGGCTGAAGAACGATGTGGGGCAGCAGGTCAGTCGGGAGCTGGCCGCCGTCGAAGAGGTAAAGGACCTTGTCGCCTTCCTTGGCGTTGGGCGCCCAGTCGACGGCCAGAAGCCGACCGATCGGCGGCGTGATGCCCAGCTCCTCGCGTACCTCGCGGACGCACGCCTGCAAGGGGGATTCACCGGTCTCGACGTAGCCGCCCGGGATCTCCCAGTAGTCCTTGTACGACGGCTCCACCATGAGGACCCGCCCGGCGGCGTCAAAGAAGAGCGCACCCGCCGCCATACGGGGGTGCGCCATCTTCGCTTCGTGCTCGTTCGCAGCCATGCCGCCGAGCCTACATACGTCACACGACGTGCAGCCGCTTCGCCAGCTCGGCCATGGGCCGACTGGGGCGGCCCCGCTGGTTACGGACCCAGGAGAGCACCAGCTCGCGTGCCAGGTAGTGACTGCGGACCTGCTCGGGCGCCCAGCTCTCCGCTTCCAGCACCATCGCCAGGGCCTCATCGATCCGGTTGTGCGAGCTGAGCGCGCGGGCGACTTCGAGGTTGTGACGGGTCCGGCGTTCGGTCGGCAGATTGCTGGTGTCGACCTGGGGTCCGAGATCGAGGGCTACCTGAATGTCGCCGAGTTCGCCGGCCGTCGCGACGCGGTGAATGGCCACGTTGGTCGGACCGAACGCGGTCCACATGTGGTTGGCGTCTCGTCCGAGCTGCCGCGCGGCCTGGTCGGCTTCGGCGAGGAACGAACGGACCATGTCGCGGTCCTCGGCTCGCGCCGCGGCCATGGAGCCTGCCAGGAAGAGCGTCCCGTAGACGGAGAGGAAGTCGGGACTTGCTGTGACCAGACCGGGCCGGAGGTAGTCCGATGCATCGCTGACCAGCTGTACCGCGGCGTCGAAGCGGCCGGTCGAGAGCAGGCAGTGCGCCACTGAGCGGAAGAGGGAGCCGGTCACCACGGCGTCGCCGGACTGCTGAGCTGCTGTGAGGCCCCGGTCCGCGGCGATCCATGCGAGATCCGCTTCGCCGAGCTTGGTGAGGACCATTGCGGCGCCCTGGTACGTCATGGCGGTGAGCGCATGGGCACGCTCGCGCTCCTGGCCCTCGTACGCCTGCCCGGCGATCAGCGCATCGGTCAGCAGGAGCGGAAGGCGCCGGGTCGCCAGGCCGTATCGGGAGTCCTGGTAGGCGTCCCAGACTTCGGCGACGTTGCGCCGCAGCTCGTCCAGCGCGGGCGGTTCGCCTTCGGTCGGGAGGCCGAAGAGCGGGGTGAGCTGGCGGTAGTTCATCAGGGCTGAGCGCAGTGCCGGCACCGTGTTGGTTCCGCTGTCGGGGGTCCACTCCATGAGCGTGGGCTCTGCGATGAGGTCGCCCAGGGAGACGTCCAGGGCGTCGGCCAGGGACTTGATGACCGAGAGGCGGTCCAGTTCGATGCGGCCGTTCTCGGCCTTGCTGAGCCAGTCGACCGTCCGGCCGACCAGTCCGGCCAGCACTTCCTGGGACAGTCCGCGCCTCCGGCGGTACCACGCGACACGTTCGCCGATCGTCAGATTCGTCGTCATTCCTCGCATGGGAAGAGCGTCCCTCTGCTTCCTCTGCGGACCCCGGAGAGATTTTCCGGGGTCTCACTCTGGCTGAGACCTACCGTCGTTGACACCCCAAGGGGTTGGCGAACCGAGTACGACGTAGGGGGCCAGGTGGCACTGTCACCGGACGAGCGATGGGAACTGATGAAGCGGATCGAGCTGGTGGGCCGGGAGGTGCAAGAGGTCGCCCGACGGGCCGATGCGCTGGCTAGGAGCCTGCGGTCTGGCGACGGACTACCTCTTCAAGAGCGTCCATGCGCCGAGCGAGGTCGCGGACGTCACGAAGGACCTGGTCGAGATGCTCGGTGATCTGCTCGTACTCGGAGCTGGGACGCCGCTGCGCGCCCTCTTCGAGATTGGCGACGAAGCTGCCCTTGCCCTGGTGGGAGACGGCGAATCCGTCTTCACGCAGGCGGGAGATCGCCTGACGGGCGACGGTGCGCGACACGGAGTGCTCCCGCATCAGCTCCGCCTCGGACGGGAGCTTGTCGCCCGGCGCCCGCTCGCCTGCCCGGATCTCGGCTTTGATCCGGTTGGCGATCTGCATGTACGCCGGCAGCTGTCCAGTGAACTCGGCCATAACCCCTCTTCGCGGTTGTCGTACCAAGTGCAGCACAACTGACTGACACGAGTCGAGAAGCCACTTGACTTACTTGGCATGACAAGTGCACTCTCGTTATCGAACCTGACGTACTAAGTACGTCAACTTCTTCGACCCAGGAGTCTGCATGTCTTCGTTCAAGATCGACCTTTCGACCGCCGTCGTGTTCGTCGCCGTCGAGCCGAAGCACAAGGTGATCAACCGGGAGACCGGTGAGGTCGCCATCGACCGGGAGACGGGCGCGAAGATGGTGACCATCGGCCTGACCGTCGCGGACGAGGGCGAGGCCAACCTCTACACGGTGAGCGTGCCTGAGACGGGCATCCAGAGCGGACTGGTTCCGGGGATGCCGGTGGCCGTGACCGGGCTCCGCGCACGGGACTGGGAGAACACCTTCAACGGTGAGAAGCGGTTCGGCATCGCCTTCCGGACCGTGGCCATCACTCCGCTGAACCCGGTCGCCGCCGGCGCGGAGAGCTGACCGCCATGTCGGAGACGCTGATCGTCCTGCTGGTCGTGGTGACCGCCGCGCAGATCCTTCGGTGGCGGAACCGGGCCTGGTACTGGCTGATCTTCGGTGCCGCCTTCGCCCTGGTCCGAGTCCTCGTCCGGTACCGGTCGGTCATGGAGGCGTGCGGGCTGACCGTTCCGCCCGCACGTTGGCGTCTGACGCTGGCCCGTGTCACCCGGCGTGAGGTTCCCGGCGACCGGGCTCCACGCCTCCTCCGGATACGAGCGACCCGAACCGGCCTGGTCCTCCGGCTGAAGATGCGGCCGGGGCAGGACGCCTTCGACTTCGCGGCCTCGGCTGACCGGTTGCGGCACTCCTTCGCGATGCACGGTGTGGTCTCGCGTGAAGTCCGTTCCGGTGTGGTGGAACTGAGCATGACCGGTTACGACGTGCTGAAGCGGGTCCAGATGCCCGCTCGCGTGAACCGCGAAGGTCTGCGAGTACCGGTGGCGCTTCGGGATGACGGTTCGGTGCACTACCGCGACTACCGGCAGGTTCCGCACTCGCTGAACCTCGGCGCCACGCACTCGGGGAAGTCGGTCTACCAGCGCCGCCTGGTCACCGAGCTGGCCCCGTTGGACGTGGCCCTGGTCGGCATCGACTGCAAGGAAGGCGTCGAGCTGGCACCACTGGCGCGACGGTTCTCCGCGCTCGCCGACAACGCCGATGATGCGGCCGAGCTGCTGGATGCCTTGGTGGTGAGGATGGCCAACACCTACAGGATCATCCGCCGCGAGCAGCGCATCAGTGCGGATGTGCCGGACGCGGAAATCACCGCCGACATCTGGGGCCTGCCGGAAGACCTGCGGCCGGTGCCCGTCGTCCTCCTGGTCGACGAGGTGGCCGAGCTGGCCCTGTTCACCACCAAGGAAGAGGAGAAGCGCCGAGACCGGATCATCACGTCACTCGTCCGTCTCACCCAGCTCGGCCGCGCTGCCGGCATCTACGTCGAGATCTGTGGTCAGCGGTTCGGTTCGGACCTGGGCAAGGGCATCACCATGCTGCGGGCCCAGTTGACCGGCCGCATCGCGCACCGGGTCAACGATGAGGCGTCGGCCAAGATGGCCTTTGGCGACATCTCCCCGGACGCCGTGCTGGCCGCCATCCAGATCCCCGAGGACATGCCCGGCATGGCCATCGCCGGTGACTCCTCCGGCGGCTGGGTCCGCACCCGGACGCCGTTCACCACGCTCCGCCAGGCCGTCAGCGCTTGTCACGCCCATGCGGACCGCACTCCCGAACTGCCCGAGCTCGCCGAGTTCCGTCCCGTTCTGCCGCCGCTGAGCACCGGCAAGGAAGCCGTCCCGGCTACCGGATCTGCTCCGGCTACAGCCTGATCTCTCCAGCTCCCACCGGTCGGCGCGACCGCTTCGCGCCGTGTCCCTACTCCCGCCATGCCTGAAATCGGAAGGAGGACCCGTGTCACGCTCGCTCCGGCCCGACGCCGTACTCGTGCAGGCCGTGATCGCCGGTGCTCTGTCCTTCGCCCATCTTCATGATCTCGCCGAAGCGGCCGGACAGGACGGGTGGAAAGCCTGGGCCTACCCGGTCTCGGTAGACCTGCTCCTGGTCGCCGCCTGGCACCGACTTCGCACCCTGCGCGCTTCGGGCGGCAACCGACAGGCCGCCTGGACATGGTTCGCCGTCGCCCTCTCTGCCTCGCTCGGCGCGAACGTCGCCACTGCCGGCCTCCTCGACCTCAGCGCGGTACCGGCCTGGCTGCGCATCCTCGTCGCCGGATGGCCCGCGCTGGCCTTCCTCGGCGGGACGCTCCTCGCCCACCAGCCGGCAAGCGAGACAGGTACAGCGGCTGATGCCTCGGCAGCGGTCGAGGTCGAACGGGCGAAAGCATCCGCGTCCGCTGCACCGGCTCCGGCCCCGTCTTCGTCTCCGGTCGAGCCGACTACCGCGCCGGCCCTCCCCACCGTCGAGCCGGAACCTGCTGCGAGCCCTGAGTCCGCCGAACCGGCCGAACCCGTCAAGGCCCCGTCTCCGGCACCCGCCCCTGCTCGCCCCGCTCCGACCGTCCCGGCCGCCCTGGTCGAGCACGCGCGGAAGGTCGCCGACGCACACCGCGACCGGACCGGCTCGCCCATCGACACCGACACCCTCCGCGCCCGGCTGGGCGTCCCGCCCGTACTCGCTGACCAGATCGCCGCACAGCTCACCTGACCCGAAAGGACGCAGACACGTGCCTGCTCGCGACTTCTTCCACTCGATCTCCCGCGTCGGCCCCGTCGAGATCGGCACCCACCGGGACCGCCTCGGCCGCACCCGCCACGCCGCCGTGTGCACCACCGACGGCTGCGGCTGGTCCTCGGACTACTCCAGCCGCTCCGCCGCCACCCTCGCCGCCCGTACGCACCGCTGCCGCGTCGCCTGACCTGCAAGGAGTCATCGCCATGACCGTGAACCTGCCACTGATCGTCCTGGTCGCCATCATCGGCTACTTCGGCATCAAGCTCATGCGCCCGCCGCTCTGGCTGGTCGTCCTGCTCCTCCTCGGCGGCTTCCTGCTCGCCGACAGCTTCATCGCCCCGGCTATCGAGGGCGCCACCAAGACCGGCGTCGACGTGGTCAACACCACGACCAAGTAAGGGCCGAAGGGAGAAACGATGCTGCGCCCCAAGTACCCCATCTCCGACACCCAGCCGCTCACCACGCACACCGCGCCCACGCCTCTCGTCGTCACCTCGGCCGATCAGGCCGCTGCTGCCCCGCGTCCGGCGTCCAACGGGTTCGCCGAGGTCGTCCGCAGTAAGCCTGCCGTGGCGCTCGTCGGCGGTGCAGCCATCGCCCTCGTGGTCGGTGCGGTCGCCGTCTCCATGCTCCTCGCGGTCGCTCTCACCGCCCTCGCGCTGACCGTCAGCGCCGCCGTGCTGCTGCTCCTGGTCCGCATGGCCCGACAGGAGATCCGGCGCCGCTGACCGGTCCTGGCGGTGGCGCACAAGCCGCCAAGCACGCCGCCACCGCCAGGGCCGGACCACCTCCAACCGCTATCCCGAAGGGAAAGACCATGGACGTTCAAGCCCTTGCCACCGTCACGCCGTTACTGGGCTGGGCGATACACGGCAGCCTGCTCACACGCCGTCTGTCCTCCGCACGCCGCGACCCGCTCACCGGTCTCCACACCCGTGCCGGTTGGACGGTTCGCGCCGAACGTCTCATCCGCCGGCACCGCACCGCCGCCGTGCTCCTCGTCGACCTCGACCGATTCAAGGACCTCAACGACACCCACGGCCATGCCGCCGGGGACGCCGCGCTCGTCGAGGTCGCTGCCCGTCTCCGCGTCTGGTGCGACAGGAACGGCGTCGCCGGTCGGCTCGGTGGAGACGAGTTCGTAGTCGTCGTCCGCAACCTGTCCGCCGAAGACACGGCGGCCCTCACGGCCGACCTCCACCAGCCGCTGCCTTACCGCGGCACCTCACTGCCGCTGGCTGCCTCCGTCGGCGTCTGCCGCATGGCGGACCTGCCGATTCCCCGCCTGACCGATGCACTGAGCGCCGCCGACGCCGCGATGTACGCGGACAAGGGCCACGGTCGCCGCGGCTCCCAGATCTCTCGCTGACCAGCCGCCGGGTGGCGCACAAGCCGCCAAGCACGCCGCCACCCGGACGGCCAGCCCCTTCCAACCGCAATCGAAAGGAAGCCCCATCATGTCCCAGGCCGCCCCTGCCCGCACGCGCATCTGCGCCGACTGCGACGGCTTCCCGGTCGTGGCCATCGACACCGGCATGCGCCACCGCGATGGCACCCGGAAGACGTTCCCCGTCACGTGCCCCACTTGCCAGGGCACCGGCCGCGCCCCGGCTCCCGCCCTCGTCCGGGCCGCGAGGTGACCGGCCTTGCTCGACCTCACCCCGACTAAGCCGCCGGTCGGCGATCTCGCCTTCCTCGCCCGGCACGGGGACATGCCCGCCCTGGTCCGCCAGTTGCGCGGACTGGGCGGGTGCACCACCCCCATCCGGCTCGACGGCCACCGCACCGAGATTCACAGCGGCACTGGCGAAATCCTCCACGAACTGCACTCGGCCGATCTGCCCGCCGGCAACCTGCTGGTCCGCTGCAACAACCGTCGTGCCACTCGCTGTGCCTCCTGCGCCGAGATCTACCGCCGCGACACCTACCAGCTCATCACCGCCGGACTGCGCGGCGGCAAGGGCACCCCGGAGCGGGTCGCCACCCACCCACGCGTCTTCGCGACCTTCACCGCCCCCAGCTTCGGCCCCGTACACAACCGCCCGGCCTCCGGTCGCTGCCGCTGCGGCACCCGCCACGCCGAGGATGCGCCCGAGCTGGGCACTCCCCTCGACCCGGACACGTACGACTACGAAGCCGCCGTCCTGTGGAATGCGCATGCCTCGAAGATCTGGGCCCGTTTCTCCATCTACCTGCGCCGCGAGGTCGCCAAGCGCGCGGGTCTGAGCCAACGGGCCTTCCGTCACCATGCCCGCGTCTCCTTCGCCAAGGTCGCCGAGTACCAGAAGCGCGGCGCGATCCACTTCCATGCGGTGATCCGGATCGATGGCCCGGAAGGTGGCGACTCCCCGCCTCCGGCCTGGGCCACCGCCGAGCTGCTGGCCGACGCGATACGCGCCGCCGGCACCGCCGCCGAGGTGCCCGGTCCGGTCATCGACGGTCGCGCGTACGACTTCGCGTTCGGCCGCCAGCTCGACATCCGCGCCATCCGGTCCGCGGACTTCGACGGCCCCGCCGAACTGACAGATCGGGCCGTAGCCGCGTACGTCGCCAAGTACGCGACCAAGGGGGCCGAGATCGCGACAGGAACCCTCGACCGGCCGCTCAAGTTCCTGGCCGAACTCGCCCAGCTGGACATCAACGAGCATGCCCGGCAGCTGATCCGCACCGCCTGGCACCTCGGCGCCCGGCGCGAACTGGCGGACCTCCGTCTACGGGCCTGGGCCCACATGCTCGGCTTCCGCGGTCACTTCTCGACCAAGACCCGCCGCTACTCGACCACTCTCGGCGCCCTCCGGGAAGCCCGCGCCCAGTGGCGCCGCCTCCAGGCCGCCATGGCCCGCGGTGACGACGCGTACGGCCCGGATGAGGACACGACGCTCGTCCTCGCCCACTGGGTCTTCGCCGGGATCGGCCTCTCACGCGGCGAGGAATGGCTGGCCGCCGCCTTCACCCCTGATGACACGGAAGGAGAGAACACTCGTGCCCGATGACCAGCTGCTGACCGTCCCGGAGGTCATGGCCCTGCTCAAGCTCGGCCGCTCGACGGTCTACGACCTGATCCGCTCACATCGCCTGGTCTCCATCAAGGTGGGCCGTTGCCGGCGCATCCCCGCGACCTCCCTCCGCGCGTTCATCGCCGACCAGATTGCGGAGGCCGCCTGATGGCTCAGCAGCGCAAGCGGAACCCCAATGGGGCGGGCACCATCACCAAGCGGAAGGACGGCCGCTACCAGGCCGCCGTGTACGTCCTCCAGCCCGACGGCACTCGCGCTCGGAAGTTCGCCTACGGCAAGACCTGGGCCGAGTGCGACGAGAAGCGTCGTGACCTGCTCGACAAGGTCAGCAACGGCATTGCCGTACCGACTCGGTCGGCCAAGCTGGCCGAGTGGCTGCCGTACTGGCTGGAGAGCGTGATCAAGCCGAATCGGAAGCGGAGCACGTACAGCAAGTACGAGATGCACATTCGGCTGTACCTCGTGCCGCTGATCGGTAAGAAGCGGCTGGAAAGCCTTGGTCCTCGTGATGTCCGGGTGTTCCTCGCCGAGGTGTCACGGAAGTCATCGGCGGCGACGGCCAAGGAAGCTCATCGCGTGCTTCGTACGGCGCTCACGGCGGCCGTCAGGGAAGAACTGGTGACGCGGAACGTCGCTTCCCTCGTGGAAGCCCCGAAGGTCGTCAGTCGGGAGACGACTCCGTGGTCTCTGGACGAGACGCTGAGGTTCCTGGAGGAGGCTAGGAGTGACCCGCTGTACGCGGCCTTCGTGCTCGCCATCGCGATGGGGCTACGGCGCGGTGAGGTGCTGGGGCTGCGCTGGTCGGACGTCGACCTGGACGGACGGGTCATCCGGATAAGCAACCAGCTCCAGCGCATCGGCAAGGAGCTGTACCAGGACACGACCAAGACGGGGAAGGTACGGCCAGTACCGCTGCCGCTCATCTGCCTGGCTGCTCTGCGCTGGCATCGGCTTCGCCAGGCCGCCGAGGCGGAGAGGCGGGGTACGGCGCTGGACCCGGCCGGGCTCGTCTTCACCACTCGGTACGGTCGGCCGATCGAGCCGCGGAATCTGAACCGGTCCTTCACCCGGCTCACCGCGGCCGCCGGCCTCCGGCCCATCCGGCTGCACGACGCCCGGCATGGGTGCGCGACTCTGCTCACCGCGGCCGGCGTCGCACCGCGCGTTCTGATGGAGATCCTGGGGCACAGCCAGATCAGCATGACCATGGATGTCTACACGCACGTTGCGCAGGACACGCAGAGGGAAGCGATCAGTCACATGGACCGGTTGCTCAAGCGGCGGGTCTCCCCCCACCAGCCGCGAGAGATCTGCCCCGGCTGATGTCGACTGTAGATGTCAAGCGCCCCGGACCGATCTTGGTCCGGGGCGTTTCCGCTGTTCAGCGCTCTGAGCCCCCTGTCGGATTCGAACCGACGACCTTCGCTTTACAAGAGCGGTGCTCTGACCAGCTGAGCTAAGGAGGCGTGTCTGGTGAAGTGTACCCAGGGCTAGAGGTTACCTGGCGGGGGAATTTCGTGATGTCCGACCTACTGACACCGGGTGCCGGTACGGGTACCGTCCCTGGCAGTCCGTGTGCAGTGGACTACACCACCCGCACACCGGGCTGTCACATTCCTTCCTTTACTCGGATCGTCCGGCACGTTCCTGCCGGTGAAGGGACATATCGCCATGGCTACGGTCACCTATGACCAGGCAACCCGGATCTACCCGGGTTCCGACAAGCCCGCCGTCGATCAGCTCGACATCCAGATCGAGGACGGGGAGTTCCTCGTCCTGGTCGGGCCGTCCGGGTGCGGCAAGTCCACCTCCCTGCGGATGCTCGCGGGCCTGGAGGACGTCAACGCAGGCGCGATCCGCATCGGGGACCGCGACGTCACCCATCTGCCGCCCAAGGACCGGGACATCGCCATGGTGTTCCAGAACTACGCGCTCTACCCGCACATGACCGTCGCGGACAACATGGGCTTCGCGCTCAAGATCGCGGGCGTGAACAAGGCCGAGATCCGGCAGAAGGTCGAGGACGCGGCGAAGATCCTGGACCTGACCGAGTACCTCGGGCGCAAGCCCAAGGCGCTCTCCGGTGGTCAGCGGCAGCGTGTCGCGATGGGCCGCGCGATCGTGCGTGAGCCGCAGGTGTTCCTCATGGACGAGCCGCTGTCGAACCTCGACGCGAAGCTGCGCGTGCAGACGCGTACGCAGATCGCCGGCCTGCAGCGCCGCCTCGGGATCACGACCGTGTACGTCACGCACGACCAGGTCGAGGCCATGACGATGGGCGACCGGGTGGCCGTCCTCAAGGACGGGCTGCTGCAGCAGATCGACTCGCCGCGGAACATGTACGACCGGCCGGCGAACCTCTTCGTGGCCGGCTTCATCGGGTCGCCCGCCATGAACCTCGTGGAGGTTCCCATCACCGACGGCGGCGTGAAGTTCGGGAACAGCGTCGTGCCGGTCAGCCGGGAGGCGCTGAGCGCGGCCGCGGACAAGGGCGACCGTACGGTCACCGTCGGCGTCCGTCCCGAGCACTTCGACGTCGTCGAGCAGAACGGCGGTGCGGCGAAGACGCTGGCCAAGGAGTCCGCTGACGCGCCCGCCGGCCTGGCCATCACCGTGAACGTGGTCGAGGAGCTGGGCGCTGACGGGTACGTGTACGGCACGGCCGAGGTCGGCGGCGAGGTCAAGGACCTGGTCGTCCGCGTGAACGGGCGGCAGGTGCCGGAGAAGGGCGCCCGGCTGCACGTCGTGCCGCGGGCCGGTGAGACGCACGTCTTCTCGACGTCGACGGGTGAGCGGCTCAGCGATTGAGTCGGGGACGCTGCGCTGGTGACATCGGTGATCCCGGTGATGCTGGTGATGCCGGCGACATCGGTGTTGTCGGTGATCTCGGTGACCGAGTTGCTTACCTCGGTGGCTGAGTCGCTTACCTCGGTGGTGAGTGAGTCGGTGGCCCCGGTGGCAGGTGACTGATCACTGGTGCTGGAGTCACCAGTGGTGGAGATCGTGGACGGGCGGCCTTCCTTCGGGGAGGGCCGCCCGTCGGCGTTCAGGGGACCGTGGAGTGGAGTGAGTTGGGCGGCAGCTCATGGTCCGATCGGCCCTTCGGTTTGAGGTGAGGGGGTGGGTGGGGAGGTACGGGGCTTGCTCGTTGTCGACAAATACCCCGGCAGTTCCGCCATTTCGAGCAGCGTGCGTCAACATCATTTAGCACGCGACGGGCGAATTCGTCCCTCGACCGGGTGACTAAATGTCGCCAAATCATCACTGCTCGCTACCATCACGGACGTGAACTCCGCAGCCCGGCGTATCGGCCGAACTCTCGCTCTCGTACTGCCCGTCGTCCTCGTACTCTCCGGGACACTCGCCGTCACCCGCGTCCCGTGGGCATCACCGACCTCCGAGTCGCAGATGCTCACCGCGTCCTCCGGTACGGCGACCAGCCACCAGCCTCAGAACCGTGCCCCGCAGGACGTCCTGCGGGACCAGCTGCTGGCCGAACTCCAGGAGAAGGACCCGGGAACCGCCCTCACCCACCTCCAGGAGGCCACCACCAAGCGGCCGTCGCTGGCCAAGCACTGCGCGTCCATCGCCCGTGCGCTGGGCCGTGCCGCGGTTCAGAAGTACGGCGTCGCGCACCGCGCCCAGGCCTTCTCGCGGCCCGTCTGTGACACGTCGTTCGCGAGCGGGGTCGCCGCTGCGCAGTGACCGCTCGCCCCGTCGTGACGGAACGGCTCCGAAAACTGTGCACAGAGGTATGCGCTCAGGCACGCACACTTCTGTGCACAGACTTGTGTCCAGAGCTTGTGCCCAGAGACGGCAGATCTGTGCCCACGAGCGCAGGTGAGGCGGCCCGTCCCCGCCCATTACGGGTGAGGGAGGAAGTCGCCCAGGCCAGCGGGGGCTTGCCGGGTGGTGAGGTGACGGGTGCCCGGCGGCAGCGGTCAGTGCCCTTACGTGCTCGGATCGAGATCGTCGTTGGTGAAGGGGGCGGGAAAACGGGAGGCCCAAGCCGTCGACGGCCGGGTAGCGGCCGGGGCAGCGACCAGCGCCTCGGACGGTCCCGTGTGAACAGGACGGCCCCTCGCGAGCAGGACGGTCCCTCGCGAGCAGAACGGCCCCGCGCGAACAGCACGGCTCCTCGCCGACAGGACGGTCCCGCGCGGACAGGACGGTCCCTCGCGGACAGGACGGTCCCTCGCGAACGGCACGGCCCCTTTCGGCCCGCGCGGCCGGCACAGACAGCACAGCCAGCGCGGTCGGCACAGACAGCACAGACAGCACAGACAGCGCGGCCGGCACAGCCAGCGCGACCAGCGCGGCCGGCACGTCCAAGCGCAACGGCGCGGCCTGCACGGCGGCACGCGGGACGGCCCGTACGACAGGCCCGACAGCAGACCAGTACGACAGCAGGCCGGCCCGACAGCAGACCATTACGGCGGCAGAACGGCCCGACAGCAGGCCAGTACGACAGCAGGCCGACCCGACAGCAGGCCAGTACGGCAGCAGGGCCACCACGCCCCGCGCGACCGCCGGCCCGCACCATCCCCCCCTCGACGGCCACCACCGCCCCACGGCAGCCATAGCGCGCCCCCTACGGCCACCACACCCGCCCCGCGTTCCGCGCAACGCCCAGCCCGCGCCGTCAGCGCATAGGGTGCGGATCATGACAGGTGTCCCGTATCCGCATCCCACGCAGGCCGTGGTTCTGGCAGGTGGCCAGGGCTCGCGGCTCCGCCCGTACACCGACGACCGGCCCAAGCCGATGGTGGAGATCCCGGGCACCGGCACCCCGATCATCGGTCATCAGCTCGCCTGGCTGGCGGCGGAAGGCGTCACCGACGCGGTCGTCTCCTGCGGACATCTCGCCGAGGTACTCCAGGACTGGCTGGCGGAGGCCGAACTGCCGCTGCGGGTCACCACCGTTGTGGAGACCGAACCGCTGGGCCGCGGTGGCGGGCTGAAGTACGCCGCCGCCTCCCTCCCGCGTCCCGATCAGGCCTGGTACGCGACCAACGGGGACATCTGGACGCGCTTCTCCCTGCGTGAGATGGCGGACTTCCACCACGAACGCGGCGCGGAGGCCACGCTGGCGCTGGCCCGCCCGCGGATTCCGTGGGGCGCCGTCGAGACCGACCCGTTCGGGCACGTGCTGGACTTCATCGAGGCGCCGCCGTCGCCGTACCTGATCAATGCGGGCGTCTACGTCTTCTCGGCGGCCTTCACGGGGCTGCTGCCGGACCGCGGCGACCATGAGCGGACGACGTTCCCGCGGCTCGCACGCGAGCGCCGGCTGGCCGGTTTCCCGTTGCCGCAGGGGGCTTACTGGCGCGCGATCGACACGGCGAAGGACCTCACCGAGGCCGCGCGGGAACTCACTCGCTACGGCCACAAGTAGCAAGTAGGAGGCGGCGGGCCCGGGGCCAGGCGTCGCGGCCGCGAGAGCCCTTGTGGGCACTTAGGCCAGTCCCAGGCCGGGCCTGGGCCTCCAGAGGCCGCCAGGGCCTGCACGCGAGTCTTCCGGTGCTCCGCACGACGGACAGCTCCCCCCCCACACCACCGCCCCCTTCCCCGCCCAGTGGGCGAAGAAGGGGGCGGCAGGGACTCAGCGCTTGCCGTGTGGCGGGTACGCGGCGGGTCGTGGGCGGCCCGAGGGCCCGCCCGACGAGCCACCGTCGGGAATCACCCCAACAACCCGCCCAACGTCCCGCCTCCCGACGAGCCTCCCGAGGAGCCGCCGTCGGAGGAGCCGCCCGAGGAGGAGCCGCCGCCCGTGGTGCCGCCGCCGGTGCCGGCCGTGGTGGGCGGGGCCTGGGTGGCGGGGGCGGTGTCGGCGGGGGCCGACTGCTGGGGCGGGCCGCTCGTGGTCTGGCCCGGCTGGGCGCCCTGGGTGGCGCCGGCCGTCTCCCGGGCCGTGCCGGGCTGCGAGGCCGACGGGGTGGTGGGCGAGCCCGTGCCGCGGGAGGCGCCGGCGGTGGGCGAGGCGCTGCCCTGCGTGGTGCCGCCCGTACGGCCGCTCTGCGTACGGCCCGGGTCCTCGCGGTGGGTGTGCAGCGGGCGGCCCGGCAGGCTGTTGGTCGGCGGCTCGCCCGGCTTCGGGACGGTCGGGCCGGAGGCGGAACGTACGGCGCCGCCGAGGAGCGAGCCGACCAGCAGGGTCAGGCCGGCGACCACCGCGGTCATCACGGCGCCGCGGCGCAGCACCCGGCGCCGCAGGTCCCAGACCTCGACGCGGGGGCCGAGGTTGCGCCACGCCTCGCCGGCGAGCCGCGCGTCGAGGGAGTAGACGGGGGCGCCCGCGATGATCAGCGGGCTCCAGGCGGCGAGGTAGATGATGTCCGGCGCGTCGTACACCGGGACGTTGCGCCAGCTGACGGTCATCAGCAGGGCCGCCGAGAGCAGCGCGCCCAGGGAGGCGGCGACCCGCTGCCAGAGGCCGCAGACGGTGAGCACGCCGACGACGACCTGGAGGAAGGCGACGGTGAGGCCGGCGCCGACCGGGTGCGCGAGCGCGAAGTCGCGCAGCGGGGTGGCCAGCGCCCACGGGTGCAGCGACTCCAGCCACTTGACCATGGAGCCGCGCTCGCCGCCGTCGAAGTACACGGGGTCGCAGAGCTTGCCCATGCCGGCGTAGATGGTGATGAAGCCGAGGAAGACGCGCAGCGGGAGCAGCACGACGCCGAGGTTCATCCGGCGCCCCGGATAGAACGCCTGCTTGTCGCCGGCGAAGCGGCGGCCGCCGCCCTGGCGGGGCTCGAATTCGGCGTCGCTGTACGGGCCTTCGTCCCAGTCGGCGCCGGAACCGCCGTGCGGCCCGTCGGCGAGCCCGCCGGCCGCGCCACCGGACGAACCGGCGTACGCGCCGTTGCCCGAACCGGCGTACGAGCCGTCGGCTGCACCGGCGTAGGCACCGGCACAGGCGCCCGCGTGTGCCCCTTCGCGCCAGGTGCCGCCCGCGCCCGCCGTGACGTACGCCTCGTCCTCGGCACCGGCACCGGCGTACGTCCCGTCCGACCATGTGTCGTCCGCGGGGCGGGACTGCGGGAGCCGCGGGATCAGCTCGGTGTCGTCCGAGGCGCCACGGGGCCCGACCACGCCGGCCGACGGGGGCGGCGCGAAGGCGGCGGTCCCGTCGGGCCTGACCCGGGGCAGGACCTGGGTCGCGCCGGCGTCTTCGCTGCGACCACCCGCGTTGTTCCGCACGGCGTGCAGGAGTTGGGTGGTGGGCGCCGAGGTGTCGCCCGGCGTCGTACGGCCGCTCCAGACGACGGGCGCGCGCCGCCGGGCGGGGGCGGGCCCGGCACCGGACGCGGCGCCGGCCGTGGCACCCCGCGCGGCGCCCGCCGACACGGGGGCCGCGAGCTGCACGCGGAAACTGGCGTGATTGACGATGACCTGCGCGGGGTCGCACGGCACCTTGACCGAGCTCAGTACCGGCTCGTCATCGAAGCCCGGCGAGCGTCCCCCCGTAGGCCTGCGGGGTGTTCTGGTGTCCACGCTCATCTAACCGAGTGACCAGCGTTTAAGACACTGCCTTGACCGCGCCGATCTGTCCGAGACCCGTCAAAACTTCCCGGGTTGCACGGAGGGTGATGTTCTGCCCGGAGTTAGGGGCGAATGTATGGCCGGAGGTGTGCCGGGAGTCACCGACGACAGGGCGGGCTGCCGGCCTCACGCCCTCGCACCCCCGCTCACACACGGGAGCGTACGCGGCGCCCGTCACCGCCGCGTACGCCACCAGGGGCGTACCCGGCGTCACGAGCGCCGCGTCCGTACGTACCTCGTACGTCGCTCACGCGCGCCGGCGCGCCGCCTCCCAGAGGACGACGCCCGCGGCGACGCCCGCGTTCAGGGACTCGGCGCCGCCCGGCATCGGGATGCGGACGCGGATGTCGCAGGTCTCGCCGACCAGGCGGGAGAGGCCCTTGCCCTCGCTGCCGACCACGATGACGACCGGGCCGTCCAGGACCTCCAGGTCCTGCAGCTCGACGTCGCCGTCGGCCGCCAGGCCCACGACCGTCATGCCCGCCTTCTGGTACGTCTCCAGCGCACGGGTGAGGTTGGTGGCGCGCGCGACCGGCGTGCGCGCCGCCGTACCGGCGGAGGTCTTCCACGCGCCCGCCGTCATTCCGGCCGCGCGCCGCTCCGGCACGACCACGCCGTGGCCGCCGAACGCGGAGACGGAGCGGACGACCGCACCGAGGTTGCGCGGGTCGGTGACGCCGTCCAGGGCGACGATCAGCGGGTCCTCGCCCTCGTCGAACGCGGCCGCCGACAGGTCCTCGGGGTGCGCGTACTCGTACGGCGGGATCTGCGCGACCAGGCCCTGGTGGTTCAGGC
This sequence comes from Streptomyces sp. Ru73, assembly GCF_002920575.1. Lineage (GTDB taxonomy): Bacteria > Actinomycetota > Actinomycetes > Streptomycetales > Streptomycetaceae > Streptomyces. The sequence continues at coordinate 86,742 of NZ_PQSQ01000015.1, read as the reverse complement.
CGTTGGTCATGCGGTCCAGCTCGGGGCGCGGCGCCTCGAGGATGTTCATGCCGCGGTCGGCGGCGAGCTGGAGCGCCTCGCGCACCCGCTCGTCGCTGTCGATGAACTGCTGGACGTAGAGGGTCGTCGCGGGCACGTCCTCGCGCAGCGCCTCCACGACCGGGTTACGGCCGACGACCAGCTCGGCCGTGCCCTTCGCGCCGCCGCGGCGCGGGGCCGGACGGCGGTGGGCCGCCTGCTTGGCCTTGGCGTTGGCGATGCGGTTCTTCGCATGCCCCTTCCGCATGGAGGCGGGCGGGGTGGGGCCCTTGCCCTCCAGGCCCCGGCGCCGCTGGCCGCCGCTGCCGACCTGCGCGCCCTTCTTGTTGGACGTGCGGCGGTTCCTGCGCTGGCTGTTGCCGGCCATGGGTCACCTGTTTCTTACTGCTCTCGACGTCTCTCGACGTGGATGTCTGCTGCGTATACGTATGAGTGTCACCCGCGGCGCCCCGTGCGGGCGACCGGGACGGAAATCGCACGACCCGCGCCCACCGACGTGGGCGCGGGCATCGCGTCCGTCACGACAGCGACCAGCGCGGTCCCGACGGGGTGTCCTCGATGGCGAGGCCGGACTGCTGGAGCTGGTCGCGGATCGCGTCGGCGGTGGCGTAGTCCTTGCGGGCGCGGGCCGCCTGGCGCTGGTCCAGGACCATGCGCACGAGGGAGTCGACCACGCCGTGCAGGTCCTCGCCGCGCTCGGAGCCGCTGCCGGTCCACTGCTCGTCCAGCGGGTCCAGGCCCAGCACGCCGAGCATGGCGCGCACCTCGGCCAGCCGGGCGACGGCGGCTTCCTTGTCGTCGGCGGTCAGCGCGGAGTTCCCCTGGCGGACGGTCGTGTGCACGATCGCCAGCGCCTGCGGGACGCCGAGGTCGTCGTCCATCGCCTCGGCGAAGGCCAGCGGCACCTCGTCGGCGGGCTCGACCGGCCCCCCGGCCAGCTCGACGACGCGCTGCACGAAGCCCTCGATGCGCGCGAAAGCGGACTCCGCCTCGCGCAGCGCTTCCTCGCTGTACTCGATCATCGAACGGTAGTGCGGGGTACCGAGGTAGTAGCGCAGCACGATGGGGCGCCAGCGCTTGACCATCTCGGAGACGAGCACGGAGTTGCCCAGCGACTTGGACATCTTCTCGCCGCTCATCGTGACCCAGGCGTTGTGCGCCCAGTACCGCGCGAACTCGTCACCGTAGGCCTTGGCCTGCGCGATCTCGTTCTCGTGGTGCGGGAAGACCAGGTCGACGCCGCCGCCGTGGATGTCGAACCGCTCACCCAGGTACTTGTGCGCCATCGCGGAGCACTCCAGGTGCCAGCCCGGCCGGCCGCGGCCCCAGGGGGTCTCCCAGCTGGGCTCCCCTTCCTTGGCCGCCTTCCACATCGCGAAGTCGCGCGGGTCCCGCTTGCCGGTCTCGCCCTCACCGGACGGCTGCTTCAGCTTGTCCAGCTCCTGGCCGGACAGCTGCAGATAGTCGGGGAAGGAGCGGACGTCGAAGTAGACGTTGCCGTCGGCGGCGTAGGCGTGGCCGCGGTCGATCAGGCCGCGCATCATTTCGATCATCTCGGGGACGTGCCCGGTCGCGCGCGGCTCGTACGTCGGCCGCAGGCAGCCGAGGGTGTCGTACGCGGTGTTGAACGCGACCTCGTTCTCGTACCCGATCGCCCACCAGGGGCGGCCCTGCTCGGCCGACTTCCTGATGATCTTGTCGTCGATGTCCGTGACGTTGCGTACGAACGTCACGTCGTAGCCGCGGTACTCGAACCAGCGGCGCATGATGTCGAAGTTCAGTCCCGACCTGATGTGCCCGATGTGCGGGGCGGCCTGCACGGTCGCGCCACACAGGTAGATCGAGACGCAGCCCGGCGTGAGCGGGGTGAAGTCACGGATCTGCCGGGCGCTGGTGTCGTACAGGCGAATGGTCACGCATCAAGGGTAGACGGAACGAGGCAGTGCCCCGCGACCCCAGGGGGCACCGGGACACAGAAGCGTGACACTCGTGAGTGCGCTATGAGTGGTCCGAGGGGCTTCGTGGCGGTATGGGTGATGTGTGCGACAGGGCGCGCGTCGGGGGTCGGGGGACGGGGCACACGCGGGGCGCGCGGCCGGGAGGGGCGGGTCACGAGTCGGGGCGCGCGCCGGGTGCCGGGCTCCGCAGCACGCGCCGGGCGCCCGGCGGTGTCGGCGTCTCAGAGGCGGCCCACGACCTTCCGCGGGCGGATGCGGACGACCAGGCGCTCGGCGTCCTTGGCCGACTCGGGGTTGAACTCCGCGTACGGCTTGCCGGTGTACTTCACGGACAGCTCGTCGATGAGCTCCTGGCCGCCCTCGGTGGTGAGCTCGGCCGTGCCGCGGATCTCGGCGTAGGTGTACGGCGCGTCCGCCGGCTGGGCGACGACGGTGACGCGGGGGTCACGGCGCAGGTTCTTCGCCTTGCGGCGGTCGACGGTCGTGGAGATCAGCAGGTCGTCGCCGTCCCGCTTGACCCAGACCGGGGAGACCTGGGGGCTGCCGTCGGGCTGGACGGTGGCGACGGTGACGAAGACCTTGGAGTCGAGGAGGTCCTTGAGGGCGTCGGACAGTTGGGCTGCCACGGCGGTTCCTTCCTGCGGAGCGGACGGGCATCGGACGGAGTACGTCTACCTCGATGCCCGGCCAACATCCGTACGGCGCGCGGCATTCCCCGGTGCGCTCCGTCGCGCGGCGCAGTGCCCCGCCTGCCGGCCGCGCGCCGTCAGTCCGCCCGGTACACCAGAGCCGTCGCCAGTGCGGCGAGGCCTTCGCCGCGGCCGGTGAGGCCGAGGCCGTCGGTGGTGGTGCCGGAGACGGCGACGGGCGCGCCGGCCGCCGCCGAGAGGGCCTTCTGGGCCTCCTCGCGGCGCTTGCCGACCTTCGGGCGTACGCCGATGACCTGCACGGCGATGTTGCCGATCTCGAAGCCCTCGGCCCGGACGATGCGGGCGGCCTCGGCGAGCAGGGTGACGCCGGAGGCGCCGGACCACTCGGGGCGGCTCGTGCCGAAGTGCGCGCCGAGGTCGCCGATGCCGGCGGCGGAGAAGAGGGCGTCGCAGGCGGCGTGCGCGGCGACGTCGCCGTCGCTGTGCCCGGCGAGGCCGTAGCCGCCGCTCGCGTCCTCGTCCCACAGGAGACCGGCACACCACAGCTCACGCCCCTGCTCGAAGGCGTGTACGTCCGTCCCGATCCCCACCTGGGGCAGCGCGACCATGAAATTTTCCTCCCTGCGAGTGAACATCGAACCGCGCGAGAACTCCCCCGCGCCCCCGCTCGTCAGACGGGTAGGGGGCCCACCCCGCCGCCCCCGTATACGCCCCGCCCCCGATCCAAACCCCGGATCACCGCCGAACCCGAGTACCGGACCGAACCCGAGTACCGAACAACCGAACTCGAGCACCGAGCCCGACCACCGAGCGGGCAACCGGCGCGCCGGACGGGCAGCCGGCCTGCCGACCGTCGGACCTGCCCGGCCCGCCGGACGCACCCGGGCCTCCGGCGTGCCCCGACCGTCAGGCGTACCCGTCCGTCACGCGCCTGCGCGCCAGTACGGCCTCGGCGAGGACCAGGTCCAGCGGGCGGGTGACCTTGAAGGCCTCTTCGTGGCCGGGTACGACGACGACCGGCGCGCCGAGCCGCTCGACCATGCCGGCGTCGTCCGTCGCGCCCTCGCCGTCGAAGGTGACGGTCTCGTGGGCCTTGACCAGGGTTTCGCGATCGAAGCCCTGCGGGGTCTGCACGGCGCGCAGCCGGGCGCGCTCCGGCGTGCCCACCACCGGCTCGCTCCCGGCGTCGGGATCCGGCCGTACTTCCTTGACGGTGTCGGCGAGCGGCAGCGCCGGCACGACGGCGGGCGCGCCGGCCCGTACGGCGGCGATCACGGTGTCGACCGTGTCGACCGGCACCAGGGGCCGCGCGGCATCGTGGACCAGCACCACGTCGATGTCGTCGGGCAGCGCCCGCAGGCCGAGGCTCACGGACTGCTGGCGGGTGTCGCCGCCGGGGACGACCAGCAGCTCGGTGCGCTCGGGGAAGGTGTGGCCGTCCAGCAGCGCGCGGACCTCGGGCGCGCCGTCGGGCGGTGCGACCACGACGACGAGCGAGACGGCGCGGGAGGCCGCCATGGCGCGTACGGCGTGGATGAGCATGGGCGTGCCGCCCAGCGCGCGCAGGGCCTTGGGGGCGCCGGGGCCGAGGCGTACGCCTCGGCCGGCCGCGGGGATGACCGCCGCCGTGCGAAGTCGGCGGGAATCTTCAGACATCGGTTGCACTCCGTGAGCCGGGGGTCGCACCCCGAATTTCGAGCGGCAGGTTTGTTTACTCGGCCGGGGTGGGTATGGCCACACCGTGCCGGGCGCGATGCCCCGACCGGACCCTTCCGTGACGACCGGTCGAGCCAGCTGCCCGGGCCCGGCACGTCCGTGCACCTCGGACCGGCCGACGCGTTCGGTCAGACAGATGATCGGGCCGGCCGGGAGGGTTCTTCAAGGATCATCGCGGCAGTCGACGCGGCCCGGGTCCCGGTCCCCGACAAGCGTTCACAGGGTTCTTCCGGTCTTCACGACGGTCCGCGAGGGCCGAGGTCCACGGGTCTCGCGCCAGATATGCCGCAGCGCCCGGCAACGGACCGCTTCCGGGGAAGCAGTCGTCGCTCGGGCACTGCGGCATTTTCGTGCTGAGCACCGCCGAGTGCACCACTGTGGGCGAGCACGCTGTGGCGACCCGGCAGCATCGGCGTCAGGACGCGAGGACCTCGTCGAGCAGAGCCTCGGCCTTGTCTTCGTTGGTGTTCTCCGCGAGGGCGAGCTCGCTCACCAGGATCTGGCGGGCCTTGGCGAGCATGCGCTTCTCACCTGCGGAGAGTCCGCGCTCACGCTCACGACGCCACAGGTCGCGAACCACCTCGGCGACCTTGATCACGTCGCCGGAGGCGAGCTTTTCGAGATTTGCCTTGTAGCGACGGGACCAGTTCGTCGGCTCTTCGGCATACGGCGCGCGAAGCACCTCGAAGACCCGGTCGAGCCCGTCCTGGCCGACCACATCGCGCACACCGACGAACTCCGCATTGTCCGCTGGCACACGAACCGTCAGATCGCCCTGAGCGACCTTCAGCACCAAGTAGGTCTTGTCCACGCCTTTGATCTGGCGAGTTTCGATGGCCTCGATCAGCGCGGCCCCGTGATGGGGATAGACCACGGTGTCGCCAACCTTGAACGTCATGTGACAGGTACCCCTTCCGTGGCTATCCATCCTAACACGGGAACGGTTCGTTCTGAATGGCGTTTTCGCAGGTCAGGGCGCATCTCGGGGCTTGACAACGACGGCCGTGACGTGCATCGGCCGCCTGCCGGAAGCAGGTATTCGCAGGTCGGAGGCGCTTCTTGAGCGGAGCGAAACACGTCCGTCACACCTCCGGAAGTGCCGGATCGAGAGGACGAACGTCCCGGTTTGCCGGGATCCGGATGGCTCCCTTCCACTACTCCGTTCGGTCACTCGCGATCACCGCGGACCGAATCGAGAATTGATCATCCCGTCACCCGCCCGGGTGAGCCCGACATGATCAATTCGTGTGACGCGGCGCATTACTTTGCGTTTGCCGCTATTCCTCCGGCGGGCCCGATGGATTCACCGGCGACGGTCACTCGAACGCACGTCAGGTGAATTCTTGCGGCAGTTCCCGTGAGGGCTTCGGCAATCCGGTCGCACCCGGCCGGGCGGGTCGGCGGGAAGACACTCCGGAGGCGTTCCGGCCGGCCGGCCGCGATCATGTGACCGGCGCGTGATCCCTGAGGGGCGGGTCGGGTGCGGCCCCTGAAGGGCGGCTCGGTAACCTAGCGGCGCTGACACACCCTTAGGGCGGCTTTACGTACTGCGCCGACGCGCGGCGTACGGAACGGCCGCCCAGCCGTCCACCCGCGACCGGGCATGACCGTTCGGTCGCCGAAGCTCGTCCTAGGAGATGCCGCCGCCGTGAGCCGCAGCCTTCGACGCGGCGCCCTCGCCGCCACCGTCCTCACGCTCTCGATCGCCTCGCTCTCCGCGTGCGGGGCCGGACACGACGCCGCGACGCTGCAAGTCAAGCCGGACAATGCCGCGACCTCCGTCGGCGACATCAAGGTCCAGAACGCCATCGTGATCACCCAGCCGAAGCCGGACGCCAAGGGCCCGGCCGCCGTCTCCGCGACGCTGTTCAACGGCGGCACGAAGGACCAGACCCTGGACTCCATCACGCTCGGCGGCAGCGGCAAGCAGGCCGAGCTGAAGCCCGCCAAGGGCTCCGGCAAGATCACCGTGCCGGCCGGCGGGTCCGTCGTCATCGGCGGCAAGGGCAACGCCTCGGCCGTCCTGTCCAGCGGCCGCGAGGCCGTCCGGGACGGCGACGCGCAGCGCGTGACGTTCGACTTCAGCCGTACCGGCAAGGTGTCCCTGGACGCCTTCGTCGTCCCGGCGAACAGCTACTTCAAGGACTACGGGCCGAGCGAGGTGCCGCAGCCGGGCCAGTCCGGCGCCGCCAGCCCGTCGAGCACCGCCTCGCCGTCCGAGTCGCAGTCCGGCAAGCCGTCGGAGTCGGGCAAGCCGTCCGAGTCCGCCTCGGAGAGCGCGCACGCCGGCCACTGAGCCTCGCGGGCCCGCAAGACATGCCACTGAGTCGCGCGGGCCGCTGAGGTGGCCGCGGGCGCCGGTGGATGCCGGTGCGCCGCTCACAGCTCGTCCCACGCCCGTCGTGCCCCCGCCCTCCGGCGGGAGCGCGGCGGGCGCGGTCGTGCGTGCGTACGGACCGGCGCGGAGCGAGACCGGGAGCCGCGCGCGGCCGCCCGTACGCCCCGCCCCGTGCCGCCCGTACAACGCCACAAGCGCCCCACCCGGCATGCGGCGGAGCGCTGGAGCGATGCGTTGTCGGAGCCGTGCAGGGAGCCGTACGGGCCTGCCTGCCGGTTCACCGGCTCATCGGTTCACCGGCTTACGGCTCGAACTTGTACCCGAGGCCGCGGACCGTGACCAGGTAGCGCGGGGCGCCCGGGTCCGGCTCGATCTTGGCGCGCAGGCGCTTGACGTGGACGTCGAGGGTCTTGGTGTCGCCCACGTAGTCGGCGCCCCACACCCGGTCGATCAGCTGCATGCGGGTGAGCACGCGGCCGGCGTTCCGCAGCAGCATCTCCAGCAGGTCGAACTCCTTGAGCGGCAGGTCGACCTTGCCGCCGGAGACCGTGACGACGTGCCGGTCCACGTCCATGCGGACCGGTCCTGCCTCCAGGGCCTGCGGGGTGACCTCCTCCGGCTCACCGCGGCGGCGCAGGACCGCGCGGATGCGGGCGACCAGCTCCCGCGAGGAGAAGGGCTTGGTGACGTAGTCGTCGGCTCCTATTTCCAGGCCGACGACCTTGTCGATCTCGCTGTCCTTGGCGGTCACCATGATGACCGGGACGTTGGAGCGGCCGCGCAGCTGGCGGCAGACCTCCGTACCCGGCAGGCCGGGCAGCATCAGGTCGAGCAGGACCAGGTCGGCGCCGTTGCGCTCGAACTCGTCCAGTCCGTCGGGGCCGGTCGCGGCGATGGCGACCTCGAAGCCCTCCTTGCGGAGCATGTACGACAGGGCGTCGCTGAAGGACTCCTCATCCTCGACGACGAGCACTCGGGTCACGGAAGGACCTCCGGGGCAGGATAGGGCGCACGTAGCGCTTCCGGGGAAGTGTGGTGGTGGGTGACGGCCGGGCCGTTGAAGGTGTCGTACGGACCGTCCTCGCCATCGAGGTCGTCCGGGTCTGTCGCGGGGTCCTCCCGACGCGCGTCGCGGTCGCGGACCGCGCCGGCTTCCGGGAGCCGCAGGGTGAAGGTGGAGCCCTGTCCTTCGGCGCTCCACACCGTGACCTCCCCGCCGTGCGAGGCGGCCACATGCTTGACGATGGCGAGACCGAGTCCGGTACCGCCGGTGGCGCGGGAGCGCGCCGGGTCGACGCGGTAGAACCGCTCGAAGATCCGGTCCCGGTCCTTCTCGGAGATGCCGATGCCCTGGTCGGTGACGGCGATCTCGATCATCGCGCCGCCGGACGCCGGGACACGGCGGCCGGCTATGCCGACGCGGGTGCGGGCCGGGGAGTAGTTGACGGCGTTCTCGACGAGGTTGCCGAGGGCGCCGGCGAGCTGGCTTCTGTTGCCCCATACGTGCAGGTCGGCGATGCCGCCGACGGCCATCGTGATGGACTTGCTGCTGGCCTGCTGGCGGCAGCGGTCCATGGCCTCCTCGACCAGCTCGTCCACGCGGACGGGCTCGGCGTCCTCCAGGGGGTTGTCGTTCTGCACCCGGGAGAGGTCGATCAGCTCCTGTACGAGGCTGGTGAGGCGGGTGGCCTCGGTCTGCATGCGGCCTGCGAAGCGGTTCACCGCCTCGGGGTCGTCGCTGGCGTCCATCACGGCCTCGGAGAGCAGTGAGAGCGCGCCGACCGGGGTCTTGAGCTCGTGGCTGACATTGGCCACGAAGTCGCGGCGGACCGCTTCTATGCGGCGGGCCTCGGTGAGGTCCTCGACCAGCAGCAGTACGAGGCGGGAGCCGAGCGGGGCGACTCTGGCCGAGACGGCGAGGGCGTCGCCGCGGCCGGTGCCGCGGCGCGGCAGGTCCAGCTCGACCTGGCGTATCTCGCCGTCCCTGCGGGTGTCGCGGGCCATCTGCAGCATCGGGTCGACGGCGAGCTTGCCGCCCCGTACGAGGCCCAGCGCGTACGCGGCGGAGCTGGCCTTGACGACGCCGTCGGCCTCGTCGAGGACGACGGCGGAGGACCGCAGCACCGACAGGACGGTGTCCACGCCGGGGGGCAGGACGGCGTCGGTGTGCAGGGAGGTACGGGTGGGTTTGGCCTGGTCGCGTTCGCTCCAGCGGAACGCCAGCATGGCGATGACACCGGTACAGCAACCGGCGATCGCTGCCACTGCGGCGATGGCCGCGTCCACGTTCATGAGTCCAGGTTATGCGCCGGTTGTGACAGTTCCACAGCCATCAGAGGGCTCTCTCGAACACCCGTTGCCGAGAGTTCACCTTCACGACGGTGCTGGTTCACTCCGGATGGGCGAACCGGTCGCATCCGGCCTCGAACGTGGGAGCGTGGGGATCGCAGACCCACGCACCACCAGGGGCGCAGCCCGCACGATTGCGCAGGGCGCGGGCCCGGAGGCCGGCGGGCTTCGCAGGTCCGCACCGTAAGAAACGGGCGTCGCAGGCCCCACACCGTAAGACTCGATGCGAGAGAAGGTCACTGATGCGGGACGCGTACCACGAGGAGCTTGACTCGATCGGCGAAGGCCTGGTCGAGATGGCCAGGCTCGTCGGCTCCGCGATCGGGCGCGCCACCACGGCGATACTCGACGCGGACCTGAAGCTGGCGGAGAACGTGATCGCCGGCGACGAGAAGGTCGACGATCTGCAGCGCGATCTGGAGGCCCGGGCCATAGCCCTGCTGGCGCGCCAGCAGCCGGTCGCCACGGACCTGCGGATCGTCGTGACGTCGCTGCGGATGAGCGCTGACCTGGAGCGCTCCGGTGACCTGGCGCAGCACGTCGCGAAGCTGGCGCGGCTGCGGTTCCCGGAGACGGCGGTCCCCCGGGACCTGCACGCGACGATCCTGGAGATGGGGCAGCTCGCGCAGCGTCTGATGGCGAAGGCCGGCGAGGTCATCATCACGAAGGACGTCGACCTGGCGCTCCAGCTGGAGCAGGACGACGACGCGATGGACCTGCTGCACCGCACGCTGTTCCAGCACCTGATGGACGACCGCTGGAAGCACGGCATCGAGACGGCGGTGGACGTCACGCTGCTGGGCCGTTACTACGAGCGGTTCGCCGATCACGCGGTGTCGGTCGCCAAGCGCGTGGTGTACCTGGTCACGGGCGAGCACGCGGACGAGATCGCCCCGCCGACGGCGGTCGAGGGAGCCTGAGCCCCTTCGGGGCGGCGGTCGACGGGAGCTGGGCCCCTCCGGGCGCGGGCGGTCTGTGGGGGCCGCCGGCCCCCGGGGCGGGCGGGCGTCGGGGCGTGAGCCCCGGTTCGTGCCGCCGCGCGCCGTTGGTGCGCCTCCCCTCGTGGGTAGGGGAGGGAAGGAACCTCCCCTATGGCTGCCGACCAGGAGGCACTTACATGGCGCACTCCCCTGTTTCCAGCACCCCCGCCCCCGAAGCCGCCAACGGCTGCTCGTGCGGCCCCGGCTGCGGCTGCGGCTGCCAGTCCGGCGGCCCCTGCCAGTGCGGCGGAAGCTGCGGCTGACGCCGCCCCGCCCCGAAACGGCACCGAGCCCCCGGCCTGCGCCTGCAGACCGGGGGCTCGCCGCTTGAGCCGTGCCGCACCGCACCCGAGGGCGCTCGGGCGGCCCGGCTACTCGGCCGGCGGGACCTCCGCCGCGTCAGGGTCGACGACGGCGTACGGTGCGGACAGATGGGGAGCCCGGTAGTCCCAGGTCATGCGGCTCCCCACCACCGTGACGCTGACCTTCTCGAACTTCGTCTTGACAGCTTCCAGGGCCGCACGGACGGCAGCTTCGTGAGCGCTCTTGATGCGCTTTTGGGTGTTCCGGCCGCCCCTGCCCACCTCGAACTCGACCGTCACCGTCATGATCTTCGGCTTGTCCATGCGTTCCCCCTGCTCCCGGGCGCCGTTGGTCCCCAAGCAATCGAAGCATCAACCAATTGCCCCGAGGCAGGCATATGACAGCCGCACTTGGAGCGCGGACTCCGGGCGACGAGCGACCCTCGCAAGCTGGCGCACGCGGGTGACGTGAAGCGGCTGACGGCCCCAGGACGGCACGAGGCCCCCGGCCCGCGGAGAACCGCAGGCAGGGGGCCCGGCGTCAGGGAGCCGAAGGGCTTACTTCTTCTTGCCCTGGTTCTTCACTGCCTCGATGGCGGCCTTGGCGGCTTCCGGGTCGAGGTAGGTGCCGCCCGGGTTGAGGGGCTTGAACTCGGCGTCGAGCTCGTAGGTGAGCGGGATGCCGGTGGGGATGTTCAGGCCGGCGATGTCCTCGTCGGAGATGCCGTCGAGGTGCTTCACCAGGGCGCGCAGGCTGTTGCCGTGGGCGGCGACCAGGACGGTGCGGCCGGTGAGGAGGTCGGGGACGATGCCGTCGAACCAGTACGGCAGCATCCGGACGACGACGTCCTTCAGGCACTCGGTCTGCGGGCGCAGCTCCGGGGGGATGACGGCGTAGCGCGCGTCGTCGAACTGGGAGTACTCCGCGTCGCGGTCCAGCGGGGGCGGCGGGGTGTCGTAGGACCGGCGCCACTTCATGAACTGCTCCTCGCCGAACTCGGCGAGGGTCTGGGCCTTGTCCTTGCCCTGCAGCGCGCCGTAGTGGCGCTCGTTCAGGCGCCAGCTGCGGTGGACCGGGATCCAGTGGCGGTCGGCGGCCTCGAGGGCCAGCTGCGCGGTGCGGATGGCGCGCTTCTGGAGGGAGGTGTGCACGACGTCGGGGAGCAGGCCGGCGTCCTTGAGCAGCTCACCGCCGCGGACCGCCTCCTTCTCGCCCTTCTCGTTCAGGTTGACGTCCACCCAGCCGGTGAACAGGTTCTTCGCGTTCCACTCGCTCTCGCCGTGGCGGAGGAGGATGAGCTTGTACGGTGCGTCGGCCATGTCTTTGAGCGTAATCCAAGCGGGGCGCCGCTCCGGCAAGGGCCCGGCCTGTGGACACGCGGCCGCTCGTCTGTGCCGGGGGCGCGACGTTTGACGGTTGGTGTTAATCCAGTGGCCTGGTGTGACCTGCGTCTGTAGGTTGCCCTTGAGGGTTGCGGCACTTACATAGTGCGCGGCACCCACACAGTGGGTCTGGCACCTGCATCGGGCCACGTGCGCCGGTGGTTTTGGGGGAGACAGGGTGAGACGAGCCGTCGTGGCGAGTGTGTCGGGGCTGCCCCGGCAGTTCTGGTGGCTGTGGACGAGCACGCTGATCAATCGGCTGGGCGCGTTCGTGGCGACCTTCCTGGCGCTGTACCTCACGGTCGAGCGCGGGTACTCCGCCTCGTACGCGGGGCTGGTCGGCGCGCTGTACGGGCTGGGCGGCGTGGTCTCGTCGGTGGTCGCGGGGATCGCGACGGACCGGCTCGGGCGCCGGCCCACGATGCTGGTCGCGCAGCTGGCGACCGCGGCCTCGGTGGCGCTGCTGGGCTTCCTCACGGACCCGGTGGCCATCGCGGCGGTGGCCTGCGTGGTGGGCATGGCGAGCAACGGCTCGCGGCCCGCGGTGCAGGCGATGATGGCGGACATCGTGGCGCCCGAGGACCGGGTGCGTGCCTTCGCGCTCAACTACTGGGCGCTGAACATGGGCTTCGCGATCTCCTCGGCGCTGGCCGGGCTGCTCGCGCAGTACGGCTACCTGCTGCTCTTCCTCGGCGAGGCCACGCTGGTGCTGGCCTGTGCCGTGGTGGTGTTCGTGAAGCTGCCCGAGTCCCGGCCGGCGGTGACGGAGGAGAGCACCGCGGAGGAGTCCGTGCGGCGGGTGTCGATGCTGACCGTGCTGCGGGACGGGCGGTTCATGACCGTCGTCGGGCTGAACCTGCTGCTCGCGCTGCTCTTCCAGCAGGCGTACGTGTCGCTGCCGGTGACGATGGGGCTGGCGGGGTTCACCAGCTCCGACTTCGGGCTGGTGATCGCCACCAACGGCGTGCTGATCGTGCTGCTGCAGATCCCGGTGACGCGCTTCATCGAACACCGCAGCCCGGCGGCCCTGTTGATCGGCTCGGCACTGCTGACCGGGTACGGCTTCGGGCTGACGGCGTTCGCCGGGTCGGTGGCGCTGTACGCGGTGGCCGTCGCGGTCTGGACGCTCGGCGAGATCATCAACTCCCCCACGCAGATGGGGCTGGTGGTCCGCCTCTCCCCCACCCACGGCCGGGGCCGGTACCAGGGCATGTACTCGCTGTCCTGGTCGGTGGCCTCGCTGGCCGCGCCGCTGCTCGGCGGCGCGGTCATCGACCGGTACGGCCCGGACGCCCTGTGGGCCGCCAGCGCCGTGATCGGCACGGTGGCGGCCCTCGGCTACGCGCTGCTGCTGCGCAGGATGAACGCCGAGCGGGGCACCGAGCGGGACGCCGAGGCCGTCGTGCGGGAGGCGGAGCGTGGCGCCGGCCAGGACGCCGAAGCCGTCGTGCGGGACGCGGAGCCGGCGCCCGTCACGGACTCGACCGGTCCGGCGCCCGTCACGGACTCGACCGGTCCGGCGTCCGTCACGGGCGCAGCCGGCGCTGTGCCTCGTACAGATTCCGTGGCCTGACCGAGTCGGGGCGGCCGTACGCCACCAGCCTGCTGTGCAGGTCGCCCGGGAAGTCCGGCTTGTCGGTCTGGTCGAACTCGCGGACCCGGGAGACGCCGGCGGTGAGGCTGTACAGGGCCAGTCCGTCGATCTTCACCATGTCGGCCCGGCCGTTGGTGACGCGGACGTTCCAGTGGGTGAAGCGGGCCCCGAAGAGCGGCCCGGCGCGCATGTCGCCGCCGTGCCGGCCGGTGTTGTTGACGACGATGTCGGTACGGACGTTGGCGAACGGCATGCCCCGGTGGGAGTCGAACGTGCCCATCTCCATCCGGCCCCGCGACCAGACGTTGTAGCTGGAGAGGTTCTCGACGTTGATGCCGTGCAGCATGGTGCCGGGCGGGGCCGGGACGGTGCGCTGCTCGATCACGAAGTCCTCGAAGAGGTTGTCGTGCGCGCCCTCGCGGCAGTAGTACGCGTGGTGCCAGCCGCGGCCCGCGACACGGGTGTTGCTGATCGTGCAGGCGGAGCCGGCCGTTATCCCGAGGCCGTTGTCGACGTGGCGCGCGACCACGTCCCGCACCCAGCAGTCGTACGTGCACTGCAGGGTGATGCCGTTGTAGCCCTTGTCGTGCAGGTGCGGGGACTGCGGCGTCTCGACGGCCTCGATGGTCAGGCCCTCGACGCCGGCGCCGGTGAGCGCGCGGACGTGGGTGGTGAAGCGGGGGTCCCACTCGGGGCGTACGTCCAGTGGCAGCGGGCGCTCCAGGGTCACCGTGCGCCCCTTGATGGCGACGATGCGCACGGGCCACTCGTACGGGACGTAGCTGGTGAGTTTGACCTTGTCGTCCCAGTGGTACGCCTCGGGGCCGGGGCCGCCGCCCGCCATGTGCTCCAGGAGGGTGTGGCCGCGGTCGTCGGCGAGCCGGAGGAGGACGAGCGCGCCGGGGCGCAGCCGCGTCGGGTCGGCGACCCGCACCGTCCAGTCGCCCCGGCGGGCCGGGCGTACGGTGGTGAGCGTGCGCCACTCGTCGCGCCGGTTGCCCGTCCAGCCCTCGTACGGCCAGTGCTTCTTCCTGATCGCCGCGATCAGGGAGTTCCAGCGGGCCGTGGGGCAGAGCCAGATGAGGCCGCCGGTCCAGGACCAGGCGGACTTGTCGCCGCCGTACCGGCTGCCGTACGGGCCGATCAGCTCGGTGAGGTGCTTGGTGGCGAGGAGCTTGGTGCGGCCGCTGCCCGCGCCGCGGAGTACGACGCCGTCGTGGCCCATGCGGATGATGCCGTCGATGCGGAAGGTGCCGGGCGGGAGCGCGACGACGCCTCCGCCGCGGCGGCCCGCGGCCTCGATGGCGCGGTTGAGGGCGGGGGCGGAGTCCTTGCTGCCGTCCGGGACGGCGCCGTGGTCGCGTACCGCGTCGATCACCGGGCCCCGGTCCGCGGCCCGTGGGCGGTGCCGGCAGCCGGCCCGGCCGACGTACGGGATCTGCGGGTGGGTGAAGGGGCGGGCGGCGAACTCGTCCCAGAGGGCCGTGTCGTGGCCGGCCGCCGAGGCCGGGAGGGCGGGCAGTGCCGCGGCCGCCGCCACGGCGGTCGCGCTGCCCAGCAGGGTGCGCCGGCTGATGTCCATGGGCCGCCCTTCATGCAGGTGAAGAGGTGCATGGGAGAGGAAGCCGCGAGCATGCCACGGGGCCGGCGGGCGGCGGAAGAGCCGGGACGATACGCCGTGAAATGGGCCGAAAGCGGCTACTTGCCCCGGCCGGTCTGCGCCGTTACGCGTCCCCGCCGGCCGAGGCCGGACCTTGTCGGCCGATCGGAGCCCTTGCTCGCCCGCCGGCCGACCAGCCCCCGCTGCTCATCCCGGCCGACCCGGCCGACCGGGGCCGCTACTTGTCCCGGCCGGTCAGGTGGGCGAACGCCTCCAGGTTGCGGGTGGATTCGCCGCGTGCGACCCGCCACTCGTACTCCTTGCGGATGGCCGTGGCGAAGCCCATCTCCAGCAGGGTGTTGAAGGCGCCGTCGGCGTTCTCCAGGACCGTGCCGAGGATGCGGTCCAGCTCCTCGGGGGTGACGGCGGCCAGCGGCAGCTTGCCGGCCAGGTAGATGTCGCCGAGCTTGTCGATCGCGTAACTCACGCCGTACAGCCGGGTGTTGCGCTCCAGCAGCCAGCGGTGCACCGCTTCGTGGTTCTCGTCGGGGCGGCGGACGACGAAGGCGTTGACCGACAGCGAGTGCCGGCCGACCAGCAGCGAGCAGGTGGTGGAGAGCTTGCGCGTACCGGGCAGCTTGACGACGTAGTTGCCCTCCGCCGGGGACTCCCACTCCAGTCCGGCGTCGTTCAGCGTCTCCTCGACGGTCCGCCGCGCGTCCGCGGCCCTGCTGTCCTCAGCCATGCAGTGATCGTAGGCGACGGCGCCGCTCCTGCAACGCGGCGGTGTACACGTCGGCGGTCGCCGAGGCCGCGGTGTCCCAGCCGAAGGAGCCGGCGTGCCGGGCGGCCGCCGCGCCCATCCGCGGCGTGAGCGAGGGGTCGTCGGCGAACCGGCGCAGCGCGCGGGCGTAGTCGGCGGGGTCGTGCCCTTCGATGAGGAAGCCGCTGACGCCGTCCTTCACGGCGACCGGCAGACCGCCCACCGCCGCGGCGATCACGGGGGTGCCGCACGCCTCGGCCTCGATGGCCACCAGGCCGAAGGACTCGCTGTAGGAGGGCATGACCAGCACGCTGGCCGCGCGGTACCAGTCGGCGAGCTGGTCCTGGCCGACCGGCGGCCGGAACCGCACCACGTCGGCGATGCCGAGCCGCGCCGCGAGCTTCTGCAGGCCCTCGGGCTTGGCCAGGCCGCTGCCGCTCGGGCCGCCGACGACGGGCACGACGATGCGGGAGCGCAGCGAGGGGGCCTGGTCGAGCAGGACGGCGACGGCGCGCAGCAGGATGTCGGGGGCCTTCAGCGGCTGGATGCGGCCGGCGAAGAGCGGGATCAGCGCGTGCTGGGGCAGGCCGAGGCGGGCGCGGGCCGCGGCCCGCTCGTCGGCGGCGCCACCGTCAGCGGTGCCGCTCGCCGGGCGGAAGCGGTCGAGGTTGACGCCGGGGTGCACGACGGCGACCTTGCCGGGCTCGGCGTCGTAGTGCCGGGCCAGCTCGCCGGCCTCCTCGGCGGTGTTGGCGATCAGCCGGTCCGAGGCGCGCACGATCTGGGTCTCGCCGATGACGCGCGCGGCCGGCTCGGGGGTGTCCCCCTCGGCCAGCGCGGCGTTCTTGACCTTGGCCATGGTGTGCATGGCGTGCACCAGCGGGACGCCCCAGCGCTCGGCGGCGAGCCAGCCGACGTGGCCGGAGAGCCAGTAGTGCGAGTGGACCAGGTCGTAGTGGCCGGGGCGGTGCCCGGCCCAGGCCTGCATCACGCCGTGCGTGAAGGCGCACAGCTGGGCGGGCAGGTCCTCCTTGTTCAGGCCCTCGTACGGGCCCGCGTCCACGTGCCGGACCAGGACGCCGGGGGCCAGCTCGACGGAGGGCGGCAGCGCGCCGGTGGTGGCGCGGGTGAATATCTCGACCTCGATGTTGAGCGAGGCGAGCTTCTTGGCCAGCTCGACGATGTAGACGTTCATGCCGCCCGCGTCGCCCGTGCCGGGCTGGTGCAGCGGCGAGGTGTGCACGCTCAGCATCGCCACCCGGCGGGGCTTGCGGGAGCCCCCCAGCCGCAGCCTGGCCGGGCCGGTGAACTGGCCCTGGGGTCGGCCGCGGAGCCGGGACACGTATTGGCTCACTGCGAGCTCCCTCCCAAAATCCGGCAGAAATCCGGCGCAAAAACACCTCTCAACCGCCCAACAACGGAAGCGGCCGAGCCATTTCCCGCCGGGCCCCGGAGCCCGCCCTCTTTGCCAAAGCGTGACCCTCGCCGGTCGGCCGCCCGGCCGCCCGGCGTACAGCGCATAAAGTCTTGTCATGGCCCGCAGCTCCTCCCCGCCCCCTTCCGCACGCCCGGTGGGGAACGCCACCCGCGGGACCACCAACCCCAACCGGCTGCGCCGCATGGACCGCTGGATCGCCGCCGCGCACGGCCCGCAGCTGCGCCGCACCGCCGACCCGGTCGCCGTCGACCTCGGGTACGGGGCCGCGCCCTGGACCGCGGTCGAGCTGCTGGGGCGGCTGCGGACGGCGCACGGGGGTGCGCAGGTGGTGGGCGTCGAGATCGATCCGGAGCGGGTCGTGGCGGCGCGGCCGTACGAGCGGGACGGGCTGGTCTTCCTGCACGGCGGCTTCGAGGTGCCGCTGCCGGGCGCCCCCGGCCGCGCCCCCGCGCTGATCCGCGCGGCGAACGTGCTGCGGCAGTACGACGAGGCGGAGGTCGCCGGGGTCTGGGCGCGGCTGTGCGCGCGGCTGGCGCCGGGCGGGCTGCTGGTGGAGGGCACCTGCGACGAGATCGGGCGCCGGCACGTCTGGGTCGCGCTCGGCCCCGAGGGGCCCCGCACGGTCACCTTCGCGGCCCGGCTCGGCTCCCTGGAAACCCCTTCCGACCTGGCGGAACGCCTGCCCAAGGCGCTGATCCACCGGAATGTGCCGGGCGAGCCGGTGCACGCCTTCCTGCGGGACTTCGACCGCGCCTGGGCGGCCGCGGCGCCGTACGGCGCGCTCGGCGCCCGGCAGCGCTGGATCCGGTCGGTCCAGGCGCTGCGGGACGCCGGCTGGCCGCTGGCCGACGGGCCGCGCCGCTGGCGCCTGGGTGAGGTCACCGTCCGCTGGACGGCGCTGGCGCCGCGCGGCGCGGCCTGAGGGCTCAGCCCTGGATCTGCTTCGGTTCGCCCTTGCCGCCGCTGATCTCGATGCGGCGCGGCTTGGCCTGCTCCGCGACCGGGATGCGCAGGGTGAGGACGCCGTTGTCGTACGAGGCGTCGATGCGCTCGGTGTCCAGGCTGTCGCCCAGGAAGAGCTGGCGGCTGAACGTACCGGTGGTGCGCTCCGCCGCGATCAGCTCGGCGTTCTCGGGCGCGGGCGAACGGCGCTCGGCACGGACGGTGAGGACGTTGCGCTCGACGTCCAGGGCGATGCTCTCCGGGTCGACGCCGGGGAGGTCGAAGTGGACGACGAAGGTGTCGTCAGCGCGGTAGGCATCCATCTGCAGGGTCGCCGGCCGCGTCGTCGTACCGAACAGCTGCTGGGTGAGCCGGTCGAATTCACGGAACGGATCGGTACGCATGAGCATCACGGGTCATCTCCTTCCCACAACGCTGTCTGCTGACTGCGATGCCCTTCGCCATCCGGTATAGCTCCGCGAAGGAAAATTGACAAGCCCCGACTCAAGTCAGTCGAGGCTTGTTCGGCAGGGCGGAAAAAAGCCAGGTCAGGCCGTGTGCAGCGCGTCCATGAGGGCGTCGACGAGCGGCCGGTCCCGGTCCTGGGTGAGCAGCTCGCGCGCCTCGGCGGGCGGCAGCCAGCGCACCCGGTCGACCTCGTCGTTGGCGGCGAACGCGCCGCCGCACGCCTCGGCCGCCCAGTAGCGGACCTCCTTGGGGCGGCCGTTCACCTCGTAGTGCGCGGACGGCAGCTCGGGGCCCGGCCGGCAGTCCATGCCGGTCTCCTCGGCGACCTCGCGGACCGCCGCCGCGCGTGCCTCCTCACCCCGCTTCAGCTTGCCCTTCGGGTGCGACCAGTCGTCGTACTTCGGCCGGTGCACCAGGGCGATCTCCAGCCCGCCCGGTGCCGGCGCGTGCCGCCACAGGACGCAGCCCGCCGCGCGGATCACCGTTCCGTCGGGCATACGGTCCTCCAGGCCCGGGTGAAGGCGTACCGGGCGGCCTCGACCTCGTGCCGCTGGTCGGCGTGGAGCACGCCGAGCGCGTAGGCGGTGGCCGGGGCGATGCGCGGGGTGCGGGCGGCGGCGGAGGCGGCAGCGGCGGCCTCGGCCGCGTCCCGGTGCCGCTCCAGCGCCCGGCCCGCCTCCACCAGCCGCAGGTCGGTGACGCCGCCGTCGGCGACCTCCTGCGCGTACCTGCTGTGCCGCAGCAGCAGCCGGACCTGGTGCCAGGGGGCGTCGTGCCGGTCGTCGGCGGCCAGCGCGGCGGCGTTGTACGGGTGCCCGGCGCGGGACAGCGGCAGCGCGGCGACGGCCTCGGCCAGCCGGCGGTGCGCCTGCTCGGCCAGCGGGGGCAGCGCCTCGGTGGCCGGCCGGTCGGCGGCGTTCTTGTCCAGCGGGGCCTCGGAGGCGAGCACCGCCACCGCGTCGGCGACGGCGTGGAAGCGCGAGGAGCCGAGGGCCTGGAGGGCAGCGGAGTGGGCGCGGGTGCGCGCGAGGGTCAGCTGCCGGTCCAGCAGCGCGCCGGCCCGTGCGGCCCCGGCGGCGGTCGTGGCGGCCGGGTCCTTGGGGTCGCGGGTCCGCTCCTCGCGACCCCGGCCGGTGCGCGGGCCGGGGTCGCCGGCCGCCGCCGCGCGGGACGGCGTGCGCGGCGCCGGGGTGCCGTTCTCGGGCGCTCTGGTGCCGCCGGCCGGCTCGGCGGGTCCGGCCACCCGGTGCAGCGCGGCCAGCAGGCGTTCGAGCCGGTCGGCGTAGGAGTGCTCGCGGGCCAGGGTGCCGGACAGCCAGCCCAGTTCGGACCTGAGCTGGTCGGCCCAGCACTCGTCGGTCAGCGGCCGGAAGGTGTGCAGGGCGCCGCTGATCCGGCGGGCCGCCGCGCGCAGCTCACGGGCCGCTTCTCCGCTGCTGCGCGCGTCGGAGCCGCTCTCGCGGTGCAGCCGCAGGGCGCGCAGGAACGCCGTCGACTGCTCGTGCAGATAGGCGGAGAGCACCTCGCCCGCCGTGGCCCGGTCGGGCCCCGGCACCGCGCCGAGCAGGCCGGCCGGTGCCGATACGGACGCGGTGCCGCGGTTCGCTCCGTGCGTCATGCCGTCCTCCTCACGGTGACCGTGGCGGCCGGGCACGCGACGGCGGCCGGACCGGCCGCGGCGGCCGCGCGTGCACGGCTCCGTTCGCAGGGCGGGGAGAGGTCAGGTCGCAAGGCCACGCCGGCGCCTCCGGGCGTCGATGAGCATTTCTTGTACGTTCCGCAGCGGCCTGCCGTCCGCGTCGGCCGCGTGCCGTGTCCAGTTGCCGTCCGGGCCGAGGTGCCACGACGAGGTGGCGTCCGACATGCCCGTCTCCAGCAGGCGGTTGAGCGCGGCGCGGTGGCCGGGGTCGGTGACCCGTACCAGCGCCTCGATCCGCCGGTCGAGGTTGCGGTGCATCATGTCCGCGCTGCCCAGCCATACTTCCGGCTCCCCTCCGTTGCCGAAGACGAACACCCGTGAGTGCTCGAGGAAGCGGCCCAGGACGCTGCGGACCCGGATGTTCTCGCTGAGGCCCGGCACGCCCGGCCGCAGTGCACAGATCCCGCGTACCCAGACGTCGACCGGTACACCGGCCTGCGAGGCGCGGTACAGGGCGTCGACGACGGCCTCGTCCACCATGGAGTTGACCTTGATGCGGACGTACGCGGGGTGGCCGGCGCGGTGGTGCGCGATCTCCTTGGTGATGCGCTGGACCAGGCCGTCGCGCAGCGAGGTGGGGGCGACCAGCAGCCGCCGGTAGGTCTCGCGGCGGGAGTAGCCGGAGAGCCGGTTGAAGAGGTCGGAGAGGTCGGCGCCCACCTGCGGGTCGGCGGTGAGCAGTCCGATGTCCTCGTACAGCCGGGCCGTCTTGGGGTGGTAGTTGCCGGTGCCCACGTGGGAGTAGCGGCGCAGCATCTCGCCTTCCTGGCGGACGACCAGGGAGAGCTTGCAGTGCGTCTTGAGGCCGACCAGCCCGTAGACGACGTGGCAGCCGGCCTCCTCCAGCTTCCGGGCCCACTTGATGTTGGCCTGCTCGTCGAAGCGGGCCTTGATCTCGACCAGGACGAGGACCTGCTTGCCGGACTCGGCCGCGTCTATGAGGGCGTCGACGATCGGGGAGTCGCCGGAGGTGCGGTAGAGCGTCTGCTTGATCGCGAGGACGTGCGGGTCGGCCGCCGCCTGCTCCAGGAAGGCCTGTACGGAGGTGGAGAAGCTGTCGTACGGGTGGTGCAGCAGGACGTCGCGGGCGCGCAGCGCGGCGAAGACGTCGGGCGCGGAGGCGGACTCGACCTCGGCGAGGTCGCGGTGGGTGCCGGCGACGAACTTGGGGTACTTCAGCTCCGGCCGGTCCTGGGCCGCGATGCCGAAGAGGCCGGTCAGGTCCAGCGGGCCCGGCAGCGGGTAGACCTCGGCCTCGGAGATCTTCAGCTCCTGGACGAGCAGGTCCAGGACGGCGGGGTCGATGGACTCCTCGACCTCCAGCCGGACCGGCGGCCCGAAGCGGCGCCGCAGCAGCTCCTTCTCCAGGGCCTTGAGGAGGTTCTCCGCGTCGTCCTCCTCGACCTCCAGGTCCTCGTTGCGGGTGACCCGGAACATGTGGTGCGCGCGCACCTCCATGCCCGGGAACAGCTCCTCCAGGTGGGCCGCGATGACGTCCTCTATGGGGACGTAGCGCTGCGGGGACGCCTCCAGGAAGCGGGAGAGCAGCGGCGGGACCTTGACCCGGGCGAAGTGGTCGTGGCCGCTGACGGGGTTGCGCACCACCACGGCGAGGTTCAGCGAGAGGCCCGAGATGTACGGGAAGGGGTGCGCCGGGTCCACGGCCAGCGGGGTCAGCACGGGGAAGATCTGGTGCCGGAAGAGGGTGAACAGGCGGGCCTGTTCCTTCTCGGTCAGCTCGGGCCAGCGGATCAGGTGGATGCCGGCGCCGGCCAGCTCGGGGGCGACGTCCTGCTGGTAGCAGGCGGCGTGCCGGGCCATGAGCTCGCGGGAGCGGGTCCAGATCAGGTCCAGCACCTCGCGGGGCTGCAGCCCGGAGGCGGAGCGGGTGGCGACCCCGGTGGCGATCCGGCGCTTGAGGCCCGCGACCCGGACCATGAAGAACTCGTCCAGGTTGGATGCGAAGATCGCCAGGAACTTGGCGCGTTCCAGCAGCGGCGTGGCCGGGTCCTCGGCCAGCTCCAGGACCCGTTCGTTGAACGCGAGCCAGCTGCGCTCACGGTCCAGGAAACGGCCGGCGGGCAGCTCCTCGCCGTCGTCGCCCAGCGCTCCGTCGACGTCGTACGCGTCGAGATCGGCGTCGAGGTCCGGTTCCAGCTCGGGCAGGGAGGCGGCGACCGTGTTCGGGCGGTGCGCGGCGATCGAACCGACCGAGGGCTGCGCCTGTGCGGACGGCGTCTGGGGCGTGGCCTGGGCGCTGGTCTGCTGGTCCATGGCCTCATTCTTCCGCGCTTCCGGGCGGGAAAGCGCGTCGGGAGGCGGTGGGGCGGCCCGGAGCCATCGGTCACCGGCCGGCTGCGCGGAGGGCTGCATTCAGTGATGCTCGCAAGCGAGTTTGAATCGCCGGTAACGCGGACATGGCGGACAGGCAAGCGGGGGGCTACCCGGAGGCGATTTCCCGGTGCCGGGCGGCGCCGCAGCGGCGGGCCCATCGGCCCGCCGCCCGCTCATGACACACCGTCAACAGCCTTGCCTGCGCGTATCGCTGTGCGTCACAGCTCGGTCCGGTACATCAGGTCCGTCTCGTGCGTGACGAAGCCGAGGCGCTCGTAGACGGTGACGGCCGGGACGTTGTCCGCGTCGACGTAGAGCATCGCCGTCGGCACGCCCTCGGCGGCCAGGTGCCGCAGCCCGATCGCGGTGAGTGCCTTGCCGAGCCCGCCGCCCTGCGCCTCGGGCCGTACGCCGACGACGTAGACCTCGCCCCGGCCCTCCTCGGCGTGCTTCTTCGTCCAGTGGAAGCCGACCAGCTCACCGGCCTTCTCGGCCAGGAAGAAGCCCTTGGGGTCGAACCACGGCTCGGCCTTGCGGTCGTCCAGGTCACGCTGGGTGAGCGAGCCCTGCTCGGGGTGGTGCGCGAAGGCCGCGGCGTTGGCGGCGAGCCAGGCGGCGTCGTCCGTGCCGGGCTGGAAGGTGCGGACGGTGACGCCCTCGGGGAGCACCGGCTCGGGCAGGTCCAGCCCGGACAGCGGGCGGCGCATCTGCCGCAGCTCGCGGAAGAGGGTCAGGCCCAGGGTCTGCGCGAGGTGGCGGGCGGCGGGGTGGCCGCCGTGCGCCCACAGCCGCAGCCGCCGCCCGGACTCCTCCAGCAGCGCGCTGCCGAGCTTGCGGCCCAGGCCCTGGCCGCGGAACTCGGGGTGCACGACCAGCTCGGCGGCGGGCGCCTCGACCGGGTCCGTGCCCTCCAGCTGCCCGTATCCGGCGATGCGGTCGCCCTCGGCCCGGACGAGGAGGTGCTTGACGCCCTCCCGGTGGCCGCCGCGCAGCTGCAGCCGCCCCTGCTCGGAGACGGCGGGCTGCCCGTCCGTCCGTGCCGCCGTCTCGATCAGCTCCAGTACGGCACCGGCCACGTCCGGCGTGAGCGCGTCCAGTACCTGCATGCCCCGGCCGGGCCGGCCCGTTCCCTGTGCAGCGTCAGTCATGCCCCGAAGGGTACGGCGCGGGGCCCGGCCGGTGACCACCGCCGTCGTCCACGCACCCTGCGCCGGGCCCGCCGGCGGGCGGTGAGCGGCCTCCGCACCGCAACCGTCCCTTAACCCGTCGCCCCTGTTGCGCTACGCGCGTTGACCGTAGGCTTCCGGTCGCTCACCACTCCTCATCCGCAGTCCACAAGGGGGACGAGACATGTCAGTCACTCCGCACCGGCGCCGCCCCTGGCGCCGTCTTGCGGCCGCCGCGACGGTGCTGGCCGCCGCGGCCGGCGTCACGGCGGCGGCCCTGCCCGCCGGCGCCGGCACCCCCGGCGGGCCCGGCCACTCCTCGCGCACCGTCGACGTGCAGCTGCTCTCGTTCAATGACTTCCACGGCAACCTGGAGCCGCCGCAGGGCTCGTCCGGCACCGTGGAGGAGGAGCAGGCCGACGGCAGCCGGAAGAAGGTCGAGGCCGGCGGCGTCGAGTACCTGGCGAACGCGCTGCGCACGGCCCGCAGGGGCCACCCGTACTCCGTCACGGCCGCGGCCGGCGACCTGGTCGGCGCGAGCCCGCTGCTCTCGGGCCTGTTCCACGACGAGCCGACCGTGGAGGCGATGAACAAGCTGGAGCTGGACGTCACCAGCGTCGGCAACCACGAGTTCGACGAGGGCCGCGCTGAGCTGGCCCGGCTGCAGAACGGCGGCTGCCACCCGAAGGACGGCTGCTACGAGAAGGGGCGGACCTTCGGGGGCGCCGACTACCCCTACCTCGCCGCGAACGTCACCGACGAGAAGACCGGCAAGCCCATCCTGAAGCCGTACACGGTCTGGCGGCACAACGGCGTGCGGATCGGCTTCATCGGGGTCACCCTGGAGGGCACGCCCGACATCGTCAGCGCCGAGGGCGTGAAGGGCCTGAAGTTCCACGACGAGGCCGAGACCATCGACAAGTACGCCAAGGTGCTGCGCAAGCAGGGCGTGAAGTCGGTCGTCGCGCTGATCCACGAGGGCGGGGCGCCCGCCTCCACCGCGTACAACTACGACTGCGACAGCCCCGGTCCCGGCGACGGGATATCCGGGCCGATCACCGAGATCGCCAAGAAGGTGACGCCGGACGTCGACGCGCTGGTCACCGGCCACACCCACCAGGCGTACGCGTGCACCATCCCCGACCCGGCCGGGCAGCCGCGGATGGTCACCTCGGCCTCCTCCTTCGGCAAGCTCTACACCGACACCACGCTGACGTACGACCGGAAGACCAAGGACATCGTGCGCACGGCCGTGAAGTCGGCCAACCACGTGGTGGACCGCACCCAGCCCAGGGCGGCGGACATGACCGCGCTGATCAAGCGCTGGGACAGGCTGGCCGCGCCGGTCGCGAGCAAGCCGGTCGGCCACATCTCCGCCGACATCGCGGGCCGCGGCGCGAGCACCCCCGAGTCGCCGCTCGGCGACGTCATCGCCGACGCGCAGCTGGAGGCGACGGCGGACAGCGGTGAGGGCGGCGCGCAGCTGGCCCTGATGAACCCCGGCGGCATCCGCTCCGACCTGGCGTTCAAGGCGTCGGGCAGCGAGGGCGACGGGGTGGTGACGTACGGCGAGGCGTTCACCGTGCAGCCGTTCACCAACATGATGAACGTGGTCTCGCTGACCGGGAAGCAGCTGCTCACCGCGCTCCAGCAGCAGGTGAGCGGCCCGAACCAGAGCTCGCCCAAGATCCTCCAGGTGTCGAAGGGCCTCACCTACACCCTCGACATGACCAAGTCCGGCGCCGACCGGATCGTCGCGGACTCGGTGAAGCTGAACGGCGCGCCGCTGGACCCGGCGAAGACCTACCGGGTCGCGATGAACGAGTTCCTGGCGGGCGGCGGCGACGGCTTCACCGCGTTCAAGGAGGGCACCGACAAGTACGTCGGCCCGTCCGACCTGGACGCCTTCACCGCGTACCTCGGCGCGCACTCCTCGGCGTCCGGCCCGCTGGACCCGCCGAAGGCGGACCGCATCACCGTGGTGAAGTAACCGTTCATATCCCCACTTACCGGCAGTAGGACTTGCGTTCGATGGCCGTACGCATGGTGGGATGTGCCGATGCGACCCCCCACACGCATATCCGCATCACCTGCACCCCAGGACGCGCGGGAAGCAGCTGAGCCCCGCGCGTCCGAGGCCGCCCCCGGCGGGCCCGGCGACACCCGCGAGTTCGCGCCGGTCAACCCGTACGCGGAGCTCGCCGGGCTGGCCGACCCCGAGCCGGACCTGGGCCCCGCGCGCCGCCACCTCGACGCGCGCGACGACAGTGACGACCCCCTGGGGCTCGGGCTGCGCCCGGACACCGAGGACGACGACGCCTGGTCCCCGCCCAACCACCGCAAGTCCCGGCGCGGCCGCGGCTGGTTCGCCGCCGTGCCGCTCGCCGCGAAGCTGGTCGCCACCGTCCTGGTGGCGGCCTCCTTCGCCGGTCTCGCCGACCGGTTCGCCGTGCTCTACGCGCAGAACAAGGCGGCCGAGAAGCTCAAGGACTCGCTGCACCTGGCGGCCGACCCCGAGGTGGACATCGAGGGCTTCCCCTTCCTCACCCAGGTCGCCGACAAGCGGCTGGACCGGGTGCGGGTGACCATCCCCGACCTCGCCGCCGACCGGGTCTCGCTCGCCAAGTTCGAGGCGACGGCGGAGGACGTCACCCTCGACGGCGACCTGCCCACCTCGCTCAAGGGCGGCACCGTCGGCCGGATGCACGGCGACGTCCTGCTCTCCTTCGAGGACATGAACCGCGAACTGGGCGCCTCACAGGTGAAGTTCAGCGAGCTGGGGCCGGACGCGGTACGCGCCGAGGGCGGACTGCCGATCGCCGGGCACGAACTGCGGATGCACGCCACGGCCCGCATCCGGCAGGCCGGCGACCGCGGCATCTCCACCGAGATCAGCGGGATGCGGCTGGACATCGGCGACATCGCCGTCTACCGCCCCGGCACCGGCAAGGGCGAGGGACTGCAGCTCACCCGCAAGACGGCCCGCCGGCTCAGCCAGGAGGCGGCCAAGATCAAGGCCATGCTCGGCGTGCCGGCCATCGCCGACCGCATCGGCATCCCGCCCGCGACCATCGACGCCGCGCTGCACAACGAGCAGAAGCTGCACGACCTCATCGGCACGCCCCGCTTCATCGGCAAGCTGATGAAGGTCAACCTCGTCGACGTGGTGGCCGACCACCCCTGGCTGCTGAGGAAGGTCGGCATCGACCCGAAGATCCTCGGCGGCCTCGCCGGGCTCACCAAGCCGGAGATCGCCGACCGCTTCGACCTCTCCTTCCGCCTCCCGGCCACCCCCGGTGACGTACGGCTGCGCACCATCTCCGTGGAGCGCGACGGCATCCGCGCCCGGCTCTCGGGCAAGGACCTTCCGTTCGGGGACACCGCGAAAAACGGGCAGCGCTAAGGGACTTCAGGGGCAGATGAGGCGTGTGCGTACAACCACGCGCGCACCACTGACGTCGTAGGGGGTGTACGGCAGGTGCACCCGGGGTGTCCGGGTGCCGACCACAGGAGGAACTGTGCGCCACCGCTCCACCCCCACCGCAGCGCGCTGCGCCGTGGTGGCCGCCCTGATCACCGCCCCGCTCGCGCTCGCCGCCCCGGCGACCGCGGCCCCCGCCGACGCCGCCGCGGCCGCCGCGGCCAAGGGCCCGGCCGGTACCGCACCCCAGGCGGACTTCAACCACGACGGCTACGCCGACATCGTTGCCGGCGCGCCCGAGGCCACCGTCGGCGGCAAGGCCAAGGCCGGTTACGTCACCGTGGTCTACGGCTCCGCCTCCGGCGCGGCCACCGGCAAGCACCAGGTCATCAGCCTCGCCACCCCGGGCGTGCCCGGCGACCCCGGCGAGAACAACCGGTTCGGCGACCGCACCGTCGCCCGCGACCTGGACGGCGACGGCACCAGCGACCTCGCCGTCAACGGCGGCGGCAAGGCCTACGTCCTGTGGGGCTCCACCGACGGCAAGGGCGGCGCCGCCACCCTCCAGGGCACCGACGGCGGCAACCTCACCGCCGGTGACTTCGACGGCGACGGCCACGCCGACCTGGTCTCCGACACCGACGGCGACGGGACCGAGTCCTCCGGGCTGCACGTGATGTACGGGCCGTTCACCCGGGCCGGCGCGCCCGCCCGGACCGCCGACCTCCTGACCGACCACCTCTTCCGCTCCTCGGAACTGGTGGCCGGCGACCTCACCGGGGACGGCCGGGACGACCTGGTCAGCATGCACGAGTTCGAGGAGCGGTCGGAGTCCAGCGAGCTGTGGAAGGGCGGCAAGGACGGCCTCGCCACCACCTCCACCGCGCTGCCGGACGCGGCGTCGGCCACCGTCGGCGACGTCGACAAGGACGGTTACGGCGACCTCATATACCGCCCGGTCCCCGGCGGCGTCGTCGAGGACCTCCCGTACGACAAGGGCACCGTCAAGGTCGCGTACGGCTCGCCGGACGGCCCGGGCAAGCGCACCACGACGCTCACCCAGGACAGCGCGGGCGTACCCGGTGCCGGCGAGGAGGGCGACCAGTTCGGCTACTCGCTCAGCGCGGGCGACGTGAACGGCGACGGGTACGCGGACGTCGCGGTCGGCGTCCCGTACGAGGACCTGACCTCCGCCTCCGGCGCGAACCTGAAGGACGCGGGCAGCACCGTCCTGCTCAAGGGCGGCAAGGGCGGCCTGACCGGCACCGGCGCGCAGTCCTTCCACCAGGACACCGCGGGCGTCCCGGGCGTCGCCGAGGCCGGTGACCGGTTCGGCGAGGCGGTCTCGCTGCTGGACACCGACGGCGACGGCAAGGCCGACCTCGCGGCCGGCGCGCCGGGCGAGGACGGCACGACCCCGAAGAACACCGGCGCGGTGTGGGCCCTCCGCGGTGCCACCACCGGGCTGACCACGAAGGGCGTGGTCTCCTACGGTCCCGGTGCGCTCGGCGGCCCCGAGGCGGGCGCGGCGCTGGGGTCGGGCTTCGCCCGCTGAGCCGCTTCGCCCGCTGAACCTCACCCGGCCGTCGGCGGCTCCTCCGGGGGCGGCACCGCGGCCCCCGGCAGGGTGAGTTCCGCCAGCGTGCCGCCGCCCTCGGCGGGGCGCAGCCGGACGCCGCCGCCGGCCTGCTGGGCGGTGCGGGCCACGATCGACAGCCCGAGGCCGCTGCCCGGCAGGCTGCGCGCGGAGGGCGAGCGCCAGAACCGCTCGAAGACGTGCGGGAGTTCGTGCGCCGGAATGCCGGGGCCGTGGTCCCGCACGGTCAGCAGGCCGTCCTTGAGGCGCACCTCGACCGTGCCGCCGGACGGGCTGAACTTCACGGCGTTGTCCAGCAGGTTGACCACGGCGCGCTCCAGCGCCGCCGGGTCGGCCCGTACGTACCAGGGGTCCAGGGCGGCGTCGAGGGTGAGGGACGGGCCGCGCAGCCGGGCCCGCTCCAGCGCCGCCGCCGCGATGTCGTGCAGCGCGACGACCGGCGGCGCGCTCTGCCCCGCGGCCCCGTGGTCGGGCGTCCTGGACAGCTCCTGGAGATCGCCGATGAGCGCGGCCAGCTCGCCCATCTGGGCCTTCACCGAGTCCAGCAGGGCGAGCTTGTCCTCGGCCGGGATGGCCCGGCCGGTGCGCTCGCTGCGCTCCAGCAGGTCGATGTTGGTGCGCAGCGAGGTCAGCGGGGTACGCAGCTCGTGGCCCGCGTCCGCGATGAGCTGCGCCTGGAGGTCGCGGGAGGCGGCGAGCGCCGCGGTCATGGAGTTGAAGGACCGGGAGAGCCGGGCGATCTCGTCCTCGCCCTCGGTGGGGATGCGGACCGCCAGGTCCTCCGTGCGGGCGACGTGCTCGACGGCGGCGGTGAGCCGGTCCACCGGCTTCAGGCCCGCCCTGGCCACCCACAGGCCGGTGGTCGCCGCGCCCAGCACGCCCACCCCGCACACGATCAGCAGGACCAGCGCGAGCTGGTTCAGCGGCCGGGTGACCTGGTCCATGGGCGCGGCGACGGACACCGCCACCTGGTTGCCGAACGCGTCGGTGGCCGGGCCGTCGTAC
Organism: Streptomyces sp. Ru73; assembly: GCF_002920575.1. Lineage (GTDB taxonomy): Bacteria > Actinomycetota > Actinomycetes > Streptomycetales > Streptomycetaceae > Streptomyces. The sequence continues at coordinate 57,000 of NZ_PQSQ01000015.1, read as the reverse complement.
GGCTTCGTGGACACCCGCATCTCCGCGCCGTCGGCGGCCCGTGCGGTGTGCAGCGCCTCGGGGGCACTGCCCCGCGCGACCTGGACGTCCGCGGCCGAAGCGGGGATCTGCGACTTCTCCGAGGAGGTGCACACCCGGCCGTCCACCGACACCAGCTGCACCGTGTACGGCGTGGGCGGGAAGCGCACGCCCTGGGTGATGCCGTTGCACTCGGCGCTCAGCGCCCGTACGTACGAGCCGTCCACGCTGACCTTGCTCAGCGTCCCGTCCAACTGCTCGGTGAGCCGGTCGCGGGTGATCACCCAGCAGGCGGCGGCCGAGGCGGCCACCGCGAGCGCGACGGCGAGCGCGGTGAGCATCGCCAGCCGGGACCGCAGGGGCAGCCGGCGGTAGCGCTGGGCCGCCCTCTCGCGCAGGTTCACTCGGCACCGCCGGACCGCAGGACGTACCCGACGCCGCGCACCGTGTGCACCAGCCGCGGCTCGCCACCCGCCTCGGTCTTGCGCCGCAGGTACATCACGTACACGTCCAGGGAGTTGGAGGAGGGCTCGAAGTCGAAGCCCCAGACGGCCTTGAGGATCTGCTCACGGGTGAGGACCTGGCGCGGATGGGCCAGGAACATCTCCAGCAGGGTGAACTCGGTGCGGGTCAGCTCCACCGGACGGCCGCCGCGGGTGACTTCGCGGGTGGCCAGGTTCATCGTCAGGTCGGCGAAGGTGAGCGTGTCACCCTCGTCGGGCGTGGCGCCGGCCGCCGCAGCGTACGAACTGCGGCGCAGCAGCGCCCGGATGCGGGCCAGCAGCTCGTCCAGCTCGAACGGCTTGACCAGGTAGTCGTCGGCGCCCGCGTCCAGTCCGGTGACCCGGTCGCCGACCGTGTCGCGGGCCGTGAGCATCAGGATCGGCACGGTCAGCCCGCTCGCGCGCAGCCTGCGGGCCGCGGTCAGGCCGTCCATCCGCGGCATCAGCACGTCCAGCACGATCAGTTCGGGCCGGAAAGCGGCCACCTTCTCCACCGCGTCCAGGCCGTCGACGGCCTCCTCGGTGGCGTACCCCTCGAAGGCGAGCGACCGCCGCAGCGCCTCGCGGACGGCGGGCTCGTCGTCGACGATCAGGATGCGGGCGGACGTCTCGCCCTGCTCGGCGGCGCTCATGGGTGTCGGGTCCTCGGTATGTACGGGAAGCGGACGGTTGCGTCCCCAGCTTCTCAGGTGCGGCCGCCGCTCCTCAGCTGCCGCTGCCGCCGGAGCGCAGGTTGTCCAGGTCGGCCTTGACGGTGTTGATCGGGATGGCGAAGCCGAGGCCGACGCTGCCGGCGGTGCTGCTGGTGGCGTTGGACGGCGAGTACATGGCGGAGTTGATGCCGATGATCCGGCCGGACATGTCGATCAGGGCACCGCCGGAGTTGCCGGGGTTGAGCGAGGCATCGGTCTGTATCGCCTTGTAGGACGTGGTCGAGTCGCCGGTGTCACCGTTGTACTGGTTGCCGCCGAACTCGAACGGCCACGGTATGTCGCCCTGGCCCTGCTGCTGTTGCTGCTGGCCCTGGTCCTCCTTGGGCACGGTCACGTCGCGGTTGAGCGCGGAGACGATGCCGCTGGTCACCGAGCCGGTGAGCCCCTCGGGCGAGCCGATCGCGACGACCTGGTCGCCGACCGCCAGCTTGCTGGAGTCGCCGAGGGTGGCGTGCGTGAGGTCCTTGGCGCCCTTGACCTTGATCAGCGCCAGGTCCTTGTCCGGGTCGGTGCCCACGACCCGCGCGGTCCTGGTCGAGCCGTCGCTGAAGGAGACGGAGACGGTGTCCGCGCCGGAGACCACGTGGTTGTTGGTGATGATCTCGCCGTCGCCGGTGAGGACGACGCCGGAGCCGGTGGACCGGCCGTCGGCGGTCCGGGCCTTGATCTCGACGATGGCGGGGCTGACCGCCTTCGCCACCGAGGAGACCCCGTTGCCGGTGGTGGCGCCCGCGTTGACCACGGCGGTGCTCTGGCCGCTGCTGCCGGCGCCCTGCGTGGCGCCCTCGATGAGCGCGGCACTGCCGCCGCCGATCAGACCGGAGGCCAGCGCGACCGCCGCGATCAGCGCGACGGGGCGGCGCATCCGGCGGCGCGGGGCGTCCTCGGGACCACCGTCGGCGGGCGCGCCCGGCGGAGCGTACGGGGGCGGCGGCGGACAGGCCGCCTGCCCCTGGCCGTACGGGCCGAAGGACGCGTACGGGGTCGACCGACGGGTGTCGTACTGCGGGGTCTCTTCGCCGCTTCGGCGGTAGCTCTCGGTCATGTCCACCACTCTGCGAGCCGTGCATGAGAAGGAGCTGAGAGCACCCTGAGAGGTCCGGCAGAAGTCGGTATGCCCGGTATAAAGACGCCCCCGCGCGGAGGTCAGCCCCCGCAGCCGCAGGACCGGCGGACCACCAGCCGGGACGGGTACTGGCGCAGCCGCTCCCGGCGCGACCCGGCCAGCCGCAGCGCGTCGTCCAGCACCAGGTCCACCGCCGTACGGGCCATCGCCTCACGGTCCGAGCCGATCGTGGTGAGCGGCGGATCGGTCAGCGCCGCCTCCTTCACGTCGTCGAAGCCCGCCACCGCCAGCTCGCCCGGCACGTCGATGCGCAGCTCACGCGCCGCGCGCAGCACGGCGATGGCCTGGTCGTCGGTGGCGCACATGATCGCCGGCGGCCGGTCCGGGCCGTCGAGCAGCTTCAGCGCGAGCGGATACGCCTCGTAGCGGTTGTACGGAGCCTGGAAGTACCGGCCCTCGGTCGAGCGGCCGGCCTCCTGCATGGCCCGCTGCCAGCCCTTGACGTGGTCGGTGACCGGGTCGCCGGACTTCGGCGTCTCCTCCAGACCGCCGAAGAACGCGACGTAGGGGTGGCCGTGCTCCAGCAGGTGGCGGGTGGCGAGCTGGGCGCCGCCGATGTCGTCCGCCATGACGGCGACGTCGTCGATCGCGTCCGGCCGGCGGTGCAGCAGCACCACACGGGCGTCCCAGGTGTCGATCTCGGCGGCGGCGTGCTCACTAGGGCCCTGGCTGATCAGGATGAGCCCCGCGACCCGCATCCCGAGGAAGGCGCGGAGGTAGTGGACCTCGCGCTCGTCCTCGTAGTTGGCGTTGCCGACCAGCACCATCTTGCCGCGCTCGGAGGCGGCACGCTCCACCGCGTGCGCCATCTCCGCGAAGAACGGCTGCCGGGTGTCGGGAACGATGAGCCCTATGAGGTCGGTACGCCGGGAGGCCATGGCCTGCGCGACGCGGTCCGGCCGGTAGCCCAGCTCCTTGATCGCGGCGAGCACCCGCTCGCGCGTGGCCGGGGCGACCGGCCTCGGTCCGTTGTTGATGACGTAACTCACCACGGCGGTGGACGTCCCCGCCAGCCTCGCCACATCATCCCGCGTCACCTTGGCCACGCGCGGCAGTCTACGCGGGTGGTGCTAGCGGTCGGCAGGGCGTGCGCCGCTGGTCGCCGCGCTCCGGTCGGCGGCGTGCTCGCGGGCCTCGTCCGCGGCCCCGGCGGCCGGGCGCCCGGTCTGCTGCGCGGCCTGCTGCGCGGCCTTCCCCTTGGCCTCCTCGGCGGCCCGCTCGACCTTCTCCGGTACGACGAAGCGGTAGCCGACATTGCGCACGGTGCCGATGAGCGACTCGTGCTCCGGGCCGAGCTTGGCGCGCAGCCGCCGTACGTGCACGTCGACGGTGCGCGTACCGCCGAAGTAGTCGTACCCCCAGACCTCCTGCAGCAGCTGGGCGCGGGTGAAGACCCGGCCCGGGTGCTGCGCGAGGTACTTCAGGAGCTCGAACTCCTTGAAGGTCAGGTCCAGCACCCGGCCCTTGAGCTTGGCGCTGTAGGTCGCCTCGTCCACGGACAGGTCACCGGTGCGGATCTCCATCGGGCTGTCGTCCGTGGAGATCTGCTGGCGGCCCATGGCGAGCCGGAGCCGCGCCTCGACCTCGGCGGGCCCCGCGGTGTCGAGCAGGACGTCGTCGATGCCCCAGTCGGCGGTGACGGCGGCGAGGCCGCCCTCGGTCACGACGAGGACGAGGGGACAGCCGGGGCCGGTGGAGCGCAGCAGCTGGCAGAGCGACCGGACCTGCGGGAGGTCGCGGCGGCCGTCGATGAGGATGACGTCGGCGCCGGGGGTGTCCACCAGGGCCGGGCCCTCGGCCGGAGCGACGCGCACGCTGTGCAGCAGGAGGCCGAGCGCGGGCAGCACTTCCGTGGAGGGCTGGAGAGCGTTGGTCAGGAGGAGCAGCGAGCTCATCGTCGCTCACCGCCCGTCCGGGTCGTCCGTCGTTGCCTGTCCGTTCGGTGTTCCTGCACGCTTCGCTCGCCCATCGGTTCCTCCTCGGTCCCTGCCTGCGAGGACGTTTGCGGCACTGCTTCTCACATCGCGGGCCCCGCGCCGTTGCGAGGTTCGCGTGCCTCCGGAACGTGAGCGCTTCGGTACGCTCCGCGCCCAAGGAGCACACCTGCGCTCATCCGCGCGCGGCGCGTCTGAAAGCACAAAAGGATCCGGGGGCTACGCTGCCCGGATCCTTCATGCCCGCCAGAATAGCCCACATGTCTTCCCAGCCGTCGGCCGACTTTGCGCGATCTTGTGTTCCTTCGATCACTTCGAGTGGTCGGCGCGTGTCCTTGTTGACGGACGACGGCGTGTGCATCGAGGCCGAGTACACCCCCCGGCGCCCGGCCCGCGCCGGCGCCCCGGCCGCCGCCCCCGACGGCCTCGTCGTGGTCCTCGCGCACGGCTTCACCGGCTCCCTCGACCGCCCCGCGCTGCGCCGCGCCGCCGCCGTGTTCGCGCAGCACAGCCCCGTGGTCACGTTCTCCTTCCGGGGGCACGGCCGATCGGGCGGGCGGTCCACGGTGGGCGACCGGGAGGTGCTGGACCTGGCGGCCGCGGTGCGCTGGGCGCGCATCCTGGGCCACACCCGGGTGGCGACCGTGGGCTTCTCGATGGGCGGCTCGGTGGTGATCCGGCACGCCGCCGAGTACCGCCAGGCGCACGAGGGGCGCACAGGTGCGCACACCGACATGGTGGTGGCGGTGAGCGCCCCTGCTCGCTGGTACTACCGGGGTACCGCGGCGATGCGGCGGCTGCACTGGGTGGTGGAGCGGCCGCTGGGCCGCCTGGTGGGCCGGCTCGGGCTGCACACCCGCATCCACTCCCGCGGCTGGGACCCGGTGCCCCTCTCCCCCACCGAGGCGGCGCCGCTGATCGCCCCGACCCCGCTGCTGATCGTGCACGGCGACCGCGACCCGTACTTCCCGCTCGACCACCCCCGCGCCCTCGCGGCCGCCGCCGCCCCCGACTCCACCGACCTCTGGATCGAACCCGGCTACGGCCACGCGGAAAACGCCGCACCCCCAGAACTCCTGACCCGCATCGCGAGCTGGCTCAACGAACACGGGTGAGGGGCGGCTTCCCCGACTCCATCACGACGCGGGGTACGCACCTGTCCCCCCTGCCCAGCGGCGTACCGCTCCCCCCCCCCGCCGCCTCCCCCTCAGCCGTACCGTTTCCCCCGCCTTCTCCCCCATGGGGGATTTTTGGGGTCCCCTTCTCAACACAGTACGGGGAGGGTCTGACAGCGGCGGGCGGGCGCGGCAGAGGTCTCAGTCCGTCTCCGCGACCGCCTCGGCGAACTGGGCCGCGTACAGGCGCGCGTAGGCGCCGTCGGCGGCCAGCAGGGCGTCGTGCGTGCCCTGTTCGACGATCGTGCCGGACTCCATGACCAGGATCAGGTCGGCGTCGCGGATCGTGGACAGGCGGTGCGCGATCACGAAGCTCGTCCGGCCCGCGCGCAGCTGCGCCATGGCCTGCTGGATGAGCAGCTCGGTACGGGTGTCCACCGAGCTGGTCGCCTCGTCCAGCACCAGGATCGCGGGCTCGGCGAGGAACGCGCGGGCGATGGTGATCAGCTGCTTCTCGCCGACCGAGACGTTGCCGCCCTCCTCGTCGATGACGGTGTCGTAGCCGTCCGGGAGGGTGCGTACGAAGCGGTCCACGTGGGTGGCCTTCGCGGCCTCCACGATCTTGTCCATCGAGGTGCCCTCGGGCGCGCCGTACGCGATGTTCTCGGCGATGGTCCCGCCGAAGAGCCAGGTGTCCTGGAGCACCATCCCGATGTTCGCGCGCAGCTCCTCGCGGGCCATCGCGGCGATGTCCACGCCGTCCAGTGTGATCCGGCCGCCGGTCACCTCGTAGAACCGCATGAGCAGGTTGACCAGCGTCGTCTTGCCGGCGCCGGTGGGGCCGACGATGGCCACCGTCTGGCCGGGGCTGACCGCGAGCGACAGGTCCTCGATGAGCGGCTTCTCGGGGTCGTACCGGAAGGAGACGTGCTCGAAGGCGACCCTGCCCGACACGTGGCCGGGGCGCGGGGCCTCCTTCGCGTCCGGCTCCTGCTCGTCGGCGTCCAGCAGCTCGAAGACCCGCTCGGCCGAGGCGACGCCGGACTGCACCAGGTTGGCCATCGAGGCGACCTGGGTGAGCGGCTGGCTGAACTGCCGGGAGTACTGGATGAACGCCTGCACGTCGCCGATGGAGAGCGCGCCGGCCGCGACGCGGAGGCCGCCGACCACGGCCACCAGGACGTAGTTGAGGTTGCCGATGAACATCATCGCGGGCTGGATGACGCCCGAGATGAACTGCGCCCGGAAGCCCGCCTCGTAGAGCGCCTCGTTCTCCTTGCGGAAGAGCTCGGCGGACTCCTGCTGCCGGCCGAAGACCTTGACCAGCGAGTGGCCGGTGTACATCTCCTCGATGTGCGCGTTCAGCTTGCCGGTGGTCTTCCACTGCTGGACGAACTGCGGCTGCGCCCGCTTGCCGATCCGGGTCGCGACGACCACCGAGACCGGCACGGTGACCAGCGCGACCAGGGCCAGCAGCGGCGAGATCCAGAACATCATCGCCAGCACGCCGACGATGGTCAGCAGCGAGGCGACGACCTGGCTGAACGTCTGCTGGAAGGTCTGCTGGATGTTGTCGATGTCGTTGGTGGCGCGGGAGAGCACCTCGCCGCGCGGCTGCTTGTCGAAGTAGCTCAGCGGCAGCCGGGCCAGCTTCTCCTCGACCTGCTCGCGCAGCCGGAAGACGGTGCGCTGGACGACCTTGGTGACGATGCGGGCCTGTACGAAGCCGAACGCCGAGGAGGCCAGGTAGATCAGCAGTACCCACAGCAGGACGGTGCCGACCGCGCCGAAGTCGATGCCGTGGCCGGGGTTCACCGGCATCGTGCCGAGGATGTCGGCGAGCCCGTCCTTGCCCTGGTGGCGCAGGGCCTCGACGGCCTGTTCCTTGGTGATGCCGGCGGGGAGCTGACGGCCGACGATGCCGGCCATGATCAGGTCGGTGGCGTGGCCGAGCACCTTGGGTCCGGCGACGGTCAGGGCCACGCTGATCGTGCCGAGCACGAGCGCGACCGTGACGATGCCGCGCTCGGGCCGTATCTGGCGCAGCAGCCGCTTGCCCGAGCCCTTGAAGTCCATGGACTTCTCGGTGGGCTGGCCGCCCATGAAGCGGGCCGGGCCCGCGCCGGGTCTGGGGCCCGCCGTCCGCTGCGGGGCCGCGCCCTTGTCCGGGGTGCCGCCCTTGGCCGGGGTACTCACGCCGCCTCCTGCTCGGTGAGCTGGGAGAGCACGATCTCCCGGTACGTCTCGTTGTCCGCCATCAGTTCGGTGTGCGTGCCGGTGCCGACGACGCGGCCCTCGTCGAGCACCACGATCCGGTCGGCGTTGCGGATGGTCGACACCCGCTGCGCGACGATCACCACGGTCGCCCGGCCGGTCTCGCGGGCCAGCGCGGCCCGCAGGGCGGCGTCGGTGGCGTAGTCCAGCGCGGAGAAGGAGTCGTCGAAGAGGTAGATCTCGGGCCTGCGGACCAGCGCGCGGGCGATGGCCAGGCGCTGCCGCTGGCCGCCGGAGACGTTGGTGCCGCCCTGCGCGATCTCGGCGTCGAGGCCGCCGTCCATGCGCTCGACGAAGTCGCGGGCCTGCGCGGTCTCCAGCGCGTGCCAGAGTTCCTCGTCGGTGGCGTCGGGCTTGCCGTAGCGCAGGTTGCTCGCGACGGTCCCGGAGAAGAGGTACGGCTTCTGCGGTACGAGGCCGATGGCGTCGGAGAGGGTGCGCGGGTCGAGGTCGCGTACGTCCTCGCCGTCCACCAGCACGGTGCCGCCGGTCGCGTCGAACAGCCGGGGCACCAGGCCGAGGAGGGTGGACTTGCCGCTGCCGGTGGAGCCGATGACGGCGGTGGTCTCGCCGGGGCGGGCCACGAGGGACACGTCCTTGAGGACGGGTTCTTCGGCGCCGGGGTAGCGGAATTCGACGTCCCGCAGTTCCAGCTCGCCGTGGCGGCGCAGTTCGGTGACGCCGGCGGCGGGCGGGGTGACGCTGGTGTCGGTGGCGAGCACTTCCTGGATGCGTTCGGCGCAGACCTCGGCGCGCGGCAGCATCATGACCATGAACGTCGCCATCATGATCGACATCAGGATGTACATGAGGTAGCTGAGGAAGGCGGTCAGCGCGCCGATCTCCATGCCGCCGCTGTCGATGCGGTGGCCGCCGAACCAGACGACGGCCACGCTGGAGACGTTCACGATCAGCATGACCAGCGGGAACATCATGGACATCAGACGCCCTGCGCGCAGCGAGACGTCGTAGAGGTCGGTGTTGGCGCCCTCGAAGCGGGTCCGCTCGTGCTGGTCGCGGACGAAGGCGCGGATGACCCGGATGCCGGTGATCTGTTCGCGCAGTACGCGGTTGACGGTGTCGATGCGCTCCTGCACGCCCCGGAAGAGCGGGCGCATCCGCCGTACGATCAGCGCCACCAGGACGCCGAGTACGGGGACGATGACCAGGAGCAGTCCGGAGAGCGGCACGTCCTGGTTGAGGGCCATGACGACGCCGCCGATCATCATGATGGGCGCGGCGACCATCATGGTGAAGGTCATCAGCACCAGCATCTGGACCTGCTGGACGTCGTTGGTGGTGCGGGTGATGAGCGAGGGCGCGCCGAAGGAGCCCAGCTCGCGCGCGGAGAAGGACTGCACCCGGTCGAAGACCGCGGCCCGGATGTCCCGGCCCAGGGCCATGGCGGTGCGGGCGCCGAAGTAGACGGCGCCGATCGCGCAGACGATCTGCAGCAGCGTCACGGCGATCATGAGGCCGCCGGTCTGCAGGATGTAGCCGGTGTCGCCTTGGACGACACCGTTGTCAATGATCTCGGCGTTGAGGGTCGGCAGATAGAGCGTGGCCAGCGTCTGGACGAGCTGGAGCAGCACGATCAGGGATATCGAGCGTCTGTGGGGGCGCAAATGCGCCATGGCGAGTCGGACCAGCACCCGCCGAAGCCTATGCGAGCGTTTCGTCGCAGCAACCGATATTTCTGTCATACGAAGGTCCCGGTCCGAGGCTTTGCCAAGGCTTGCCCGGAGCCGCGCGCCCGCCCGCGTACGCCATCATGGAGGCGGCAACGAACGAGAAGGGGCCGTCCGTGACAACAACAGGCACCGTGCGCTACTGGGCGGCGGCGAAGGCCGCGGCCGGCACGGCCGAGGAGCCGTACGCCGCGAGCACGCTCGCCGAGGCACTGGAGGCGGCGCGCGCGGCACACGCCGGGAACCCGGAGTTCGCCCGCGTCCTCGCGCGCTGTTCGTTCCTCGTCGACGGCACCGCCGTCGGCAGCCGCGACCACGCCGCGGTCCCACTGTCCCAGGGCGGCACCGTCGAGGTCCTCCCGCCGTTCGCGGGAGGATGAGCGCCGAGATGAGCGACCAGCAGCACGACCCTTACGGACAGCGGTACGGCTCCTACGGGGGCCCGGTGCAGGACGACGGTGCGTACGGCGGTCACGGGTACGGCTACGGGCAGGGCGGCGGAGCGCCGCAGGCCCCGTACGGCCACGCCCAGGACCCGTACGCCGGCGCGCCCGCCCCGTACACCGACCCTTACGCGCAGCCGCAGGCGCCGTACGCCGATCCCCAGGCGCCGTACGACCGGCCGCAGCAGCCTTCCTACGGCGAGCCGCAGGCTCCGTACGCCCAGCCGCAGGCGTCGTACGCCGCGCCGCAGACCCAGACCTGGGACGGAGCGACCTGGGAGACCGAGGCGGGTCAGCCGGCGCATGCCTCGGCCGCGGCGGCGACCGACCGGTTCCCGGCCCAGCCGGCACCGGCGCCGCAGCCCGCCGCGCACGAGGAGCCCGCGCCGGCCGACGACGACCTCTCGCACCTCGCGCCGAACCAGCGCGCCCGTGCCCTCGGCCTCTCGCCGGTCATCCCGCCGGGCTTCCAGCCGGCCGTGCTCACCGCGGGCCTCGCCGTGCTGCTCGCGCTGGCGGCGCCGCTGCCCCGGCTGTTCCCGGCCGCTGTGGTCGCGGTCCTGCAGGCGGTCACGGCGGCCGGCTGGTTCCGGCTGAACGGCATGTGGCCGGCCCGCCAGGGCATCGCGCTGGCGTTCCTGGGCGGTCTGGTCACCGATGTGGCGCTGCTGGTCACCGACCGCGCTGACGCGCCCGTGGTGGGCATCGGCACGCTCGGCGTCTGGTGCCTGCTCGTCCTCGTCCTGCAGCTGCGCAACCGCCAGAGCGCGGACGAGCGGATGTACGCGCTGACGGCGGGGCTGGCCTCCTCCGCGCTGGCGGTGCTCGCCGCCGGCCACCTGGCGGCCGCACCGCACGCCACGGTGACCGGTGCCGCGGCGGTGGCGGTGGCTGTGCTCGCCCGGGCGCTGCCGCTGCCGGGCCCCGTCTCGCTGGTGCTGGCGCTGCTGGCCGCGACCGGCGCGGGCATCGCGGCCGGTCAGTTCGGCGGCCACGGCGCGGCCGGCGCGTTCCTCGGCCTCGCGGCCGGCGGCTGCGCGCTCATCGGCCTGCGGGTCGCCAGCTACGACTACCCCTCGCGGTTCGTGCACCTGACGGCCGGCGTCGCGCTGCCGCTGGCGCTCGCCGCCCCCGCGGTCTACGTGCTGGGCCGCGTCCTGGGCTGACCCCCCTCCGTCCGCGGACGGACAACTTTCCCGGCGGTCACGGGAACCTCATCCGGCCGGTCACGCTCCCTAGGGGGGAGGGTGACCGGCCGGTTCGTGCCGTCGCGCGAGGTGCCCGGTTAGGCTCGGCGTCACACCGAAGCATGGGGGGAAGGGGTTCGATGCGTGCTCTGAGAGGGCTCTTGGTGCTGCTGGTCGTGCTCGGCGGGCTGTTCGTGGCCGCCGACCGGCTCGCGGTGAACTTCGCCGAGGACAAGGCCGCCGAGAAGATCCGCGGCAGCCTGGGCCTGGCCGAGGCGCCACAGGTGTCGATCAAGGGCTTCCCCTTCCTCACCCAGGTCGCGGGCCACAGCCTCACCGAGGTCGACGCCTCGCTCGGCGCCATCGAGGCCAGCGCCGAGGGCCACCGCCTGCGGGTCAAGGAGCTGTCGGCACAGTTCCACGACGTACGGCTCAGCGGCGACTACACCTCCGTCGAGAGCGCGGCCTCGGCGACCGGCGAGGCCCGGATCGGGTACGACGACCTGACGCGGGCGGCCGGGGACGGCGTCCGTATCTCCTACGGCGGCGCGGGCGGCGGCAAGAGCCAGGTCAAGATCTCCCCGGACGTTCCCGTGCTGGACTCCCTCGACGTGGTCGGCACGGTCTCCACGGTGGGCGGCGACACGATACGGCTGCGTGCCGACAAGCTGCCGACGCTGTGCACCGCGATCCCCGGCTGCGAGGACAAGGTCCGGGCCCGTACGGACCACGACTGGAAGCTGGGCGAGCTGCCGGCCGGGCTGAAGCTGGACAAGGTGACGACCACCCGGGACGGCATAGCGATCTCCGCGACCGGCACGGACGTCAAGCTCACGGGCTGATCCGCCGGGCTCCCGGGCCGGCCGTGCTCCTGGCCTGACGCCCCCGGGCCGGCCCTCCGGGCCGAGCGCCGGGGCGGGAGCGTCCAGTAGCTGAGACAGCGCTGTCCGTACCGCGACCCGCCGAGGCCGTCCCGCCCGCCGCCGGACGGCCCGCGCACGGTCGGCCCCGCCCTCCGGTTTCACATCACGGACATACTCGTCTCACCATTCGACACACCGGTGACACGCCCCGCCGTCCCTCTTTACGATCGGTGGCATGCAGAGCCTGATGAGCCGTTCCCGTACGCGGGGACAGGCGGATCTCACGAAGCGGCGGGCAGTCGACCTGTGCCGCGTCGCCGCCATGCTCTGTCGTTCTGTCTGACGGGTTCTGCCACCCGTTCTCCCGGCCCGCGAGGCCATTCCGCTTGTATTCCCGCGCAGCGCCGCGCGCCTTCCGATGCCGCCGCGCGCAACCCGGCGTACCCGCGCATCCGCAACTGCCCCGGAGGAGAAACTCATGAGCCGTAGCGACGTCCTCGTCGACGCCGACTGGGTCGAGGCCCACATCGACGACCCCAAGGTGGTCATCGTCGAGGTGGACGAGGACACCTCGGCCTACGACAAGAACCACATCAAGAACGCGGTCCGCATCGACTGGCAGCAGGACCTGCAGGACCCGGTGCGCCGTGACTTCGTCGACCAGGAGGGCTTCGAGAAGCTCCTGTCGGAGAAGGGCATCGCCAACGACGACACCGTCGTCCTCTACGGCGGCAACAACAACTGGTTCGCCTCCTACGCGTACTGGTACTTCAAGCTCTACGGCCACCAGGACGTCAAGCTCCTCGACGGCGGCCGCAAGAAGTGGGAGCTGGACTCCCGCGACCTGGTCGACGGCTCGCAGGTGCCGAACCGCCCGAAGACCGAGTACAAGGCCAAGCCGCAGGACACCTCGATCCGCGCCTTCCGCGACGACGTCGTGAACGCGATCGGCAACAAGAACCTGGTGGACGTCCGCTCCCCCGACGAGTTCAGCGGCAAGCTGCTCGCCCCGGCGCACCTCCCGCAGGAGCAGTCGCAGCGTCCCGGCCACGTGCCGAGCGCCCGCAACATCCCGTGGTCGAAGAACGCCAACGACGACGGCACCTTCAAGTCCGACGAGGAGCTCAAGGCCCTCTACGAGGACGAGCAGGTCGACCTGGCCAAGGACACCATCGCCTACTGCCGCATCGGTGAGCGCTCCGCGCTGACCTGGTTCGTGCTGCACGAGCTCCTGGGCCAGGAGAACGTCAAGAACTACGACGGCTCCTGGACCGAGTACGGCTCGCTGGTGGGCGTGCCGATCGAGCTCGGCGCCAACAAGTAAGCCCCGACCCTTCCCTACACCCCTCAAGGAATACCCATGTGTGGAGCACAGGCCGGCGGCCCCGACGCGTCGACCATCAAGCCCGGTGAGACCACGATCCAGGGCAGCGTGACCAAGGACGGCGAGCCCGTCACCGGTTACGTGCGCCTGCTGGACAGCACCGGCGAGTTCACCGCCGAGGTCCCCACCTCGGCGACCGGACAGTTCCGCTTCTACGCGGCCGAGGGCACCTGGACGCTGCGCGCGCTCGTCCCGGGCGGTACCGCCGACCGCACCGTGGTCGCCCAGAAGGGCGGTCTCGCCGAGGTCGCCATCGCCGTCTGACGCAGGCCGTCCCCGACGGTCCGCACACGGCCGGGGGCCGCACTCCAGGGGTTTGGACGCCTTGGCTGGGGGTGCGGCCCTCCCCGCTTCGCTGTGCCCTCCGTACGGTTTCCCGTACGGAGGGCGCAGCGCTGTTCAGGCCCGCCCGGCGGATCTACCGTGGAGGTATGTCCGTCCAGCGCCGGCATCGCAGGTACTACGCCATGATGGCCACCTGCATCGCGCTCTTCGTCCTGGCGTGGGGCGTCGTGCGGCTGTGGTCCGTTCCCGCGGCGGTGGCGATGTGCGTCGTCGCCATGGTCATCCCGCCGTTCGCCGCGATCGTGGCCAATCGCAGGGATCCGGGTGAGCGCTGGTGGGACGAGTCCGGTGATCCGGAGTCCGACCGCTGGTGGCGCGAGCTGGACGACAAGGACCACCGGTGAGCCCCGCCGGGTCCGCTGGGGCGGACCTCACAGCGCCGCCGCTCCCTGCGGCGACTAGACTCACCCCTGGTCCGTACACCCTCACTCCGTCCGAGGAGCGCGCTCGTGCTTGAGGCATTCTTCACCACCCTGCTCGTCCTGGTCGCCGTGGCCGTCGTCGCGTTCGCCGGTCTGACCTGGAAGAAGCTGTACCAGGGCCAGCGCTGACGCGTACGGACCGAGACTGTCCACCTCCTATAGATCGCCTGAGCTCTCATGATCGAGATCCCGTCCGACCTGAACCCGGCCCTCGTCCCGCTGGCCTTCCTCCTGGGCAACTGGGAGGGCGCGGGCGTCGCCGACTTCCCCGGCACCGAGAAGTGCAATTTCGGGCAGCAGGTGACGTTCACCCACGACGGCCGTGACTTCCTGGAGTACACCTCGCACAGCTGGGTGCTCGACAGCGAGGGCAAGAAGGTCCGCCCGCTGGAGACCGAGAGCGGCTACTGGCGCGTCGACAAGGACCGCAAGGTCGAGATCGTCATGATCCGCGACCAGGGCGTCGTGGAGGTCTGGTACGGCGAGCTGGCCGACCAGAAGCCGCAGATCGACCTGGTCACGGACGCCGTGGCGCGTACCGAGGCGGCCGGCCCGTACAGCGGCGGCAAGCGGCTGTACGGCTACGTCAACAGCGACCTGATGTGGGTCGGCGAGAAGGCCACCCCGGACGTCCCGCTGCGCCCGTACATGTCGGCCCACCTGAAGAAGGTCGCCGACTCCGGCGCCGAGCTCAAGGAGTGGGCGGAGAACCTGCCCGACGACATGCCCGACGGCGTCTCCTTCTTCAACCCCGACGGCACGCCCTACAAGCCGTAACGGCCCGCCGACGGGCGTACCTACACTGGGGGCGTGGTGACCACCGACTGGCAGAGCGACCTCCGCAAGCGCGGGTACCGTCTGACGCCCCAGCGGCAACTGGTGCTGGAGGCCGTCGACCGGCTGGAGCACGCCACGCCCGACGAGATCCTCACCGAGGTGCGCAGGACGGCGGGCGGGGTCAACATCTCCACGGTCTACCGCACGCTGGAGCTGCTGGAGGAGATCGGACTGGTCAGCCATGCCCACCTCGGGCACGGCGCGCCCACCTACCACCTCGCCGACCGGCACCACCACATCCACCTGGTGTGCCGGGACTGCACGGACGTGATCGAGGCCGACCTCGCGGTGGCGGCGCCCTTCCGGGAGACGCTGCAGGAGACGTTCGGCTTCGACACGGACCTGAAGCACTTCGCGATCTTCGGCCGGTGCCGCAAGTGCACCGCCGAAGCCGCCGGGGCGGCGGACGCCGGGGAAGCGGCCGGCACCGAGGACTCCGCGGCACCCGGTACGGACTGACCTCCCGGTACTACCGGGACGTAGGCTGGTCGGCATGAAGAGCCCTTTGCTGTCGCTCCCCGGTGCCGTCCCCGCCGAGGCCCCCGACGAAGGCGTCGCCGCGCACTACGGCGACCTCTTCCGTGAGCAACGCGCCCTCGCCGACGGCGCCGGCTTCGTGGACCTCTCGCACCGCGGCGTGGTCGCCGTCTCCGGCCCCGAACGGCTGAGCTGGCTGCACCTGCTGCTCACCCAGCACGTCAGCGAGCTGGCGCCGGGCCACGCCACCGAGGCCCTGATCCTCTCCGCCAACGGCCACATCGAGCACGCGCTCTACCTCGTCGACGACGGCGAGACCACCTGGCTGCACACCGAGCCCGGCACCCAGGAAGCGCTGGTCGCGTACCTGGAGAGCATGAAGTTCTTCTACCGGGTCGAGGTGGCCGACCGGACGGACGAGCTGGCCGTCGTGCACCTGCCGGCCGGCTCCATCACCGAGACGCCCGCGGACGCCGCCGCCGTACGGGAGACCCCGCACGGCCGCGACCTGTTCCTGCCGCGCGCCTCCCTGGAGGACTTCGCGGCCGCGCACGGCCCCGCGATCGGCGTGCTGGCCCTGGAGGCGCTGCGCGTCGAGGCGCACCGGCCGCGGCTCGGCCTGGAGACCGACCACCGCACCATCCCGCACGAGCTGGGCTGGATCGGCACGGCCGTGCACCTCCAGAAGGGCTGCTACCGCGGCCAGGAGACCGTCGCCCGCGTCCACAACCTGGGGAAGCCGCCGCGCCGGCTGGTCTTCCTGCACCTGGACGGCAGCGAGGTGAAGCTGCCGGGGCACGGCGCGCCGGTCCGGCTGGCGGCCGACGGCCCCGAGGGGCGCCAGATCGGCTTCGTCACGACCTCGGCCCGCCACTACGAGCTGGGGCCGATCGCGCTGGCCCTGGTCAAGCGGAACGTGCCGGTGGACGCCGAGCTGCTGGCGGACGCCACGGCGGCGGCCCAGGAGGCCGTGGTCGAGCCTTAGGCCGCGCCGGGCCGCGCCGGGCCCGTCCCGACGGGCCCGGGCCGCAGGAGGCGCGTCAGACCTCCAGGAGCACCGTGAACGGGCCGTCGTTCGTCAGCGAGACCTTCATGTCCGCGCCGAACCGGCCCGTTTCCACGTGCGCGCCGAGCGCCCGCAGCTGCGTGACGACCTCGTCGACCAGCGGCTCGGCGACCGGCCCCGGCGCCGCCGCGTTCCAGGTGGGGCGGCGGCCCTTGCGGGCGTCCCCGTAGAGCGTGAACTGGCTGATCACCAGCAGCCCGGCGCCCG
The DNA here is from genome assembly GCF_002920575.1 of Streptomyces sp. Ru73. Taxonomy (GTDB): domain Bacteria; phylum Actinomycetota; class Actinomycetes; order Streptomycetales; family Streptomycetaceae; genus Streptomyces. The sequence goes on along the minus strand of NZ_PQSQ01000015.1, from coordinate 40,398 downwards.
TGTCCGAGCAGGACTTCTCACCGTCGAGGATGCGCACCGACCACAGCTTGCGTGCCAGCTGCGCGGCCTTCTCCGGGGTGTCGTCGTGCGTCACGCCGACCAGGACGCACAGCCCCTCCCCCACGATCTCGCCGACCGTCTCGCCCGCCACGTCGACGCGTGCACCGTTCACCCTCTGCACCACTGCTCGCATACCGCCATGATGCCGGGTCGCCACCCCAGGCCACCCCGGCGGGTGCGACGCGCCGGCACCACCCGGACAGCCCAACCGCGGCACGCGTCTTACCCCCACACGGACCGTTCGCCGGTCAATGACCCTGCGCGCGCACCGCCGGTGGTGGCACGATGCGTGCACGCGGTGCGCGGGGACACGGGGACCACGTGGCTCCGGACCGCGCCGCACGAGGGGACGGACACACGCATGAGCACCGCCGGCGCCGGGCAGACACCCTCCGGTTCCGTACCATTTGCCCGTACATCCGCCCAAGGGGCAGCGGCGGCCTCCGCCCGCGGGCCCCTGCCCCCGCCGACGACGACGTCCACGTCCCGGCCCGAGCCGGCGCCCCCGTCCGGGCGCCGGAACCGGCCCGGCGACCGCACCGAGGATGGCCCCATGCTCCCCGCTGGACCGGCACAGCCCCGCCCCCCGCTGCAACGCGACCGCTTCCGTCCGGCCCCCCGGCCCGACCTCTCCGGGCTCGGCCTGCCCGAGATCCGCAAACTGCGCCGGGACGCGCAGCAGGAGGAGGCCGACCTCAGCTACGTACGGCGGCTGCTCCAGGGCCGGATCGACATCCTCCGCGCGGAGGCGGCCCGCCGTGCCGCGCCGGAGACCACCGTCCTGGACCGGCTGCCGGAGATCCTGACGGACGAGCCCTCGCGGCACCGCTCCTCGGCCCGGCACGTGACGGTCGGGACGCCGCACAGCGAGGAGTACCGCCGGCTGGCCGAGGACATGCTCGGCGAGGTCGAGCTCTCCGACCTGGGAGCGCGCACGGATGCCGAGCTGCGGGAGGCGATGGGCCGGCTGGTCCAGTACGAGCAGCAGGTCTCGCTGCGCCGCCAGTCGCTCCAGCGTACGGCCGACGATTGCAGCGCGGAGATCGCCCGCAGGTACCGTGAAGGGGAAGCACAAGTAGACGACCTGCTCTCCTGACCCGCGGCCCTCGGCCCTGCGGTCCCCGCGGGAGGCGGGTCCGCGACCCCGGAAGGCCCGCGATGACCTCCTCCGCCGACACCCCCGGTGCGATAACCGAGCAGCAGCCGTCCCTCCCGCCCGTGCTCGCCGAGGTCGTCCGCTCCGGCTTCGTCGAGGGCGTGCACCGCGGCTCGCTGGTCGTGCTGGCCGCCGACGGCAGCGTGGACCTGGCGCTCGGTGACGTCGCCTCGCCGGTCTTCCCGCGCTCCACGAACAAGCCGATGCAGGCCGCCGCGATCCTCCGCGCGGGCCTGGACCTCTCCGGCGAGCGCCTGGCCCTGGCCGCCGCCAGCCACTCCGGAGAAAGCTTTCACCTCGATCTCGTGCAGAAGATGCTCGCCGAGTACGACCTCGCGCCCGAGCAGCTGCAGACCCCGCCCGACCTGCCGCTCGACCCCGTCGAGGCGGAGCACTACCTCGCCGCCGGCAAGGTCCGCGAGCCGCTGACCATGAACTGCTCCGGCAAGCACACCGCGATGCTCGCCGCCTGCGCGCAGAACGGCTGGCCCCTGGAGAGCTACCTCGACCAGCACCACCCGCTCCAGCAGCTGGTCCTGCAGGCCGTACGGGACGCCAGCGGCGAGGCCGTCGACCACATCGGCACCGACGGCTGCGGCGCGCCCCTGATGGCCCTCTCGCTGACCGGCCTGGCGCGCGCGTACCGGCACTTCGTCGTGGCCGCGCCCGGCACCCCCGAGCGCCGGGTCGCCGACGCGATGCGCGCCCACCCGGAGTACGTCGCCGGGACCCGCCGCCCCGACACCTGGCTGATGCAGGAGCTGCCGGGCGTGCTGTCGAAGATGGGCGCCGAGGCCGTACAGGCGCTCGCGCTGCCCGACGGCCGCGCGCTGGCCTTCAAGGTCGACGACGGCGCGACCCGCACGCTCGGCCCGATCCTGGCCCGCACGCTGCGCCTCATGGGCGTCGACGCCCCGGTACTCGACCGCATCGCGGACGTCCCGCTGACGGGCGGCGCCGAGCGCGTGGGAGAGATCCGGGCGGCGGCGTTCTGAAACGGCGCCACCAGGGGGGGGCGGGCGACCGCGTCTTCGGCACCTGGCCGGGCCGGGCAGCGGACCGAGGAGCCGGGCAGCCGGGGAAGCGGGCCGGGGGAGCCGGGCAGCCGGCCGGGCTCAGAAATCCGAGCGACAACCCGTCAGGAGTGTGGCTAGCGTACGGGTATGAGCCTTGAGGTGCGCACAGTCGGCGAGGAGGAGTTCTCCGGCTGGATGGAGGCGGTGGCCACCGGCTTCACCCGCTCGCCGGGAACGCTGACCAAGGAAGAGGTCGAATTCCGCCGGGCCGGCACCGACTTCACCCGCACGCAGGGCGGCTTCGACGACGGGCACTGCATCGCGACCTTCCGCAGCTTCCCCCAGGAGCTGACGGTCGTGGGCGGCGCCCGGGTGCCGGCCGACGCCGTCTCCCAGGTGACCGTCTCCCCCACGCACCGCCGCCGCGGTCTGCTCAGCCGGATGATGGCGCAGGACCTGGCGGCGGCGAAGGAGCGCGGCGAGGCGGTGGCCACGCTGATCGCCGCGGAGTACCCGATCTACGGACGGTACGGCTTCGGGCCCGCCACCTGGTTCACGGAGTGGCGCGTCGACGTGGCCCGGGCCCAGCTCGGCTCCCGGTACTCCGGCCCCGAGTGCGGCGGCCGGGTGGACTTCGCGAGCCCCGCGGAGGTGCGCGCCCTCGGCCCGGCCCTCCACGACCGCTTCCGGACCCGGCAGCACGGCGCGGTCACGCGTGACGAGCGCTGGTGGCAGCTGGCGACCGGTGAGGTCCAGTGGCCGGCGATGGAGTGGAAGGAGCCCTTCCACGCCCTGTACCGCTCCCCGGCCGGTGCGGTCGACGGCCTGGTCACGTACACCATGGACGACCACTGGGAGCACAAGCGGCCCGAGCAGACCGTCCAGGTCAGCAAGTTGATCGCGGTCTCCCCGGAGGCGGAGCGCGCCCTGTGGCACTTTCTGTACTCGATCGACTGGGCGCTGCACGTGAAGACCGGGGCGCGCGCCCCGGACGACGTTCTGCCGCTGCTGCTCGGCGACCCGCGCGCCGCGAGCATCGAGGAGCACGCCGACTACCTGTGGATCCGGCCGCTGGACGTGCCGCGGCTGCTGGAGGCGCGGACGTACGCGGTGCCGGGGTCGCTGGTCCTGGAGGTACGGGACGCCGCCGGGTACGCCGCGGGGCGCTACCACCTCGACGCCGGGCCCGACGGCGCCACGTGCACCCGCACCACCCGCTCCGCCGACCTCACCCTGGACGTGGCGGAGCTGGGCTCGCTGTACCTGGGCGACGAGTCCGCCACGCGGCTCGCGGCGCTCGGCCGGGTCCAGGAGGACCGGCCCGGCGCGCCGGCCACGGCGGACGCGCTGCTGCGGGCCGCGCGGCGGCCCTGGTGCCCGGACATGTTCTGAGGCGTCTTGCCGCCGACTCGCCGTTCGCGGCCCTGGCCTGCATAAAGTGGCGAGTGCAGGCGCACACCACGAGAGCAGGAGGCCGACGGCATGAGCGAGCAGAGCCCGGGCGCACAGGGCCCCGAGTCGATCGAGCACGCACACGACCCCGAGGTGCTGCAGCTGGCGGCCAAGGTCTTCGACCTGGCCCGGCAGGGCGACACCGACACCGTCGCCGCGTACGTCGACGCGGGCGTACCCGCCAACCTCACCAACGACAAGGGCGATTCGCTCGTCATGCTGGCCGCGTACCACGGCCACGCGGCGACCGTCGAGGCCCTGCTGCAGCGCGGCGCGGACGCCGACCGGCCCAACGACCGCGGCCAGACGCCGCTCGCGGGCGCCGTCTTCAAGGGCGAGGACGCGATCGTACGGCTGCTGCTGAGCCACGGCGCCGACCCGAAGGCGGGCACCCCGTCGGCCCTGGACACCGCCCGCATGTTCGAGAAGAAGGAGCTGCTGCAGCTGTTCGGGGAGGAGTGAGGGACGGCGTGTGCGGGGGCGCCGGGTGCCGGGGCGCCGGGTGCCGGGTGCCGGGTGCCGGGAGGCGGGAGGCGGGGCGCCGGGAGGCGGGAGGCGGGGCGCCGGGAGGCGACGCGATGGCCGTGTGCGGTGGTCGTATGCGGTGGTCGTATGCGGTGGCCGTGTGCGGTGGCTGTTGGCGAGGTGAGCGGTTGGGGTTCGTCAGCGACAGTCCCCCCGGCCCGTGGCCGGTGCGCCGTCCGCGTTCCGAGGGCGGCGCCGACCTCGGTGCCCCGGCCATGCTTGACCTCAAGTTTTGTTGAGGTCCTAGCGTCATCTCTGCATTCGCCACCGCATCCCGTTCCAGAGAGGCATGCCCATGTCTGCAGAGACCCTCAACCTCGCCGTCATCGTCGCGAGCACCCGGGAGGGCCGGTTCGCGCCCATCGTCGCCGACTGGTTCACCCGGCACGCGACCGCCCGCCCGGACCTCGGCGTGGACGTCCTGGACCTCGCCGAGATCCAGCCGTACGCGCTGCGCGGCGGCCCCGAGGCGGAGGCGTTCGCCAAGCGGGTCGACGCGGCGGACGCCTTCGTCGTGATCACCCCGGAGTACAACCACTCCTTCCCCGCGCCGCTGAAGCACGCCATCGACCTGCTGCACGCGGAATGGCAGGCCAAGCCGGTCGGCTTCGTCTCGTACGGCGGGATCTCCGGCGGCCTGCGCGCCGTCGAGCAACTGCGCCTGGTCTTCGCGGAACTCCACGCGACGACGGTGCGCGAGACCGTCAGCCTCCCCATGGCCGGGCAGCTCTTCGACGCCGAGGGCCGGCTGCGCGCCCCGGAGGGCCCGGACCGCGCGGCCGACGCCCTGCTGAACCAGCTCACCTGGTGGGGCCACGCCCTGCGCGACGCCCGACTGGCCCGTCCGTACGCGGGGTGAGACGGCGGGGCGGCCGACGGGGCCGGCCGGAACACCACGGCGGCCAGCGGGGCCCGGTGGGATTCCCCTGGCCGTCAGGGCGGCCAGCGGGGCCCGGCCGGGATCTCCCGGTCCACCAGAGCAGCTAGCGAGGCTCCTCCCGCGTCACCCGGTCCACCAGCGCGGCGATCAGCTCGTCCGTCTCCTCCGCCGGCACCACGCCCGGCAGCGTGAGCTGTTCCAGCATCAGCCCGGTCATCGCGAGATACATCAGCATCACCGCCGTACGGTCACCCGGCAGCCCGCCCTCCTCGTGGAAGCGGAGGTCGTCCTCCAGGGCCGCCCGCATCGTGGCGGTCAGCTCCGCGCGCAGCTCGGGCCGCCGGGTGGCCTCCAGGCGCAGCTCCAGCATCGCGAGGTAACCGGTGCGGTTCGCGGTGACCCGGCGGTTGATCCAGCCCATCAGCTCGGTCACCAGCTCACGCCCGTGCGGCGCCTTCATGACCTCCGCGACCTCGTCAGGGTCCGGCGCGATCCGCTGGTGGATCTGCCCGGTGACCTGCGCGAGCAACTCGTCCCTGCGCGCGAAGTAGTTGGAGGCGGTGCCCTTCGGTACGCCTGCCTCCGCGTCCACCGCGCGGAACGTCAGCCCGCGCGCCCCGTCCCGCGCCAGTACCTCGATCGCCGCGTCCACCAGCGCCGTTCGCCGCTCCGGATTGCGCACCACCGAAAGCCCTCCCACAAAGCACTTGCAACCACTACAGCCAACGTACTACAAATAAAGTGCTTCGACGTACTACACATGCAGTGGTTGGCGGCCGGACCGCCGACCAGGGAGGGAACCGTATGCGTTTCGAGAAGCTCGGCCTCGCCGTACTCACCGACGACACGACCGCCAGCAGCCGCTTCTACACCGACCACTTCGGCTTCACTCAGGTCGCCGACCTCGGCTGGTACGTCAGCCTGCACCACCCCGAACATCCCGCCTACGTACTCGACTTCGTCCAGCGCGGCCACGAGTCCATGCCGGCGGGCTTCCGCACCCAGGACACGGCGGGCCTCTGCCTCGCCTTCCTCGTCGAGGACGCGGCCGCCGAGGAGACCGCCCTGCGCGCCGCCGGCGTCCGCATCACGGAGCCCCTGCGCGACGAGCCCTGGGGCCAGCGCCGCTTCAACGTCGAAAGCCCGGAAGGCATGCTGATCGAAGTACTCCAGACCATCGACCCGGACCCGAAGTGGCTGGCGGAGCACATGGGGTGACAGGGGGAGGCGCGGCGCGGGCCGGTACGGGGGCAGACGGCCTGGCGGGGGGGGAGGCGGGTTGACGCGGGGGCGGGCAGACGGGCTGGTGCGGCGGCGCGCGGGTTGGCGTACGGCGAGGGGCGCGAGCCCCGCCCCCACCCGCTGCCACGGACTCAACCAGCCGCCGTATCAAGGGGGTTGCCGTACAGCCACCCAGACCATGGTGCTGAGATATCCCCATGAAGCTGCTGATCAGCACCCTGCCCGCGACCGGACACGTCAACCCGGCGCTTCCCCTGGCCGCCCGCCTCGTCGAGCGCGGCCACGAGGTCCTGTGGCACACCGGCGAGGCGTACGCACCGCAGGTGAAAGCCACGGGCGCCCGCTTCGTACCGTACGACCAGGCCGCCGACCTGCGACGACTGCCCGCCGAACCGGACCCGGGCACCAAGGGCATGGCGGCCGGCGTCTCCGCCCTGCGCAAGCTGCTGATCGACCGGATGCCCGGCCAACTCGCCGACTACGAGGCGATACTCGCGGACTTCCCCGCCGACCTCCTCGTCACCGACATGTGCGCGGTGGGCGCCGCCACGCTGCGCGACAAGGGCGGCCCCGCCTACGCCACGCTCGGCATCAACCCTCTCGTGACCACCGACCCCGAGATCCCGCCCTTCACCTCGTCCCGCCCGCCCGCCACCTCCTTCGTGGCACAACTGCCCAACCGGCTGGCGCACTTCCTGACCCGCCGGGTGCTGGACCCGAAGCTGCGGGCCGCGCTCGACACCCACCGTGCCGGCCTCGGCCTGCCGCCCTTCCCCCGCGACCGCCTCGCCCTGGACATCACCCGCTCCCCGTACCTGCACCTGATGCCGACCACCGAGGCATTCGAATTCCCCCGCCGCCGGATGGCCCCGCACATCCACTTCGTGGGCCCGCTGCTCCCGGACCCGCCCGCCGCGTTCGACGCGCCGGAGTGGTGGGACGAACTGGCGGCTCACGAGGGCCGCGTCGTCCACGTCACCCAGGGCACGGTCGCCACCGACCCGACGGCGCTCCTCCGCCCGGCCGTCGAGGCGCTGGCCGAGGAGGACGTACTGGTCGTCGCGACCGGCCCGGACCCGGCCGGGACCCTCGGCGCGCTCCCGGACAACGTCCGCTGGGCGCCGTTCATCCCGCACGCCCGCCTGCTGCCGCACGTCTCCGTAATGATCACCAACGCGGGCTACAACGGCGTACTGACCGCCCTGGCGCACGGCGTCCCGCTGATCTGCGCGGGCCGCACGGAGGACAAGACGGCGGTCAGCGCGCGGGTCGCCTGGTCCGGCGCGGGCCTGGACCTCCGCACCGACCGCCCGGACGCCCCCACCCTGCGCCGCGCGGTCCGCACCGTGCTCACCACACCGTCCTACCGCGCAGCCGCCACCCGCCTCCGCACCGACTTCGCCACCCACGATGCCCCCACCGAAGCCTCAGAACTCCTGGAGGAACTGGCCACCCGAACGGGGTAAGCCCGGCGCGCGTGGACGGCAGGGCGTGGCGCCCCGTACGGGACAAGCCCCGGCCCAAACGGCATGAGCCTGATACCGATGCCGGGGTGAGCCTGAGCTTCCCCCTTGCTCCCGTGCTCTCCCCGGGGGCCCCGCCCCTCCCCCTCCCCCACCCCCATTTCACGAAGTAGACCGACAAGGCACGGCTCTGCCTAGCTCCGCCCGGCGTTGCGCGGCCCTGCCCTGCTTTGTACGGCTCCGCCCAGCCCCGTCCGGCTCTACCCAGCTCCGACCGGCTTTGCGCGGCTCTACCCGGCTCCGCCCGGCTTTGCGCGACCCTGCCCGGCGTTGCGCGGCCCTGCCCGGCTCCGCCCGGCTCAAGGTCTCGGTCTGTCTCCCGGGGAGCCGGGCTGGCGGCCCCAGAGGCGTTCCATTTCGCGGCGGTCGCGCTTGGTCGGGCGGCCCGCGCCGCGGTCGCGGACCGGGACCTGTACGGCCAGCTCGCGCGGGGGCGGGGGCGGGCTGTTGTCGACGTAGCACTCGACCGCGACCGGCGCCCCGACCCGCTTCTTCACGAGCCGCTTCACGACGACGATCCGCTCGCGTCCGGCGTGCCGCAGCCGGACCTCGTCACCGGGCCGCACAGCGTACGCCGCCTTCACGCGCTCGCCGTTGACCCGGACGTGTCCGCCCCGGCAGGCCGTGGCCGCCATCGACCGCGTCTTCATGAGCCGCACGGACCAGATCCAGCTGTCGATCCGCACGCTCCCCTCGTCCTCACTCATGTCTCCGACTTTACGGCGGCCGGGCGAGTGGCGAGGGGGCCTGTGGAAAACCCCGGAGGGCCGGACGGCCGCCGCCCCCGCGGCTGTGGAAAACCGCGGGGGCGGCACCGGCCGGCGGTAAGCTCACCGGCTCACTTGTTGACGAACGCCAGGCTCGACGCGTCGTAGCGGGTGCCGGCCACCGCTTCGGCGGGGGCCGCCGCGTCGATGGCGGCGAGGTCCTCGGGGGTCAGTCCGATGGCGACCGCGGCGACGTTCTCCAGCAGGTACTTCTCGCGCCGGGTGCCCGGGATCGGCACGACGTCCGCGCCCCGGTGCTGCACCCAGGCCAGCGCCAGCTGCCCCGCCGTGACGCCCTTCGCCGCGGCCAGCTCGTTCAGCTTGTCGACGATGGCGAGGTTCCGCTGCAGGTTGCCGTCGGCGAAGCGCGGCTGGCTGCGCCGTACGTCACCCTCCGCCATCCCCTCCACGGACGTGTACCGGCCGGTGAGGAAGCCCCGCCCCAGCGGCGAGAACGGCACGATGCCGATGCCGAGCTCCCGGCAGACCGGCGCGATCTCCTCCTCCAGGTCGCGCGTCCACAGCGACCACTCGCTCTGCAGCGCGGCGATCGGGTGCACCGCGTGTGCCCGCCGGATCGTTTCCGCGCTCGCCTCGGACAGGCCGAGGTGCCGTACCTTGCCCGCCGCGACCAGCTCCGCCATCGCCCCGACGGTCTCCTCGATCGGCACCTCGGGGTCGACGCGGTGCTGGTAGTACAGGTCGATGTGGTCGACGCCGAGCCGCCGCAGCGAGGCGTCGCAGGCCTCGCGTACGTACGCGGCGTCGCCCCGGATCGCGGTGGGCTCGCCGAGCTTGTTGGCGAAGCCGAACTTGGTGGCGATCACCGCCCGGTCGCGGCGGTCGGCCACGGCCCGTCCGACCAGCTCCTCGTTGTGGCCGGAGCCGTAGAAGTCGGAGGTGTCCAGCAGGGTGACGCCGAGGTCGAGCGCACGGTGGATGGTCGCGATGGACTGCGCGTCGTCCGAAGCGCCGTACCCGTGACTCATCCCCATGCAGCCCAGTCCCTGCGCGGAGACGGTCAGATCGCCGAGCTGCCGAGTGGGAATGCCGGTCATGCCATTACCTCCTGAAGTACCCCGTCCCCCGTGGGTGAGGGCCGTGTCGGGCTCACGTCAGGGACGGTAGGAGTTGGAGTGGGCTCGAAGTCAAACCCCTGGGGACGGACTTCGGAACCGGCTCGCGGCGGCACTCGGAGAAGCCGCCCGCCGAGGGGTGCGCCGAGGCGGCGGCGCTCCGGAACGCGTCGGCCGGCCCAGAAGCACCCGCCGATCGACCGCATCGACCGACCGGCCGAAAGGCCGCATCGGCCGCAGACCGCGCCCTCACTCCGGCTTGCGGGCCTCGAAGAGGGAGCGGGTGGAGTGGGCGACGAACGGGCCCTCGTCCTGGATCTTTTCGTGCAGCTCGCGCAGCCGGTCACGGTACTGGTCGACGGTGAAGCCGGGCACCATCCAGATCACCTTGCGCAGGAAGTACACGACCGCGCCGACGTCGAAGAACTCCATCCGCAGCCGCTCGAACCGCAGGTCCGTGATCTCCAGCCCGGCCGCCTCGGCCGCCGCCCGCTCGTCGTCGGGGTGGCGCGCCCGCCGGGTCTTCTCGGACTGCGGCCCGAGGAAGTACTCGACCAGTTCGAACACGCTGCCGTGCCCGACGTGCTGCGCGAGGTACGTCCCGCCGGGCCGGAGTACGCGGGCGATCTCCGTCCACCACACGGTCGCCGGGTGACGGCTGGTCACCAGGTCGAAGGCGTCGTCGGCGAACGGCAGCGGCGGCTCGTCCGGGTCGGCGACGACCACCGCGCCGAGCGGGTGCAGCAGGCGGGTCGCCTTGGTGACGTTCGGCGGCCAGGACTCGGTGGCCGCCATGAGCGGCGGCAGTTTCGGTGCGCCGGCGAGCACCTCGCCACCGCCGGTCTGGATGTCCAGCGCGGCCGAGGCGCCCGCCAGCCGCTCGCCCATCAGCCGCTGGTAACCCCAGGAAGGCCGGGCCTCGGTGGCCCGGCCTTCCAGCCAGGAGAAGTCCCAGCCCGCGACGGACACCTCCGCCGCCTCGGCCACCAGGTCATCGAAACTGCGCACCATACGGGCATCCTCGCCCGCCCCCGCGACCCCAGCAAACGATTTCCCGCGCGGTCGGGGGGAGGGGCGAGCGCCCGGACCGTGCAGACCGTCAGGCCGTCTCCTCACCCCCCGACGTAAGCCGCCAAGTGCTCGCCCGTCAGCGTGGCGCGGGAGGCGACGAGGTCGGCGGGGGTGCCTTCGAAGACGATGCGGCCGCCGTCGTGGCCGGCGCCGGGGCCGAGGTCGATGAGCCAGTCGGCGTGTGCCATGACCGCCTGGTGGTGTTCGACCACGATCACCGACTTGCCCGCGTCGACGAGCCGGTCGAGCAGTCCGAGGAGCTGCTCGACGTCGGCGAGGTGCAGGCCGGCGGTCGGCTCGTCGAGGACGTAGACGCCGCCCTTCTCACCCATGTGCGTGGCCAGCTTCAGCCGCTGCCGCTCGCCACCGGACAGCGTGGTGAGCGGCTGGCCGAGGGTGAGGTAGCCGAGGCCGACGTCGGCGAGCCGCTGGAGGATCTTGTGCGCGGCCGGGGTGCGCGCCTCGCCCGTACCGAAGAACTCCTCCGCCTCGCTCACCGGCATCGCGAGCACCTCGCTGATGTCGCGGCCGCCGAGGTGGTACTCCAGTACCGAGGCGTCGAACCGCCGGCCCTCGCAGTCCTCGCAGGTGCTGGCGACTCCGGCCATCATCGCCAGGTCGGTGTAGATGACGCCGGCGCCGTTGCAAGTGGGGCAGGCGCCCTCGGAGTTGGCGCTGAACAGCGCGGGCTTGACGCCGTTGACCTTGGCGAACGCCTTGCGGATCGGTTCGAGCAGGCCGGTGTAGGTCGCCGGGTTGCTGCGCCGCGAGCCGCGGATCGGGGTCTGGTCGACCGTGACGACCCCGAGGTCCGCGGGGATCGACCGGTGCACCAGCGAGCTCTTGCCGGAGCCCGCGACGCCGGTGATCACGGTGAGTACGCCGAGCGGGATGTCCACGTCGACGTCCTGCAGGTTGTTCGCCGAGGCGCCGCGGATCTCCAGGGCGCCGGTGGGCTTGCGCACGGTGTCCTTGAGCGCGGACCGGTCGTCGAGGTGGCGGCCGGTGACGGTGCCGCTGGCGCGCAGCCCGTCGACGGTGCCCTCGAAGCAGACGGTGCCGCCGGCCGTGCCGGCGCCGGGGCCAAGGTCGACGACGTGGTCGGCGATCTCGATGACCTCGGGCTTGTGTTCCACGACGAGGACGGTGTTGCCCTTGTCCCGCAGCCGGCGGAGCAGGTCGTTCATCCGCTGGATGTCGTGCGGGTGCAGGCCGGCGGTCGGCTCGTCGAAGACGTACGTGACGTCGGTGAGCGAGGAGCCGAGGTGGCGGATCATCTTGACGCGCTGTGCCTCGCCGCCGGAGAGGGTGCCGGCGGGCCGGTCGAGCGAGAGGTAGCCGAGGCCGATCTCGACGAACGAGTCGAGGGACTGCTGGAGGGCGGTGAGCAGGGGCGCGACCGAGGGGTCCGTCAGTCCGCGTACCCAGTCGGCCAGGTCCCTGATCTCCATGGCGCAGGCGTCCGCGATGGAGATCTTGCCGATCTTCGAGGCGCGGGCGTGTGCGGCGAGCCGGGTGCCGTCGCAGTCGGGGCAGGTGGCGAAGGTGACCGCGCGCTCCACGAAGGCGCGGATGTGCGGCTGCATCGCCTCCTTGTCCTTGGAGAGCATCGACTTCTGGATGCGCGGGATGAGCCCTTCGTACGTCATGTTGATGCCCGCGATCTTCATGCGGGTGGGCTCGCGGTGCAGCAGGTCGTGCAGTTCCCGCTTGGTGAACTTGCTGATCGGCTTGTCCGGGTCGAAGAAGCCGGACTCGGCGTAGAGGCGGGAGTTCCAGCCGCCGCCGGTGTAGCCGGGGACGGTGAACGCGCCCTCGTTGATCGACTTGCTGTCGTCGTAGAGCTGGGTCAGGTCGAGTTCGGAGACCGAGCCGCGGCCCTCGCAGCGCGGGCACATCCCGCCGACCCGGTTGAAGGTGACCTTCTCGGCCTTCTTGGCGCCGCGCTCCACCTTGATCGCGCCGGACGCCGAGACGGAGGGCACGTTGAAGGCGAAGGCGCCGGGCGGGCCGACGTGCGGTGTGCCGAGCCGGCTGAAGAGGATGCGCAGCATGGCGTTGGCGTCGGTGGCGGTGCCGACCGTGGAGCGCGGGTCGGCGCCCATCCGCTGCTGGTCGACGCTGATCGCGGTGGTGAGGCCGTCGAGGACGTCGACCTCGGGCCGGGCCAGGGTGGGCATGAAGCCCTGTACGAACGCGCTGTACGTCTCGTTGATGAGCCGCTGTGACTCGGCGGCGATCGTGTCGAACACCAGGGAGCTCTTGCCCGAGCCGGAGACGCCGGTGAACACCGTCAGGCGGCGCTTCGGTATCTCGATGCTGACGTCCTTGAGGTTGTTCTCGCGCGCACCGTGCACGCGGATCAGGTCATGGCTGTCGGCGATGTGCGCTTCGGACGGCTGCGAGTCCGCTCTGCTGGCCCTGCTCATCCTGTCTCCCTCTGTCACGATCCCTCACGCTCTGTCGCGCGGACCGCCCCCTGCGGCACTCGTCCGCGTAGCTCATTCAGTCCCGTCGGTCGGCCCCGGTTCCGCCGGCCGGCGGGCGGTCCCCATGTCCCCCGGCCGGCTTCCGGGTCACTTCTTGCGGGGCTGATTGAAGCGCAGCATGTTGCCCGCCGGGTCGCGGAAGGCGCAGTCGCGGACGCCGTACGGCTGGTCGACCGGCTCCTGGAGAACCTCGGCGCCCGATGCCTGGATGCGTTCGAAGACCGCGTCGACGTCGTCGGTCGCGAAGATCACGCCGCGCAGCATGCCCTTGGCCAGCAGCTCGGCCATGGCCTGCTTGTCGGCCGGTGAGGCGTTCGGGTCGGCGGCGGGCGGTTCCAGCACGATCTCCACGTCGGGCTGGGACGGCGAGCCGACCGTCACCCAGCGCATTCCCTCGAACCCGACGTCGTTCCGTACCTCGAAGCCGAGGACGTCCCGGTAGAAGGCGAGCGCCTTGTCGTGGTCGTCGACGGCGATGAAACACTGCGAGAGTTTGATGTCCACGAAGCTCACGCTACGGGCGTGCCGTGTGCTTCGCTTCTCCATTCCTGACCGGTTGCGCCGGTGCCGGGGATTCCGTTTCCGCGGCGGGTTCGGCACTGCCGGAAGGCCCCCCGTTCTCCGCCGGTCCGCCCGTCCTGACCGGGCGCGTGAAGATCTTGGCGACGCAGGCCGGGATGGTCTCGCCCGCCTCGTGCCGACGGGCCCGGTACGCGCTCGGGCTCTCGCCCACCAGCTCGGTGAACCGGGAGCTGAAGGACCCCAGCGACGTACATCCGACGGCGAAGCAGACCTCGGTCACCGAGAGGTCGCCTCGCCGGAGCAGCGCCTTGGCGCGCTCGATGCGGCGGGTCATCAGGTAGCTGTACGGGGTCTCGCCGAAGGCGGCGCGGAAGCTGCGGGAGAAGTGGCCGGGCGACATGTGGGCGGCGCGGGCCAGCGCGGGGACGTCGAGCGGCTCCGCGTAGTCGCGGTCCATCAGGTCACGGGCCCGCCGCAGCTGGACCAGGTCCGACAGCATCACCCGACCAGGATCCCACGACGGCCCCGTACGGCCGCCCGGAAGAGGGCCCACGCGACACGAAACACTTTTGCTAGCAGCGTGCTTGCAAAAGTTAGCAATCGGGGGCAGGATCGGGTGCATGGCATCACTCAACGTCGGCAATCTCGGGGAGTTCCTGCGGGAGCAGCGGCGCAACGCGCAGCTGAGCCTCCGGCAGCTCGCCGATGCCGCCGGGGTGTCCAACCCGTACCTCAGCCAGATCGAACGCGGTCTGCGCAAGCCCAGCGCGGAGATCCTGCAGCAGCTGGCCAAGGCCCTGCGGATCTCGGCCGAGACCCTGTACGTCCAGGCGGGGATCCTCGACGAACGGCGGGAGCCGGACGGGCTGGAAGTGCACAGCGCGATCCTGACCGACCCGGCACTGAACGAGAAGCAGAAGCAGGTCCTGCTGCAGATCTACGAGTCGTTCCGCAAGGAGAACGGCTACAGCTCGGACATCGCCCGCGCCGAGGGTCTGGACCTCGACCGGACCGCGCCGGACGGCGAGGACGGCGACGGCGACGAGCGGCGGCAGGACGGTACGGGCGAGAGCAAGAAGGACACCCGTGGGGCCGACGGCGACCCGCACGCCACCTGAGCAATTCGATCCCAGGAGGAAGAACGGCATGGCCATCACCGACGACATCGTCAAGAGGGTGACCGACCCCACCCCCCTGTACGCCCTGGCCGGCACCGCCGACCTCGCGAGCGAGAAGCTCAAGGAGGTGCCGGCGCTGGTGGAGCGGATCCGTACCGAGGCGCCCAAGCGCTTCGAGGAGGTGCGCACCACCGACGCCAAGGCCGTGCAGGACCGCGTGTCCAAGCAGGCCAAGGAGGCGCAGGACAAGTTCTACGAGCTGCTCGGCTCGCTGGACACCGACCTGAAGAAGATCCGTGAGCAGGCCCAGGACCTCGCGCTCCGCGGCGTGGGCCAGGCCGCCGAGTACGCCGTGAAGGCGGGCGACACCTACAAGGAGCTGGCCGAGCGCGGCCAGCGTGCCGTGCAGACCTGGCGCGGCGAGGTCGCCGACGAGGTCGAGGAGCTGGCCGTCGCGATCGAGCCGGAGCCCGAGGCCAAGGAGGAGCCGAAGGCCGGCGCGGTGAAGAGCGAGCCGGCCAAGGCCGCCGAGACCAAGCCGGCCGCCGCCAAGGCCGGTACCGAGTCCAAGCCGGCGTCGGCTCCGGCCGCGAAGAAGACCGCGCCGGCGCCCGCGGCGCGGAAGACGACGACGGCGAAGAAGACCACGCCGCCGTCGAAGTGAGCGACGGGCACCAGGGAGCGGGCCGGGCACGTACGACGTGCCCGGCCCGTTCTACCGGTACGGTGACGGGGACAGTCCGACAGTCAACGGGTGGTGGAACGGCGTGCTGATCCAGGGGTTCAACAATCTGCTGTGGCTGCTTTCGCTGGCCATGCTGGTGTTCAGCGGCTTCGCCTTCGTCGACTCCGCCCTCCGCCGCGAGGACGCGTACCGCGCCGCCGACAAGCAGTCCAAGCCGTTCTGGCTGATCATCCTGGGTCTCGCGACCCTGGTGAACGTGCTGTTCGGGGTCATGGCGTTCCTGCCGATCATCGGGCTGATCGCGACGATCGTGTACATGGTCGACGTGCGGCCCGCGCTCAAGCGGGTGTCCGGCGGCGGCAAGAAGTGGCGCCGCGGCGGCTCCAGCTCCGACGGCCCGTACGGCCCGTGGAACGGCGGCCGCTGACCCTCAGCTCCGCTCGCCGCCGCGATCCAGCAGCAGGACCGCGAGGTCGTCGGTCAGCTCGCCGCCGTTGAGGTCCCGCACCTCGGTCACGGCGGCGTCCAGCAGCTCCTCGCCGCGCAGGCCCGCGGCCATCTTGGCGGCCACCAGGTCGACCATGCCGTCCTGGCCGAGGCGCTGGTTGCCGTCCCCGACCCGGCCCTCGATCAGGCCGTCGGTGTACATCAGCAGGCTCCAGGCGCCGCCCAGCGTCACCTGGTGGCGCGGCCAGCGGGCGCGCGGCAGCAGGCCGAGCGCGGGGCCGCCGCTCTCGAACGGCAGCAGCCGCGGCGGGCGGCCGGCCCGGGCCAGCAGCGGCGCCGGATGGCCCGCCAGGCAGACCCCCGCGTGCCGCCCGTCCGGCGCGATGTCCACGGTGCACAGCGTCGCGAAGATCTCGTCGTTGTCCCGCTCGTTGTCCAGCACCCGCTGCAGCGTGGAGAGCAGTTCGTCGCCGCACAGGCCGGCGAAGGTCAACGCGCGCCAGGCGATGCGGAGTTCGACGCCGAGGGCCGCCTCGTCGGGGCCGTGGCCGCAGACGTCGCCGATCATGGCGTGAACCGTGCCGTCCGGCGTGCGGACCGTGTCGTAGAAGTCTCCGCCGAGCAGGGCCCGGCTGCGCCCCGGCCGGTACCGGGCGGCGAACCGCAGGTCGGAGCCGTCCAGCAGCGGCGTGGGCAGCAGCCCGCGCTCCAGCCTGGCGTTCTCCTGGGCCCGCAGCCGGGACTCGGTGAGCTGGCGCTGCGCGAGGTCGGCGCGCTTGCGCTCCACGGCGTAGCGCACGACCCGGCTGAGCACCGCGCCGTCCAGCTGCTCGCGCGAGAGGTAGTCCTGGGCCCCGACGCGTACCGCCTCCGCACCGCGTTCCGCGTCCGCCTCGGCGGTCAGCGCGAGCACGGCGTGGCGCGGGGCGAGCCGCAGGACCGCGCGCAGCGGCTCCAGCTCGTCCGGCGCCCCGGCGTCGTCGGCCTCGGGGCGGCTCTCCCGGTCCCCGGCCTCCCGCGTCTCCTGCCCCGGCATGGCGGCCAGGTCGAGCAGGACGCAGTGCACGTCGTCGGTGAGCAGCCGCTGGGCCTCGGTGAGGTTGCGTGCGGTGCGGACCCGGACCTTGTGGCCCTGGCCGTCGGACATCTCCGGTACGGAGCTGGTGGGGTCCTCGCCGATCACCAGCAGGGTCAGCCCGTGGCTGCCGGTGCCCGGGGCGGCCGGGCGGAGCGCGTCCGCCGGATCCGGGGCAGGCGCTGCGGGGTCCGGGTCTCCCGGGCGCGTGCCGTCCTGCGGGCGCGCGGCGTCCCCCTGCGCCGGGCGCACGGACTCGGGCGCGCCACTGGCCGGGCCTGCCGCCGGCGGCAGCACGGCCGTGCGCTCACGCGGACCGGGTACGGACATGTCCTCTGTTTCCTTCCCTCCCCCCGAGGGTGCGGCGGCGGTGGCCGACCGGCGCACCACCGTGCCCGGTTCCGCGCCGCTCGTGGTCGTCCGAGCGGTGCGCCACCGGGCACCGGGAAGCGACCTTAGCGGCAGTACGGGCCCGTACGGAATGGCGGACGGGGCGTCGCACTCGTCATATGCCGAAGTGAGGAAGCGTTTTGGCCGTCCCCGGGAGAAATGCGGAATGACGAACATCACCCCGGGCGCACGCTGGGCGACGGGACGGTGACGGGGGCGTTCCCGGCCGGATGCCGCACGGCCGCGCGGGCACGGCGCGCATCCGGCGCGATACGGCGCGTCGACTCAGCGCCCGGCGTCCGGCCGTACGACGCCCAGGATCCGCATGGAACCGGCCCCGGCGATGGTCACCTGGCGGCCGGGGCGCGGGGCGTGCACGATCGCGCCGTCGCCGAGGTACATCCCCACGTGGCTGGCGTCCTCGTGATAGATGATCAGGTCGCCGGGGCGCATGTCCTCGACGTCGATGTGCGGCAGCTGTTTCCACTGTTCCTGCGAGGTGCGCGGGATGGTGCGGCCGGCCGCCTGCCAGGCCCGCATGGTGAGTCCGGAGCAGTCGAAGGTGTCCGGTCCCTCGGCACCCCACACGTAATCCTTGCCGATCTGTGCGGTGGCATAGGAAATGGCCTTCTTTCCCTGCGCGGACGCGGTGCCGCCGATCTCCTGGAGAATTCCGGAGTCCAGCCATTTCGCCTGTTCCCGCTGGGCCCGGTCCTCCTCCAGTTTCTTCAGCCGTGCCTTTTCCTCGGCCTTCAGGCGTGACTCGATCCGTTCGGCGGCGTCGATCTTCTTCTCGATGTCCTTCTTCGCCGCGGCCTTCTTCTTGCGTTCCTTCTCCAGCCGGTCCCAGCGGTCGGTGGCGTCCTTCGCGTAGTCCTGCAGGTCACTCTCGGTACGGGCCAGCTGTCCGAGCACGGTGCGGACGGCGTGCTGGCCCTTGCGCGCGAGCGTGGCGTTGTCGAGGAATCCCTCCGGGTCCTTGTTCAGCATCAGCTGCGCCTCGGCGGGCAGCCCGCCGCCGCGGTACTGGGCGCTGGCCAGCGAGCCGGCCCGCCGCTTGAGCTCCTTGCGCTCCTCCTGGGTGCTGACGATGTTCTTCGCCAGCTTCACGATCTCCTTCTGCTGGCGCTTCACCCGCTCCTCGGCGGCGTTGTACGCGTCCGTGGCCCGCTCGGCGCGGCGGTAGAGGTCGTCGATCTTCTTGCGTACCGCTTCCAGGTCGCGCCCGCCCGCGGGGGCCGGGTCGGCGTACGCCGGGGCCGGCAGTGCCAGTCCGCCCGTCGCGCACAGCACCGCGGCCGCGCAGGCCACCACCGCGCCGCGTCCCACGTTCCGCCGTTCCACCGGGCTCCTCACGGGCCACCTCCGGTCACTCGCCGTACGCGTCGTCCGGGGCGCTCGTGCCCCGCCCGCAGCGGACCTCAGGCGCGGATACTGGCATACCGGCCGGTAATACAGAAGAGCAGCGCAGCACTTCTTCCGGGAGATCACCGTCCGCTCCGGTGCGGACCGGGCAATACCGGCCGCACCCATCCGACGGCCGAGGTTCACCCCTCGTTCACTCTCGCCCATCGGCGCCTTCACCTGATGTGCCTAATTTCGGCCTTACCGAGTGCGTGGCACGCCCTGTGGCAGCCGCGGCACCGGATAGCTGGACACCTCGCAATCTGATTCATTTCACGGCCCAGCACGCCACTGACCACGGCGGGCCCCAGGAAGGAACTCTCGACAGTGAAGCTTCAGCGCAAGAACCGGGTTCGCGCCCTCGCCGTTGGCGCTCTCGCCGTCTCCGGAGCCCTGGCCCTCTCGGCGTGCGGCTCGGACGACACCACGGGCGGCCCCGGCGCCTCGTCCGCCAAGTCCGCGAACATCAAGTGCGACGGCAAGGGCAAGCTCCTCGCCTCCGGCTCCTCGGCGCAGAAGAACGCCATGGACGTCTGGGTGCAGAACTACTCCGGCGCCTGCAAGGACACCGAGATCAACTACCAGCCCACGGGCTCCGGTGCCGGCATCACCACCTTCCTGCAGGGCCAGACCGCCTTCGCGGGCTCCGACTCGGCGCTCAAGCCCGAAGAGGTAGAGAAGTCCAAGAAGATCTGCAAGGGCGGCCAGGCGATCAACCTGCCGATGGTCGGCGGCCCGATCGCGGTCGGCTACAACGTCCCCGGCGTGGACAACCTCGTGCTGGACGCCGAGACCCTCGGCAAGATCTTCGACTCGAAGATCACCAACTGGAACGACCCGGCGATCAAGAAGCTGAACCCGGGCGCCAAGCTGCCGGACCTGAAGATCCAGGCGTTCCACCGCTCGGACGACTCCGGCACCACCGACAACTTCACCAAGTACCTCAAGGGCGCGGCGCCCCAGGCGTGGCCGCACGAGCCCGCGAAGACCTGGGAGGGCAAGGGCGGCCAGGCGGCCTCCGGCTCCTCCGGCGTCTCCTCGCAGGTCAAGCAGACCGCCGGCGCGATCTCCTACTTCGAGCTGTCCTACGCGACGGCCGGCAAGATCGACACGGTCAAGCTGAACACCGGCGCCCAGAAGCCCGTCGACGCCACCGTGGAGAACGCCTCCAAGGCCATCTCCGAGGCCAAGCAGGTCGGCAAGGGCGAGGACCTCGCCCTGGAGCTGAACTACAAGAGCAAGGCCGAGGGCGCCTACCCGATCACGCTGGTGACGTACGAGATCGCCTGCGACAAGGGCAACAAGGCCTCGACGCTGCCCGCCACCAAGTCCTTCCTGACCTACCTGGCCAGCAAGGACGGCCAGGCCACGCTCAAGGAGCAGGGCTACGCGCCGCTGCCGACCGAGATCGCCGACAAGGTCCGCAAGGCCGTCTCGTCGCTCTCCTGACCCACCGGGCGGCGGCCGGCGCGACATGCGCGGGCCGCCGCCCGTCCGGTGCACCGCCGCCTGGAGCCTCCCGGGCTCCGCAGACCGGAGAACCCCATGGATACCTCTGCGATACCCCAGAACCCACCCCCCGCAGCACCCGCCGAGACCTCCGAGGTCAGCGGCAAGTCCGTACGCCCCGGTGACCGAGTCTTCCTCGGACTCTCCCGCGGCTCCGGCATCACGCTTCTGGTGATCATGGCCGCCATCGCGGCCTTCCTCACCTACCGCTCGGTCCTCGCCATCCAGGGCGACAAGGCCAACTTCTTCACCACCTTCGAGTGGGACCCCACCGGCGCCGAGCCCAAGTTCGGCATCGCCGTCCTCGCCTTCGGCACCGTCGTCAGCTCGGTCATCGCGATGGTCATCGCGGTCCCCGTCGCGGTCGGCATCGCGCTCTTCATCTCGCACTACGCGCCGCGCAGGCTGGCCTCGCCGCTGGGTTACGTCATCGACCTGCTCGCCGCGGTCCCCAGCATCATCTACGGCCTCTGGGGCGCGCTCTTCCTCGTCCCGCACCTGAGCGGCCTGTACAGCTGGCTGGACACCTACCTCGGCTGGACCGGGATCTTCAGCTACTCCCAGGGCGCAGCGCGCTCGCTGTTCACCGTCGGCATCCTGCTGGCGATCATGATCCTGCCGATCGTCACCAGCGTCAGCCGCGAGGTCTTCCTCCAGGCCCCGAAGATGCACGAGGAGGCCGCGCTCGCCCTCGGCGCCACGCGCTGGGAGGTCATCCGCATGGCGGTGCTGCCCTTCGGCCGCTCCGGCATCATCAGCGCCTCCATGCTGGGCCTGGGCCGCGCGCTCGGCGAGACCATGGCCGTCGCCACCGTCCTCTCCCCCAGCTTCCTCATCGGCCTCAGCCTGCTGGACCCGGGCGGCGGCACCTTCGCCCAGAACATCGCCAGCAAGTTCAGTGAGGCGGACACCTTCGGCCAGGACGCGCTGATCGCCTCCGGCCTCGTCCTCTTCGTCATCACCCTGCTGGTCAACGGCGCGGCCCGGCTGATCATCGCCCGCCGCAAGGAGTACTCGGGGGCCAACGCATGAGCAACGTCATCACCGAGCAGCGCCCCGTCGCGGACAGCGCGCCGCTGCCCCCCGTCACCCTCAAGCAGGCCCGGCTGCCGCGCTGGACCCCGCCGCTCTTCGCCCTCGCCGCGCTCGCCGTGGGCTGCGGCATCGGCCTGGGCGCCGGTCTGGACAGCAAGATCCAGTGGGGCCTGATCGCCGCGGTCCTCTTCGTCGCCGGCACCTTCGCGGTCGCCACGGCCGTCGAGGGCATCCGGCAGGCCAAGGACCGGCTGGCCACCAGCCTGGTCTGGGTCGCCTTCCTGCTCGCCGTCCTCCCGCTCGCCTCGCTCATCTGGGAGACCATCGTCCGCGGCCAGAAGGTCCTGGACGGGTACTTCCTCTCCCACTCCATGGGCACCCTGCCGGACCAGATGGCCGGCGGCGGCATCTACCACGCGATCATCGGCACCCTGGAGCAGGTCGGCCTGGCCACCCTGATCGCCGCGCCGATCGGCCTGCTGACCGCGATCTACCTCGTCGAGTACGGACGCGGCAAGCTCGCCAAGGCCGTCACCTTCTTCGTCGACGTCATGACGGGCGTCCCCTCGATCGTCGCCGGCCTCTTCATCCTCTCGGTGTGGATCCTGATCCTCGGCTTCGGCCCCTCCGGCTTCGCCGGCGCCATGGCACTGGCCATCCTGATGATGCCGGTCGTGGTCCGCTCCACCGAGGAGATGCTCAAGCTGGTGCCGAACGAGCTGCGCGAGGCCTCCCTCGCCCTCGGCGTACCGAAGTGGCGCACCATCCTCAAGGTCGTCCTGCCCACCTCCATCGGCGGCATCACCACCGGCGTCATGCTGGCCATCGCCCGGATCACCGGCGAGACGGCCCCGGTGCTGCTCCTGGTGTGGGGCGCCAAGACGATCAACAACAACCCCTTCGAAGGCGCTCAGCAGTCCCTGCCGCTGTACGTGTACCAGCAGTGGCAGCAGGGCTCCGACGCCAGCTACGACCGCGCCTGGGCCGCGGCCCTGGTCCTGATCGCCTTCGTCATGATCCTCAACCTGGTGGCCCGCGGCATCGCCCGCTGGAAGGCCCCCAAGACCGGCCGTTAAGGCACCCGATGATGCGGCTCCGCCGAATCGGGGCCACCAGAAAGAAGCAGTGATTCCCATGGCCAAGCGAATCGACGTCAGCGGCCTCTCCGCCTTCTACGGCAGCCACAAGGCCATCGACGACATCTCCATGACCGTCGAGCCCCGCTCGGTGACGGCCTTCATCGGCCCCTCCGGCTGCGGCAAGTCCACCTTCCTGCGGACCCTGAACCGCATGCACGAGGTCACCCCCGGTGGCCGCGTCGAGGGCAAGGTGATGCTGGACGACGAGAACCTCTACGGCTCGGGCGTCGACCCGGTCGCCGTCCGCCGCACCGTCGGCATGGTCTTCCAGCGCCCCAACCCCTTCCCCACCATGTCGATCTTCGACAACGTGGCGGCCGGCCTGCGGCTGAACGGCACGGTGAAGAAGAAGTCCGAGCTGAACGACATCGTCGAGAAGTCCCTCAAGGGCGCCAACCTCTGGAACGAGGTCAAGGACCGGCTGAACAAGCCCGGCTCCGGCCTCTCCGGCGGCCAGCAGCAGCGCCTGTGCATCGCCCGCGCCATCGCGGTCGAGCCGCAGGTCCTGCTCATGGACGAGCCCTGCTCCGCGCTCGACCCGATCTCCACCCTCGCCATCGAGGACCTGATCGGGGACCTGAAGGAGCGCTTCACGATCGTGATCGTCACGCACAACATGCAGCAGGCCGCGCGCGTCTCGGACCGTACGGCGTTCTTCAACCTGGCGGCCGTCGGCCAGCCCGGCAAGCTCGTCGAGATCGACGAGACCGAGCGCATCTTCTCCAACCCGTCGGTCCAGGACACGGAGGACTACATCTCCGGCCGCTTCGGCTGAGTCGCCGTACGGCGACGGCCGACCGACCTCCCGTACGTCCTGCGGTGCTGCATGGCGGTGCCACCGCAAGGACGAAGGGCCCGCCCCCAGCTACCGGGGGCGGGCCCTCTTTCCTGTCCTCCACGAACGGCGCCCAGCAAAAATCGAGCCCGTCTGGGGGCACCTCCCAGCGGTAGCTGGGGGAGTTTGAGGACCGGGGCCCGGGGCGGAGCCCCGCGCGCACCGGCCCGCAGCCGAAACTCAGCCGAACGCCAGGTTCACGACCCAATACGCCGCGGCGGCCACCGCCGCGGCAGCCGGCATCGTGATGAACCAGCCAAGGATGATGTTCTTCGCGACGCCCCACCGCACCGCGCTCACCCGCTTCGTGGCGCCCACGCCCATGATCGCCGAGGTGATCACATGCGTGGTGGAGATCGGCGCGTGGAAGAGGAACGCGGTGCTGAACATGATCGACGCACCGGTCGCCTCGGCCGCGAACCCCTGCGGCGGGTCCAGCTCAATGATCTTGCGGCCGAGCGTCCGCATGATGCGCCAGCCGCCCGCGTACGTACCGAGCGACAGCATGGCGGCACAGGCGATCTTCACCCAGATCGGGATCGGGTCGCCGTGGCCCTCGACACCGCCGATGACCAGCGCCATCACCACGACGCCCATCGTCTTCTGGGCGTCCTGCAGACCATGGCCGAGCGCCATGCCCGCCGCCGAGACCGTCTGCGCGATACGGAAGCCGCGCTTGGCCTTGTGCGGATTGGTGCCCTTGAACATCCACAGGATGGCGACCATGACGAAGTAGCCGACGATCAGGCCGACCACCGGCGACAGGAACATCGGCAGGACGATCTTCTCCCAGACGCCCGACCAGTAGACGACCGAGGACCCGGCCAGTGCCGCGCCCACCATGCCGCCGAACAGCGCGTGGGAGGAGGACGAGGGCAGACCGAAGTACCACGTGACCATGTTCCACGCGATGGCGCCCACCAGCGCGGAGAAGAGGATCATCATCCCCTGCTTGCCGCTGGGCGTCTCGATCAGGCCCTCACTGACGGTCTTGGCGACCCCGCTGCCCAGGAAGGCGCCGGCGAGGTTCATCACCGCCGCCATCGCGAGCGCGGCCCGCGGCGTCAGCGCACGCGTCGAGACCGAGGTCGCGATCGCGTTCGCCGAGTCGTGAAAGCCGTTGGTGTACGTGAATCCGAGCGCGACCGCGATGGTCACGACGAGCGCGAAGGTGTCCATGGCCGGGGCTCAGGACTCCTTCACCGCGATGGTTTCGACGGTGTTCGCCACATGCTCGAACGCGTCGGCGGCCTCTTCGAGGATGTCCACGATCTGCTTGAGCTTGAGCACCTCGATGGCGTCGTACTTGCCGTTGAAGAGGTGGGCGAGCAGCTTGCGGTGGATCTGGTCGGCCTGGTTCTCCAGGCGGTTGACCTCGATCCAGTACTCGGTGAGGTTCGACATCGTCCGCAGGTTGGGCATGGCCTCGGCGGTCAGTTCGGCCGCCCGCGCCAGGACCTCGATCTGCTGGTCGACGCCCTTGGGGAGCTCTTCGACGTTGTAGAGGACGACCAGGTCGACGGCCTCCTCCATGAAGTCCATGATGTCGTCGAGGGACGAGGCGAGGTTGTAGATGTCCTCGCGGTCGAACGGCGTGATGAACGAGGAGTTCAACTGGTGGAAGACCGCGTGGGTGGCGTCGTCCCCCGCGTGCTCCGCCGCTCGCATCCTCTCGGCGATCTCTGCCCGCGCGGAGGCGTCCGCCCCGAGCAGTTCCATCAGGAGTTTGGAGCCCGTGACGATGTTGTCCGCGGACGCGGCGAACATGTCGTAGAAGCTCGTCTCCCTGGGGGTCAGACGAAAGCGCACGTGAAATCCTCGGGGTGCATCGGATTCGGTCGGGATGATGCTAGGCGCATCATCCAGCCACTGCTAACCGGCATTACCTCAGTGTCGCCCATCGGGCAGCATGCTCTGCACGGGGTACCTGCCCCGCGAGGTGCGCGGGGTATCTCTCTCGCGCGCGGAATTCTGTACCATATACCCGCCAGGGGTATATGAAACCGGCTACGTACCAGGGGAGAAGCCCATGTCGACCACGGACGCCGAGCCCAATGGCAGCACCGCAACCGCCGGCGCATGCCACGGCGTGGAGCCGCAGGGCGTGCCCCAGGGCGACCCGGACGCCGTGACCAACCACGACCTGGGCATTCACGGGTACGCACAGCAGAAGGACGCCCACATCAAGCGGCTGCGCCGCA
Source organism: Streptomyces sp. Ru73 (assembly GCF_002920575.1). GTDB lineage: Bacteria > Actinomycetota > Actinomycetes > Streptomycetales > Streptomycetaceae > Streptomyces. The sequence goes on along the minus strand of NZ_PQSQ01000015.1, from coordinate 14,781 downwards.
TCGAGGGGCAGATCAGGGGCCTCCAGCGGATGCTGGAGGAGGACGTCTACTGCATCGACATACTCACCCAGGTCTCGGCCAGCACCAAGGGCCTGCAGAGCTTTGGCCTGCAGCTTCTCGAGGAACACCTGCGGCACTGCGTCGCCGACGCGGCCGTGAAGGGGCCCGAGGCCATCGACGAGAAGGTCAGGGAAGCGACCAAGGCCATCGAGCGCATGCTGCGGACCTGAGGGCCTGCATCCGGCAGCCGGAGGGCGGGGCAGGGTCCGGGCCCCGATTCCCGGTCGTGCGGGTGAGTGATCCGGCGTGAGGAATCCCACGCCCGGGCCACGGCCGAAAACGACCGTTCCCTACGGCCGCTCGGCGGCTGCGGAGCCCGGCCCCGCTTCCGCCGCAGTCCCTCTGCCACCACGGTCCGCGTCGACGTCCAGGACTTCGTCGATCCGGTCCGGACTGAGGCGGTCCTCGGGGGACGTCGCCGCCGCGATCATCAACTCACCAGCCAGGTCGATCTCGACGAGGGCCACGTGGTCCTGAGCCATCTGACTGCGGTGCGGCGCCACGTACAACACCTCCTCCTTCGAGGCCCATGCCACTCTTCTGGCGGTTACACCAAGAGTAGGGACGGGCACACGCCCCGCGCATGGCACGGATGGACCATTTACGCCGCCCGGCAAGACCGGTCGGCACGTGCCGGTCCGGGCCCTCCGTACGGGCCCCATACCGGCTCCGCTTGCCGACCCGCCCGCACCGGCCCTGGGCAACGGCTCTCCGTACCGGCCCTCCGCGTCGTCAGCCGCTGCCCGGGGCCGCGATCCGGCCGGTGAAGATGTCCCCGCGGTCCGGCAGCTCCACCGGCTCCCCGGTCCCGAACCCGCCGTAGCCGACCGTGGACGTCACCTCCGTGCCGCGCGGCGAGCCGTTGGCGAAGGAGAACCGGTACTGCACCTTCCGGAGCCGGCCGGACTCGTCGAGGTAGGCGTCGAAGGGCACGGCGTCGGTGGTGAAACCCTTCTCCGCCGCGGCCAGCGAGGGCCGCACGCCCTTCGAGGCGGCGTCGGCGGCCACCCCGATGTCGGCCGTGCCCCGGTAGTGCCGCACCCGCACGCCCCGCAGCCGCTCCTCGCCCGCGTACGCCGCCCGGCGGGTGCCGCGCAGCAGCTCGGCCGCCGCCAGCGGGTCGGTGGCGCCCCCCGTGACGAGATTGCCGTCGGACAGCGCCGTGGTGTCCACCCGCACCCACTTGTCGGCCGGCACGCCCGCGCCGCGGTTCTTCATGTAGAGCGCGCCTGGCGCGAAGATCTCCGTGATCGGCTTGCGCACCCGGCCGTCCGGGCCGGCCGGCTCCGGCAGCACCAGGCGCAGCCGGCCCGTACCGCGACGGTAGTCGTAGTGGCCGCTGCCGCTGATGGCGACGCGGGTGCCGCCGCTGGTGGTCTCCAGCGTCGTACGGACCTGTGACGTGGCCTCGCGCACGAGCGCGTCGGCGGCCTGCCGGAGCGTCACCGAGGCGGGCGGCCCCGCGGGGGCGTCGTCGGCCGCCGCGCCATCCGTCGTACACCCCGAGGTCAGCAGGCCCGCTCCCAGTGCCAGTCCCGCCGCCGTGGCGGCTGCGACGGCTCCGCCGGTCCGTCTGTCCTGCACCACCATCGCCACGGGCCCCCTGCCGCTGTCGTGCCGCCGTCCCACCGCCGCACGGCGCGGCCGGCATCGGGCAACCATTTCGTTCAACGACCGTTCATCTGGCCCGTCACGCCCGCCCCGTACAACCCGCAGTAGCGTGGACACGTGCCGTACCTGACCAAGGACCCGCAGCAGACCGCCGACCCCCACATCCCCGGGAGCGGCCACGGCGCCGGGAACGGCGGAGCCGGGGGCCACCGCACGACCACCGTCGAGCGCGGCGCTTTCTGCCTCGCCCGGTGCAGCTGCGGCTGGTCGGGCCCGGCCCGCCGCGCCCGCTCGCAGGCCCGTACGGACGCCGGGCGGCACTCCGGCGACGACGGCTGACGCCACCGGCTCCGGCTCGCGCGCCCCGGCCGGGCGCGCCGCGCGCTTCCGCCGCCACCCCTGTCACTTCACGCGCCGGCTTCCCCGCGGAACCTGACGCCCCGCATCCGCATCTGGCTGGGCGAAGGTCATCGGCAGGGCGCCACGGCGCCGCGCGACAAGGGGGCGGCCGTGAAGCGGCGCACAATTCTGCAGGCGGGCGGCGGGCTCGCGGCGACCACGGCGGCCTGGCTGGCCACGGGCGGTACGGGAACGGGCCTCGCGGCCGCCGGGGGCGTGGCCGAAAAGAGCCCCTGGGAAGCGCTCCGCAAGGGTCTGGACGGGCGGCTGATACGGCCGGGCGACGCCGCGTACGCCACCGCGCGCCGCCTGTACAACACCCGCTTCGACACCCTGAAGCCGGCGGCCGTCGCGTACGTCCAGCACGCCGGGGACATAGCCGAGTGCCTGGCCTTCGCCCGCCGCAACGGCACGCCCGTCGCCATACGGAACGGCGGGCATTCGTACGCCGGCTGGTCCAGCGGCGACCACCGCCTGATCGTCGACGTCTCCGCGCTCTCCAAGGTCTCCGCGCCGTCCGGCGGCACCACCCGCATAGGGGCCGGCGCCAAGCTCATCGACGTCTACGAGGGGCTGGGCAAGCACGGCGTGACCATCCCCGGCGGCTCCTGCCCGACGGTCGGCGTCTCCGGCCTGACCCTCGGCGGCGGCCATGGCGTCGTCTCCCGCGCGTACGGCCTGACCTGCGACAGCCTCGTCGGCGCCACGCTCGTCACGGCCGCGGGGAAGACCCTGCACTGCGACGCGAAGGAGCACGCCGACCTCTTCTGGGCGCTGCGCGGCGCGGGCAACGGCAACTTCGGCGTGGTCACCGAGCTGCGCTTCCGTACGCACAGGGCCCCGAAGGCCGTGATGACGTACCTGACCTGGCCGTGGTCCAAGGCGGCCGCCGTGCTGCGGTCCTGGCAGGAGTGGGGCCCGGACCAGGCCGACGAGATCTGGTCCAGCTGCCACCTGGACGCGCGCCCCGGCGCCACGCCGACCGTGTCGGTCGCCGCCTTCTCCCTCGGCTCCTACCGTGACCTGCAGAACGCCGTCGACCGGCTCGCCGACCGCGCGGGCGGCCCCGGCCCCGCGTCCTCGGTCTCGCTGAAGCCGAAGGCGTACCTGGACGCGATGGAGGCGTACGCGGGCTGCTCGACGAAGACCACCGCCCAGTGCCACCAGCCGGGCAGCGTTCCCGGCCGCACCCCGTCCGGGCAGCTGGGCCGGGAGACCTACGCGGCCCGCTCGGACTTCTTCGACCGCTCGCTGAGCGCCGCGGGCATCCGTACGGTCATCGACCAGATCGAGCGCGCGGGGCGCGGCGGCGTCAACGGCAACGTCGCCTTCACCGCCCTGGGCGGCGCGATCAACCGGGTGCAGCCGACCGCCACCGCCTTCGTGCACCGCCGTTCGCGGTTCCTGGCGCAGTACCTCGCCTCCTGGGCGCCGAGCGGTACGGGCAAGGCGCAGAACGCCTGGCTGGCCGGGATGCACACCGCGATGCGCCGGCACGCCTCCGGCGCCGCCTACCAGAACTACGCCGACCCGGCCCTGAAGGACTGGAAGCAGGCTTACTACGGGGCGGCCGCCGGCCGGCTGGCCGAGGTGAAGCAGGCGTACGACCCGCAGCACCTCTTCCGGACGTTCCCGCAGGCACTCTGAGGGCGCGGGGCGCCACCGCAGCGCCCGCGCCGCCCCGTAGGTACGAACGCGTCGGCCCCGCCCGGTGATCCGGGCGGGGCCGACGCTTCAGGTGCTCCGTGGGGCGGCGGGAGCCGTCAGGCCGCGAGGTCCTCGTCCCGCTCCGCGCGGCCGCCCCGTACACCGTCGTGCGGCGCGCCGGGCGGCTCCGGGAATCCGCCGGGGCCCCCGGCCCCGACGGCACCGGCCGCCCCCGCGGGCCCGAACGCGTCCGTCACAGCCGCGCTCTCCCCCTCGCCCGCTCCGCCTGCGCGCGCCGTCCCCGCCCGGGGCGTCTGGACCAGCGCCCCGACGCGGGAGGCCGCGATCGCCTTCATCAGCGGCACCAGCAGCGCCTGGGCGAGCGGTGCGAACAGCAGCGCGACCGCCGTCCCCAGCGCGAATCCGCCGATGACGTCCGTCGGGTAGTGCACCCCCATGTAGACCCGGCACAGCCCTTCGAGCAGCGCCAGCGCGATGCCGGCCAGCCCGTACTTGCGGTGCGCGATGAAGAGGCCGACGCCGACGGCCATGGTGAGCGTGGCGTGGTCGCTGACGAACGAGAAGTCGTTCTTCCCGTGCACGAGGACTTCCAGGCCCGTGTGGTCCCGGAACGGGCGTGGCCGCGCGACGAATTCGCGGATGGGGATGTTGGCCAGCAGGGCGATGCCGGCGGCCAGCGGTGCCCAGACGAGGCCCGCCACCGCGGCGGGCGCGTCGGTCCGCTTGCGTGCGCCCCACCAGGCGGCCAGGCAGAGGACCGCGAGCCCGGCGATGATGCCGTACTCGCCGACGTACTTCATGACCTGGTCGAACCAGTGCGGAGCGTCCTTGGCGAGGCCGTTGACCTCGTACAGGAGACCAACGTCGGGGTTCGACCCGTCCAGTGCGAGTCCAGCCATGTGCCGCGGCCCCTAACCTTTCGCGCGCGCGAGCGCCGTCCGAGTGCTGCCAACCCCCGTGGTCGTCGAGCAATGCCGTGCCGGCCGCGTCCTCCGTCAGCCCGCTCCGCAGTGCCTCTCACACCCACTCCAAGGAAACGTCATGCACCCGCACGACGTTCCACTTTCCACCGGATGATCACCAGGACGTTATCGAAGCTTGACTCATCGCCGCAGCTCAGGCCCCATATTCACGCAGCGTTCTCACGGGGGAGCGCTTTTGCGCCATCTTCGGTGACGCGGGTGGCGCCGATGTAGTCCGGGGTGTCGATCTTGTCGAACCTGATCACCGCTCCCGTGTACGGAGCGTTGATCATGTAGCCGCCGCCGACGTAGATGCCCACGTGGTGGATCGACCGCGGGTCGTTCAGGTTGTTGGCGAAGAACACCAGGTCGCCCGGGAGCAGTTCGTTCCGCTTCGGGTGCGGTCCCGCGTTCCACTGGTCATTGGCCACGCGGGGCAGCTCGATGCCGACCGACTTGTACGCGGCCTTCGTGAGGCCCGAGCAGTCGAATCTGCCGCCCTGGTCCGCCGTTCCGTTGCCGCCCCAGAGGTACGGCGTGCCGAGCTTCTTCTGTGCGTAGTAAATGGCCCCGGCCGCCTGCCGCGAGGGCTCCACGCGCTGCGTCGGCGCCTCGAAGCTCTTGGCGAGGGTCGTGATGATCTTGACGTAATTCTGCGTCTCCCGGTACGGCGGCACGCCGTTGTGCTGGATGACGCGGTAGGCGCCGGCGTTGTACGCGGCCAGCATGTTGTGCGTGGCGTCCCCGGGGACGTTCTTCACGTACTTCGCCAGCTCGCAGTCGTACGAGGCCGCCGACGCGATCGCGTCGTCCGGGTCCCACACGTCCTTGTCGCCGTCGCCGTCCCCGTCCACGCCGTGCGTGGCCCAGGTGCCGGGGATGAACTGCGCGAGCCCCTGCGCCGCCGCCGGGCTCTGCGCCTTCGGGTTCCAGCCGCTCTCCTGGTACAACTGCGCGGCCAGGAGCGCCGGGTTGATGGCGGGACAGAGCGTGCCCCACTTCTGCACGAGCGGCTGGTACGCCGCCGGCACCGCACCCTTGGCCAGCCCTACGGCCCGTCCCGCAGCGCCGCCGATGCCGCCGGCCGCGGCGTACGTGCCGATGACCAGCAGCGCGAGAAAGCCGGCACCGGCTCCTGCGCCGATCCCCGTCCCCACCCAGACCTTGCGCACCGCGCCCCTCACCCCCACGTCGACCCCCGTCAGGCTACCGACGAACCGTGCGCGTGTCCGCCCCGCCGGGAGCGGCGGCGCCTGCCCGGCGCCGCGCGTACACGAACCGCACGTCGGCAACGCGCCGACCGCTCTGCGTGTTCACTTCCCGCCCCAATATTGCTCAGAGTGACCGCGCATGGTACACACGGTGAGAATACTGGGCCCTGTGGGCGACGTTCGCATCCCAGCCCTCGCCGCCCACACGGGATCCGCCAAAGTTTGACGCCAAGTCGACACTGCCACGGGCAATCGTCAGCGAAGATAGAGACCGGCCGTGCCGTGTGGTACGGGAGACAACTACCCATCAAGGGGCGGTGAGTTCAGAAATGTTCATTGCGGCCGAAAAGGGCGACATCACCACCATTATCGGCGGAATCGCCCCGGACTGGGGCCCGTTCGGGACGCTGGGCAACGAAGCGCGGGTGATGGTCGAAGTGGTGATGGCCGTGGCCATCCTGCTCTGCCTCGCCATCGCGATCTGGGGCGCGGCGAAGCAGCGCATCGGCGCGACGGCGCTCCGCGACACCTTCAGCGCCGAGCAGGGCAAGGGCCTGATCGTCGCCGGCCTGACCGGCGTCTTCATCATCGGGTCCCTGGGCACCCTCTTCACCATCGTCTACGGCATGGCGGTCTAGCCGGGCCGAAACGTCACCCCGCCGGGCCGCGCGGCCGACGCCGTACGCCTGCCCGCCGCCGCCGATCCGTACATCCGTCGTACGCCCGTCCGTACGCCCCGCCCGTCCGTCCACGCGCCCGCCGCGCGCTCTTCCGCGCCGCGGCCCGGCTCACGTCCCATGGTCGTCGTCTGTGCACGGCCGCCACACCTGGCCCATATCCCTGCCCGAGGCCACATGCTGATGCCCACTCCGCCCACTCGTCCACAGCCCGCTCCGCACCGCCCGCACAGTTGTCCACAGGCGGTGCGGTCCGGTTCGCCGTTCCGTCACAGTGGGGTGTACTCGTATCAGGACGTCCGGGCCGCCTCCCACGCGGCTACGGTCGTACCCGGGTTGCGGCAAGGCGACGGCGAAGACGGCAGCGATGCCGGTTGAGGGGGCAGGGCACGATGAGTCTCGGTGACGACGGAGCGTACGGCGGGGAGTACAGGGACCAGGGCCCCGGCCAGACACGCACCAGACTTCCCGGCGGCGAGGGCGACGTCTACGGCGCCGGCCGCCGCCCGCGCGGCGGCATGTCCAGCCGCAACCTGGTCACGATCGTCGGCGTCGTCGTCCTGCTCATCGCGGCCATCGCCTTCGCCAACCGCGGCGGCGACGGCTCCGGTCCGGACTCCCCCGACGCCAAGTCCGGCGCCCCGGCCGCCCAGCCCACCACCCCCACGGGCCAACGCCCGGTCTCCGGCAAGAACTCCACCGCCCCCACCATCCCCTCGGGCTTCCCCAAGACCGAACAGGGGGCCCAGTCGGCGGCGGCGAACTACGCGGTGGCGCTCGCCAGCGACGGCATGTACCGCCCGGACACCCGGGACGCGATCATCGAGGCGGTCTACGCCCCGTCAGCCGCCGCCGACCGCAAGAAAGAGCTGGCCAAGGTCTACGACGATCCCAAGTTCCTGGCCGGCGTCGGCCTCGACAAGGACGGCAGCGCACCGGACGGCATGACGTTCGTGTCCCGGGCGAACCCGGTCGGGACGAAGACCGAGAAGTTCGGGGGGACCTCCGCGACGGTCGCCGTCTGGAACTCCTCCCTCTTCGGCCTCGCCGGCGAGGGTTCGGAGAACCCGGTCACGGAGAGCTGGTACACGACCACCATGAAGCTGCAGTGGGTCGGGGGTGACTGGAAGGTCACCGGCGTCTCGCAGAAGAAGGGGCCGGCCCCGGTCGGCCGCGACCAGGCCGCCGCGACGGCCGAGGAGATGTCCAAGGCCGTCGAAGGGTTCGGAGGGTTCACCTATGCCCGGTAAGTCTCCCCGCACCGGTCCGTCCGGGCGCCGCACCCTCTCACTCGCGGCAGTCTTCGCCGGCCTTCAGACGTGGGCCGTCCTCTTCGCCTCACGGGCCTTCGCCGCACCGTCCCCGAAGCCCACCGACAACCCCTGCGACCTCCTCACCGACAAGGCCAAGGAGCTCTGCGAGGAGCGCGGCTCGGGCGGCAGCGGCGGCTCCCCGACCTCCCCGTCCGGCATCGGCGACAGCAACCCCCTAGACCCCCTGCAGTCGCTGGCCAAGGGTTGTGCCGACGCCGCCGCGTGGATCGTGACGAAGCTGTCCGATGCCGTGAAGGCGACCTCGCAGGTCGACTTCACGAACGCCGCGTTCCTGCGGCAGTACGCCGTCGTCTTCGCCGCCTCCACCGTCCTCACGCTCGTGCTCTGGCTGCTCGCCGTCGCCAAGCGCGCCGTACGCGGCGTCCGCCTCACCGAGGCGATCAGTGAGGCGGTCGGCTTCCTCTGGCTCACCGTCCTCGCCTCCGCCTTCACCCCCCTGATCCTCTACACCGTCGTCTCCGCGACCGACGGCGTCACCGAGATCATCGCGAAGGGCACGGGCGCCCAGACCGACATCTTCTTCGGGTCGTTCTCCGAAGCCCTGAAGAAGGGCACGGACATCGGCGGCGGCCCGATCATGCTGATCGTCGTCGCCCTCGTCTCCGTGCTCGCCGCCGGCATCCTCTGGCTGGAGCTGGTCATCCGCGCCGCCCTGCTCTACGTCGGCGCCCTGCTCGGCACGGTCGTCTACGCCGGCCTCGTCGACAAGAACATGTGGGGCCACGTCCGCCGCTGGGCCGGCATCATGATCGCCGTGATCATGGTGAAACCGGTCATCGTGATCGTGCTCGGCATCGCCGGCGCCCTCTCCTCCGAAAAGGGCCCCGACTCCTTCTCCGCCGTCGTCTCCGGCCTCGCCATCATCCTGCTCGCCATCTTCGCGAGCGCCATGATCTACCGCTTCGTCCCCGGCTTCGGCGACGAGATCATGGCCGCCCGTACCAACAAGAAGGCGGCGACCGACGGCAGCCAGGCCGCGGCTCTCGTCTCCTCCCCCGCCGCCCTCGTCTCGCAGGGCATCAAGACCCACAGCTCCCGCGGCAGCGGCGGCAACAGCGGAGACAACAACAGCAGCGGCGCCCAGTCCCGCCCGGCCGACGCCGTCGCCGGCGGCGTCGCCGCACACAGCTCCCGCGGCGGCTCCGGCCCGGCCGGCCCGCCCGCTCCCCGTACCAACCCCGGCCCGCGCCCCGGCGCGGCCTCGGGCGGTTCCGCCCGCACCGGCAAGACAGCAGGAGGTGATGGGCGTTGAGTACCCAGTCCCACCCGGTCACGCCCCGACGCACGTATCTCATCGGCCGCGCCCGGCCCAACGCCGTCATCGGCAAGAACCGCGAGACCGGCGAGATCGCCCTGATCATCGCCGGCGCGTTCCTCGGCATGATGTGCGGTCTGCTGGTGCCCGTCCTGCCGCTGCGCATCGTGACGCTCACCGGCTTCCCGCTGCTGGCCCTGGCCGCCGTGTACGTCCCGTACCGCGGCCGGACGTTCTACAAGTGGTTCGAGATCAACCGCAGCTACAAGCGGACGCTGCGCCAGGGCGCGACGTACCGCTCCGGCGCACAGGAGGCAGGCATCAGCCTCGACGGACGTGAGGTCGAGATCGGCCCGCCGCCCGGCATCGGCCGGATCAACTGGCTCTCCGCGCCCTTCGGCCCGGACGAGATCGCGGTTCTGCTGCACGCCGACCGCCGCACGGTCACCGCGGCCATAGAGATCGAGGGCCCGGGCGTCGGCCTGCGCGACAGCGAGGACCAGGAGGCCCTGGTCGACCGTTTCGGCACGCTGCTCAAGCACGTGGCGAACGGCGACGGCTTCGTGACGCGCCTGCAGATGCTGGCCCGTACCCTCCCCGCCGACCCGGACGCGCACGCCAAGGACGTCGCCCAGCGCGGCGACCGCAACTCCCCCCAGTGGCTGCAGGACTCCTACGACCAGCTGCAGTCCATGGTCTCCACCTCCTCCGAGCAGCACCGCGCGTACCTCGTCGCCTGCATGCACTACAACCGCGAGCTGGCCACCGAGGCCGAGACCATGGCCCGGGCCGCGCGCATGCACAACGGCGGACTGCTGCGGAAGCGCCTGGACAAGGACGCCGGCCTCGCCGTCGTCATGGCCCGCGAGCTGACCGACATCTGCGCCCGCCTCGCCGAGGCCGACATCCGCGTACGCCAGCCCCTCGGCCAGGCCCGCCTCGCCTCCCTCGTGCACTCCATGTACGACCCGGACCACCCCATCGACCACATCCAGGCCATGAGCAAGCGCAACGCCTGGCCGGCCGAGCTGGACGCGATGGAGCCCACCTACCTCCAGGCCAAGACGCGCGAGTCCGCGACCCGCGCGCCCTGGTGCCACGCCACCGCGTGGGTCAAGGAGTGGCCGCTGACCCCGGTCGGCGTCAACTTCCTGGCCCCGCTCCTCGTCCACACCCCCGACGTCATCCGCACGGTCGCCGTCACCATGGACCTGGAGCCGACCGAGGTGGCGATCGAGCGCATGCTGACCGAGAAGACCAACGACGACGCGGAAGCCAGCCGCGCCGCCAAGATGAACCGCGTGGTGGACCCGCGCGACGTGGCCCACCACGGCCGCGTCGACCAGCGCGGCGAGGACCTGGCGTCCGGCGCGGCAGGGGTGAACCTCGTCGGTTACATCACCGTCTCGTCCCGCTCCCCCGAGGCACTGGCCCGCGACAAGCGGACCATCCGCGCCTCGGCCGGCAAGTCCTACCTCAAGCTGGAGTGGTGCGACCGCGAGCACCACCGGGCCTTCGTCAACACGCTTCCGTTCGCGACCGGGATCCGCCGCTAAGCCGCTGGGAGGCGCGTACGTCATGGCCATGCTCGATCCGCTCGTCGCGATCACCGAGGCCTTCACCAGCTTCCTCTTCGGGAAGGTGGAGACGACCCGGCTGCCCGTACGGACCTCCACCGGGCAGGCCCAGGCCGTCTACCTGCCCACCGCAGCACCGGGCCTCGGCGACTCCGGCGTGATCATCGGCCGCGAGGTGTACAGCGGCAAGGGGTACATCTACGACCCCTTCCAGCTGTACGGCCAGCAGCTGCCGGCCCCGCACTGGCTCGTCCTCGGCGAGTCCGGCAACGGCAAGTCCGCACTGGAGAAGACGTACGTCCTGCGCCAGCTCCGCTTCCGCGACCGCCAGGTCGTGGTGCTCGACGCGCAGGGCGAGGACGGCGTCGGCGAGTGGAACCTCATCGCCGAACAGCTCGGCATAACCCCGATCCGGCTGGACCCCACCGCCGCGCTGAACGGCGGCATCCGGCTCAACCCGCTCGACCCGTCGATCACCACCACCGGCCAGCTGGCGCTGCTCCGCACGATCATCGAGGTGGCCATGGGCCACGGCCTCGACGAGCGCTCGGGCTTCGCCCTCAAGGTCGCGCACGCCTATGTCAACGAGACGATCACCGACCGCCAGCCGGTCCTCACCGACATCGTCGAGCAACTCCGCCATCCCAAGCCCGAGTCGGCCGAGGCGATGAACGTCGACCTGGACGACGTACGGGCCTGGGGCCTGGACGTGGCCCTCGTACTGGACCGCCTGGTCGACGGTGACCTGCGCGGCATGTTCGACGGCCCGACGACCGCGGGCATCGACCTCGACGCACCGCTGATCGTCTTCGACCTCTCCCACATCGACCGCAACTCCATCGCCATGCCGATCCTGATGGCGATCGTGGGCGTCTGGCTGGAGCACACCTGGATCCGCCCCGACCGGAAGAAACGGATCTTCCTGGTCGAGGAGGCCTGGCACATCATCAACTCCCCGTTCGTGGCCCAGCTCTTCCAGCGGCTGCTGAAGTTCGGCCGCCGGCTCGGCCTCTCCTTCGTCGCCGTCGTCCACCACCTCAGCGACGTGGTCGACGGCGCGGCCGCACGCGAGGCCGCCGCCATCCTCAAGATGGCGTCCACCAGGACGATCTACGCCCAGAAAGCCGACGAGGCACGGGCCACGGGCCGGGTACTGGGCCTGCCACGCTGGGCGGTGGAGATCATCCCCACCCTCACCCCCGGCATCGCGGTCTGGGACGTCAACGGCAACGTCCAGGTCGTCAAGCACCTGATCACCGAGGCCGAACGCCCGCTGGTCTACACCGACCGCGCCATGACCGAATCCTCCATCGCGGACGCCTCGGCCCAGCCCACGGCCGAGGCCCGCGCCCTGGAGCGCGCGGCGGACGCCGAGGCCGAAGCCCGCGCCGAAGCACTGGCCATGGCCCGCCAGCTCAGCAACGAGTCGAGCGAGACGGTGGCCTGACGGTCTGACGGTCGGACGGCCCCGGACGAGGACGAGCCGGACGGCCGCGGACGAGGACGAGTCGGACGGCCTCGGGCGAGGACGAGAAGCACGGCAGCACGAAGGACGGGTCGGTGGCGTGAACGACGGGTACGACCGGTACGACCGGCAGGGGCACGCGTACGGAGAGCACGGCCCCGGCGGGCCGGCGGGACCGGGCGGCGGGCCCGCACCCCGGCGGCGGGAGCGCGGGATCCCCGACTCCCTGCTCGTCGGCGTACTGGCCTTCCTCCTCGGCCTGACCGTGCTGGTGTGGCTCGCCACGGGCCTCTCCGGCCTCTTCGCCCACGGCGGCTGGCCGGCCAACCTGTCCTTCACGCGTACACCGCTCGCCATGCGGGAACTGGCCACCGAGCCGCACGACCTGGCCACGGCCTGGCCCGCCACCCCCAAGGGCCAGCTCTCCGGCTACGGCCTCTTCTGGGGCGTCTTCATCAGCGAGCTGATGGTCCTGACCGTCCTCACCGTCTTCGCGCTCGGCACGATCACCCGCCTCCGCGCGGTACGCGCCGAACGTCGGGCGGAGCGCCGGGCGGGGCGGACCACGGAACGGGGGGCTCAGCGGCCGCAGAGCGCTGCCCGGGCCCCGCAAGGCGGCCAGGAGCAGCAGAGTTCCGTACGCATGACCAAGGAAGCGCCGGCCAAGGAAGCGGCTGTCGAGGAAGCAGCCGCCGAGGACACCTCGGCCGCGCAGATGACTGCCGGGCAGGTGCCTGCCGAGCAGCGGCCTACGGCGCCGCCGGCCGCTTCCGTACCTGCTCCGGCGGCCCCGGCCGCCACCACAGCCAGCGCCGCGGCCAGCGCCACGGTCGGCGCCTCGGCGCCCGTGGAGGCCACCTGGACGGCCTCGGACGGCGCATCAGCCGCCACTGAGGCCGCCCCCGCCGCCACGCCCGCACCAGGCCCTCAGCGCTCGACAGACACCCGCACAGACGTTCCTGCGGAGGCCAGTGCCGTCCTCGCAGGAGCGGCTGCTGCCGTGGAGGGCCTCACCGGCCCGGCCGGTCCCGCCCTCCCCCGCGTCCACTACCACCACCGTGCCGAGCGCCCCGCCGCCCGTGCCGCCGCGCTCGACGTGATCCATGGCGCCGAGGGCCCGCTCCTCGTGGCGACGACCGACGCGGCGCTCTGGGCCGAGACCAAGGACGCACGCGCCAAGCTCGGCCCGGTGCACGTGTACGACCCGCAGCACCTCCTCGACACCCCCGCCCGCCTCCGCTGGTCCCCCACGGCCGGCTGTACGGACATCGCCGTCGCGGGCTCCCGCGCGAGCGCGCTGCTCGCCCCCGTCCGCCCGATGAGCAGCCTCGACTCGGCCCTGGCCGACGCCGCGGAAACGCTGCTGCGCTGCTGGCTGCACGCCGCCGCCGTGGACGGCCGGCCGTTCCGGCAGATCCACCGCTGGGCCCAGGGCAGCGGTGCAGCGCACGAGCCCGTACGCATCCTCCGTACGAACTCCAAGGCCGCGTCCGGCCGCGCCGGCGAGCTGGAGTCCGTACTGACCGCGCACCCCGAACGCCGGGACATGGCACAACAACTGGTCGCCCGCGCGCTCGCGGCCCTCTCCTCCGTGCACATCCGCGACGCTTGCAATCCGGGGCGAGCGGATGCGCTCGCGCTCGAATCATTCGTGGCGGAAGGGGGAACGCTTTATGTTGTGGGCGAGTCGATCGAGGACCCGCGTACCGCACCGGGTGCGATGCCTCTTCTCACCGCACTCGTCTCGAGCGTGGTCGAGCACGGCCGCCGCATGGCCGAACGGTCATCTGACGGTCGGCTCGACCCACCACTCACCCTCGTCCTCGACGACATCGCGGCCCTCGCGCCCTTCCCGGCGCTTCCCGGGCTCCTCGAAACAGGCGCCGCCCAGGGCCTCCTGACGCTCGCCACGCTCCGCTCCCCCGAACAGGCCCGCGCCCGCTGGCCGCACGCCACGCTGCCGGCCTGAGCCGGCGAACCGCCGCTCACCTCAGCCGTTCACGACAACTGCTCACGGCAGCCGCTTCCGTGCGTACTCCCAGATCTGCCCCGTGTCGTCCACATCGTCGTCGCCGGTACGTACGAACCCCTGGGCTTCGTACAGCCGCTGCGCACGGACGTTCTGCTCGTGTACCGACAGAAAGACGTTCTCCGCACCCGCCGGCCCCTCCATGGCCCGTGCCACCGCTGCGAGCAGCAACTCTTCGGCCAGCCCCGTCCGCCGGTGTTCAGGGCGTACGTAAAGGCCCACTATCTGGGCCTTCGGCTGGTCGGGAGACTCGAGAAGGACGGTCACCATGCCGGCCCAGCTGCCGTCGGGCGCCACTCCCACGTAAGTGACGGCGCCGAGCCCCAGCTCACTCGACCGGGCATTCTCCTGCCAGCGCTCATCGGGGTACGCCGACGCCTGTGCGTAGGTCGTGAGGAAGGCGAGGGATGCTGCCGGATCCGAAAGCGCCGTCAGACGCAGCTCCTTGAGACTGCGCCATTGATCGGCCTTGACCGGTCTGATGTCATATCGCATCACCGCACCCTAGAGGCGGACGCCGAGCCGTGTGCCCC
>NZ_PQSQ01000014.1 GCF_002920575.1 Streptomyces sp. Ru73 | reverse complement strand
CGGCCTCCCTGACGGACGTCTTCAAGAAGGCCGGTGCCGCCTACGAGAAGGACCACCCGGACACCGTCGTGAAGTTCTCCTACGCCGGCTCGCAGCAGCTCGCCGCCCAGGTCAAGCAGGACTTCCCGGCCGACGCGCTCGTCACCGCCGACACCAAGACGATGGACGGGGTGCGGGCGAAGACCGGCACGCCGGTCACCATCGCCCACAACCGCCTGGTCATCGCCACCGGCGAGGGCAATCCGAAGAAGGTGAAGGACCTGACGTCCCTCGCCGACGACAAGCTGAAGGTCGTGCTCGCCGCGCCCGCCGTGCCGGTCGGCCGCTACAGCGCCCAGGTGCTGGACAAGCAGCACCTCAAGGTGAAGCCGGTCTCCCAGGAGCAGGACGTGCGCGGCGTGCTCTCCAAGGTGGAGCTGGGCGAGGCCGACGCGGGCATCGTCTACGCCACCGACGCCATGACCGCGCCGGACAAGGTCGACGCGGTGCCGATCCCCGACGACCAGAACGCCATCGCCGCCTACCCGGCCGCCACGCTGAAGGTCTCCGAGCACAAGGAGCAGGCCGACTCCTTCGTGAAGTGGCTGCGGACCGCGCAGGCCCAGAAGATCCTGCGCGACGCCGGATTCCAGAAGCCGTGAGGCCGCCCGTGCGGCGGGCACCGCTCGCTCTTGCCGTGCCCGCCGTGCTGGCCGTGGCGTTCCTGTTCGTCCCGCTGGCCGGCATCCTCGTCCGCACCACCTGGTCCGACCTCGGGCAGCACCTGACGTCGCCCGGCGTCACCGACGCGATCCGGCTGTCCCTGGTCGTCGCGTGCTGGGCGCTCGGCCTCTCGCTGCTGCTCGGCGTGCCGCTCGCCTGGCTGCTGGCCCGCGTGGACTTCCCCGGCAAGGCGGTGGTCCGCTCGCTGGTGCTGCTGCCGATGGTGCTGCCGCCCACCGTGGGCGGCGTCGCCCTGCTGCTCGGCTTCGGACGCCGGGGGCTGCTGGGCGGGGTGCTGGAGGACTGGTTCGGCGTCCAGCTGCCGTTCCACACCTCAGGCGCGGTGGTCGCCGCCACCTTCGTGTCGATGCCGTTCCTGGTCATCAGCCTGGAGGGCGCGCTGGCCGGGCTGCACGCCCGGTACGAGGAGACCGCCGCCTCCCTCGGCGCGGGCCCCTTCCGCGTCTTCTGCACCGTCACCCTGCCCATGGTCGCGCCGGGCCTGGCCGCCGGTGCCGCGCTCACCTGGGCCCGCGCGCTGGGCGAGTTCGGCGCCACCATCACCTTCGCGGGCAACCTCCCCGGCGTCACCCAGACCCTGCCGCTCCAGGTCTACCTGCTCCTCCAGGACAGCCCGGAGGCCGCGACCTCGGTCTCGCTGCTGCTCCTGGCCGTCGCCATGGCCGTCCTGGTCGCGCTGCGCGGCCGGTGGTCGGTGGGCGCGACGGCGAAGGGCCCCGCGGGGGCCGCGCCGGAGCCGCGCGCTGACGGCCCGGACGGCTCCCCGGACGTCCCGGCCGGCGGCCGCGCGGGGACGCCGGGACCGCCGGCGGACGACGCCCCGGCGGACGCCCCCGGGTGGACGCTGCACGCCGACGTCACCGGCTTCACCCGGCTCACCCTGGACGCCGGGCCCGGCACCACCATCGCCGTCGTCGGCCCCAACGGCGCGGGCAAGACCACCCTGCTGCGCGCCCTCCTCGGGCTCACCCCGCGCGCGCACGCCGCGCTGACCCTGGGGGACGAGGACGTGAGCGCGCGTCCGCCGCACCGCCGCGGCGTCGCCTGGGTACCGCAGGACGGCGCGCTCTTCCCGCACCTCACCGCGCTCGGCAACACCGCCTACGGACTCCGCGCCAAGGGCGTCCCTCGCGCGCAGGCCCGCCGTACCGCCCAGCAGTGGCTGGACCGGCTCGGCGTCGGCCACCTCGCGCACCGCCGTCCGGCCGGCCTGTCCGGGGGGCAGGCCGGCCGGGTCGCCCTGGCCAGGGCGCTGGCCGCCGGGCCCCGGCTGCTCCTCCTCGACGAGCCGCTGGCCGCCCTCGACCAGACCACCAGGGCGCACGTCCGGCACACCCTGCGGCAGCACCTCGCCGGCTTCCGCGGCGTCTGCCTGCTCGTCACCCACGACCCGGTGGAGGCGGTCTCGCTGGCCGACCGGGTACTGGTCCTCCAGGACGGCCGCACCCTCCAGGACGCGGCGCCCGCCGAGGTCTCCCGCCATCCGCGGTCGCCCTGGGTGGCCCGGATGCTGGGCCGCAACGCCTGGGCAGGCACGGCCACCGCCGACGGCCTCGAACCGGCGGGCGGCCGGGGCGCGCTGACCGCGGCCGAGCCGCTGGAGCGGGGTACGGAAGCGCTCGCCATCATCGGCCCGGAGGCGGTGTCCGTGCACCGCACGCGCCCCGGCGGCAGCCCGCGCAACGTCTGGCCCGGCCGGGTCCGCGAGATCACCGCGGTCGGCAGCCGGCTGCGCGTCCTCATCGCCTCTCCCGAAGTCCCCGACCTGGTCGCCGAGATCACCCACCAGGCCGCCGCCGAGCTGGACCTGCGGGACGGCACGGAGGTCTGGCTGAGCGTCAAGGCCACGGAGGTCACGCTCGTACCGGTGTGAAGCGCCCGTGCGTCGTACCGGTGCGTTGTACGGATGCGTCGTACGGGTGCTTCGTACCGGTCTGATGCACCGTCAGGCGTGCCGTGCGGAGCGGCCGGAACCGTGCGGTGCGGAGTTTGGGCCGGGCGGGCGGCGGCAACCCGCACCGGACCAGTCCCTGACGTGGAGGTCGGTCCACCATGGCCAGCAGTCACGAAACCGGTGAGGTCACCGGCACCAAGGACAAGAACTACAACCTGCTCTGGTACACCCAGACGTGCCTGGACAACGCCCTGCGGATGGAGACGTACATCCAGGACGCGGAGCGGGAGAAGGACACCGAGCTGGCGGAGCTGTTCCGCAAGGCCCAGGCCGACAGCCGCAAGGGCGCCGAACTGGGCAAGCAGCTGCTGAGCAGCCGGCTCGGCGGCTGAGCCCGGAGGACGAAGGGCCGGGCGGTTCCCGACGGGAGCCGCCCGGCCCCGTCGTCACAGCGGCAGCACGCACACCGGCATCGGCGCCTCGAACGGTGTCCCCGTCGGACGCAGCGCCCCGGTGCGCGGGTCGACGCGGAAGGCGGTGACCGTGTTCGAGCGCTGATTGCCCGCGAACAGCAGCCGGTGGTCGGGGGAGAAGGCGAGGTGGCGCGGGAAGTCGCCGCCCACCGGAACGGTGTCCAGCAGCCGCAGCCGGGCGCCCCGGTCCTCGACGGCGTACCGGGTCAGGCTGTTGTCACCCCGGTTGGCCAGGTACGCGAACCGGCCGTCCGGAGTGACCAGGAACTGCGCCGGATAGCTGGTCCCGGGTCCGGTCCCGGTGGACTGCGGGGCACCGGGCGTGAGCCGGCCGGTCGCCGGGTCGTAACCGCAGACCACCGCCGTGTTGTCCACCTCGTTCGCCAGGTAGGCGTGCCGGCCGTCCGGATGGAAGGTGAGGTGGCGCGGGCCCGCACCGGGGCGCAGCGCCGCCGTCGACACCTGGCGCAGGGTGCCCGCGAGCGGGTCCAGCCGGTACGTGTACACCGTGTCGGTCCCCAGGTCCACGGCGAGCACATGGCCGCCGTCGGGGCTGGTGACGAACTGGTGCGCGTGCGGCCCGTCCTGGCCGGGACCGGGCGGCGGCGCCGAGTGCGTCACCAGCGCGGTGCGCTCGCCGAGGGCACCGGTCGCCGGGTCGACCGGGTGCACGGCGACGCTGCCCGAGAGGTAGTTGGCGCTCAGCAGCCAGCGCCCGGTGGGGTGCACGGACAGGTGGCAGGGGCCCGCGCCGCCGGTGGACCGGCTGCCCAGCACGCGGTGCCGGCCGTCGGCGGCCAGGGCCACGGCCGTGACCGCGCCGTCCGCGTTCTCGTCGACCGCGTACAGCGTCCGTTGGTCGGGGGAGAGCGCGAGGTAGGACGGGTCGGCGACGCCCGCGAGGACGCCGGTGGCGGTGATCCGGCCGGTCTCCGGGTGGTACGCCGCCAGGCCGATCCCGGTCCCGCCGCCCGGGATCGAGGTGTACGTGCCGAGGAAAAGCGGCCGGAGCCCGGCCGGCCGCCGGTGACCGCCGCGCTCCGTTGCGGCGGCCGGTGCGGCGCCCGCGGCCGCGAGGCCGGTGGCGGCCGTCGCCCCCGCCACCGCGCCGAGGAAGCCGCGGCGGCCGAGCGGCCCGGAAGGTCCGTGCTCTGCCGCCGACGAGCGGTCGTCCATGGCACACCTCGGCATCCCTCGTCATGATCGGGCGTCGGTCGGCAGCCAGAGTGGTCCATACCACCGGAGCTGACAAGACCCCGCGCACGCCTCGCCCGCCACGGCCGCGTTTGCCCGCTTTGCGGGGAAGCGTACGATCTTCCGTGGAGGGTTACCCGTATCGGAGAAGCGAGAGACCGCGAGCGAACAGAGCGGAAGCGAGTCCGATGACCTTCGAAGAACCGGTGTCCGTACCGGCCGGCGGCGCGGCCCTGGCCGGGGACCTCACCGTTCCCGACAACGCGCGGGGCGTGGTCGTCTTCGCGCACGGCAGCGGCAGCTCCCGGCACAGTCCGCGCAACCGCGGCGTCGCCGCCTACCTGCAGGCCAACGAGCTGGGCACGCTGCTGATGGACCTGCTGACCGAGGACGAGGACCGGGTCGACGAGGTGACCAGGGAGCACCGCTTCGACATCGGCCTGCTCGGCCGGCGGGTGGTCGCCGCCGTCGACTGGCTCGGCACCCACCCGGCCACCGCACGGCTGCGCCCGCACCTCTTCGGCGCCAGTACCGGGTCCGCCGCCGCGCTGGTCGCCGCGGCCGAACGCCCCGACGCGGTCGGCTCCGTCGTCTCCCGCGGCGGCCGCCCCGACCTCGCCGGTGACGCGCTGAGCGCCGTACGCGCCCCCGTCCTGCTGATCGTCGGCGGCCGCGACACGGAGGTACTGGAGCTGAACCGGCAGGCCGCCGGCCGGCTGACGGCCCCCTGCCACCTCCACGTGATCCCCGGCGCCACCCACCTCTTCCCCGAATCCGGCGCACTGGACCAGGTGGCCCTCGCCGCCCGGGACTGGTTCCTCGCCCCGGGCGCCCCGCCCTCCGGGGAGGAGGGCCACCGGTGAGCCCCGCGCCCGGTGCCGGTGACCTCGCCGAGGTCACCGCCCTCGCCCGGCCGCTGACCGGCCCGGACTCGCTGGACCCGCTGCTGGAGCAGATCGGCGACGCGCGCTACGTCCTGGTGGGCGAGGCGTCGCACGGGACCGCCGAGTTCTACCACTGGCGCGCCGAGCTGACCCACCGTCTGATCGCCGAGAAGGGCTTCTCCTTCGTCGCGGTGGAGGGCGACTGGCCGGACTGCCAGGACGTGCACTGCGCGGTCACCGGGGCACCCGGCGCGCCCGACGACCCGGCCGACGCACTCGCCGGGTTCCGCCGCTGGCCCGCCTGGATGTGGGCCAACACCGAGGTCGCCCGCTTCACCCGCCGGCTCCGCGAGCACAACGCGGCCCTGCCGCCCGAACGCCGCGTCGGCTTCTACGGCCTGGACGTCTACAGCCTCTGGGAGTCCCTGGAAGCGGTCCTGGACCACCCGCGCGCGCACGACCCGGAGCAGGTGGCCCCGGCCCTGGAGGCGTTCCGCTGCTTCGAGCCGTACGCCGAGGACCCGCAGAGCTACGCGCGGGCCACCCGGCTCGTGCCCAGCGGCTGCGAACCGGAGGTGGTCCGGCTGCTGGTCGCGGTCCGCGAACGGGCCCGGCGGACCGCCGCCGCCGACGACGGCAGCCTGGCAGGGCTCGCCGCACGGCAGAACGCCGAGGTGCTGGCCGGCGCCGAACGGTACTACCGCGCGATGGTGCGCGGCGGGCCCGAGTCGTGGAACGTGCGCGACCACCACATGGCCGACACCCTCGACCGCCTGACGGCCCATCACGGTCCGCACGCCAAGGCCGTGGTGTGGGAACACAACACGCACGTCGGGGACGCCCGCGCCACCGACATGGCGGAGGCGGGACTGGTCAACGTCGGGCAGCTGGTGCGCGAGCGGCACGCCGACGACGGCGTCGTCCTGATCGGCTTCGGGGCCTACGACGGCACGGTGCTGGCCGGTGACCACTGGGGCGCCGAGCCGCGCGCCATGACCGTCCCCGCCGCCCGGCCCGGCAGCACCGAGGAACTGCTGCACCGGGCCCTGCCCGGCGGCGCCGCGCTCTTCCTGCTCACCCCCGCGACGCCCGGCGGGCAGCCGGCCGCCGGTCCCGGCCACTGGACGCGGCTGCCGCGCGACCACCGGGCCATCGGCGTGGTCTACCGGCCCGAGCGGGAGAAGTGGGGCAACTACGTGCCCACCGTGCTCGACCGGCGCTACGACGCGTTCCTCCACCTCGACACCACCCGGGCGCTGACACCGCTGACGGCCCGGCAGCCGGCCGGCACGGGCGAGGAGGAAACCTGGCCAACCGGCCAATGACCGCCCGCCGGCCGGGTCTTGACCGCTTGCCCGGCGTCGGCCGGTGGCGCCGACGCCCCGTCGCCAAGGAGACACCATGCGCTTCACGGACCGCAGAGACGCCGGCCGGCAGCTCGCGCGGCGGGTGCGGGAGCACCTCGCGGGCACCCCGCCGCACCTCCAGGGCGGCCATCCGCCGGACGGCCCCCTCGTCCTGGCCCTGCCCCGCGGCGGGGTCCCCGTCGCCGCCGAGATCGCCCGCGAGCTCGGGGCACCGCTGGACGTCCTCGTCGCCCGCAAGATCGGCGCCCCCGGCCAGCGGGAGCTGGGCATCGGCGCGCTCGCGGGCGAGGACCCGCCGCTCTTCGACCGCCGTGCCCTGGAGTTCCTCTCCCTCAGTGAGGACCGGCTCGCGGCCGACGTCGCCCGGGAACGCGGCGAACTCCACCGCCGCGAGCGCCTGTACCGCGGCGACCGCCCGCCGCCCGAGGTCGCCGGCCGTACGGTGATCCTCGTCGACGACGGGCTGGCCACCGGCATGACGGCAACGGCCGCGCTGCGCGCCCTCCGCAGCCGCGGCCCCGCGGCCGTCGTCCTCGCCGTACCGGTCGCCTCCCCGACCACGGCCGCCGCGCTGGCCGAGGAGGCCGACGTGGTGCTGTGCCTCAGCAAGCCCCCGGACTTCCGCGCGGTCGGCGAGTGGTACGAGGACTTCACCCAGGTCTCCGACGAGGACGTCCTGCGCACCCTGGAGCGGGCGGGCGCGGACCGTTAGGGCCCCGGCTCAGGCGTGCAGGGTGAGCGAGGGGCGGGCGCCGTTGAGGTAGTGGGCGCCGATGTCGCGGAGCCGGTGCTTGGGGGAGCTGCGCGCTGTGAGCGTGCGGGCGTTGCGCCAGAAGCGGTCGAAGCCGGGGTCGGTGGCGGGGGAGAGGCCCGGTGCCCCCGCGGTCAGTTCGAGGATGCGCGTGGTGATGTGCAGCGCCGCGTCGCTGGTGACGGCCTCGGCCGCGGCCACGAGGAAGGCGATGTCGGCGTGCTCGTCCGGGCCGAGCCCGGGACCGGCCAAGAGCCCGCGCGCCAGCGCCTCCGTCGCGCGGTCCACGACCGAGGACGCGCTGTGCGCCGCGGTCGCCAGCTCCCCATAGGCGAGCAGCAGGTACGGGTCCTCGCCGGGCGCGGTGGCGTACTCGCCGCTGCCGGTGTCGGTGAAGGGGTGGAGGCCGGGCGCCACCCGGCTCACGTCCCGCGCCTCGGCGAGCGCGCCCTCCGCGTTGCCCAGCCCGACGTGGAGCAGGATCAGCCGGAGCGCGAGCGGGGCGAGCGCGGTGTACGGCGGGACGGTGTGCTCGTCGCCCGGGACGGTGCCCAGGACCTGGGCGGCGGGCACCGGTACGTCGTCGCAGCCGACGGTGGCGGCGCCGGTGAGCCGCTGGCCGAGCCGGTCCTCCGGCGCGTCCGGCGTCACGGCCGTGCGCGCCGGGTCCACCAGGACGACGACCGGCTCACCGGTGTCGGCGTGGGTGGCCGACAGCAGGAACCGGTCGGCCGTGCTCGCCCCGGCCGCCAGCGTGCAGCCCCCGCTGAGCAGGTACTTCTTGCCGTGCGGCGTGAGCCAGAGGCCGGTGCCGTCCGGGCGCTGCGGCACGTCGGTGCGGCCCGCCCAGAGCCACTGCCCGCGCACGGCCCGCTGTTCGAGCCGTGCGGCGTGCTCCGGGGTGCCGAAGAGGCGCGGCGCCCACGACAGCACGTAGTGGTGGGCGAGGAGTTCGGCGAGGGAGCTGTCGGCCGCGGCGATCTCCCGTACGGCGGCGCAGGCGGTAGGCCAGTCCGCGCCGCGGCCGTCCGGGCCCGGCGGCGCGAGGAAGCCGGGCAGCCCGGCCTCGCGCAGCCGGGAGACCTCGTCGAAGGGCGGTTTGCCCGCCCGGTCGCGGGCGCTCGCGTCCACGGCGAGGTCGTCGGCGAGTTCCCGTACGGTGCGCGGCCAGGCCCCGCCGTCGGCCGGCCGTCCGGCGGGCGCGGGACAAGTGGTGTCGAGGAGCACGCAGTACCTCCGGGAGGATGCGGGTCACCGGTGGGGGGTTCGGGGACACGAGTGGTCAGGTGGTGGTGGCCCCGGCGGGGCGGGCTTCCGCTTCCGCCGTGTCCGGGGCGTGCTGCGGCGCGGTACGGGCCGCGCGGCGGTGTTCCTTGACCGAGTAGCCGACGGCGGCCGCCCACAGTGCGTAGACGAGGCCGTAGACCGTCCACTGGACGGCGTCGCCGGCGGCGACCCAGTCGCTCCGCAGCAGGGTGCGGATGTTGGTGAGCACGATGAGGCCGCCGACCGCGGAGCCGAGGATGCGCGGCGGTACGTGGCGGACCAGCCAGGCGGCGATGGGCGCCGCCACGAGCCCGCCGGCCAGCAGGGCCAGTGCCCAGAGCCAGTTGACGCCCTCGGAGCCGAGGCCGAAGAGGAAGCCGAGGCTCGCGGCGACCGCGACCAGGAACTCGCTGGTGTCGATGGAGCCGATGACCTTGCGGGGCTCCAGGCGGCCGCTGGCCAGGATCGCCGGCGTGCCGACCGGGCCCCAGCCGCCGCCACCGGTGGCGTCCAGGAAGCCTGCGACCAGCCCGAGCGGGGACAGGAACCGCTTGCGCAGCGGCTTGTCCAGCTTGTCGGTGGGCAGCCCGGCGAGGGTGAACCGGCTCAGCACGTACAGCCCGAGCCCCAGCAGGAGGAGGGCCATCACCGGCTCGGCGAGCTCGGTGGAGAGGGCGGAGAGGAACGTGGCGCCCGCGAAGGCGCCGACGGCCCCGGGTATGCCGATCTTCAGGACGACCCGCCAGTCGACGTTGCCGAACCGCCAGTGCGCGGCGCCCGAGGCGAGGGTGGTGCCGATCTCGGCGAGGTGGACGGTGGCGGAGGCGGCGGCCGGATTGGTGCCCACGGCGAGCAGCAGCGTGGTGGAGGTGACGCCGTAGGCCATGCCCAGACTGCCGTCCACCAGTTGGGCACCCAGCCCGGCCAAGGCCAACAGGATCAGCGTACGCACGGCGACCTCACAGTTCCCTAGTTTTCCCACTGGATTGATAGGAATACTCGGTGCGCGGCGGCGCGGTGACAAGAGGCCGTTCAGGAAGTGGACAAAGTCGTCTCGCGATACGAGAAACCGCAGGTCAGCGGCGCCTCATCAACCGAGCAGCCGTCAGGGGTTGGTCCATGCTTCCGGACGCTCCGTCAGCGACAGGACGTCCTCGGGCAGTCGGGCCGACGCCACATCGGCCAGCGACACCTCGTCCAGGATGCGGCGGACGTTGGCGCGCAGCGCGACCCACAGCGGCAGCAGCGACTCGGCGGGTCCGGTGTACGACAGCTCCGGCGGACGGACGCCGCGCACCGACACCAGCGGCCCGTCCACCGCCCGGATGACCTCCGCGACGCTGATCTCCCCGGCCGGCCTGGCCAGCCGGTACCCGCCGTTGCCGCCGCGCTGGCTGTGCACCAGTCCGCCGCGGCGCATGTCGTTGAGGATGCCCTCGAGGAACTTGTGCGGGATGTCCTGGGCGGCGGCGATGGCCTCGGCCTTGAGCGGTCCCTCGTCGGTACAGGCGGCGAGCTGCAGCGCGGCCCGTACCGCGTAGTCCGCCCTGGCTGAGATGCGCATGGCCGCATTATCCCGCACGCCGGACGGCGCGCGGGGCGGCCCGGCGGCCGGCGTTCTACGATCTCCGGGTGGCGCACGACAACGACGACGGATACCTCTTCGACAACCAGCAGACCGAGGCCGGAAAGCGCTTCGCCGCGCTGTCCGAGCTCTTCGACCCGGTCACCTTCCGGCACCTGTCGGCCGTGGGCGTGACCGAGGGCTGGCACTGCTGGGAGGTCGGGGCCGGCAGCCCCGGCGTACCGGCCTGGCTCGCCGCGCGCACCGGTCCGGCCGGCCGCGTCCTGGCCACCGACATCGACCCGGCCTGGATGCCGCAGGACGCCCCGTTCGAGGTGGCGCGGCACGACGTGGCGGCGGACGAGCCGCCGGAGGGCCCGTTCGACCTCGTGCACGCGCGGCTGGTCCTGGTGCACGTACCGGAGCGCGCGGCGGCGCTCGCGGCGATGGTCCGGGCGCTGCGGCCCGGTGGCTGGCTGGTGCTGGAGGACGCCGACCCGGCGCTCCAGCCGCTGAGCTGCCTGGACGAGCACGGGCCCGCGGAGCGGCTGGCCAACCGGCTGCGCCGGGGCTCCCGCGAACTGCTCGCCCGGCGCGGCGCCGACCTGGCCTTCGGGCGCACCCTGCCGCGGCTGCTGCGGGAGGCGGGCCTGACCGATGTCGCGGCCGACGGATACTTCCCGGTCGCCTCGCCGGTGTGCGACGTACTGGAGGCCGCGACCGTGCGGCAGATCCGCGGCCGGCTCCTCGACGCCGGGCTCGCCACCGAGGACGAGATCGAGGAGCACCTCGCGAACGTCACGGCCGGGCGGCTCGACCTGACGATGGCCCCGCTCATCTCCGCGTGGGGCCGCAAGCCCGGCGGCGACCAGTAAGGGCCACCGCCGGGGTGGGGGAGCGGTCCGGTGCGTCAGCGGGGCGTGCCGCCGGTTTCCGCGTGCTCGGTGAGGAGTTCGCCGAGGACATGGCGGGCGATGGCGGCCATCACCGGATGGCTCTCCCGGTAACTGCGCAGTTCCAGGAGCGCGATCGACAGCGCCCAGCCACGGCCGCGCGCCCACGCGGCGTCGTCCGCGCCCACGGCGGCCCGGAACGCTTCCCGCGCACCGGCCGGCAGCAGGTACCACGCCGCGATCAGGTCCACCGCCGGATCGCCCAGCCCCAGGCACCCGAAGTCGATGACGGCGCTCAGCCGCCCGCCGTCGACCAGGACGTTCCCCGGCTGCAGGTCCGCGTGGATCCAGACCGCCGGACCGGCGGGGCCCGGAGCCCGCAGCGCCGCGTCCCACACGGCCGTCGCCGCCATGGGATCGACGCTGTCGCGCAGCACTTCGAGGGCGCCGCGGGTCGTCGCGTCCCGCGCGGCCAGCGGCTCACTGCGGTACGAGGCGGGGCCGTCCGCCGGGTCGATCCGGTGCAGCGCCGTCACGAACTCCGCCAGGTCCGCGGCGAGAAGCCGGGCGTCCGGCACCGCCCCGGCCCGTCCCGGCCCGGCGGCCCGCCCGACCGGCGGGTTCGCGCCCGGAAGCCAGCGGTGGACCGCCCAGTGCCAGGGGAAGCCCTCGGCCGGCGTGCCCAGGGCCAGCGGCACGGGGACGGCCACCGGCAGCCGTGGCGCGAGCAGCGGCAGCCACCGGTGCTCCTTCACCACGTCCGCCGCCGCACCCGCCGCGCGCGGCAGCCGTACGGCCATGTCCGGGCCGAGCCGGTACACGGCGTTGGACGTGCCCGCCGTGCCGACCGGCGCGACGGACAGCTCCGCCCACCGGGGGAACCGCGCGGCGAGCAGCCGCCGTACGAGGGCCACCCCCTGACCGGTCCCGTCCACCCTCGTCCCGTCGCCGTCCACGCGCACCCTCCTGGCCTCGTCCCACCCTTGCGACGACGGCACTGTGCACGCCCCGGCACCACCACGGCCACCGGATTTCTCCGGCGGGCGCATATCTCTCCGGTGTCCTCCGCGCCTCGTCGGCACCCCTTCTGACCTGCGTGTTCAAGACCCCGGAGAAAAATTTTCACGGGTTTGTTTGCCGGGGAGGGCCGGGGGCAGCAGGGACTACGTGCTTCGGCCCGTAGGCACGCCCCGTGGAAGCAGTGTGACTTCCGCCCGGCGCGCCTGCCCGGCCGCCTCTTCCACGGGTGACCGATGTGTCCATTGGAACGAGACTTGCTGACCCAGGAGCCCGGACCATGCTCGTGAAGACGCTGAACACAGTTGAGATCGACGACCGGCAGCTCGCCGGTGCGGCGGAGCACGCGCCGGAGGACGTCCCCGTGAACGCCGGCGGCACCGAGACCCGGGCCGCCCGGCGGCGCGGTGACCAGGCCCCGAACCGTCCGCCGAACAAGCCCCGCGGCATCAAGCGGCAGCGCCGCGCGGTGAAGGCGGCCACCCCGGCCGCACCCCGGCGCAGTGCCCGGCACCCGCACGACGACGCGCCCGACACCGACGAGGACTTCCGCCGCCTGGCCACCCTGCCGGACGGCCCCGAGCGGCAGGAGCTCCGCGGCCGGGTGATCAACGCCTGGCTGCCGATGGCGGAGCGGCTCGCGCTGCGCTTCCGCAACCGGGGCGAGAACCTCGAGGACCTGCAGCAGGTCGCCGCGGTCGGTCTGGTCAAGGCCGTCGACCGCTACGACCCCGAACACGGCAACGCCTTCGAGAGCTTCGCCGTCCCCACCGTCATCGGTGAGATCAAGCGCCACTTCCGTGACCACATGTGGGGCGTGCACGTGCCCCGCCGCGTCCAGGAGCTGCGCAACCGCGTCCGCGCGGCCCGCCAGGAACTCACCAGCACCATCGACGACCACGGACCCACCCCCGAGCAGATCGCCGAGCACACCGGCATGTCCGTCGAGGACGTCGTGCTCGGCTCCCAGGCCCTGAACAGCTTCAGTCCCCTGTCCCTGGACGCGGAGCTGCAGAACAGCGACGACGGCTGCTCGCTCGCCGACACCCTCGGCAGCCCGGAGGCCGGCTTCGACCTGGTCGTGGCCCGGGAAGCGGTCAAGCCGCACCTCGACCGGCTGCCCGAGCGCGAGAAGGAAATCCTCTACCTGCGCTTCTTCCGCGACATGACGCAGAGCCGGATAGCGGAGCGGCTGGGCCTGTCCCAGATGCACGTCTCCCGCATCATCTCGCGCACCTGCCGCCAGATCGCCGACCGCGTCGGCGAGAACGTCCCGGAGCGTGCGGCGGCGTGAAGTCGGTACGTCTGCTCACCGTGCTGCTGCGGTCCACCGCTTACCGGCTCCTGGCCCGCAGCGACAGGCTCTGACGGCACCGCCGGACGGGTCCCGCTCACTTCGCCTCCGGTTCCACGGCACGCGCCGGGGACCGGAGGCGAGCGGTGTCCGGACGGACCACCGCCTGCGGGCCGCTCATTCCTGATGCACTGTCAGCAGCTGCTGCATCTGCGCAGCGGCGCGTACCGCCGCGTCCCCGCAGCAGTTGTTGAACAGGACGTGGACCCGCTCGGCCCGGTCCGCCATGCCGCGGATGCGCGGCACCCACTCGGCCAGCTCCGACGCCCCGTACGCGTACCGGAAGCGGTCCTCCTTGCTGCCACGGCCCCACGCGGTGCTGCGGCCGTGGAACCGCACCACCGCCGTGCGCGGCGAGGTCACCGGGGTGACCGGCGGCACGGACTCGGGCAGCGTCTGCGTCATGTCCACGGCCACGGCCGCCATGTCCAGCTCCGTCAGGAGCGCCGCCGTGCGCGCCGCCCGGTCCTCCTGCCACCAGCCCGGATGCCGGAACTCCGCGGCGACCGGCCACCCTTGGGCGCGCTCCCGGCACCGGGTGAGGAACTCCTCCCACCGGGGCCCCGGCGCGCACCACGGCGGGAACTGGAACAGCAGCGTGCCGAGCCGGCCGGCCCGCCGCAGCGGCTCCAGCGCCTGCCCGAACCGGTCCCACACCTCGTCCAGCAGCGCCGGGTCGGTGCCCCGCGCGCCGCCAGGGCGCTCCCGCGCGGACCGCAGATCGGGCGGGAGCGCCCGCGGCGGCGTGGGATGCCCGGTGAGCAGCGAGAACGCCTTCACGTCGAAGCGGAAGCCGGGCGGGGTGCGTTCCGCCCACAGGGCGCTGTTCCGCACGCTGGGCAGCGCGTAGTACGTGGCGTCGACCTCCACGACGGGGAACCGCTCGGCGTAGTACCGCAGCCGCCCCTCGGCGTCCCGTTGCCCCGGTGGATACCACCCGCTGCGCACCAGCGCCGGGTCCGTCCACGAACACGTACCGACCACGATCCCGCTCATGCCGCCCGCGTACCCCTTCCGCCACGGAGCAGCCGTGGCGGCGGCCGGCTCAGTCGCCGGTGCGGCACAGGGTGCGCTCGATGTCCTCCAGGGTGCGGCCGCGGGTCTCGGGCACGCGGCGGAGGACGAACAGCCAGCACAGGCCGTTCATCACCGCGTACGTCAGCATCGTGGCGGTGAGCCCGAAGACCTGCACGGCGGTCAGCGCGGTGACGGCGATGAGCAGGTCGAAGCCCCACACGGTGGTGGTGGCCAGGCTGGTGGCGGGGCCGCGTACGGACAGCGGCAGCACCTCGGGGGCCAGCAGCCACACGACGGTCTGCATGCCGGCGCCGTTGAGGAAGATGTACGCGAACAGCGCGAGGACCACCGTCCAGCGCTGCACCCCGGAGGCCGGCAGCAGGAAGGCCAGCGCGAGGACGGCCATCGCCGCGCCGGAGGCCGGCATCAGCCACAGCAGCAGCCGGCGGCGGCCGACGCGGTCGACGGACAGCGCCCCGGTGATGCCCGCGAGGACGAGCATCACCCCGATCCCGATGCCGGTGAGCAGTGCGACGGAGCCGCCGAAGCCCGCGTCGGTCAGCAGGGTGGGCGCGTAGTACACCATCGCGTTGATGCCGGTGAGCTGGGAGAACG
The DNA here is from genome assembly GCF_002920575.1 of Streptomyces sp. Ru73. Classification (GTDB taxonomy): domain Bacteria; phylum Actinomycetota; class Actinomycetes; order Streptomycetales; family Streptomycetaceae; genus Streptomyces. The sequence goes on along the minus strand of NZ_PQSQ01000014.1, from coordinate 100,426 downwards.
CCGCGATGCCGAGGGCGATGAGGAGGGCCGGGCGCAGCCGCCGGGCGCCGAGGGCGCGTGCGGTGGCCCGCAGGCCGCGGGGCGCGTCGCTCTCGGCCCGGCACAGCGCCGCGATGTCCTCGACCTCCGCGGCGATGCCCGCGTCCGGGCCGCGCAGCCGGGTCAGTACCGCGTGGGCGCGCTCCTGCTCGCCGCGGCCGACGAGCCAGCGGGGACTCTCGGGCAGCGGCAGCATGCCGGCCGCGAGGACGACGGCCGGGATCACCGCGAGCCCGAACATCCACCGCCAGCCGCCCGGCCCGGCCAGCGCGTACCCCACGAGGTAGGAGATCAGCTGGCCGATGGCCACCATGAGCTGGAAGAGGACCATCAGCCGGCCGCGGATCGCCGGCGGCGCGGTCTCGGCGATGTAGACGGGCACGGTGTTGGCGGCGGCGCCGACCGCCAGGCCGAGCACCAGCCGGGCGACGGTGAGCGCGGCGGCCGACGGCGCGAGCGCCGAGGCCAGCGCCCCGAGCGCGAAGACGGCCGCCACGGCGATGATCACGGGGCGCCGGCCCCGGCGGGCGCTGAGCACCCCGGACACCGGCGCGCCCACCATGGCGCCCACGAGGATCGCGCTGACGACCACCTCGCGGTGGCCGGTGGACAGGTGCAGATCGCGGCCGAGGTCCAGCAGCGCGCTGGAGATGATGCCGGTGTCGTAGCCGAAGAGCAGTCCGCCCAGGGCGGAGATCGCGGCGACGGCGTACAGCAGGGCGGGCGGCCCGGAGCGCCGGGGCGTGTCCCCGGTGGCGGCGCTGCCGGCCGGTTCGAGCACGGTCACGGGATTCCTTCGCCAGTCGGTCGGTTCGGTGTCGGATGCGGACGGCCGGCCGGCGGCCGCGGGGCGCCGGCCCGGGCGGGAGGGCCCGCGCTGGGTCAGGCGTCGCCCATGACGAGGCCCTCGATGGTGTGCTGCTGCACCACGGGGCGGAGTTCGTCCACGACGCGGGCGGCGAGGCGGTCGCGGACGCGTGCGGGCAGCGCGGCCCAGTAGTCGCGGGTCACGGCCATGTCGTGGTGGGCCTCGTTGCCGGCGCCGGGCGCGTCCACGCCGAGCACCAGGACGGGCCGGGAGGCGGCGGAGTGGTTGGTCGTACCGCGGTGCACGGTCAGCGCCGAGCGGGCGGAGATGTCACCGCGCCGCGGGTACTTGCGAACGGCCCGCGCCTCGTACCGGGGGTACTCGGAGCGGTCGGGGAACATCTCGTGCGTGAAGTCGCTGCCGGTCTCCCACTGCGTGCCCGGGGCGATCTCGAAGGGCCCCATGTCCTCGGCCGTGTCGACGGCGGTGACGTTGAAGGCGAGCGAGGTCAGCCGGTGCTCCTCGCGGGTGGCGGCGGGGGAGGGGAAGTCGCGGTGCCACGGCTGGTTGACGGCGCCTTCGAGGGGGACGTCGAAGCCCAGCTCGACGATGCGGTACTCGGGGCCGAGGACGGCCTCGCACACCGAGCGGACCCAGGGGTGGTCCACCAGCTCGACGAAGTCGCGCAGCTGCTCGGGGTGGATCTCCACGTAGTACCGGTTCGGGCCGCGGCCCACGGCGCCGCCCGGGCGGCTGCGGGCCTCCTCGAAGGCCCGCTCGATGTCCTCGCGGAGCCGGTCGGCGAAGGTGACGGGGAAGGCCGACCGGCGGGCCGTGATGCCGTCGGTGTACAGCTCGCGCACGGCGCTGCCGATCTCCACGGGAGTGGGTTCGGCGGCGGCCGCCGGTATCGGCGAGACGGCGGCGCGGCCCGGGGAAATGGCGGTCTCGGGCATGGGTGGTACTCCTCGCGTCAGGGGAGGCGGGGGATGTCTGCGCTACATTGCAACGTGGAATGCAACGTTGCAATAGTGCGCGGCAAGATTTTTTCGACCGGCTGCCCGGCCCTCCCGGGGGCGTGAGACGATCACCTGGCGCGTGTCCGGAGGAGGAGCAGGTGGGAGCGAAGCTCAAAGACGTGGCCGCCCTCGCCGGGGTCTCCGTGCGGACGGTGTCGAACGTGGTCAACGACTCCGCTGCGGTGGCGCCGGCCACCCGGGAGCGGGTGCTGGCCGCCATCGAGCAGACCGGCTACCGCCCGAACCTCGCGGCGCGCAACCTGCGGCAGGGCCGTACCGGACTGATCGGGCTCGCCATACCGGAAGTCGGCTCGCCCTACTTCGGCGAACTGGCGGGCCTGCTGATCGACGCGGCCCAGGAGCGCGGCTGGACGGTCCTCATCGACCAGACGGCCGGCCGGGCCGACCGCGAGCGCCGGCTGCTGTCCGGCGCAGAGGGCCACGCCGTGGACGGCCTGATCATCAGCCCGTGGGCGCTGTCGCCCGCCGAGATCGGCACCTGCCAGGGCCCCGCGCCCGTCGTCGTCCTCGGCGAGATCGACCCCGAGGGCACCGCCGACCACGTGGCGATCGACAACGTCACCGCGGCCCGGGAGGCCACCCGGCACCTGCTCGCCCGCGGCGCCCGCCGGCCCGCCGCGCTCGGCCTCCAGCCGGAGCTGCGCAACCGCACCGCCGAACTGCGGCTGCGCGGCTACCACGAGGCGCTGGCCGAGGCGGACCTGACGCCCGACCCCCGGCTGACGGCCGCGGTCGCCTCGCTGCACCGCGCCGAGGGCCGACGCGCGATGGAGGCACTGCTGGACCTGCCGGAGCCGCCGGACGCCGTCTTCTGCTTCACCGACGAACTGGCCCTCGGCGCCCTCCGCGCGGCCCTCTCCCGCGGTCTGCGCGTCCCGCGCGACCTGCTGGTCATCGGCTTCGACGACATCGAGGACGGCCGGTACAGCACCCCGGCCCTGAGCACCGTGGCCCCCGACAAGAAGCACATCGCCGAGAGCTCGCTGCAGCTGCTCGCCGACCGGATCTACGGCCGCCTGGCGAACACCCCGTCCCGCCAAGTGGTCGCCCGCCACCGGCTGCTGGCCCGCGAGTCCACGGCGTGAGCGGGCGCGCCGGGCCGGACGGGCGAGCGGACGTCCCGGCCCGGCGTGAGTAGTGGGCCCGCAGTACGCCGACGCCGAGTGGCCGCCTCCGTAAGGCCGTTCAGGCTCCCTTGCCGGCCACCTGGTCGCTCTTCGGCCCCATGCCCCTGACCCTGGCCGGAGTTCCGTCCGGCGCGAACGAGTGAGGAAAGGTGAAGGCGTGCGGCGCGGAGCCGTGGCGGTGGAGGTGCTCCAGCCGGGAAACCCCGTCCTGCCAGGTGGGTATCGCGTCGTCGGAGACCCACCAGAACACGTAATTCGGGTGTGCCGTCCGCTCGAACCAGTCGTCACGCCTGTTCAGCGCCGCACGGTGCAGCCCGGTGTAGATGGCGTCGAACGCGGGGCGCAGGCCGGTCCAGAGCGAGAGGGTCGCGGCCAGGGCGGTGGTTTCCACCGTACGGCCCTTGTCGTACCAGCCCGGTACGGCGAACTCTCCCCATGCGCCCCAGTCCGCGTCGAAGAGCACGCCCCGGGCATCGTCCGCGGCTTCCGCGTGAGCGAGGTACCCGGGGTGCCGGCTGATCGCCCGGTAGACGGCCCCACCGGTGTCGTAGAACTCGCGCGTGAGAGGTCCCTGATCGGCGAGAGGCGACTTCAGGACGCCGAAGGTGTACAGCGCGAGGCGGGGCATGCGTCTCTCCTTGGTCGGGGGTGCCTGGTGCGGACCCGGCGCGGCGGCTCACGCACGGGCGAGGAATCGCGAGGCGGGTGAGCGGCCGCCGAAGACCAGGTGAAGGTAGCCGTCTCCGCGGGCCTTGTCGACGTTGCGTTTTCCCTCTCCACGTGGCTTCTTGTACGGGCCGTTGCGGGGGCCGGGACGGTGCCGGGCGGGGCGGGCTGCCGGCCGCGAGGTCACGGCGTGAGCGGGCGCGCCGGGCCGGACCGGGGAACGGTGGTCCGGCCCGGCGCGAAGCCCGGCGCCGCGCCGGGCGCGGGCCCGCCTGCGGAGTCCGCTAGCGGAGCACGCTTTCCAGGATGTGGCTGCCGAGGCGGGCCACCGCGGTGAGGTCCAGCTGGTGGACGACGTACCGGCCGCGGCGCTGGGTGGTCAGCAGTCCGGCCTTCTTCAGGCGGGCGATGTGCCGGGACGCCTCCGGCGCGGTGAGCTGGTAGGCGCCGGCCAGTTCGCCCGTGGTGTGCGGGCCGCGCGCCAGCGCCCGGAGCATCCGCATGCGGACCGGATGGGCCAGTGCCTCGAGGCGCCGCTGGATCAGCTCGACCGCCATGGGCGCGGGCAGGTCGGGTGCGGCGACGGGGTACTGGAGCACCGGGCGGAAGCCGGGGGTCACCATCACGATCAGGTGCGGCCACCCGAAGGCGCTCGGGATGCAGGTGAGTCCGCGGCCCGCGACCGAACCCGCGCTGTCGTGCAGCTTGTCCACGACGACGCGGGACCGCTCCAGGTCGACGTCGAGCGCCGGTGACACCGCCGTGAGCGCCTCGGCCAGCCCCTTCCGCTTGAGGAGTTCGGTCTTGTGCCGCGCGTCGGCGTACAGCCGCGCCTGCACGTCCTGCCAGGCGTCGGTGAAGAACGCCTCGGCACAGTCCTCCAGGACGCGCCGCAGCCAGGCCCGTACGCCCTCGGGGTCGGTCAGCAGCCGCTCGGCGAAGGCCGCCTGGCGCGGGCCGCGCGCCTCGGCCCGCTCCATTGCCCGGGTCCGGTCCTCGGCGCTGATCAGCGGCTGCGGTACGCCGCGGTCGTAGTGGGCCATGCAGGAGATCTCCAGCGCGGCCGCCACGAACACCTCGGTGTCCATCCGGTCCAGCGCGTCGAGCTCCTCCTCCAGCGTCGCCCCGGGCCGCGCGGGCAGCAGGACGTCCGCACGGGTGGTGCGCCACAGGAACTCCGCGTCGGCCAGCCGGTCGGCGAGGCCCGGCGGCAGCCCGGAGGCGGTCGCGGTGGCCCAGGACGCGAGCCCCGGATGGTGTCCCGGCTCGGCCATGACGTGCAGCATCTCGGCCAGTTCGGACAACGGGGAGGGCGCGAACAGCACCTGGTCGGCGGTCAGCCCCGTGATGTCGATCGTTACGCTCACTTGCCCACCCTTCGCCGCCGGGTGCCCGGCCACCCCGTCGGTTGACGACGATCGTCAAATGACATCGTGAACCGCCCGCGACACTGCACGATCGTCTCCATGCGATCGACTCGGCGGGTTCTCCGGGACGGCCGGCGGCACGGTGTGCGGCGCAGCGGCCCGGGTGGTGGTGAGGGCCGGCTCCGCGGTGGCCACGCGGTAGCCGAGCTGGAAGAGCGTCTCGGCGCCCAGCTGCTGCTTGATCTTGGCGATGTGCGCGGCGCAGCTCCGCTTGCTGAGGCCGATGCGCTTGGCGATGACCGCCTCGCTCTCCCCCTCGACCAGCAGCCGGATGATGGACTGGCGCACCTCGTTGGCGATGCGCCGGGTGACCGCCGGGCTCTGCCCGACGGGGAATGCGGTGGCCCGCTGCCAGTTGCGGTCGAAGACGTCGGCCAGGTAGTGCACCACGGCTTCGTCGTGGATGACGACCGCGCTGTCGTCGTCAGCGGCGGGGATGAAGGCCACCCGCCGGTCGACGACAATCAGCCGCTTGAAGAATTCGTCGAGCGTCCGCACATGAGCGCCGATTGACGTGACCTCGGTGACGTACTGCCGGGTCGGCACGTCGAACTGCGCACTGTGCTGGTAAAGCGTGCGCATCGTCGCGCCGCGCTGGAGAACGGCCCGGTCGCGTTCGACCGCCTCTTTCAGGAGTTCCGCCGGACGGCCGCCGCCGGGCTGTGCGGTCAGCAGTTCTTCGCGGCATTCGCCGAGCGCCCGGTCCAGCTGGAAATTGATGGCCTGATAACCGGTGATCCGGTCCAGGGCAGCACTCGCGGAGGCCGGCGCCGGCGCTTTCCGGTGTTCTTCGATGAAGGGCGCGAGCTGATCGCTGAAATCGACCGCCTGGGACAGCAGATCGAGCGCTTTCGCGCGCCAGGTGACGCCTATCCGGGCCTCGGCTATCTGCGGTTCGATCGGCAGGAATTCTTCGCCGGCGCCTGGTTCGGCAGCCGGGTTCCGTTCGAGCAGGCCCAGCCGGACGAGCTGGTCGACCGCCGTGCGCCGGGCCTGCCCGGGTGCGGCGTCCGAGGGCTGTTCGGCGAACGGCCTGAGGACCCCTTGGCGTAAGGCCCGGCGGTAGAGCGATTTCGCCTCGGTGCTGAGCACCACGGACGGCGGCTCGTTCAGGAACGGGTTTTTCGAGTCGCACACTTTCATGCTGAATGTTCCTTTTTGGTGGGGGTGCGAGCAGTATCTCATGCGACATTCGGGATTCTGCTGTGACCTGGATCACCCGGTCGGCTGGTGCGGGCCGGAGTCGGTCGGTACCCGGGCAACGGAGAAAAAGGCCGGCGGGAATGTTATGGCGGGCCCTCGGCGCCTTTTGTTGCTCGGTCGTGAAGCAAAGCGGGGGAGGGCGGGGGGATGTGTTCCCTTGCGTCCATTTTTCACCCCTCATCTTGGCGCAGTGCAGAAAGGTGAGCCGCTTCCGGCATTCTCAACCGCCGGACTCGCGGGACACGATGGTGGGGCACCGGGCGGAACGGACCGCAAGGACAGGAACGAGGGGTGGGAAATGTTCAGGGCCACGACTCAGGGGTGGGCCGGCCGGAAGTACGCGATGGCCGCGGCAAGTGAAAGCGCGGATTCCGGTTGGGGGAAGCGGTAAAGGTCGCGCAAAGCCCGGTACAAGACCAATTCACGGTAATCAGGAAGAGAAGGAAACGGAAAATGACCGTCAGTGAAATCGAGGCGCCGGCCGGCCTCACGACCTCCCCGGTGAGCCTCCCGCAGGGCCCCGGATTCGAGCTGCGCAGCGACATCACCGTCGAGCTGGTCGACCACTCCGCGAGCGACCTCGGCGTGGTGCGCGCGGCCCGCGTCTCGACCGCCGGCGAGCGGGCGCACCGCGAGGAGCGCGGCGAGGGCTACATGAACGGCCTCATCAAGTACCTGATGCGCAGCCGGCACGGCAGTCCCTTCGAGCACAACTACATGACCTTCCTGATCAGCGCCCCGATCTTCACCGTGCGGCACCTCATGCGGCACCGCACCTGGTCCTTCAACGAGGAGAGCGCCCGCTACCGGGAGATCAAGCCGGTCTTCTACGTACCGGACGGCGACCGCCTGCTGCGCCAGGAGGGCAAGCCCGGCGACTACCAGTACGTGCCGGGCGCCGACGGCGACCACGCGTTCCTGACCGCCTCGGCGTCCCGGGTGTACGAGGCCGCCTACGAGGAGTACACCAACCTCCTGCAGGCCGGCGTCGCCCGCGAGCTGGCCCGGATGGTGCTGCCGGTCTCCACGTACTCCGCCGTCTACGCGACCTGCAACGCGCGCTCGCTGATGCACTTCCTCGGACTGCGCACCAACCGGCAGGACGCCTCCTACGTCTCCCACCCGCAGCGCGAGATCGAGATCGTCGCCGAGCAGATGGAGGACGAGTTCGCGAAGCTCATGCCGCTGACGCACCAGGCGTTCAACTCCTTCGGCCGGGTCAGCCCGTGATCTCCCGCGCGGAGGGCCTGAGGGACAAGCAGCGGAAGGTGACCGTCTACGCCGGCTCGGCGCCGGGCAACCGCCCGGTGTTCCTGGAGGAGGCACGGCGGTTCGCCCGGCAGGTGGCCGAGGCCGGCTGGGAGATCGTCTACGGGGGCGGCGCCGTCGGCCTGATGGGCGCGGTGGCCGACGCCGCGCTGGCGGCCGGCGGCCGGGTCACCGGCGTCATCCCGCAGTCCCTGGTGAACGCCGAGGTGGCGCACCCCGGACTGACCGAGCTGCACGTCGTCGACTCGATGCACGAGCGCAAGCAGCTGATGGCCGACCTCGGCGACTGCTTCGTGGCGCTGCCCGGCGGCGTCGGCACGGTCGAGGAGATCGTCGAGGTGTGGGCCTGGCTGGTGCTGGGCCACCACGGCAAGCCGATCACGCTGGTCAACACGGACGGCTACTGGAACCGCCTCTTCGGCATGGCGCGCGGCATGGCCGTCAACGGCTTCCTCAGCCCGGAGGAGTTGGCGGCCTTCACCTTGATCCGGGACGCCCAGGACCTCTTCGACGTGTGCGCGTCCTGGCAGCCCCCGCCGCCCCGCTGGAAGTGACCCAGGAGCGCGCCGGAAGCGACCCCGGCGGCACACGCCGCCCACCCCACAGAACGAAGACGCAGACGAACACGCACGGAAGAAGGACGACATGACGACGATGAGCACGCAGCCGGCCCCGGACACCAGAAGCGGCTCCCTGATCACCGTGGTCGACGGGTACGTACCGGTCATCGACATCGGCCCGGCCCGCGGCGGCACGGCGGCCGACCGGCAGGCCGTCGCCGAGGCCATCGGCAGGGTCTGCGAGACCAGCGGGTTCCTGGTGATCGTCGGGCACGGCGTGCCCGAGGAGTCGATCGCCTCGGTGTACGACGCGACGCGCCGCTTCTTCGCGCTGCCGCAGGAGGCCAAGGAGGCGCTGCGCAGCGACCCCCGCGACCCCCTCATGCGGGGCTTCGGGCGGAAGGGCAGCCTCGCCGCCTCCAACGCCGACGCCTCCGTCGAGGACGAGCGCAAGCGCCCCGACCTCTCCGAGACCTTCACCTACAACCGGCTCGGCGAGGGGCACGGCGTACGGCTGCCCGACTCGGCCGACGACCGGCTCCGGCTGCCCAACAAGTGGCCCGAGCTGCCCGGTTTCGCCGAGGCTTACCGCGCGTACTACGCGCGGATGGAGGACCTGGCGCAGGAGATCATGCGGCTCTTCGCGCTGGCCCTGGACCTCCCCGAGCAGTGGTTCGACGGCAAGGTCGACCAGCACATGACGAACATGACGGCGAACTACTACCCGGCGCAGCCGGTGGCGCCGGAGCCGGGGCAGCTGCGCAAGGGCGTGCACAGCGACTGGGGCAGCCTGACGATCCTCTACCAGGACGAGTCCCCGGGCGGTCTGCAGGTCCAGGACAAGAGCGGCCAGTGGCTCGACGTTCCCGTCATCCCGGGCTCCTTCGTCGTGAACATCGGGGACCTGATGGCCATCTGGACCAACGACAAGTGGGTGAGCACGGTGCACCGCGTGGTGAACCCGCCGCGCGAACAGGCCCACCGCGAGCGGTACTCCATCCCGTTCTTCCACCAGCCCAACTACGACGCGCTCATCGAGTGCATCCCGACCTGCGCGGGCCCCGGCCGCCCTGCGCGGTACGCCCCGGTGCTCTCCGGCGAGTACATCACGGAGAAGTTCCGCCGGGCCTATGACCTCTGATCCGAGCGCGCGCCGCGGGCGGCTCCCGCGGCGGGCGCCCCGCACACCGTACGCAGAAGAAATGGTGCACCCATGCCGCTGACCCCACCCGCCCGGCCGCGCGGCGCGACCGTACTGGCCAAGCTGGGCTTCCCCGACCTGGCGGGGAACGGCCGGTTCGTCACCGCGAACGTCATCGACAGCCTCGCGAGCGGTCTCGTCGTGGCCTTCATGGTCGTCTACTTCACGCGGGCCACCTCGCTGCCGCTCGCCGAGGTCGGCACCGCCCTCACCCTCGGGTACGCGCTGGCCCTCCCCGGGCCCGCGCTCGCCGGCTGGCTGCTGGACCGGATCGGCCCGCGCCGCACGGTGGCGGTGGGCAACCTCGCCTCGGCGCTGGGCTTCGTCGCCCTGCTGTTCGCCGACTCGGCCTGGCACATCGTCGTCACCCAGTTCGTCGTCCAGGCCGGCGCTTCGCTGTACTGGACGTCCAGCAGCGCCCTGGTCACCCTGGTCGCCCAGGAACACGACCGCACCCGGTGGTTCGGCTTCATCCGCGCGCTGCGCAACGTCGGCATCGGCTTCGGCGGCGCGGTCGCCGCGCTCGCCGTGGCCCTGGCCAGCACCACGGGCCTGCGCGTCCTCGTGGCGCTCAACGCCGTGAGCTACCTGGTCGCGGCCTGGCTCATCACCGGCTGGCGGCCGGCGGGGGAGCGGGCCGGCGGGGACACCGCCGGGTCCGACGAGGCGGAACGCCCGGCCGCCGGGTACCTGCTGGTCCTCAAGGACGGCCGCTACCTGCGGCTGGTCGTCGCCAACCTCGCCTTCGTGCTTGCCTCCATGGTGCTCAGCGTCCTGCTCGGCATCTACGCGACGGACAGCCTCGGCGCCGGCGCCTGGGTGGCCGGCGTACTGATCACCCTCAACACGGCACTGGTCGCGACGACCCAGACCGTCGCCACGAGGTGGATCGAACGGCACCGGCCGGCCCGCGTCATCGCGCTGGCCTCCGTGGTCAACGCCGTGGCGTTCGGCGCCTTCGCCGCGCTCGGCCTGCTGCCCGGCTGGGCCGTGTTCGCCGGCCTCCTGCTCGCCGTCATCGTCTACACGCTCGCCGAGGTGCTCGGCTCCCCGCCCATGGGCGAACTCAGTGTCTCGCTGGCCCCGGAGCACGCACGCGGCCGCTACCTGGGCGTGTTCCAGCTGTCGTGGACGCTGGGCGGCGTCGTCGCGCCCGCTGCGCTGACCGGCCTGCTCGCCCTGGGCCCGGCCTGGCCCTGGCTCTTCCTCGCGGCGCTCAGCCTGCTCGCCGTGCCCCTCGTGCTCGGCCTGGAACCGCGGACCGCACCGGCCCCTGAGCCGGCCCCGCCCGCCGCCGGCACCCCCGTCTCCCTGGAAGGAAAGACCCCGTGAACACCGCGAAGAAAGTCCTGCTGATCGAGGCCAACGTGGCCGCCGGCGAGGAGCTGCTGAAAGCGGCCGCCGGACTGGGCGTCGACGCGTACGTCGCCACGCACGAGGAGCTGTACGAGCAGTACCGCACCGAACTGCGGGAGGCGATCGCCGGCACGGTCTTCACCGACTTCGCAGACCCCGACCGCGCACTGCGCGACCTGGCCGACTTCTGCCGCCGGACCGGCATCGACGGCGTGGTCACCTCCTGGGAGTTCCTCTCCCCGCTCGCCATCCGGCTCGCCGCCGAACTGGGCCTGCCCGGACACGCCCCCGAGCACGCCGACGCCTGCCGCAACAAGAAGCTGATGTCCGAGGTGTTCGCGGCGCACGGGGTGCCCGCGCCGCGCACCGTCCACGCCCCCGACCACGAGACACTGGCCCGGCGCATCGAGGCGAGCGGGCTGACGTACCCGCTGGTCGTCAAGCCGGCCGAGAACGCCGGATCGATCGGGGTGTCGGTCGTCCGCTCGGCCGCCGAGCTGCCCGGGGCCGCCCGGCTCGCCCAGGCCCAGACGCACGAGTTCCCGCACGGCATCGCGCTGGACACCACGCTGCTGGCCCAGGAGTACGTCGGCGGGGACGAGTACAGCGTGGAAACCGTGATCGCCGACGGCGTCACCCACCACCTCGCCGTCACCGAGAAGTTCACCACCGACGGCGCGGGCCGGGCCGAGCTGGGCCACACCGTCCCCGCCCAACTCCAGCCCGCCGACCGGGCGGCCGTCCTGGCCGCCGTCGACGCGGCGGTGGCGGCGCTGGGCCTGCGCAACGGCATCGCGCACACCGAGGTGAAGGCCGACGGACGGGGCAACGCGAAGATCATCGAAATCGGCGCGCGGCCGCCCGGCGACCACATCATGCGGCTGGTGTCCGAAGCGCTGGGCGTGAGCGAGGCACGGGCGTACCTGCAGACCGCGCTGGGGGAGCGGCCCGACGTCACCCCCGATCGCCAAGCGGCCGCCGCGATCCGCTTCTTCACCGCGCCGGAGGCCGGCACCCTCAAGTGGATCGGCAACCTCCCCGAGGGCGAACACACCATCGCCACCAGCGTCTACAAGATGCCGGGCGACGAGGTGGGCGGGCCGCAGGACAACATCGGGCGCGTCGGGCACGTCATGCTCCGCGGCGCCACGGCGACGGAGGTCAACAAGGCGGCGGTCGAGGCGATGAGCGCCGTGACGGTGGAGATGGTGACCCAGTGGTGACGAAGATAGCCTTCCTCCGGTCCATCGAGATCCAGCAGACGGCCCCGTACCTGGCACACCTGCGGGAGCGGTTCCGCAGGGACGGCATCGAGGCCCGGCTCTACTACACGGACGGCGAGTGCGGCCCCGAGGACTTCCCCGGCGAGGCCCGGCGGCTGGACCCGGACATCACCGCGGGACGCCTCGCCGAGGAGCTGCTGCGCTGGCGGCCCGACGGCGTGGTCTCCCTCTCCATCGCGGACGAGAACGCGCTGCGCGACGCCCTGGTCAAGGACGAACTGGCCGCACACGGCATCCCCGTCGTCATGCACGGCGTCGACGCCACCCGCCGGCTCGCCAACAAGTGGGACACCAAGGAACTGGTCCGCTCCTACGGCCTGGACACCCCGGACGGCATGCTCCTCGACGGGGACCTGCTCAACGGCCGCAGCCTCGCGGTCCCCGCGTACGGCGAACTCGTCGAGCGCAGCGCCCTGCGGTTCGGGTTCCCGCTGCTGACCAAGCCGCTGTGGGACTGCCTCGCCAACGGGGTCAGCTTCCTGGACGGCAAGGCCGACCTGCGCAACTACCTGCGGTCCCCGTACAACGGCAACGCGGTGCTGGAGAAGTGCCTGCGCGGCGAGCTGTGCTCGGTGGAGATCGTCGGCCGGGGCGGCGACCACTTCGTCCAGCCGCTGATCTGGAAGGGACGCACCGGCGGCAGACCGGAGTTCACCTTCGGAACGCTGCGCTACTCCGCGCCCCGACTGCAGGCGGAGGCCGACTTCGCGCCCGTCGCCGAACGGCTGCGCACCATGTGCGCCGACATCGGCATCGAGGGCGCCGCCGAGGTCGAGATGATCTACAGCGAGGGCGCCTACCAGATCATCGAGATCAACCCGCGGGTCTCCGGATCCACGACGCTGTCCATCGCCGCCTCCGGCCAAAACACCTACGCATGCCTGCTGGACATGGCGCAGGGCCGCTGGTCGGCGGCGCACGCCCGGCGGCTCGGGCAGGGCCCGCGCCGGTACGCCTTCCAGTTCCCCGTCTCGGACCTCACCCCGGAGTCGGTCGCGGCGCTGCGGACGGAGCTGGACCTGGTCCGCGCGACCCGGCTGCACATCGACGGCCGGGCACACGGCAACGTCATCCTCTCCTGCGAGTTCGCCGACGGACCCGCGCTGCCCGGCCGGCTCCGCTCCCTGAACGAGCGCTTCGGCCTGATCGCGCCGGACGTCATCGCGGAGATCGACGGCATCACCGGCGCGCCGCTGCCGGAACCCGGCGCGCGCGACACGGCACCGGTCGTCTCGGCGGTCTCCTGACGCCGCGCGCCGGCCGCGCCGGGGCGGTGGCGGCCCCCGCCCCACCGCCCCGCGCGTCCGCCCCACCCCTTCGTTCCACCCCACCGAGAGAAAGGTGACCGCACCGATGGCGGGCAGCAGACTGGGCGTGCGCTGGACGCTCTACGGAGACGGCGGCGCGCCGCCGCCGGGCCAGGCCGTACGCCCCGACCAGCGCCTCTCCTGGCCCCGCACGGCCGGGCTCGGCCTCCAGCACGTCGTGGCGATGTTCGGCGCCACCTTCGTCTTCCCCACGGTCATGGGGCTGGACGTCAACCTCGCCGTCATGATGTCGGGGCTGGCCACCATCCTGTTCCTGCTGGTGGTGCGGGGCCGGGTGCCGAGCTACCTGGGCACCAGCGCCTCCTTCGTGGGCGCGGTGGCCGCGATCAGGGCGGCGGGCGGCGGCACGGCCACCGTCCTGGGGGCGATCCTGGTGGCGGGCGTGGTGATGGCCGCGACCGGACTCCTCGTACGGAAGGTAGGCCCGCACCTCGTCCACCGCACGTTCCCGCCCGTGGTCTCCGGCGCCGTGGTCCTGCTCATCGGCTTCAACCTCGCCCCGGTCGTGGCCACCGCCTACTGGCCGCAGGACCAGTGGGCGGCGCTGGTGACGATGGTGGCGGTGATCGCCGCTGCGGCCCTGCTGCGCGGCTTCTGGGGCCGCATCGCGGTCTTCCTCGGCCTGCTCTGCGGCTGCGCCTTCTCGTGGCTCCTGGACCTGCTCACCGGCCCCGTGCACGCGGCCGACGGGACGGGCCGCGTGACCACCCACTTCCGGATCGACTTCGCCGGCGTCGCCGAAGCCGACTGGTTCGGCCTGCCGCACTTCCAGGCTCCGGAGTTCCACCTGAGCGCCGTCCTGATGGCCCTCCCGGCGCTCGTCGCGCTGATCGCCGAGAACGCCGGGCACGTCAAGGCGGTGGCGGCGATGACGGAGACCGACCTCGACGACAGCCTGGGCCCCGCCATCTTCGCCGACGGCCTGGCCACCGCGCTGTCCACCTCGGTCGGCGGCGCCCCCACCACCACCTTCGCGGAGAACATCGGAGTGATGGCGGCGACCCGCGTCTACTCGACCGCCGCCTACTGGGTCGCCGCCGGGGCCGCCGTCCTCTTCGGCCTGTGCCCCAAGTTCGGTGCGCTGGTCGCGGCCATACCCGGCGGCGTGCTCGGCGGGGTCACCGTGGTGCTGTACGGCATGATCGGCCTGCTCGGCGCCAAGATCTGGGCCGCGCACAAGGTGGACTTCAACGACCCCGTCAACCTCGTCCCCACCGCCGCCGGCACCATCGTGGGCATCGGCGGGGTCTCCCTCCACCTGGGCGGCGCCTTCGCCGTCAGCGGCATCGCACTGGGCACCCTCACCACCCTCGTCGGCCACCACCTGCTCCGTCTCCTCACCGCCCGACGGCGCGCCGGCGCGACGCGCGGGACCCGTCGTCCGGCCCCGGCCGCTCCCGCACGGCCCGAAGGGTCCGCTCGGCCGCGCGTGTCCGTGTGATCCGGCGGCACACGAGGAACCCGGCGGCGGCGACCAGCAGGTACGCCGGTACGAGCAGGACAGCGTCCGGCGTCAGGAGCCGGGCCGACCAGCCCGCGCCCCGCTCCGCGCCCTCCAGCACGATCCGGTTCACCGTCAGGAACGTCAGGTGCGCGCCGATGGCGGCCCAGAGCGGGGCCCGGTCCACGGCCGTGCGGGCCGCGACGAGGGTCAGGCCGAACACCGCGAGCAGGACGAGGTAGTCCGCGGCGGGCTGCCCGCCGGGCGCGAAGCCGACCGGCTGGCGTTCCGCGCCGATGAGCCACGCGGTCCCCGCCCCCACGACCGTCGACGCCCCCGGTACCAGCAGGAAGACCGCGGTGGTGCCGAGCGCGGCCACGGTGCCGCCGAACCGTCCGCGCAGCGCCGTCCAGGCGTGGCCGCGCAGGGCCGTCTCCTCCGGCAGCGCTTCGAGCAGCAGGGCGACCACCGCGTTCGAGGCGAGGAACCCGGCGAGGGCGCCGGGGTCGGGGCGCGACCAGCGCAGCAGCCCGGCGGCCGTGGCGGCGCCCAGCACGAGTGCCGCCGCGGCCGCCGTCACGCCCGTACCCGTCAGGAAGGCGCGCAGGCTCGCGCGCGGGCCGCCGAACCCGAGCGGGCGCCCGGCACGGCCCCGGCGCGCGACGACGAGCAGCGGTACGGCGAGGGCGCTGACCAGCGCGGCCGGCAGCAGCCGGGCAGGCAGCCCGGAGAGGCCGAGGCCCGCGGCGGCGGCCGGGCCGAGGACGGTGCCGGCCCCCAGCGCCGTCGCCATCACGAGGCCGCCGACGAGGGCCCCGCGCAGGGCGCCCGCCGTGGACGCGGTGGCCGTGGACGCAGTGGACGTGGACGGGGTGGTCCTGGAAGTGGTGGCTGTTCTGCCGCGGCGGTGCGTCATCCGTTCTCCCCCTGGTGTGTGTGGCCGGTCGCCCCTGGAATCCTCACCGCCGTCCCCGGCCGCGGCCTCCTGCGCAGGGCGGAACGGCCCGTACATCCTTCGTCGCCCCCGGCCCGCGCCTCCTCCCCCTAGGGGACACCCCGTACATCTCCAGGGTGATCGGCAGCGCGTCCGTACATCCCGAGAGCGACCGGAATCACCGCAGGTGGAGGGACGTGTGGCGGCTTCCCCGGCACATAGCGTCGATGACCGACCGACGCATGTGACCAGGAGGACCGCGATGTACGGGAAGGCATTCGCTCCGGAGTATCAGGGGGAGCTGGGGGCGGAGTTGAGTGTGAACTCCTCGTACGAGGACGTGCTCGCGGCGGCCCGCAGAGCGCGCGGGACGGCCGACGGGCCGCGGGAGGCCGCACGCGCCGCGCTCGCGGAGGCGGAGGCCGGCCGGCGGCTGGGGCGGGTCGCGGAGGCCGGGGCCGCGTGGCGGGCCAGCTACCGCAGCGCGCGGGCCGCGGGGGACCCCGGCGGGATGGCCTGGGCGCTGTGGAGCGGCGGCACCCTCGCCCGCCAGTGCGGCCGGCTCGCGCTCGCCCGCCGGCTGCTCGCGGCCGCCGTCGCGTTCGCCGAGCCGAGCGGCGACCGCCTCGCGCACGGGTACGCGCTGGCCGGGCTCGCCGAGACCGGCCGGATACAGGGGGACTACGAGGCCGTCGCCGAACTGCACGAGGAGCTGCTGGCGCAGGCCAGGGCGCACGGCGAGGCGCGGCACATGGTGTGGGCGATGTCGGGGATCGCGCAGATGCACCGCAACACCGGCGGCTACGACAAGGCGCTGGAGCTGTTCGAGGAGTCCGCCCGGGTCGCCGAGGAGGCCGAGGACTGGCGGGGGCTCGCCTGGTCGCTGCGGGGCGTGGCCGACGTGCGGTCCGTGCTGGGGGAGACGGAGGCGGCGCTGCGGCTGCTGAGCCGCGGTGAGGCGCTCTGCCGGGAGCTGGACCTCGCGGGGGCGCTGGCCTACAACCACAAGATGCGCGGCAACGTGCTGTACCGGGCCGGCCGCTACGAGGAGGCCGCGGTGGTCTACCGGGGCGCGCTGGCGGAGTTCCGGTCCATGTCGGAGCCGCGGGGCACGGCGCTCGCGCGGCTGGGCCTGGTGAAGTCCGGGGCGCACCTGGGCCGGCCGTACGACGAGGTGTGCGCCGAGCTGGACGACGTGGAGCGGGAGGTCACCCGGATCGGGCTGCGGCACGCCCGGGACATGGTCAGATCCTTCCGCGCAGAGCTGTCGGCGGGAAGAACTGCCGTACCGGCTCCCGGTGCCACCACGCGCCGGTCTCCCGCAGTTCCCGCCAGGTCGTGAAGCGGTAGCGGTAGTACAGGGCGCGTACGTGGCGGGGCGGCTCGCCGGGGAAGGGGTTGTGGCGCAGCAGCCGCAGCGTGTCCCGGTCATTTTCGAGCAGCCGTTCGAGGAACGGGCCGAACCAGCGGCTCGCGTAGCCCGGCGACAGCGCCGCGAACCACATCAGCCAATCCAGCCGCAGGTGGTACGGCGCGAAGGGGCGCGGCAGCCGCCGCACGTCACCCGGCTTGCCCTTGAACCCGTACTCCCGCCACTCGGTGGCATCGGTGATCACCTCGTCCGCCGTGCCCTCGATGACCACCTCGTGCCGGACCCGGGTGATGGAGCCGAAGGCGCCGTACGCGTTGACCAGGTGCAGCGGCTCGAAGGAGGTGTTCATCCGCTGCCGGCGGGAGAGCAGGTTGCGGGCCGGGCGGTAGCTGAGCACGAGGACGGCCGCGGTCACGGCGATGACCAGCACCTCGTACCAGAGCGGGGGCGGGGCGAGGTGCGCCGGCGGCCCGGCGAGGCCGCCGAGGCCCACGGCCGAGGCGTCCACGACGGACACCGCGATCACGATCGTCAGCCAGTTCAGCCAGGCGAAGTTGCCGGAGAGCACCAGCCACAGCTGGGTGACGATCATCGCCAGGGCTGCCCAGGTGGCCACCGGCTGCGGGGTGAAGAGCAGCACGGGGGCGCCCAGCTGCGCGACGTGGTTCGCGGCCGTCTCCACCCGGTGCACCGGCTTCGGCAGATGGTGGAAGAACCAGCTCAGCGGGCCCGGCATCGGCTGCGTCTCGTGGTGGTAGTACAGGCAGGTCAGGTCCCGCCAGCACGGGTCGCCGCGCATCTTGATCAGCCCCGCGCCGAACTCCAGCCGGAACAGCAGCCAGCGCAGCAGCCACAGCACGAGGACGGGCGGCGCGGTGCGCGCGTTGCCCAGGAAGACGGCCAGCGCCCCGGTCTCCAGCAGCAGGGTCTCCCAGCCGAAGCCGTACCAGGTCTGGCCCACGTTGACGATCGAGAGGTACATCGCCCACAGCGCGGCCCACCACACCATGGACACCCACAGCGGCACGGCGTCAGCGGCGCCCGCCAGCACGGCCGCCGACAGCGCGGCGCCCGCCCACGCCCAGCCCGCGAAGAACCGGTCGGAGAAGCGCCAGTGGAAGACCGAGGGGGCCTTGCGGAAGGGCACCCGGCGCACGAACTCCGGCACCGGGGTCATCCCGCGCTCCCCGATCAGCGCCCTGAACTGCAGCGCGGCCGAGACGAACGCGATCACGTACAGCGCGGCCAGGGCCCGCTGGAAGACCAGCCGGCCCAGCCAGTACTCCGGTGCCGGGAACCACTCCATCTGCCTATCCGTAGCACCGTGGCGGCCACTGTGCCCACCGGGCTGCGCCCGTGTCGCAAGGCCGCGCGCGGGCACGTCGTAAGATGCCTGTCACACGCCGCCACCATGGCCGAAACCCGCCGTGCGGGGGCGGTTTCTCCGTCCTGTGACCCTATCGACGGTAATTGCCGAGCAGTGGGGCACTCATGTCGTTAGGCTGGGCGACGACGGACGACCTGTCTGGGAGATGCCGACATCCTCGGCCCGTCGCGGGATGCGCCACGAACCATGGCCGAACTCCCGGTTGTGACATACGGCGCCACCGCGTCAGTACCTCATCCCTTTGGCTAAGGAGTGCGTGGTGGCACCGGAGCAGACGATCAGCAAGCAGCCCCGACCGAAGCAGGGCGAGCGCCAGGGGCGCATCCGGGAGGTCCGCAACCTGGAGGTCTGGAGCCGCTGCGCCCCGGTCCACCTGGCGGGCTGCGAGGACGAATCCGCGACCGAGCAGCACATCTTCCGCGGTATCGACTGACGCGTACGGCCGGCCGGGTGACCCGGCCGGCTCTCCCCGATGATGCGCTCCGGGCGCGGCTGACCGCGCCGGAACGCCGTTGTGGCCGCTGCCTACGGACGGCGGCCCAGCAGACACAGCAGCCGGGTCAGCTCATCGGCGCCGGCCGGGGGCTCGACCGCGGGCGCGAACAGTCCGGACTTGCTCAGCTCCGCCGCGTACGGCTCGACCTCCCGCAGCGCATGGCCGACCAGCTCGCCCGGAAGCTCCTCCGACGCGCCGATCGCCCGTGACAGGTCCCAGGCGTGCACCACCGCGTCCATCGTCATCTGGCTGCAGTACGCGGCCGCGCCGCTCGTGCCGTACGAGAGGTGCGCCTCCCGGTCCAGGGCGCCGGGCTCGCTGAACGCCGCGACCGCCGCGACCGCGGCACGGTCCCAGACCGCCACCGGGTCGTCGCCCAGGACATCGCCGTCGAAGGCGTCGCCGACCTCCTCCATCGTGGCCCCGTCCCGCACCAGCCGTGGCACCCACAGCTGCTCGGCGGTCAGGTGGTTCACCAGGTCCCGCACCGTCCAGTCCGTGCACGGCGTCGGGGCGTCCCACTGGTCGTCGCGCACGGCGTGGACGCGGTCCCCGAACAGGTCGATGGCCTCGCCGTGCCGGCGCAGAATGTCGTTGGACTCCATGTCTCCTCAGCATAGGAGCGCGGGCCGGCCCCGGCGCCCCGACGCGCGCCCTGCGGCAGCCGATGCCGCCGGCACCACCGGGGGCGAACCCCCGTCGTGACGCTGATGCACCGTCAGCGGCCCGGTGTTTTCCGGTGTGAGCACCCTGGTCAATCCCCGGCGCTGCCGGTTTGATGTGCGCGAGCCGAAAATCATTGGAGGCTGCATGGATCTCGCGTCCGCACCCGCCATCCGCTCCGCGGGGCACGAACGCCCCTACCCCGCCTTCCAGGAACGCGCCGCCCGCATCGCCACCGGACTGCGGGCCCTCGGTATCGCGCCGGGTGACCGGATCTCGGTGGTCATGCGCAATGAACCGGCCTACCTGGAAGTCACCACCGGCGCCGCCCAGGCGGGCATCTCCGCGGTGCCCGTGAACTGGCACTTCCGCCGCGACGACCTGCGTCACGTCCTCACCGACAGCGGCAGCCGCGCCGTCTTCGTCCACTCCGACATGCTGCCCGCCGTCACCGCGCACCTGCCCGCAGGGGTGCACGTCATCGAGGCGCCCGTGCCCGAAGGCGTCGCCGCGGCCTGCGGCTTTCCCGCGCCCCCGGTCAGCGGTGCGCATCCGGTCCTGGACGACTGGCTGGCCGGTCACGCGCCGCTGGCCGAGCCGGTGCCCGACCGGCCCTCCACCGTGATCTACAGCTCCGGCACCACCGGCCGCCCCAAGGGCGTGCTGCGCGAGCCCGTCCCGGCCGCCGCACTGCCCGACGCGGTGGCCAACTTCCTCTCCTACTTCGCCGTGCGCCCCGGCGGCCGGACCATGATCCCGGCGCCGCTGTACCACGCCTCGCCCAGCCAGCACGCCGTGCTCGCGGTCGCCTGCGGCCTGGACATCACCCTCATGCCGCGCTTCGACGCCGAGGAGTTCCTGCGGCTGATCGAGGCGCACCGCATCGAGAACGTGCAGGTCGTCCCCACCATGCTGGTGCGCCTGCTCCGGCTGCCGAAGGAGGTCCGTGAGCGGTACGACCTGTCCTCCCTCACCTCGGTCGTGCACGCCGCTGCGCCCTGTCCGCAGCACGTCAAGCACGCGATGATCGACTGGCTCGGGCCGGTGCTCCGCGAGTACTACGGCGGCAGCGAGACCGGCGCCGTGACCTGGTGCGACAGCGAGCAGTGGCTGGCCCACCCGGGCACGGTCGGGCACGCGGAGGGCACCTGCGCGGTCGCCGTGCTCGGGCCCGACGGACAGGTGCTGCCGCCCGGCGAGACCGGCGAGATCTACCTCAGACCGGCCGACACCTGGCCGCGCTTCACCTACCTCGGCGACCCCGCCAAGCGCGCCCGGATGGAGGCGCCGAACCTGCCCGGCTACGTCACCATCGGCGACATCGGCCACCTCGACGAGGACGGCTACCTCTACCTCAGCGACCGCCTGAACGACATGGTCATCTCCGGCGGGGTCAACATCTACCCGGCGGAGATCGAGGGCTGCCTGCTGTCGCTGGAAGGCGTACGGGACGCCGCGGTCTTCGGCATCCCGGACGAGGAGTACGGGGAGGCGCTGGCCGCGCACGTGCAGGCCGACCCGGCCGCCGGGCTCACCGCCGACGACGTCCGCGCCCACGTCGCGGCCCGGCTCGCCGCCTACAAGGTCCCGAGGACCGTCGTCTTCGAGGCCGCACTGCCCCGCGACCCGTCCGGCAAGCTCTTCAAACGGCGGCTGCGCGAGCCGTACTGGGCGGGCCGGGACACCAGGATCTGAGGCAAGTCCCCTTCCGCTGACGGGAGTTGGCGTGCCATTCTGTGCGCCGCGTGGGTGAACGATGTTCACGTACGTGAGCCGTATGGCTTGCGTGACGCGCGTGGCTTCCGTCGGCGGAAAGGGCGCAGGCATGACACACCTCGGGCACCCCGGACGACAGCCGGCACGGCGGCGCGTCCTCGCGGCGGGCGCCGCGTTCGCCGCCGTACCGGCACTCCCCGCCACCGCCCGCGCCGCGGCGCCCGCCGGCCCGCCCGGACCGCTCCCCACCGCGGCCGAGATCACGGCCGTGCTCCGCCGGGTCGCCGACCACTGGATCGGCGCGCACGCCGACCCCGGCGACAACAAGTGGGCCCGCGCCACCTTCTTCAGCGGGCTGATGGCCCTCCACCGCCTCACCCGCGACCCCCGCTACCTGGCCTACGCACGCGGCTGGGCCGAGGGCCACGACTACGCGCTGAACAACGGCGTCACCACCCGGCACGCCGACGACCACTGCGCCGGCCAGACCTACCTCGACCTGTACGCACTGGAACCCGAGCCGGGGAAGATCGCCGCCATCGAGGACTCGCTGCACCGGATGGTCTTCACCGACCGGCCGGAGAAGAACGACGACTGGTGGTGGGACGACGCGCTGCACATGGCCATGCCGCCGTTCGCCCGCCTCGGCGAACTGCGCGCCGAACCGGCCTACTGGGACAAGCTGTACGCGCTCTACACGCACACCAAGTCGGCGGAGGGCGGCCCCGGCCTGTACGCCCCGCAGGCCGGCCTCTGGTACCGCGACAAGCGCTTCCTCCCCGGCGGGATCGTCTCGCCGGACGGCCGGCCCGTCCTGTGGTCGCGCGGCAACGGCTGGGTGGCCGGCGCCCACGTCAAGGTCCTCGGCACGCTGCCCGCCGGCGCCCGGCACGTACCGGAGTACCGCGCCACGCTGATGCGCGAACTGGCCGCGCTGCGCGCCGTCCAGCGCGCCGACGGGTTCTGGAACGTGAACCTCGCCGACCCCGCGCACCTCCCGGGCCCCGAGACGAGCGGCACGTCCTTCTTCCTGTACGCCACCGCCTACGCGCTGCGCACCCGGCTCGTGCCGCGTGCGCGGTACCTCCCGGTGGCGGTGCGCGCCTGGCACGGCCTGACCACCACGGCGGTGCACCCCGACGGCTTCCTCGGCCACGTCCAGGGCGTCGGCGACCGGCCCGAGTCGAGCCAGCCGGTCGGCCCGGACACCACGGCC
The DNA here is from genome assembly GCF_002920575.1 of Streptomyces sp. Ru73. GTDB lineage: Bacteria > Actinomycetota > Actinomycetes > Streptomycetales > Streptomycetaceae > Streptomyces. Next base: position 77,894 of record NZ_PQSQ01000014.1, on the reverse strand, counting down.
GACTTCGGCGTGGGCGCCTTCCTGCACGCGGGCTGCGAACTGGCGGCGCTGGCGGGCTGACGCGCCGGCCCGCGGTCAGCTCCCTCCCGCGGTCAGCTCCCGACGAGCGCTTCCACGACGACGTCCGCGAGCAGCGCCGCGCAGGAGCCGTCGGGGTCGAGGTCCGGGTCGTAGATGGTGACGTTGAGGCCGACGCACCGCTCGGACCGCACGAAGGTGCGCAGCAGCGTGCCCAGTTCGCCGGGCAGCAAGCCGCCGGGGTCGGGGCTGTCGACGGCGGGCATCACGGACGGATCCAGCACGTCCGCGTCCAGGTGCACCCAGAAGCCCCCGGTCACCGGGGCTTCGAGGGTGCGCAGCACGGCGCGGGCCAGCTCCGCCGCGCCCCACTCGCGGATCTCGCCCACCGTGGCATTCATGATCTTCAGCTCGGCGAGTTCGGCCCGCTCGGTGTCGTCGTCCCGGATGCCGAGGACCCGTACGTCCTCGTCCTTCAGGTACGGCCGCAGCCCTTCGAGGTCCGTCAGGTCCGGCTGGCCGCGCCCGGTGGCGAGGGCCAGTTCCTCGCCGCCCGCGGCGCCGACGTGGGCGGCGTTGCCCGGATGCCGGAAGTCCGCCGAACCGTCCAGGACGGCGATGCCGTACCGGCCGATGCGGCGGAGGGCGAGCGAGGCGCCGAGCTGGATGGAGCAGTCCCCGCCCAGCACCACGGGGAAGTCCCCAGCGCGTACGTGGTGTTCGATGCGGTCGGCGAGCTTGCGGGTGTACGCGGCGAGGGCGGCGGCGTTGAACACCCCGTCGCCCGGCCGCCAGCCGCCGCGGTCGTACCGGGGCGGCACGACGACCCCGCCCTCGTACGCGCCGAGCCGCTGCACCAGCCGCCGGTCGCGCAGCGCGCCCGCCAGCTTGTAGCAGCCGGGCACGGTGCCTTCGGCGGGCGGCCGGAGGCCGAGGTTGGACGGGGCGTCGAGGACCACGAGGCGTCGCATGCGGGCATTCTCGCCGGGCGGGGCGGCCCGGACCACCGGTTTCGCCCCGCCCGTACCGCCGTCGGCGGTACGTCAGGCGGCGGCCTTGTCGGGCACGATCTGCAGCTTGCGGCCCGTGCCGCGCTTGAAGGTCTCCAGCGCCTCGGCGTACTCGTCCAGCGCGAACTGGTGGGTGATCATCGTCTCGGAGTCGATGACGCCCTTGCCCAGCAGCTCCACCGCGCGCCCGTAGCTGTGCAGGATCGCCATCGAACCGACGATGCGGATCTCGTCGTTGTAGATCCGGAACGGCGAGAACCGCGCCATCTCCTGGTCGGGCGCGCAGCCGAACTGCTGGAAGGTGCCGCCGCGGATCGGCCGGGTCAGCCCGTCCTCGATCGCCTTGACGTTGCCGGTGCAGTCGGTCACGACCTGCCAGCCCAGCCGGGGGCCCGGCAGGTCGTCGGCGCTGGTGGCGACGTGGTCGGCGCCGAGCTTCTTCGCCACCGCCAGCCGGTCCTCGTTGATGTCCACGACGGACACCGAGCCGGCCCCGGCGCGCTGCGCGACCTGCATGTACAGCAGGCCCATGGTGCCCGCCCCGTAGATCAGGAAGTGGTCGCCGAGCTTGGGGTCGACGATGTCGAAGCCGCGCACGATCGTCGACAGCGGCTCGATGAGCGGGGCGTGCCGCAGCTCGACGGTCTCCGGCAGCCGGTAGCAGTTGCGCGCGGGGACCTTCACGTACTCGGCGGCCGCGCCGTCCACGGTGATGCCGATGGTGCCCCACTGCTCGCAGAGGTTGCCGCGGCCGATGGCACAGAAGTGACAGGCACCGCAGTAGATCGCCGGATCGGCGGCGATCTTGTCGCCCTCGGCGAACTCCGTGACGTCGGCGCCGACCGCGACGATCTCGCCGGAGAACTCGTGCCCGGGGACGACCGGGTACTTCGTCGGCCCGAACTCGCCCGCCAGCATGTGCACGTCCGTACCGCACAGCCCGGCGGCGGTGACCTTGACGACGACCTCGCCGGGGCCGGGCGTCGGGTCCGGCACGGTGGTCACGTTCAGCTTGTTCGGTTCCTCGATGACTACTGCGCGCATGGTGCTGCCACCTTTCGGGTCGGGGCGGTGCGGGACGGTTCAGGCGACCAGGTTGCGGGTCTCGACCTGCTTGATCTTCTCCACCTTGGGCGCCGAGCCGCCGCCGGCGAAGTCGGAGACCAGCCAGTGGTCCAGGCAGACCAGCGCGGCGTGCACGCCCATGGTGCGGCTGCCGAAGCAGGCGATCTGCGCGTCGTTGGACTTGCGGGCCCGCTCGGCGCTGTAGCTGTCCGGGATCTGGGCCGCGCGGATGCCGGGCACCTTGTTGGCGGCGATGGCCATGCCGATGCCGGTGCCGCACACGAGGACGGCACGCTCGTGCTCCCCGCGCGCGACGCTGCGGGCCACTCGCTCGGCCACGTCCGGGTAGTCCTCGTCGGGCGTCGCGCTGAGGTCGGTGACGGGGTAACCGAGGCCCTTGAGGTGCGCGATCATCGCGTCCTTCATCTCGAAGGCGGCGTCGTCGCAGCCGATGGCGATGCGGTAGGTCATGGGGTCTCCCTGGGGTGGTCGGACGGGGCGATCTCGTCGAGGACGCGGCGCAGGCCCTCGGTGTCATGGGCGAGCCGGCCGAGGAAGAGGCCGTCGACGGGGCCTGCGGAGAGCCGTTCGTACGTACCGGGCCCGGCCGTGCCGCCGTAGATGAGGCGGCCGCGCACGTCGTGCGCGTCCAGGCAGGCGCGGATCGCGGCGGCCACGGTCAGGACGTGAGTGGCGGGCGCGGGGTCGGCGGCGCCGATCGCCCAGACCGGCTCGTAGGCGACGACCACCTCACTGCCGGGCACGGCGCCCGCGAGCGCGGCCCGCACCTGCCGCACCGTCTCCTCGGCGGCCGCCGCCGGGTCCGTGCCGTCCCGCTCGCCCGCGCAGATCACGGGCACCAGCCCGGCGGCGGTGGCGGCGCGGGTCTTGGCGCGCACGGTCTCGTCGGTCTCGCCGAAGTGCGCGCGCCGCTCGGCGTGCCCCACCTCGACGTACGCGGCCCCGGCCTCGGCGAGCATCCCCGCCGAGACCTCGCCGGTCCACGGCCCGGACTCGGCCCAGTGCACGTCCTGCGCGCCGTAGGCCACCCCGGTGCCGGCCAGCAGCTCGCGGGCGTCGGCCAGGGCCGGGAAGGAGGGCAGGACGAAGAGGTCGACGGCGCGGGTGCCGAGCGCGGCGGTGCCGGCCAGCGCGGCGACGTCCGCGAGCCACTTCCGGGTCTCGGCGAGCCCGAAGTACAGCTTCAGCGAGACGCCCACCACGGGGCGGCGGCCGCCGGGGCCTCCGGGGGAGGGGCCAGGGGACGGCGAGTTCTCAGGGATCACGTCGTTCATGGTGCTTAAAACAAAAGCACATGTGAAGTTCTCAAATCAAGACGTGAACTTCACGGGATCGGTGTTATTTCCGCCAGTCGCTTGTGGTGAGCGCGCGGGGGTCGGACGTGCGGAATACGTGCGTGGCCGATACGGTTGGGCGGTGTAGTTCATGATTCAACTACCGCGTCCCCACGCGGACCGTACGGAGGCGGCACCATGCAGTTCGGGATCTTCACCGTCGGCGACGTCACCACCGACCCGACGACGGGCCGGACGCCGACCGAGCACGAGCGGATCAAGGCGATGCTGGCCATCGCGCTCAAGGCCGAGGAGGTCGGCCTGGACGTCTTCGCCACCGGCGAGCACCACAACCCACCGTTCGTGCCGTCCTCGCCGACCACCATGCTCGGCTACCTCGCGGCCCGCACGGAGCGGCTGATCCTCTCCACGTCCACCACGCTGATCACCACCAACGACCCGGTGAAGATCGCCGAGGACTTCGCGATGCTGCAGCACATCACCGACGGCCGGATGGACGTGATGATGGGCCGCGGCAACACCGGTCCGGTCTACCCCTGGTTCGGCCAGGACATCCGCCAGGGCATCCCGCTCGCCATCGAGAACTACGCCCTGCTGCACAAGCTGTGGCGCGAGGACGTGGTCGACTGGGAGGGCAAGTTCCGCACCCCGCTGCAGGGCTTCACCTCCACGCCCCGCCCGCTGGACGGCGTACCGCCCTTCGTGTGGCACGGCTCGATCCGCAGCCCGGAGATCGCCGAACAGGCCGCGTACTACGGTGACGGCTTCTTCCACAACCACATCTTCTGGCCCAAGCACCACACCCGGCAGATGGTCCGGCTCTACCGCCACCGGTACGCGCAGTACGGCCACGGCACCGCCGAGCAGGCCATCGTCGGCCTCGGCGGCCAGGTCTTCATGCGCAAGAACTCCCAGGACGCGGTGCGCGAGTTCCGTCCGTACTTCGACAACGCGCCGGTCTACGGGCACGGGCCGTCCCTGGAGGAGTTCACCGAGCAGACGCCGCTGACCGTCGGCTCCCCGCAGCAGGTCATCGAGAAGACCCTCGCGTTCCGTGACTACGTCGGCGACTACCAGCGCCAGCTGTTCCTGATGGACCACGCGGGCCTGCCCCTGAAGACCGTCCTGGAGCAGCTGGACATGCTCGGCGAAGAGGTCGTCCCCGTGCTCCGCAAGGAGTTCGCCAAGAACCGCCCGGCCGAGGTGCCGGACGGGCCCACGCACGCGGCCCGCGTCGCACAGCGCGACGCCGCGGCCCTGGAGGAGGTGGCGGAATGAAGCCCCTGACGATCGTGGCCGTCTCGGCCGGGCTCGGCGTGCCGTCGTCCACCCGCCTGCTCGCCGACCGGCTGGCCGAGGCCGCCCGGCAGCGCGCCGCGGACGGGACGGCCCGGCCGGTGGAGGTCCGCGTGATCGAACTGCGCGGCCTGGCCACCGACATCGCGCACAACATGGTGACCGGCTTCCCCTCGCCGGCCCTCGCGGAGGCGATCGAGGCCGTGACGGAGGCGGACGGCGTCATCGCCGTCACGCCGATCTTCACCGCCTCCTACAGCGGGCTGTTCAAGTCGTTCTTCGACGTCGTCGACAACACCGCGCTCACCGGCAAGCCGGTGCTCATCGCGGCCACCGGCGGCACGCCCCGGCACTCGCTCGCGCTGGAGCACGCGCTGCGCCCGCTCTTCGCGTACCTGCGCGCGGTGGTCGTGCCGACCGCGGTGTACGCCGCGTCCGAGGACTGGGGCACGGGCGGCAGCGGCCCCGGCGGCGCGCTCACCGAACGCATCGAACGGGCCGCGGCGGAGCTGACCGCACTGCTGCCCATCGGCCCGGCGTCGGCACCGGCCACGAGCGGCGCGGACGCCTCGCCCGCGGACGCCTCGCCCGCGGACGGTCCCGACGGCTCCGACGCGCTCGATGACGTCGACGGCCTCGACGACGTCGTGCCGTTCGAGGAGCAGCTGGCGGCGCTGCGCGCGAACTGAGTCCCGCGCGCCGGCCATGACCTCGGAGGTCATCGACGCGCTGACCCGGACGTGCCACCGTACGGGTCAGCGCGGGCCGCACGGGCGGCCGGCGCCTCCTACGGGGAGAGGGGACCGACATGAGCGCGTACGCCGTGGCCCACCTGAAGAACGGCAGCCGGCACGAGGACGTGCTGTCCTACATGGAACGCATCCAGGAAACGATGGATCCCTTCGGCGGCCGCTTCCTGGTGCACGGCACCACGGTCGAGGTCCGCGAGGGCACCTGGCCCGGGCACCTGGTCATGATCGAGTTCCCCGACCTGGAGCGGGCCCGCGCCTGGTACGACTCACCTGCCTACCAGGAGCTCGTGCCGCTGCGCACTCGGCACATCGACGCGGACATCGTGCTCGCCGCCGGCGTCCCGGAGGGCTACGAGGCAGCCCACACGGCGGCGGCCGCCCGTCGCGAGGCCGAGGCCGCCGCGTAGGCACGGGAGGCCGGGGCCGCCGCGCAGGGCCCATCGCCCAAGGGGCCGGCCGGTGCCGCTCAGCCCTGCCACAGCCGCCGCAGCGCTGCGTTCACCGGGCCGGGCCGGTCGCGCTGCGGGGCATGGCCCGCGTCGTCCACCCGCAGCTGGCGGGCGCCGAGCGCGTCGGCCAGCTGCTCGCCGTACCCGGGCGGCGTGGGGTGGGCGCAGCGGCGGCGGGCGTCGTACGGGCGGCCGGGCGCCCCGTTCACGATCAGCTTCGGCCAGGCGGCGGTGAGCAGCGCGGCCTGGCGGACGGGCGGGTCGGGCGGGCCACCGCGAGGGGACGTGCTCCGCAGGCCCTCCGCGGTGGCCCGCAGGCCGCAGGGTTCGATCAGCGTGAGGGAGCGCACGGCGTCCGGCGCGGCAGCGGCGGCGTTCAGGGCGGCCGTCGCGCCGGCGCAGTGCCCCAGCAAGTGGGCGCCCCGGCCGAGGAGTTCCGCGACCCAGGGGCCGTCCCGCCCGGTGCCGCCCGCCGTCGGCCCGGCCAGTTCGAGCCGGAACAGCTCGGCCAACGGCCGCTGACCGGCGAAGACTTCCGGCCCGGGAGCGATCGGCCCGAACACCATGACGACGCGCGGGGCACCGGGCGTCGCCTCGTCCCAGACCGTCACCACCGGACACTCGCGTCTCATGCACAGTCAGCTTAGAGGCAGTTGGCCGAAAACCGTGCCCGTGCGGCCGTCGCCCGCCTCACAGCCCCGCGACCTCAGCCAGTGTCCGGGCCTCCGCCAGCTCCTGGGCGCCGCCCGGCACGTCGTCGTGCGCCGCGGACCACAGGGCACTCTCGACGGAGCGGGCGACGCCCCAGGCCGCGAGGCGTTCGGGCGCCTCGCCGAGCCGGCCGGCGAGCAGCCGCAGCCGTGCGCGGAGCACGTCGCCCGGCGCGGGGTGCGCGAAGGGGTCGTCCAGCTGTGTCAGCAGCGGCCACGGGTCGTACGCCGGGTCGCCGGTCATCGGCTTGGGGTCGATGGCGAGCCAGCCGCGGGGGCCGCCGGCGGCCAGCACGTTGCCGGGGTTGAAGTCGCCGTGCACGACGACGTCCCGGCGGGCGGTCGCGGGCAGCTCCCGGAGCAGGGTGGCGCCGAGCTCCACCAGGCCCGGGTCGTACGGCGGGCGGAGCCGGTCCTGCCGTGCGCGCACCAGGTCCGCCCACTCGGCACAGACCGCCGCCACGGTCTCCAGCTCGCCGTCCGGCGGCCGGGGCGCGCGCCACAACTCCGCCAGCACGTCGGCTGCGCGGCAGAGCCCTTCGGAGGGCGAGAGCGCGGCACCAGGAGGAGCGGCGTCCCGCCCGGCTTCGGAGGGCGACAGCGCGGCGCCTGGAAGAGCCGCCTTCCGCTCGGCTTCGGGGCCGGCGTCCGTCTCCGGTACCGCGTCCAGCAGCGTCGTACCCGGGACGCAGCGCTCCAGGAGCAGCGCGTGGCGTTCCGGATCGTGCGCGAGCAGCCGTACCGCGCCGTGGCCGTCCCAGGCGCGCAGTGCGGCGGCCTCGCCCGCCGCCTCCCGGTGCGGCCAGGTCACCTTCAGTACGGCGGGGCCGCCGTCGGGCAGCCGTACCGGGGCCGCCCAGGAGCAGCTGCCGCCGTCGAACGGTGCGGACAGCCGCAGCTCCCAGCGCGCGGCGGCCTCGCGGACGAGCCGCGGCAGCCGGGCCAGCCAGGCCCGGCCGGAGGCGTGCCGGGACAGCGTTCCGGCGACCGGCAGGCCGGGCGGGAAGAGGTCGGGCCGCCGGGCGGGCACGGCGGCGGCCGGACCGGCGTCGGGGTGCGGTGGCTCGGGCATGCCCGCACGCTAGCGGCTCGGCGGTGGCCGTGCGGCGGGCCCGGGGGAGCGGTATGAAACTCTTGGGTGCCCGCCAGGACGAGAAAGAGGCGCACGGCGATGACGGAGAGCGCGGCCGCACGGCCCAGGAACCCGCGCGGCCAGGGTGACCGGCTGCGCGCCGAGCTGCTGACCGCGACGGAGCGGCTGCTGGAGCAGGTCGGCAGCGAGGACGCGCTGTCGCTGCGTGCCGTCGCGCGCGAGGCGGGGGTCGCCGCGCCCAGCATCTACCGGCACTTCGCCGACAAGACCGAGCTGGTCTGGGCGACGATGCAGGTCAGCTACGAGCGGCTGGTCGAGGACATGGCGGCGGCGAGCGCGCTGGTCCCGGAGGGCGACCCGGTGGCCCGGCTGCGGGCCCGGCTGCGCGCGTACTGCCGGTACGCCATCGACCACCCGGCGAAGTACCGGCTGCTCTACGAGACCCGGCAGTCCCCGGTCGACTCCGAGCGGCTGGCGCAGCACCCGGCGGGCCTGCTGGTGCGCGGCCTGCACGACGCGCTGACCGCGTGCGAGGAGGCGGGCCGGCGGGTGCGCTGCTCCCGCGACGAGGCGCCGTACGTCCTGTGGTCGGCGGTGCACGGCCGGGTCATGCTCTGGCAGGTGCTGCCCGCCGTGAAGAACCCCGAGCGCCTGCACCGCTTCGTCGACGAAATCCTCGACCTGCTGCTGGAGCGGGACACCGAGGGGACCTGACCGCCCCGCGCGCCGAGCGCCGTCCGGGCGGCAGCATCCGTGCGGCATCCGGGCCGCACTCCGGGCAATGGGTTGTATTTGGCAACCACCACCAGCGTACCCGCTGTCCGTGCGGCAGTTGACGGGACCCCCGGTCCGTTTGCCTGCCTTTTACGCGTGTAAGTTTACGGGTGTTAGGCGAGCGTCCGAGTACGGCGCCACCCTCCGCGTGTCCGCAAGGAGCGACATGACCGTCACTTCCCCCCATGCCCCGCTGCCCGTGGAACCCCCCACCGGCTGCCCCTTCGACCCGCCCGCCGAGTTCGGCCGGATGCGGATCGAGGAGCCGATCAAGAAGGTCTCGCTGCCCGACGGCACCTGGGCGTGGCTCGTCACCCGGTACGCCGACATCCGCGCGATCCTCGGCGACACCCGGTTCAGCTCCGACACCACCACCCCGGGCTACCCGCTCAGCGGCATGACCGGCGGCGCCAACCAGCAGAACCGCGGCTTCATCCGCATGGACCCGCCGGAGCACACCCGGCTCCGCCGGATGGTCACCCGCGAGTTCATGGTCAAGAAGGTCGAGGCGCTGCGCCCGGAGATCCAGCGGATCACCGACGAGCTCTGCGACCAGATGCAGTCCGCGAAGCTCAACGGCGCCGAGTCGGTGGACCTCGTCGAGGCCCTCGCGCTCCCCGTCCCCTCCCTCGTCATCAGCCTGCTGCTCGGTGTCCCCTACGAGGACCACGCGCTCTTCCAGGGCCTGACCGGCAAGCTGCTGTCCCGCACCGTCGCCAAGGAGGAGGCCGACGCCGCCCGCAACGAGCTGCGTGCCTACCTGGACGGCCTGGTCACCGCCAAGGAGGCGAACCCGGGCGACGACATCCTCAGCCGCCTGATCGTCGAGCAGCAGCACGCCGGGGAGATCACCCACGACGACGTCATCGGCTTCGCCGCGCTGCTGCTGGTCGCCGGGCACGAGACCACCGCCAACATGATCGGCCTCTCCGCGCTGAGCATGATGGGCGAGCCGAAGACCGCGCAGCAGCTGCGCGAGGACCCCTCGCTGATCCGCGGCGCCGTCGAGGAACTGCTGCGCTTCCACAGCATCATCCGCAACGGCCCGCGCCGCGCCGCCACCGAGGACGTCGAGATCGGCGGCCGGCTCATCCGCGCCGGCGAGGGCGTCGTGGTCGCCGTGCCGGCCGCCAACCGCGACCCGGAGACCTTCGAGGACCCCGACACGCTCGACGTCTGCCGTCCCAACGCGCAGCACCACGTCGCCTTCGGCTACGGCATCCACCAGTGCCTCGGCCAGGCGCTGGCCCGCGTCGAGCTGCAGGTCGTCCTCGCGACCCTGCTCCGCCGCTTCCCGGCGATGCGCCCCGCCGTGCCGATCGAGTCCATCCCCTTCCGCACGGACATGGCCATCTACGGCTGCCACGAGCTGCCCGTCACCTGGTGACCCCGTACCCCACCACGCCACACCGACCCCACAGGAGCGAGAAGCCATGAACATCACCCTCGACGTCGACAAGTGCTGCGCCGCCGGCCAGTGCGTCCTGGTGGCACCCGAGGTCTTCGACCAGCGGGACGAGGACGGCATCGTCGTCCTGCTCGACGCCCAGCCGCCCGCCGAGCAGCACGCCGCGGTCCGCGAGGCCGCCGCCATCTGCCCCGCCGCCGCCATCAAGGTCGACGCATGACCGTCGGACGCATCGCCGTCGTCGGCGCCTCGGCGGCGGGTCTCGCCGCCGTCGAGGCGGTGCGCCGGGGCGGCTGGACCGGCGCACTGACCCTGATCGGCGACGAGCCGCACCTGCCGTACGACCGGCCGCCGCTGTCCAAGCAGCTGCTGTCCGGCGACTGGCAGGCCGACCGGCTGGGGCTGCGCACGGCCGACCAGCTCGACGCGCTGGACCTGGACCTCCGCCTCGGTACGCGTGCCACCGCCCTGGACAGCGGGGCGCGCACGCTGACCCTGGCGGACGGGGAGCGGCTGGCGTACGACGGCGTGATCGTCGCCACCGGCGTCCGCGCTCGTACGCTGCCGGGCCTCGCCGGCACCGCCGGCGTGCACACCCTGCGCACGCTCGACGACGCGCTCGGGCTCCGGGCCTGGCTGCTCGGCGCGCCGCGCCGGCTGGTCGTCGCGGGCAACGGCGTCCTCGGTTGCGAGGCCGCCGCGGTCGCCCGCGAGCTGGGCCACGAGGTCACCCTCGTCGGGCGTGATCCGCTGCCCATGGGCCGCCTCGTCGGCGAGGGCACCGGCGCGCTGCTGGCCGCCGAGCACGAGCGACACGGCGTCCGGATGCTCACCGGCAGCCTGGACGGCGTGGAGACGGCGGACGGCCACGTCACCGGCGTACGGCTCACCGACGGCAGCACGCTCGACGCCGACACCGTCCTGCTCGCCATCGGCTCCGAGCCGGCCGTGGACTGGCTGCGCGCCGACGCCGCGCTGGACACGGCCGACGGGCTGCGCTGCGACGAGTACTGCGCCGCGGCGCCCGGTGTCCACGCCGCCGGTGACGTGGCCCGCTGGTACCACCCGGGACACGGCCGCCACCTGCGGATCGAGCACCGGATGAACGCCACCGAGCAGGCCATGGCCGCGGCCCGCAACCTGCTCGCCGAGCTGGGCGTGGACGGGGCCGAGCGCCGCCCGTTCACGCCGGTCCCGTACTTCTGGTCCGACCAGTACGGGATGAAGCTCCAGGCGTACGGCGTGCTCGCGGGCGCCGACCGCGCCGAGACGGTCCTGCTGGACAAGGACGAGCGCCGGGTGGCCGCGCTCTACGGCCGGGACGGGCTGGCCACGGGCGTGCTCGCCGCCGGACTGCCGCCCCGGCAGATCCGCGGCCTGCGCGCGGTGATCGCCACGCCGGGGCCGTGGGAGGAGGCGTACGCGCGCCTGCTCACGGCCGTCGGCGCGGAGTGAGACGGGGGACGCCGGGCCGGCCACCTCCCCGCCGGCCGGCCCGGCGTCCCCGCACGCCCGTACCCCGCGGGACGGGCACGGCCCCCTCAGGGATCATGGACGCCATGACCGATGGGTACGTACGGGTGCGCGGCGCCCGTGAGCACAACCTCCGCGCCGTCGACGTGGCCGTGCCGCGCGACGCCTTCTGCGTCTTCACCGGCGTCTCCGGCAGCGGCAAGTCCTCGCTGGCCTTCGGCACGCTCTACGCCGAGGCGCAGCGCCGGTACTTCGAATCGGTCGCGCCCTACGCGCGGCGGCTGATCCACCAGGTCGGCGCGCCGCGGGTCGAGGAGGTCACCGGGCTGCCGCCGGCCGTCGCCCTGGAACAGCGCCGCTCGGCCCCCACCTCGCGCTCCTCCGTCGGCACCGTCACCACCCTCTCCAACTCCCTCCGGATGCTCTTCTCGCGCGCCGGCGACTACCCGGCCGGCAGCACCGGACGCCTCGACTCCGACGCCTTCTCGCCCAATACGGCGGCGGGCGCCTGCCCCGAATGCCACGGCCTCGGCCTGGTCCACCGGGTCACCGAGGACTCCCTCGTACCCGACCCCTCGCTCTCCATCCGCGAGGGCGCCATCGCCGCCTGGCCCGGCGCCTGGCTCGGCAAGAACCTCCGCGACATCGTCGCCACGCTCGGGTACGACATCGACCGCCCCTGGCGCGAGCTGTCGGCGGCGGACCGCGCGTGGATCCTCTTCACCGAGGAACGCCCGGTCGTCACCGTGCACCCGGTACGCGAGGCCGGGCGCATCCAGCGGCCGTACCAGGGCCAGTACCAGAGCGCCCGGCACTACGTCCTGCACACCTTCGCCGACTCCCAGAGCGAGACGCAGCGCAAGCGCGTCGAGCGGTTCCTGGTGTCCGAGGCGTGCCCGGCGTGCGGCGGACGGCGGCTGCGCCCCGAGGCGCTGGCCGTCACCTTCGCCGGGCACGACATCGCCGCGCTGGCGGGCATGCCGCTCACGGCGCTCGCCGCCCTGCTGCGGCCGACGGCCGAGGGCACGGGCGGCAGTGGCGGTACGGACGGCCGCGACGGTACGGCCGGCAGCGACGGCGCGGACGGCAGCGACGGTGCGGACGGCAGTGGCGGTACGGGCGGCAGTGGCCGTACGGAGGCTTCGGCGTCGGCGTCGGCCGAGGAGAACGTCGCGTGCACCCTCGCGCGCGACCTCGTCGCCCGCATCGAGGTGCTCACCGAACTGGGCCTCGGCTACCTCAGCATGGACCGTCCCTCGCCCACCCTCTCCGCCGGGGAACTCCAGCGGCTCCGGCTGGCCACCCAGCTCCGCTCCGGCCTCTTCGGCGTCGTCTACGTCCTGGACGAGCCGTCGGCGGGGCTGCACCCGGCCGACACCGAGGCGCTGCTCACCGTGCTGCACCGGCTGAAGGGCGCCGGCAATTCGCTCTTCGTCGTCGAGCACGACATGGACGTCGTCCGGCGCGCCGACTGGATCGTGGACGTGGGGCCGCGGGCCGGCGAGCACGGCGGCCGGGTCCTGCACAGCGGCCCGGTCGACGGCCTCGCGGACGTACCGGAGTCGGTCACCCGCCGCTTCCTCTTCGGCGAGCCGGGGGACGGTGACGGTGGTGACGGGGACGGTGGTGACGGCGACGGCACGCGTGAGCCGCGCAAGCCCACGGGCACGGTCCGCAAGCCCACGGGTACGGTCCGCAAGCCCACGGGCACGGTGCGCCTCTCGGGCATCCGGCTCCACAACCTGCGGGGCCTGGACGCGGAGTTCCCCCTCGGGGTGTTCACGGCCGTCACCGGCGTCTCGGGGTCGGGCAAGTCAACACTGGTCACGCGGGTGCTGGCGGACGCGGTACGGGAGCGGCTGGGCGCGGAAGCGGTGGCCGGCGGGGCCGGTGGGGCCGGCGCGGGGAAGCGGCCGGGGGCCGACGCCGAGGAGGGCGCCGACGAGGGGGTGCCGGAGACGGCCGAACTGGCCGCCGCCGAGGGGCTGGACGCCATCGACCGGCTGGTCCGGGTCGACCAGAAGCCGATCGGGCGCACCCCGCGCTCCAACCTGGCCACGTACACGGGCCTGTTCGACGCCGTACGCAAGGTCTTCGCGGCCACCGACGAGGCGCGGGCCCGCGGGTACAAGGCGGGCCGCTTCTCCTTCAACGTCGCGTCCGGGCGGTGCGAGACCTGCCAGGGCGAGGGGTTCGTCGCCGTCGAACTCCTCTTCCTGCCCGGCACGTACGCGCCCTGCACGGCCTGCCACGGCGCCCGCTACAACCCGGAGACGCTGGAGGTCACCTACCGGGGCCGGAACATCGCCGAGGTGCTGGAGATGACGGTGGACGCCGCGGCGGACTTCCTCGCCGACGTACCGGCCGCCGCCCGCGCCCTGCGCACGCTCCAGGACGTCGGCCTGGGCTACCTCCGGCTCGGCCAGCCCGCGACCGAGCTCTCCGGCGGCGAGGCCCAGCGCATCAAGCTCGCCTCGGAACTCCAGCGCACCCGCCGCGGCCACACGCTCTACCTCCTCGACGAGCCCACCACCGGGCTGCACCCGGCCGACACCGAAGTGCTGCTGCGGCAGCTGCACGGGCTGGTCGACGCGGGCAACACGGTGGTCGTGGTGGAGCACGACATGGGCGTGGTCGCGGGCGCCGACCACGTCATCGACCTGGGGCCGGGCGGCGGGGCCGAGGGCGGCCGCGTGGTGGCGGCCGGCCCGCCGGCCGAGGTCGCGTCGGCGGAGGACAGCCGCACGGCGCCTTACCTCGCCCGGGCGCTCGGCCGGTGATGACAGTCGGTTAATGTACCCGGGGCGGCCGGGTCGGTCACCCGGACGACACGACGACAGCACCGCACGAAGGGGGCACACCCGTGGCAGACATCGAGAAGGCCAAGGCGACGTTCGCACGTTTCGACGCGAACGGCGACGGCATGGTCACGGCCGAGGAGTTCAAGCACGCGATGGCCGAGATGGGCGACCCCTACGTCACCGGCCCCGTCGCCGAGGCAGTCATCGCGGCCCGCGACACCAACAACGACGGCCTGATGTCCTTCGAAGAGTTCTGGACCGCCCTCCAGAACTCCTGACTCACCCCGGGCCCAACACCGGCCCAGCCCCCTGTACACGCCTACGCCCGCCGAACGCCATGGCCCGGCGGGCGTAGGCGTTCCCGCTCCGGCCTCCGGCCGTGCCGCGCGGCACCACCGGCTGCCCCGCCCGCCGACTCGAATCCTCGCCACTCGCGCGGCACCGATATGAGTCGCCCCGCGGCGGATGCGGGCCCCGGTGGATGGGTTCGCCGAACCGACGCCGCCCCGGTGGCGCCGCGACTTCTATACGCGTGCGCCCGCCGGACCCAATGCCCGGCGGGCGCACGGTTTTCGTTATCCAGCCTCCGGCGTCTTACCTGTGCACGGTGATGCAGGACCTGTAGTGCTTGTTTACGCTCCACACATTGCACAGCCGCGTGCCGTTGCGGTATTTCCGCGGGAGCTTTCCGGGGAAATTGGTGGCCAGCCGCTTGGGCGCTCCGGTGTACTTCTTGACCGTGTGCACGCGCTTTCCGTTGACGTAGAAGTAGGCGTACACGTTCTGGCCGCCCAGCGAGGAGTACGCCGACGTCTGCCACAGGGTGACCCGCAGGCCCTTGCCCTCGACCGTCGTGCAGGTCTGGTACGAGTCGTCCGTCCCGTTGCCGCCCACGCAGTCGACCGCGCTGGCGTACGACGGCGTGGAAAGGGCGGCGGCGAACCCCATCGTGAGGGCCGCCGCCAGGATCGAACGCATTGCCTTGCGCATAAGTGTTTCGTCTTTCGTCCGCTGTTCCGCGCAGCGGCACGTCCGAAAAACAGCACCGGACGGCTCTGCTCGATTGCGGCGGACATTAGCGGCCGGCCCGCCCGATAGTCCAATTATTGCTTCTATCGGCTCGCCGTACCGTTATTTCGGACGAATGAATTGCGAACTCAGAGACGACCCTCACGGTCTTCCAGATCGCTGATTTCCCGGTCGGCCTTCGCCAGTTCCGAGCGCCGGTACGAGTACGCGAAGTAGATGACCAGACCGATCGCGAACCACACCACGAAGCGGACCCAGGTCTGCCACTCCAGGAAGGTGATGAGCCAGATCGAGAAGACGACTCCGATGGCCGGGACGAGCGGGACGCCCGGGCACCGGAAGGCGCGGGGCAGTTCGGGGCGCTTGCGCCGCAGCACGATGACGGCGATGCAGACGACGACGAAGGCCAGCAGGATCCCGATGTTGGTGAGTTCGGCGGCCTCCCTGATCGGCAGGAACCCCGCGATCACCGCTGATGCCGCGCCGACGATCCATGTGACGCGGGTGGGGACGTGGCGGGTGGGGTGGGTTTTGGCGAACCACTTGGGGAGGAGGCCGTCGCGGCTCATGGAGAACCAGACGCGGGTCACGCCGAGCATGAACGTGAACATGACGGTCAGGATGCCGATGATCGCGCCGACCGCGATCACGTCCGCCAGGCTGCTCAGGCCCACCGACTTGAAGGCCGTGGAGAAGCCGCTCTCCGGGTCGATCTTCGTGTAGTTCTGCATGCCGGTCAGCACCAGGCAGGCCAGCACGTACAGGACCATGGAGATCAGCAGCGAGTAGAGGATCGCCTTCGGCATGTGGCGCTGGGCGTCCTTGGACTCCTCGGCCGCCGTCGACATGGCGTCGTAGCCGAAGACGGCGAAGAAGACCGTCGCCGCGCCCGCGAACGCACCGCTGATGCCGTGGGGGAAGAACGGGTTGTAGTTCCCGGTCTTGATGTGGAAGAAGCCGACGGCGATGACGACCAGCACGACGAGGACCTTCAGGCCGACGACGACGGTCTCGAAGCGCGCGGCGTTCTTGATGCCGAGCGTGAGCAGGTAGGCGATGAGGAGACAGAGGGCCGCCGCGAAGAGGTCGACGCGGTGGCCGTCACCCGTGCCCGGCGCGCCCAGCATCCAGGCCGGCAGGTGCACGCCCATCTCGCCCAGCAGGAAGCTGAAGTAGCCGGAGATGCCGATGGCCACCACGGCGACGATCGCGGTGTACTCCAGCAGCAGGTCCCAGCCGATGAACCAGCCCGCCAGCTCGCCGAGGACCGCGTACCCGTACGTATAGGCGGAGCCCGCCTTCGGGATCATCCCGGCGAACTCCGCGTACGAGAACGCGGCGGCCGCGCTCGCGACGCCCGCGATGAGGAACGACAGCAGGACGGCCGGGCCGGCCTTCTCGTTCGCGACGGTGCCGGCCAGCGTGAAGATGCCGGCGCCGATGATGCCGCCGACGCCGATGGCCGTCAGCTGCCACAGGCCGAGCGAGCGGGTGAGCTGTTCGCCCTTGCCGCCCTCGGCCTCCTGGATCATTTCGATCGGTTTGCGGCGCAATACGCCCTGTCCCGCGCGCAGGCCCATGTCGTGTCCTCTCGTCGTTCCGACGGCGGATCATCATGGCCCTTATCGGACGCTTACGGAAGGCGACTCGGAGAGCGACTCCCCATACGGGGGGCGGGGACCGGAAAACGCCCCCCGCGGCCGGCGCACCGTCCGCACCGTCCGCACGCGGACGCCCGGGCCGCCCGATCAGCCGGCCGGTCCGGTCAGTCCGCTTCCTCCAGCCGGAAGCCGACCTTCAGGCCGACCTGGTAGTGCTCGATCTCGCCGTCGACGATGTGGCCGCGCACCTGGGTCACCTCGAACCAGTCCAGGTTGCGCAGCGTCTGCGACGCGCGCCGTACGCCGTTGCGAATGGCGGCGTCCACGGTTTCGTGGGACGTTCCTACGATCTCTGTCACGCGGTAGGTACGGTCGGTCACGGCAGACTCCCTCGTCGGCGTGTTGTCGGGCACCCGTCGGCGTGCCGGGTGGGCGCGTCGGGTCGTACTCCGCGGTGCGCCTCTCCCGCGGTGCGCTTTTCCCACAGTGCACCGGCCCGCCGCCGCCCGCCTCCCGAGCGCGTCACCGAACGCCTTCGGAGCGCGTCACCGAACGCCTCCGGAGCTGTCTCCGGACGCCTCAAGAACGACTTCGGAGCGCCCCGGCGCGCTACGGAACGACCGTGACCGGCCAGCGCCCCGCCTTCACCAGACGTACCGCGACCGAGCCCATGAACCGGTGCCCGGCGGACTCCGACGCGCCGACCACCACCGCGTCGGCCTTCAGCTCGTCAGCCATCCGGAGCATTCCGCTGTACGGATCGCCGCGCACGATGTGGAATTCCCAGCGCAGGTCGTAGATGCCCTGGAGGCGCTCGGTCGAGGCGCGGATCTCGGCCATCAGCTCTTCGGCTATCTCGTCCGTGGTGGGCGCGACCGGCGCGCCGAGCGCGGCGCCGGCCGCCAGCACCGGCTGGACGTACACCAGCACCAGCTTGGAGCCCTGCCGGCGGGCCAGCCCCGCGGCGTACGCGGCGGCCCGCCACGACGACTGCGAGCCGTCGATGCCGACGACGATGACCTTGGGGCCGTCCGTACCGCGCTCGAAGGGCGCGGGCGTGTTCTCCTCCACAGGGAGGAGGTTAACGTCCGCGCCCCGGAGCGATCCCGTGGGGTTTCACAAGATCGCTCGCCCCGCGTACGCGGCCCGGCGGCGGTCCCTCACGACCCCGCGCCGCTGCCGCGCACCGGAAGCACCGGCCGCCAGGGCGCGAAGGCGCTGGCGTCGCGGGGCAGCATCGCCGCGAGCTCCGGGCAGTGCCGCAGGATGACGGAGTTCATCCCGCCGCGCGCCACCCAGTCCATGCCCAGCGGCGTGTAGATCTCGGGCCGGAAGTCCACGGTGAGGAACCGGTCGGACTGGATCCGGCGGCTCGCCATCAGGATGAAGATCCGGAAGGCGGTGTCGCTGAACCCGAAGCCCGTCGGCGGATTCTCGGCGAACAGTCCGACCACGGTGTCGACCTCGTCGACGTTCCGGTACACCTCCTTGAGCAGCGCGGCCGTGTCCGGATCGGCGGAGATCTCGTCGAACCGGGTGATGCGCGGCTTGTGCAGCCCGGCCCGGAAGTCGTTGTACCGGGGCACCCCGCGCCGCCGCGCCCGCACGATGTCCGCGACCGACAGGTCGATGATCTCGCCGTCCCGCTCGAAGCGGGTCAGCGCGCGCGGGTAGTTGTGCAGGGTGATCGCGCCGGGATGCGCGATGCCGAGCGAGTACAGCGAGTCCGTCAGCCCGGTCTTGCGCGCCAGCGACTCGCCCGCGCCGCCCTGGAGGTCGGCGAAGGACGGGGCCTCCAGGCGCTGCCCGAAGTGGTGCTCGCGCAGCTCGTAGTCGTCCGGGATCAGCGGGTGCATCCGGTAGACGGTGACGAAGTCCTCGGTCAGCGAGTACGGCACGTTGTGGTGCTCGGGCAGGGTCTTCGGGATACCGGTGAGCGAGTGCGACTCGACCAGCCACAGCCCCAGCTTCTTCAGCCAGCTGTCCGGCGGGCCCTCCCAGTTGGTGCGCAGCGCGACGTCGATGGACTTCGTGGCGAGGATCGCGGGCGTCCACTCGACCGTGTGGATCTTGGCGATCAGCGCGGAGACCACGAGCCGGGCGGTCTGGTACACCTGCTCCGCGCTCATCGTCGGGTATTCCTTGTGCAGCGCGTCGCAGACCGCGTTGTGCTCGCGCGCGAAGAGGGTGTGCATGACCGACAGGCCCAGCCACCAGTTGTCGGAGAAGCCGGTCAGCGGGACGCCGTTGCTGCCCATCGGCAGATGGCCGTCCTCCAGGCGGAGCTTCGCGCCGTCCGGCTCGCGCAGGCCGCGCGCGGTGCGCTCGTCGCTGCCGTAGACCTCGGAGCCGTCCCACCACGGCGAGGTGGTGTTGGTGAAGTGGATCGGCGGCTTGCCGGGGCGTTCCACCCCCTTGTTCTCGGCGATCCGCATGACGTTCTCGGCGGGGCCGCCGGGGGTGTTGTACCAGGTGCTGCCGGGCGGCAGCGGGACCTCGACCGACCGTTCGGCGAGCGCGTAGCGCCGGTGGTCGACCCAGTCGTGCACCTGGAACTGGATCCAGGCGGCGGCCAGGATGTTCAGCGAGGTGGCGGGCTGGAACGCGCGGCGGTGCAGCAGTTCGCGGGCGACCGTGACGGGGTTCGGCGTGTCGAAGAGGTCGGGGCGGTAGACGGGCTTGAGGTTGCGGCCGAAGGTGGAGCCGACCGCGCCCATCCGCGGCGCCGACAGATCGGTGTTCGAGCCGTCGTACGAGCGGGCCGTGCGGGCGCGCTCGTCCACCGTCTCCGGCACCGGGACGGCCTTCGGCGGCGCCTCGGGGGCCTCGGTGTCGATGAGGTTGCGGCGGCGCAGCACCTGCCGCAGCGCGACCAGGTTGAGCAGGCCGGCGTCGAGCGGCAGCCGGTACCAGGGCACGTAGCGGTTCAGGGCGCCGAAGAGCGCCCGCAGCGGTACGCCGAGCACGGTGTTGCGCAGCGGCTCGGTGGTCACGAAGCGGGTGCCGAGGCGGTGCGCCGCGCTCGCCTGGTACGCGGCCTTGCGGGCCCGGTTGAGATTGCCCAGCGGGCGGAAGTCCTCCGTGGTGTGCCACGGGTTGAACGACAGCTGCTCGATGCGGCGGGCCGCCGAGCCGGCCTCGGCCGTGGTGATGTCCTGGCGCGGAATCGTCAGCCGGGCCACGGGGACCACCGGCGCGTCCGACTCCCGCCACTCCGTGGCACCGTCCTCGACGGGGGTGCGCTTCTCGTCGACGAACCGCTGTACGCACAGGTCGAATTCGACGTCGGCTGCGGCCAGCCGCTCGGCCAGCTCGTGCCGCAGGTGGTCGGGGTCGTGCCGGTCGGGACGCGGCGCGGGTGCCCCGCCGGGCGCGGGCCGCAGCTGGTAGCGCACCGGCCCGGCGTCGCCCCACAGGACCGCGCCGCGGCTCCAGTACGTCTCGCGGGCCAGCGAGCCGACGGTGTGCCGGGCCGCGGCCTGCACGTTGCGGCGCATGCGGGTGGCGGTGGCCCAGCCGACCGCCAGCGGCAGCTTCACCAGCAGCCCGAACGCCTTCTGCAGCGGCGTCCGGGCACCCGCCATGGCCTTGGCGAAGGCCACGAACTCACGGGCGTCGCGCGCATGGCTCACCGGGAAGTTGGTCGCCAGCAGGTCGTGCGTCTCCTCGGCCGACACCTCCACCCGCACGGCGATGCCGCGCAGGTCGGGCGAGACGTCGGATCCCGGTATGCCGCTGGCGTTGGACAGCCGCACCAGTGCGGGGTACTCGGCTCCCGGCTGGGCGAAGCCCTGGACCAGCGCGGGCGGCAGGTCGTCGTTGAAGCGCAGCCGGGCGTTCTCCACGCCGAGGACGCCCTTCGCATGGAAGGCGCGCTGCACGCGGTGCGCCCCGCTGCTTTCCTTGTTGCGCAGCTGCACGCGCATCAGGTCGCGTGCCAGCTTCTCGAAGACCAGTCGCTCCGCCTCTGGACTGCCGCCTTGGTACGTCTCGTACTGCACGTAACTCACGGTGTCGGCCATGGGTCCGCACCCTCCGTACGGGAAGAAGGGCGGCCGACGCTACTCGCCCGGGAGCGGCCCGGCAGGGTCCGTTTCGGGCCGATTCCGCCCGGCCGCGAGTGGCCGGCGGGGCGGCCGGGAACGCCGCCGGCCCCGTCGCGGCAGGGCGCCGCTGGACAACGGCGTGCGCGGCACGGGACGCCCGGTCCGGCTCGCCGCGACCACGGACCCGCCGGTGGACGCACCGCGCGCACCACCCCCCGTCGACACCCACCCCCGTCCAGCCCACCGTCCGCCATCCGTACGGCAACCGGGACAGCGGCCGCCGTAAGCGACTCAGCGGCGGGCAGCCGGGCGCTCTCGTCATCGGCCGGGGGCCGCGGTCACCGGGACTGTGCAGGCCCCAGCTCCTGGGCAAAGATGCGGGCGAACTACCCTATGCTGCCGGCGTGTGCCGGGTCCCGTACGACGCCGTACACGAACAGGCCGAGTTGGAGCAGGAGCCCGAGGCGGAACACCGTCAGACTCGTGTCGAGTGACCAGTCCGTCCGGTCGATGGCCCTGCTGAGGCCCAAGACCGAGAGGCTCGCCCCGATGGCGAAGGTGACAGCCGTGTACAGCACGCCCCACCAGAACGCCGGGCCCGTGCTGGTCGAATACACCACCCTGATGCTCGTCCCGCCGACCAGTACGGGAAGCAGTGAAGCGATGAAGAGGGCCACGGTGCCCAAGTGGTACCAGCCGTCAGCCCCGACGTAGCCGTAGTCCGAGTCGTCTTCGTCCTCATCGTCGTCGTACGGGTCGAACACCGGAGGCGACGCCACGTGGAAGTGGTTCTCGGTGATGTGCTGGTCCCGGCCGGCCTGATAAATCTCGGAGTGGTCGGAAGCGCTCGCGTACATGCCTTTGGAGACGGCATCGTCGCCCCACTCGCCGGTGCTCATCGCTCGGTGCGCGCTCGGTCGGGATGCATCACCACTATCGGTCCGGAGCCCGCCGCATGCGCTCGTCCTGACCTGGGAGGTGTGGTCCCTCGCCTCTTACGACAGCTTGTCCGCCATTCCATGACAGCCCCCGATATCGATCCCGGATCGTCCAGCGCGGTGCACAGACTCAGGAGCACCCACTCTAGGACGCGGTACCGACAACCGGATGGTGTCCGGAGTGAAGGTGCGCTACGCAACAGCGTCAGCCGTCCTCCTCGTCCGTCGCCGCCGGGGGCCAGGTCGTGGGGGAGAGGAGGCCGAGGGTGTAGGCGCGGGCGATGAGGGCGGTGCGGTTGGGGACGCGGAAGCGGCGGGTCAGCCGGGTCAGGTGGTAGTTGACGCCGTCGACGGTGAGGCCGAGGTCCTTGCCGATGGCGGCGGTGGTGGCGCCGGCCGCTGCGAGGGCGAGGATGCGGGACTCCATGGGGCTGACGTCCGCGGTCCGCCGCGGGGCCGGGCGGGACTCGTGGATGCGGAGGATGGCGAGCAGTGCGGGCGGCTCGTCGGAGGGGTCGCCGACCGGGTCCAGGGTCAGCATCCCCTCCCGCTCGGGCCCGTCGGCGCCCTCGCGCCAGCGGACCTCGACCGGGTAGCGGGAGCGGCGGCCCGCCCGTACGGCCTCCACGAGCCGGCCGACCTGCGAGATCGCCCGGGGACGGAAGTGGTCCAGCAGGTTGCGGCCGCGCAGCTGGCCGCGGGTGGTGCCCCAGACCGCGGCCATCGCCGGGTTGGCGATCAGTACCTCGCCGTCGGCGCGGCACACCGCGACCGGCAGTGGCATCCGGTCCAGCAGGATCAGGAAGTAGTTGTGCCAGGGCGCGGCGGCGGGCCCCGGCACCGCCGGGTGCGCGAAGAGGTCGTCACTCATCGGCCGCCGGTTCCCGTCCCTTTCGTCGTCCATCGGCTCCGTCCGCTCCGCGGCCGGCCGGACACCGTGCCGCAATGATCATCTTCGCCCGGACCGCAAGGCCCGTACCGAAGAAATCACTGCACAATCATGCAGTTACCGCGGGGAGCACGGCACGCCGGGCCGGTCACTGTGGAGTCATGAGCGACACGCAGCTGCAGAGCGCCGACACCGTCACCCTCGGCGACGACGGGATTCCCGTGGTGGACATCACCGCCAAGGGCCTCTCCCGCACCCCCCTCCAGCGAGCCATGGGCCTGGCCCGCGCGCACGGTCCCATCTTCCGGCGCCGGCTGCACGGCCGGGACGCCACCTTCGTGACCTCCGTCGACCTGGTGACCGAGCTGGCCGACGAGACCCGCTTCGAGAAGGCCATCGGGCCGGCGCTGGAGAACGTACGGGAGTTCGCCGCCGACGGCCTCTTCACCGCCTACAACGACGAGCCCAACTGGGCCAAGGCGCACGACATCCTCATGCCCGCCTTCGCGCTGGGCTCGATGCGCACCTACCACCCGGCGATGCTCAAGGTCGCCCGCCGGCTGATGGCGAGCTGGGACCGCCGGATCGCGGACGGCGCGCCGGTGGACGTGCCGGACGACATGACCCGGATGACGCTCGACACCATCGGGCTCGCCGGGTTCGGCTTCGACTTCGAGTCCTTCGGGCGGGAGCAGCCGCACCCCTTCGTGGACGCGATGGTGCGCTGCCTGGAGTGGAGCATGACGCGGCTGGCCCGCAAGCCGGGCGTGGACTACTCCGAGAAGGACGAGGCGTTCCGCGCCGACGCCGACTACCTCGCGTCGGTGGTGGACGAGGTGATCAGCGCGCGTACCGCCTCCGGCAACACCTCCGCCGACGACCTGCTCGGCCTGATGCTGGGCGCGCCGCACCCGGAGGACGGCACGACGCTGGACCCGGCCAACATCCGCAACCAGGTCATCACCTTCCTGATCGCCGGTCACGAGACCACCTCCGGCGCGCTCTCCTTCGCGCTGTACCACCTGCTCAAGGACCCGGTCGCGCTGCGGCTGGCGCGCCGCGAGGCCGACGAGCTGTTCGGCGACGCGGCCGACCCCGACCCGTCCTTCGAGGACATCGGCAAGCTGGCCTTCACCCGGCAGGTGCTCAACGAGGCGCTGCGGCTGTGGCCCACGGCGGCCGCGTTCAGCCGGCGCGCGAAGGCGGACACGGTGCTCGGCGGCCGGTACCCGGTCAAGGCCGGGGACATCTTCACCGTGCTCACCCCGATGCTCCACCGCGACCCGGTGTGGGGCGACAACCCCGAGCTGTTCGACCCGGCGCGGTTCGCGCCCGAGGCGGAGGCGGCCCGCTCCCCGCACGCGTACAAGCCCTTCGGTACCGGCGAACGCGCCTGCATCGGGCGGCAGTTCGCGCTGCACGAGGCGACCATGCTGCTGGCGCTGCTGGTGCACAGGTACCGCTTCGAGGACCACGGTGACTACGCGCTGACCATCAAGGAGACGCTGACGCTGAAGCCGGACGGCTTCACGGTCCGGCTCGCCGAGCGCACCGAGGCGCACCGCGCGGCCGACCGGGCGGCGCTCGCCGTACTGCCCGGCAGCGCGGCGGCGGACGAGGGCCCCGCGGCCGACGACGGGCTGCCCACCCGCATCCACCAGGACACCGGCCTGCTGCTCCTGCACGGCACCAACTACGGCACCTGCAAGGAGTTCGCCGAGCGGCTGGCCGACGAGGCCGCGGCGCTCGGCTGCGCCACCGAGGTCGCACCGCTGGACGCGTACGCGGGCGGACTGCCCACGGACCGCCCGGTGGTCCTGGTGGCCGCGTCCTACAACGGCCGTCCGACCGATGACGCGGCCGCCTTCGTGTCCTGGCTGGAGGGCGCGCCCGAGGGTGCCGCGGACGGAGTCCCGTACGCGGTCCTCGGCGTCGGCGACCGCAACTGGGCCGCGACCTACCAGCGCGTTCCCACCCTCCTCGACGAGCGGCTGGCCGCGCTCGGCGGCGACCGGCTGCTGCCGCGCGCCGCGGCCGACGCCTCCGGTGACATGGCCGGCACCGTCCAGGACTTCACCGCGGCGCTGCGCACCGAACTGCTGACCCGGTACGGCGACCCGGCGAGCGTCGGCGCCACCGCGGCGCCCGAAGAGGCCGCGTGCACCGTCACCGAGATCACCGGCGGTCCGCTGGACGCGCTCGCCGCCCGGCACGGCCTCACCCCGATGACCGTCACCGAGGCGTACGACCTGACCGCCGAGGGCTATCCGCGCAAGAAGCGGTTCCTGCGGCTCGCCCTCCCCGAGGGCGTCACCTACCGCACCGCCGATCACCTTGCCGTGCTGCCCGCCAACACCCCGGAGCGGGTCGCCCGCGCGGCGCAGGCGCTCGGCGTGGACCCGGCGGCCGTACTGAGCATCCGTCAACCGGGTGCGGGCCGGAACGCGCTGCCCGTCGACCGGCCGCTGTCCGTGCACGAACTCCTCACGTACCACCTGGAGTTGAATGCCAGGCCGACCGCCGGGCAGCGGGCCCTGCTGGCCGCGCACAACCCCTGCCCGCCGGAGCGCGCCGCACTCGAAGCGCCCGCCGAGGACGACACCCGTACGACGCTGGAGCTGATCGAGGCGTACCCCGCGCTGCGCGGCGCGCTGCCCTGGCCGGTGGTGCTGGACCTGCTGCCGCCCATGCGGCCCCGGCACTACTCCGTCTCGTCCTCCCCGGCGAAGGACGGCCGCCACGCCGAGCTGATGGTGTCGCTGCTGCCGGGCGGCACCGGTTCGAGCCATCTGCACTCCCTGAAGGCCGGGGACACCGTGCTCGCCCGCGTGCAGCCGTGCCGGGACGCCTTCCGCATCGATCCGGCCGATCCCACGCCGGTGATCATGGTCGCGGCCGGTACCGGCCTGGCGCCCTTCCGCGGTGCCGTCGCCGACCGCGTGGCGGCCGCCGGACCGCTCGCCCCGGCGCTGCTCTTCTTCGGCTGCGACGCGCCCGACGCGGACTTCCTGCACGCCGAGGAGCTGCGCGCCGCCGAGGCAGCGGGTGCCGTCGGGGTGCGCCCCGCCTTCAGCGAACGCCCGGAGGACGGCCGCCGGTTCGTCCAGCACCGCATCGCCGCCGACGGCGAAGAGGTCTGGCGGCTGCTGGAGTCCGGCGCCCGGGTGTACGTCTGCGGGGACGGCAGCCGCATGGCGCCGGGCGTGCGCGCCGCCTTCCGCGAGCTGTACGTACGGCACGGCGGCGGCACCGCCGAGGACGCCGAGACCTGGCTCACCGGGCTGACCACCGAGGGCCGTTACATCGAGGACGTGTACGCGGCGGGCTGATCCCGGGGGCGCGCGGGCGGGTGCGGACGGCGGGGGCCGGACCCCGTACGACGAGAAGTGCGGACCGGCGCAGACATGCCCGTTCCCGCTCTGGTCCCGGCGCGCCCGGCGCGCCAAGGTGGACCCGTGCGACGGGTGCGGCCCCCTCGGACACAGGCGCCGAGGGGGCCGCACCCGCCGCCGGGGCGTACGGAAGGCGCCCCGGAGACCGGCCGTCCGACCTTGGAGCGTCATGACCCACGCCCTGATCATCGGTGGTGGCATCGCGGGAGCGGTGACCGCGATGGCCCTGCAGAAAGCCGGCATCGAATCGGAGGTCTTCGAGGCGTACGCGAGCGGCGCCGACGACGTCGGGGCCTTCCTCGTCGTCTTCGAGAACGGCCTGGCGGCGCTGCGCGTCATCGACGCCGACCGGCCCGTGATCGAGAGCTCCTTCCCGGCCGGCCGGGTGGAGTTCCTCAGCTACACCGGCAAGCGGCTCGGCGAGCGCCCACTGGCGGGCGCGGAGCGCGCGGACGGCGACGCCGGGGGCGCGCCGGACGGCCCCGGGCCGCGTACGATGCGCCGCGCCACGCTCTACCGGGTGCTGCACGACGAGGCGACCCGGCGCGGCATCAGCGTCCAGCACGGCAAGCGGCTGGTGGCCGCCGAGACGGTGGAGAACGGCCGGATCGTCGCCACCTTCTCCGACGGCACCCGCGCCGAGGGCGACCTGCTCATCGGGGCCGACGGCATCCACTCCGTCACCCGCAAGCTCATCGACCCGGCGGCGGCGCGGCCCCGGTACACCGGCCACAACACCGTCTGCGGCTACACCCGCGACGCGAAGAACGCGCCGGACCACGGCACGTACAGCATGTTCTTCGGCAAGAAGGCGTTCTTCGGGTGCACCCGCGCGCCGGACGGCGAGACCTGGTGGTTCGCCAACGCGCCGGGCCCCGAACTCTCCCGAGAGGACCTGGCGGGGACCACCGCGGACCAGTGGCGGCACCGGCTGGCCGGGCTCTTCGACGAGGACAACACCCCGGCGGCCGACATCATCCGGTCCACCGGCGAGACCATCGTGGGCTCCAACTCCTACGACATCGCCTCGACCCCGCGCTGGTGGACCGACACCATGGTGATCATCGGGGACGCCGCGCACGCCGCGGCGCCCAACGCGGCCCAGGGCGCCTCCATGGCCGTCGAGGACGCCATCGTGCTCGCGAAGTCACTGCGCGACCAGGCCGGCAACCGCCGCGCCTTCAAGGCGTACGAGGAACTGCGCAGGGAGCGCGTGGAGAAGGTCGTGGCGGCCAGCGCGCAGATGGCCCGGCGGACCGCGGTGGGTCCCGTGCGCCGCGTCGTCCGCGACACCGTGCTGCCGCACCGCGCCCTGCGCAGCGAGGCGGGCGCGGCCGACTGGCTCACGTCGTACCGGATCGAGTGGTGACCGCGGCCCCGCCCGCACGGCACGGCGGGCGGGGCCCTGACGGCCGGTCAGCGGTCAGGAGAAGTCGAGCACGGGGCGGCCGCGCACGCCGCCGGCCTCCAGCAGCCGGTGCGCGTCGGCCGCCCGCTCGGCGGGGAAGACCTCGGCGACCCGCAGCGTGAGGACGCCCTCCTCGGCCTGGCGGGCCAGCCGGTCCAGCCGCGCGGTGTCGGTGGCGAAGTCCGAGACGAGCACCGGGCGCACCTCGATGTCCCGTTCCGTGCCGCCCGACCAGCCGCGGAACACCGTCATCCGGCCGCCGTCGGCGATCGCGCCGAACAGCTTCTCGCCCTGCAGCGTCGTGTCCACGAGCCCGGGCACACCGTTCGGCACCAGCTCCCGGATGCGCTGTGCCACCTCGTCGCCGCGCGGGACGACCTCGTCGGCGCCCAGCTCGCGCACCAGCTTCTCGTCGGCCGGCTTGGCGTCGGCGACGACCCGCAGCCCGTCGGCCTTCGCCAGCTCGACCGCGTAGCCGCCGAGGGCGCCGGCGGCGCCGACGACGGCGAGCGTGTCGCCGGGCGAGAGCGCCAGTTCGTCGAGGGCGAGCCGGGCGGTCAGTGCGTTCATCAGGAGGGTGGCCGCGGCGGTGAAGTCCGTGCCCTCGGGCGCGGGCACCACGGAGGCGGCGGGCACCACGATCTTGTCCGCGTACGTGCCGCCGCGCGGCCCCGTCGGCACGGCCACGGTGGCCACCCGCTGGCCGACGGAGAGCCGGCCGTCGGCGTCCGGGCCGAGCTGGTCGATCACGCCGGCCGCGTCCATGCCCGGTACGTAGGGCGGCTCGCGGTCGGTGAGCCGGTGCGCGTGCGCGCCGGCCCGCAGCAGCGTGTCCGTGGGGTTCACCGCAACGGCGTGCACCCTGATGCGCACCTCGCCGGGACCGGCCTGCGGTTCCGGTACGTCCAGGACCCGGAGAGCGTCGGGTCCGCCGAATTCTTCCACTCCGATTGCTCGCATACCGGGGGCAACCGGGGGCCCCGCGCGGCTATTCCTGGCCGGGGTCCGGCCGTGCCGGTGTCCGCCGCGCGGCGGCGGCCGGGGTCAGCTGGACGACCAGGAGGGCGATGCCCGCGAGCACGATGTTGCGGGTGGCGGCCTCCAGGCCGTTCCACGTCTTGGACTGCCACATCGCGAACCACTCGCCACCGATGGCGAGGAAGCCGGCGCCGAACAGCAGCAGGACCATCACCAGCCCGAGGCCGCTGAGCCGGCGGGCCAGGTCCCGGCGGAGCGCCCACAGGACGGTGGCCACGACCAGCACGGCTGCGGACGCCGTCTCCCAGACGATGATCGCGACGTACGCGGCGTCCTGGAGGGAGCGGGAGGTGACGGCCCGCCACATCAGGTCCGGGTCCTTGAAGGTGGTGTCCATCGCGAGGACGTGCTGCACGAACGCGCGGTTGGTGTCGAAGTCGGTGATGTTGCCGAAGGCCACGAGCGCCATGTAGAGCGCGACCGTACCGGTGAGGGCGCCGGCGGCGAGGCTGGACGCCGCGGTTCGTCTGCCGACCATGGCGCCATCGTAGACGGCCGGGGAACGCCTGGGAACGGTGCGACGGACGTCCGTTCGAGAAGTCCCCGCCGTACCCCAAGTCCCGTACGCTGCCGCCTGATCGACTGACCAACGAGGAAGCAGGGACACATGGGCGCACATCGGCGTACGGGGACGATGGTGGCGGGTGTGGCAGGTGCGGCGATGGTGGCGGCGGCGGTGGTGTGGCCGGCCGGCACCGGGACCGCGGCAGCGGCGGGCACGACGTACGACACGACCACGGCGGTGGGCGTCCACAACGCGTACGAGAAGGACAAGTACCCCTACTTCGCGGACGCGCTGGACTCCGGGGCCGGGCTGCTGGAGCTGGACGTGTGGACCAACGGGCTGGGGAAGTCCTGGCGGGTCTCGCACGGCAATCCGCTCGGCAACGACAACAACTGCGAGAACGCCGCGTCCCCGGCGGAGCTGCGCACCAAGTCCCGCAACCAGCCGCTCGGCGGCTGCCTCGCCGACCTGCGTGCCTGGCACGACGCGCACCCCGGCCACCGGCCCGTGCTGCTCAAGATGGAGCTGAAGGACGGCTTCAACGACAAGGGCGGCCGCGGCCCGGACGAGTTCGACGCGCTGGTGCGCCAGAAGCTGGGGGACGCGGTCTTCGGCCCCGGCGACCTGATCGGCGGGTACGCGACGCTGGACGAGGCGGTGCGCGCTGACGGCTGGCCGGAGCGGTCCGCGCTCGCGGGCAAGTTCCTGATCGAGCTGATACCCGGCACGGTCGAGGAGGGCAATCCGGCCGACAAGCTGTGGACCGACCGCGAGTACGCCACCCATCTGCGCACCCTCGCGGGGCAGGGGCAGCTGTCCACCGCCACCGCCTTCCCCGCCGTGCACGGCGCCGAGGCCGGCGACCCCCGCTCCCGCTACACCGACCCCGCGCTGCGCCCCTGGTTCGTGGTCTTCGACGGGGACGCCTCGGCGTACGCCGGCGGCATCGACACGGCCTGGTACGACACCCGCCACTACCTGGTGATCATGACGGACGCGCACAAGGTGGCGCCGGCGATCGACGGGACGAAGCCGACGGAGCAGCAGGCCAGGGACCGGGTCGCGCTGCTGGCCAAGGCGCACGCGAGCGTGCTCACCGCCGACTGGTACCCGCTTCCCGGCGTGCTCGGCACGGTGGTGCCGCGCGGCTGAGCGGACCGGCCGGAGCGGGCCGGCGGGTACCGGCAGCGGGCGGCGCGGCGGGCGCGGTGGATGTTGTACAGGTTTCAAGCACTGTGTATGGTCGGAGCATGGCTTGAACTTTCAAGTACTTTCCGATCTGCCGACAGGGAGAGCCTGTATGACGTCCCCCGCCCTGACCGTCGCCCGCTCCGGGACGGCCGCGCCCGCGCACTCGCCCGCCCACGACCTCGGCCTGCTGGTGCTCCGGCTCGCCGTCGGCCTGACCGTGGCGGCACACGGCGCGCAGAAGCTCTTCGGCTGGTTCGGAGGTGGCGGCCTGGACGGCACCGGGCAGTTCTTCACCATGAGCGGCTACCCGTCCGGCAAGGCCATGGCCGTGATCGCCGGGCTCAGCGAGACCCTCGGCGGCCTGGGCCTCGCGCTCGGCCTGCTCACCCCGCTCGCCGGCGCCGCCGTCCTCGGCACCATGGTCAACGCGCTCGCCGTGAAGTGGGGCGGCGGCTTCTTCGCGCCCAAGGGCATTGAGTACGAGCTGCTGCTCACCCTGGCCGCCGCCGCGCTGACCCTCGCCGGGCCCGGCCGCTGGGCCGCCGACCGGCTGCTGCCGGGGCTGCGCCGCGAGCGTGCCGCCTACGGCATCGCCGCCGTCGCCCTCGGCCTCGTCGTGGCCTTCCTCGTCCTGCTGCTGCGCAAGTAACCCCTCACCGGAGGTTCCCCATGCCCGTACGCCGTCTCAACCACGCCGTCCTCTACGTGCGCGAGCTGTCGCGCTCCGTCGCCTTCTACACCGACGTCCTCGGCTTCACCGTGGACACCGAGATCCCCGGGCGCGCCGCCTTCCTGCGCGCCCAGGACACCCGGAACGACCACGACCTCGGCCTCTTCGCCGTCGGCGACCAGGCACCCGGCCCCGAGTCCGGCCGCGCGGGGCTGTACCACCTGGCCTGGGAGGTCGGCACGCTCGGCGAGCTGGCCGGTACCGCCGAGCGCCTCCAGGCCGCCGGTGCCCTGGTCGGCGCCAGCGACCACCTGGTCTCCAAGTCCCTGTACGCCAAGGACCCGGACGGCATCGAGTTCGAGGTGATGTGGCGGGTGCCGCGCGAGGACTGGCCGAGCGCGGAGGAGGGCGGTGCCACCGTCCTCCCGCTCGACCTGACGGACGCGCTGCGCCGCTGGGGCCCCGACCTCGCGACCGGCGCCGCGGCCGGCTCCGCCACCTGACCAGCGGGGCCGGCCCCGGCTAGGGGAGCAGGTCCTTCAGCGGCTGGATGGCGTCGGTGCTGCGCAGCCACGGATCGTCGAAGTCCCACACCAGGAACAGCAGGAAGGCGATCAGAGCGGTGAAGACGCCGGCCATCAGCAGTTCACGCGCCGACCGCCGGATCTGCAGCGTGAACATCAGGCCGACGGTGACCACGGCACCCGCGAGCAGACCGAACCACACCACCGGCGGCAGGGTCGGCCCGGCGCCCTGGCCCCGGGCCGACCGCGCGCCGTCCGCCACCGCGACCTGGTCCACCAGCGGCTGGTAGGTCTGGTTCTCGAAGTCGTTGCGCGGGTGGTAGTCGGAGACGTCGGCGCGCACCTTCAGCAGCAGCGCGTCCCCACGGGGCGTCAGCTCGCTCTTGGCGGCCATCACCGGCCATTCCTTGTGCACCACGTACGAGGCGTACGCGGCCACGTCGGCCCGGATCCGGTCGCGCACCGGCTCCGGGTACGCGCGGGCCCGCGCACTCACCTCGTGCAGCGCCTGCGCCTCCGTGCGGACCGTGTCCTCCGCGGCGCCGCGCGACTCCCACACGCCCGCGATGGCCAGGCCCAGCACGATCGCGTAGACCACCCCGACCATCATCGTCATGTACTCCATGACGTCCGGCGTCTCGGTCGGGTCGTCCTCCTCCTCGTCGATCCGCCGCTGGTGCAGCACGGTGACGAGCAGCACCACACCGCACGTCGCCGCGATGGCGATGGCCAGCACGAGCCAGTCGGACATGAAAGACCTCCAGGGAAGAGAGAGCGCGGGGGAGCGGGCCCGTGGTCAGGAGCGGCGGCCGCGGGAGCCGGACGAGCCGCGGGGGCGCAGCGCGGCGGCGGCGAGCACGGCCGGGGCGGTGAGCAGCAGCATGTTGGTGACCATGGAGCGGTGGTTCTCCGGTGGCCTGCTGCTGACCGCGTACGACCGCGGAGCCAGGGACGGCGAAGGCTTCGGTGCCTCGGTCGTCGGCGGGGGAGTCGAAGGGGCCGGCCGGGGCGGTGCCGGCCTCGGCGGTGCGGGCCGCGGGGGCGGTGGCGCGGGCGGCGTGGTGGCCGGCGGGGGCGGCGCCGGCTTCGGAGGTGCGGGCTTCGGCGGCGGGGGCGGCGCGGGCTTCGGCGGCGGCTTCGGCGCCGGCGGCCGGGGGGTGGGTGACGTACAGGGCCAGTGCCAGTGGTCGGGCAGCCCCGGTACCCCGGTCGGGGCCGTCACCGGCGGCTTAGTCCCGGCGTAGGAACAGTTGTCACCGTGCGCGGCCGCCGCCGGCGCCCAGCCCACCCCTGCCACGAACACGGCGGCCGTCAGGGCCAGTCCCGCGCGATGCGATCCGTACACGCCAGGACTCTGCGCAGCGCCCCGGACCGCCAAGCCTGCCGGACGGGTGATTCCCCTGATAGTGCGGATTACCGTACGGTCGGGTGCGTGATGGCCACCGAGGTGTTCTCACCCCAGACCTACGCCACCGGCGTGCCCTACGACCTGTTCCGCCGACTGCGCCTGACCAGCCCCGTCTGCTGGATCGAGGAGCCCGCGCTGGCCGGCTGGCCGGCCGGTCCCGGCTACTGGGCGGTGCTGCGGCACGCGGACGTCAAGCACGTCCTGCGTACCCCGGACGTGTTCTCCTCGTACGCGGGTGCGACCCAGATCAGGGACCCCGACACCGAGGCGGATCTGGCCTTCGTGCGGGCCATGATGCTGAACCAGGACCCGCCGGAGCACTCCCGCATCCGCAAGGTCGTCGCTGCCGCCTTCACCCCGCGTGCCGTACGGGAGCTGGAGGCCGTCATCGACGCGCGCGCCGCCGAGCTGGTGGGGCGGGTCGCGGAGGCGGGCGAGGCGGACTTCGTGGACGTCGCGGCCGACCTGCCGGTGTGGACCCTGGCCCATGTCATGGGCGTGCCGGACGAGGACCGGCGGCTGCTCTTCGACTGGTCGAGCCGGGTCATCGGCTACCAGGACGCGGAATACGCGGAGTTGACGACGGCGGACCCCGGGACGCTCACCCCGATGGCACGCGCCGCGCTCGCGCACCGCCCGGCGATGCGGGCCCGCCCGGACGGCCGGCCGGTCAACCCGCGCTCCCGGGAAGCGCTCGCCGACATGTTCGCGTACGCCCACGCGCTCGCCGACGACCCGCGCCCCGGCACGGTCCTGGCGCACCTGCGCGAAGGCGGCCTGACCCGCGAGGAGTTCGAGAACATGTTCTTCCTCTTCGCGGTGGCCGGGAACGAGACGCTGCGCAACGGCATACCGGGCGGGCTGCATACGCTGCTGTGCCACCCGGACCAGTTCGCGCGGCTGCGCGCCGACCGGGGGCTGCTCCCCACCGCCGTCGAGGAGATGCTGCGGTACTGGCCGCCCGTGATGGACTTCCGGCGCACCGCCGTGCGCGACACCGAGCTGGCCGGGCAGCGGATCAGGGCGGGCGAGAAGGTCGTGGTCTACCACGTCTCCGCCAACCGTGACGAGACCGTCTTCGACGACCCCGACCGCTTCGACGTCGGGCGCACCCCCAACGACCACGTCAGCTTCGGCTTCGGGCCGCACTTCTGCCTCGGCTCGCACCTGGCCCGGGTGCAGATGCGCGCGGTGCTGCGGCACGTGCTGGAC
Organism: Streptomyces sp. Ru73; assembly: GCF_002920575.1. Lineage (GTDB taxonomy): Bacteria > Actinomycetota > Actinomycetes > Streptomycetales > Streptomycetaceae > Streptomyces. Next base: position 43,878 of record NZ_PQSQ01000014.1, on the reverse strand, counting down.
CGGCTCCCCGGCCTCGCGCCCGCCGGGGAGCCGGTCCGGCTCGTCTCCAACTTCCAGAACGGGCTCAAGCACCTGCCCGTACGGGTCTGAGCGGGGTTACCGCCGTACGGCCAGGGACAGCGCGAAGCGGCCCGCCTCGTCGGTCCACCACTCGCGCAACTCCAGCCCAGCGGCGTCCAGTTCGGTGCGCACGCCCGCCTCGCGGAACTTCGCCGAGACCTCCGTGCGCACCTCCTCGCCCTCGTCGAAGTGGACCGCGAGGTCCAGCGCCGGGATCTTCACGGTCTGCTCCTTGAGGGACCGCAGCCGCATCTCGATCCACTCGTGCCCGGGGTCCCAGACCGCGCGGTGCGCGAACCGCGAGAGGTCGAAGTCGGCGGCCAGTTCGCGGTTGATGACGGCGAGGACGTTCTTGTTGAACTCGGCGGTGACGCCCCGGGCGTCGTCGTACGCGGCCACCAGCGTCGCCTCGTCCTTGACCAGGTCGGTGCCGAGCAGCAGCGCGTCGCCCGGCGCCAGCAGGTCGTGCACGGAGCGCAGGAAGCCGGCCCGCTCGGCGGGGAGCAGGTTGCCGATCGTCCCGCCGAGGAAGGCCAGCAGCCGGGGCCCCGGCGTCTCGGGCAGCGTCAGGCCGCCCTGGAAGTCGGCCACCAGGGCGTGCACGGTGAGCCCGGGGCGCTCGGTGAGCAGCGCCTCGCCCGCGGCGGCCAGCGCGCTCTCGCTCACGTCGACGGGGACGTAGGTGTGCAGGCCGGTGAGCGCGTCCAGCAGGTGCCGGGTCTTGTCGGAGGAGCCGGAGCCCAGCTCGATCAGGGTGCGGGCGCCGGTGGCGGCGGCGATGTCCCCGGCGCGTGCCACCAGGATCTCCCGCTCGGCGCGGGTCGGGTAGTACTCGGGCAGTGCGGTGATGTCCTCGAAGAGTTCGCTGCCCCGGGCGTCGTAGAACCACTTGGGCGGCAGCGTCTTGGGGGTGCCGGTCAGGCCGTGTGCGACGTCGGCGCGGAGGGCGGCGGCGGTGGCGTCGGGGGGCAGGGTGCGGGTGACGGCGAGGGGACTCACGCGGCGGGCTCCTTGAGCGGGGTGAGCAGGACATCGGTGGCGGTGGCGGCCAGCAGGGTGCGGTCGGGGACCTCGGTCCAGGCGTCCGTGTCGTCGGAGGGCTCGGAGGCGACCAGCATGCCGGGCGCTGGCCCCGGCAGGGCGCGGTGGAAGAGCGTGTCGCCCCAGGTGGTGGCGGCGATGGTGGCGCCGTCGGTGAGCAGCAGGTTCAGCCGCGAGCCGGGCGCCGCCGCGGCCACCTCGGTCACCGTCTCCGACAGCGCCCCGGCCATGTCGGCGCCCTGTTCCAGGCGGTGCTTGACCAGCGCCCACAGGAACGCCGCGTCGCACCGCGCCTCCAGCCCCAGCAGCGCCTCGGAAGGCAGCGTGGCGGCCAGCGGGCCGAGCGAACGGGGCCAGCCCTTGACCGCGCCGTTGTGGCTGAACAGCCAGGGCCCGCCGGCGAACGGCGCGGCCGCCGCCTCACCGTCCGGGCAGGCGAGCGTGGCGTCGCGTACGGCGGCCAGCACGGCACCGCTGCGCACCACCCGGGCGAGGTCGGGCAGGCAGGCGTCCGCCCAGATCGGCCCGGCGCGGCGGTAGCGGGCCGGCACCGGGTCGTCCGGCGCGTACCAGCCGACGCCGAAGCCGTCCGCGTTGACCGTGCCGTACCGCTGCCGGCGGGGCGCCCAGGACTGCCGGTACAGGCTGTGCTCGGGTGCGGTGAGGAGGTCGCCGAGGCGCACCTCGGGCCCCACGTAGGCGAGGTGACGGCACATCAGCACCACCGCCCGGCGCGCCCGGACCGGGACCTCACGCCTCCTCCGGGGCCGCGTCGCGCGCGGTGCGGAAGCCGGCGAAGATCTGCCGCCGGACCGGCAGGTCCCAGTTGCGGAACGTGCCGCGGCAGGCCACCGGGTCCACCGCGAACGACCCGCCGCGCAGCACCTTGTACCGGCCGCCGAAGAACACCTCGGAGTACTCCGGGTACGGGAACACCTGGAAGCCCGGGTACGGCAGGAAGTCCCCGGAGGTCCACTCCCACACGTCCCCGATGAGCTGCCGGACGCCCAGCGGCGACGCGCCGTCCGGATAGCTGCCGACCGGCGCGGGCCGCAGGTGGCGCTGGCCGAGGTTGGCGTGCTCGGGACGCGGGTCCGCGTCGCCCCACGGGTAGCGGCGGCTGCGTCCGGTCCGCGGGTCCCAGCGGGCCGCCTTCTCCCACTCGGCCTCCGAGGGCAGTCGCCGCCCGGCCCAGCGCGCGTACGCGTCGGCTTCGTACCAGCTCACATGCAGAACCGGTTCTTCGGGAGCGACGGGCTCGGTCACGCCGAACCGGCGGGTCACCCACCCACCGCCCTCCCGCCGCCAGAACAGCGGGGCCGCGAGGTCGTTCTCGCACACCATCCGCCAGCCCTCGGGCGCCCACCAGCGCGGCTCCCGGTAGCCGCCGTCCTCGACGAACCGCAGATACGCGGCGTTGCTCACCGGCGTCGTGTCGATGTGGAACGCGGGCAGCAGCCGGTGGTGCGCGGGCCGCTCGTTGTCCAGCGCCCACGGCTCGTCGGAGGTGCCCATCGTGAAGTGCCCGGCCGGCACCAGCACTTCGTCCTCCACCACGCCGCCCGAGGTGTCCGGCGGCGGGGGAGCGGTCAGCGCGGCCGGGCCCCGCCGCAGCTGGTGGGTGATGAGCATCGTCTCGTCGTGCTGCTGCTCGTGCTGCGCGACCATGCCGAACGCGAACGCCTGCTCCACCAGCCGGTCGCCGTGCAGCGGGGTCTTCTCCAGGACGTCCAGCACCCGGCCGCGCACCTCCGCGACGTACCGGTGGGCCTCGGCGGGCGGCAGCAGCGGCAGCGAGGGCCGCTCGGCGCGGGGGTGCTCGAACGCGTCGTAGACCGAGTCGATCTCCGGGCGCAGCGCTTCGAGGCCGCCCACGGCCCGCATCAGCCACTGCTCCTCCTGGTTGCCTATGTGGGCGAGGTCCCACACCAGGGGCGACATCAGGGGCGAGTGCTGGGCGGTCAGGTCGGGCTCGTCGACGCAGGTGGTCAGCGCCTGCGTACGGGTGCGCGCGGCGAGCAGCGCCGTCGCCGCGCGGTCCCGGAGCGTTTCGGGATCGTGGATCACTGGCTGTCCTTCCCTGGGGTGCGCTCGGCGGTGCGGGCGTACTCCGCGGCGAGCGCGGCTTCCTGCGCGTCGGCGGCCTGCCGGGCCGCCGCGCTCTCCGTGGGCGGCGCGGCGTACTCGGGTGCCGCGTACGCCGCGTCCAGCAGGTCGTCGGCCGGGCAGCGGCCGAGCGCCACATAGCGCTCGGTGAACTCCTCGACGGCGGCGAGGACGTCCGGCCCGGCGCCGAGCCTCGGCAGCGCCTCGCGGGCCGCGGCGAAGCAGGCCGTCGCGGCGGCGGCCAGCTCCGGATCGGTCAGCGCGTGCCGCGCCGCGCGCCGCCACAGCGGATTGCGGGGCGCGGGACGCTCGCCCGCGGTCTCGGCGAGCGGCTTGACCGCGCGGTACGCGGTCTCCGCCGCCTCGGGGTCGTCGAACAGGGCCGCGGTCACGGCGAGCGGCACGATCCAGCCGTCGCCCGGCTGCGCGTCGATCATGCGCAGTTCGAGGTGGCCGCGCGGCCGGACCGGCGGGAAGAGGGTGGTGACGTGGTAGTCGAAGTCCTCCTGCGTGGGGGGCCGTGGGCCGCCGGTGCGCACCCAGTCGCGGAAGGTCAGGCCCTCGGGGGCGTCCCAGGGGCCGCCCGGGGTGCGCAGGCACATGACGGGCGCGTCGAGGACGTACGCGGTCCAGGCGGCGCGCGGGTCGGACCCGTCGGCGGGGGCGAGGGTACGGGCCGGGTCGAGCTGCGACCAGACGGCCTGGCGGGTGGAGCGGTAGCCCGTCGGGCACCCCTCGCTGGTCGGGGAATTGGCGAACGCCGCGGTGAGCACGGCGCCGAGGAGGTGGGCCAGCCGCCAGCGCCGGCCGTGGCCCAGCGGCCCCGGCTCCTCGTGTCCGGCGTCCAGGCACACCTGCACGGAGGCGGTGCCGCACATCATCGACCGCCCGGCCTGCCCCCAGCGGTCGAAGTACGCCTCCATGGCGTCGTAGCGGGGCTCGTCGAGGATGCGGTGCGGCGGATGCCAGGGGTTGTGACCGTGGCCCGCCAGGCCCAGGCCCATGGCGCGCAGCGCCGTGCGCACCAGTGCCAGGTCGGCGGAGACGGTGGTGACGCACTCGGTGAGTGAGCCGGCGGGGAGCGAGCTGAGCTCCAGCTGCCCGCCCGGCTCGAAGGTGAGGGCCGAGTGGAGGGGGAGCGCGTGCAGGGCGGTCATCGCGCTGCGGACACGCTCGCGCGGGAGGGGACATCGGGGGTTGTGCGCGTCGTGGAGGAGGTACTCGATCTCCACCCCGATGCGCCGCGGCGGCCCGGTCTTGAAACATATGCCGTGCAGATGGGCTGCCAGCTCGCTCTCCGTGACCACGCGCTGTGCGGGCATGGACCTCACTCCCTCCGTGGCCGGGGCCGGTTACGGGCCTCCCACCTAAGCGGGTGCGAGCGGCGCACTCAAGGGCGCATCAGCGCCCGGCGGAGCACGAACCGCGCACGGCCCGCCCGCGGTCGCGCCGGTGCACGACGGCGCGCCCGCACGGGGAGTCTCTCACTGCCGGTACCCCGCCAGGAAGCGTCCGATGCGGCTGATGGCGGCGTCGAGGTCATCGGCGTGCGGGAGTGTCAGGATACGGAAGTGGTCCGGACGCGGCCAGTTGAAGCCGGTGCCCTGCACGACCTGGATCTTCTCCCGGAGCAGCAGGTCGAGGACGAACTTCTCGTCGTCGTGGATCCTGTGCACGGCCGGGTCCAGGCGGGGGAAGGCGTAGAGCGCGCCCTTGGGCTTCACGCACGAGACGCCGGGGATCTCGTTCAGCCGTTCCCAGGCCCGGTCGCGCTGCTCGCGGAGCCGGCCGCCGGGGAGCACCAGGTCGTTGATCGACTGACGGCCGCCGAGCGCCGCCTGGATGGCGTACTGCGCCGGGGCGTTCGGGCACAGCCGCATCGCGGCCAGCGTGCCCAGCCCCTCCAGGTAGTCGGCCGCGTGCTGGGTGGGCCCGGAGACCACCAGCCAGCCGGAGCGGAAGCCGGCCACGCGGTACGCCTTGGAGAGGCCGCTGAAGGTGAGGCAGACCAGGTCGGGGGCGAGCGCCGCGGCGTTGTGGTGCACCTCGCCGTCGTAGAGGATGCGGTCGTAGATCTCGTCGGCGAAGACCATCAGGCCGTGCCGGCGGGCCAGGTCGAGCATGCCTTCCAGCAGCTCACGGGGGTAGACGGCGCCCGTGGGGTTGTTCGGGTTGATGATCACCAGGGCCCGGGTCCGGTCGGTGATCTTCGCGGCCATGTCGTCCAGGTCCGGCAGCCAGTCGGCGGACTCGTCGCACAGGTAGTGCACCGCCTTGCCGCCCGCGAGCGTGGTCACCGCGGTCCACAGTGGGAAGTCGGGGGCCGGGATCAGCACCTCGTCGCCGTCGTCCAGGAGCGCCTGGACCGCCATCGAGACCAGCTCGGAGACGCCGTTGCCGAGGTAGACGTCGTCCACGCCGACGTCGATGCCGAGCGACTGGTAGTGCTGGGCGACGGCCCGGCGCGCCGGCAGGATGCCGCGGGACTCGGTGTAGCCGTGCGCCCGGGACAGGTTGCGCAGCACGTCCTGGAGGATCTCCTCGGGCGCCTCGAAGCCGAAGAGCGCGGGGTTGCCGGTGTTCAGCCGCAGCACGCTGTGCCCGGCCTCCTCCAGCGCGTCGGCGTGCTCGATCACCGGACCGCGGATCTCGTAACAGACGTCGGTCATCTTGTTCGACTGCTTGAACTCCATGCGGCGGCCTCCCGGTCCCTCGCTCGCCGCGGCGCGGCGCGTCTGTGGCTCTACTTGGTTTTACCAAGCGGCAACTTGGAAAGTCCAACTTCTTGTCTATGCTGGGGATCATGCCGCGCCGAAGTTATGACCAGTACTGCCCCGTCGCCCGCGCCCTGGACACCGTGGGCGACCGCTGGACCCTGCTGATCGTCCGGGAGCTGCTGGCCGGGGCCCGGCGCTACACCGACCTCCACGCCGACCTGCCGGGCGTCAGCACGGACATGCTCGCAGGGCGCCTGAAGGACATGGAGCGCGACGGCCTGACCGTCCGCCGCAGACTCGACCCGCCCGCCGCAGCCCACGTGTACGAACTCACCCCGCGCGGCCGGGCCCTGCTCCCCGTCCTCACCGCACTGGCCGACTGGGGCGCGCCCGAGCTGGGCGCGCCCGGGCCCACGGACGCGATGCGCGCCCACTGGTTCGCCGTACCGCTGATGCCCCGGCTCGCCCGGTACTTCGCCGCGCGGCCGGCGGAGCACGGGCCCGTACGCGTCGTGGAGGTGCGGCTGGACGAGGGGACGTTCCACGTCACGCTGGACGAGGCGGGCGCGGGGGCGACGGAGGCGTACGGCTACGCGGACGGCCCGGCGGCAGCGCCCGACGTGGTGCTGGAGCTGGACACGGCGGCGTGCGCCGAGGTGATCTACGATCGGCTGTCACTGGCCGACGGGATCGGCACCGGCCGCATCCGGGCCACGGACCGCGGCGAGCCGGCCGGTGCCGGCGCCGCGGCCGCACGCACGGCGACGGGATGACACATGGCAGCGGCACCCCTGGCGGTCTTCGACCTGGACAACACCCTGGCGGGCACGGCACACCGGCAGCACTACCTGGAGCGGCGACCGCGCGACTGGGACGGCTTCTTCGCCGCGGCACCGGACGACCCGCCGCTGCCCGAGGGCGTCGCGCTGGCCCTGGAGAGCGCCGCCGAGTGCGAGATCGTCTACCTGACCGGGCGGCCCGAGAAGTGCCGCGCCGACACCCTGGACTGGCTGGCCCGGCACGGCCTCCCCGAGGGCCGCGTCTGGATGCGCCCGTCCGGTGACCGCCGCCCGGCCCGCCTCACCAAGCTCGAACTGCTCAGCAAGCTCGCCCGCGGCCGCGAGGTCCGGGTCGTCGTGGACGACGACGAGCTGGTCTGTGACGCGGTCGAGGCCGCCGGCTTCCCGGTCGTCCGCGCCGGCTGGGCCACCCACTCGGCCGCCCTCACGGACGCACAGGAGCGGGAGGGGCGTACCTGAGGCCGCGTACGGTCCGCTGCGCTCACCGGCGCGCAGACGCCCGCGCGGCCTTCCGCGGACGGAGCACGAGCAGGTTCGCCCGCACCTTCTGCCACGGCGTGGCCGGGAGCCGGTGCGAGGAGCCGCGCGCGTAGTGGCGTTCCAGGTAGTACTGGCCGACGGAGAGGACCGAGGTCAGGATCAGGTACCAGGCGGCCGCGAGGAAGAGCATCTCCACCGGGGCGCCGGAGAGCTGCCCGATGTCCTGCGCGTACCGCAGCAGTTCGTAGTACTGCACCGCCGCCACCAGCGAGGTCGTCTTGAGCATGGTGATGACCTCGTTGCCCGTGGGCGGCACGATGACCCGCATGGCCTGCGGGATCACGATCCGGCGCAGCGTCCTGCCATGGCGCATCCCCAGCGCCATCGCGGCCTCCGTCTGGCCCTCGTCGACCGCGAGCAGGCCCGCGCGGCAGATCTCCGCCATGTAGGCGGCCTCGTTGAGCCCGAGCCCCAGCAGGGCCGTCAGGAACGGCGTCATGAAGCCGGCCCACTCGCCGCTGTACAGCGGCCCGAGCCGGACGTACTGGAAGACCAGCCCCAGGTTGAACCAGACCATCAGCTGGACCAGCACCGGCGTGCCGCGGAAGAACCAGATGTAGAACCACGCGATCGACGCGGTCACCGGGTTCCTGGACAGCCGCATCACCGCGAGGGTGATGCCGCCTGCCGTGCCGATCGCCATGGACAGGACGGTCAGCAGCAGGGTCTGCCCGACGCCCTCCAGGATCCGGTCGTCGAAGAAGTAGGCGGGCACCGCGCCCCAGTTGATCCGGCCCCGGGCGAAGGCGACGACGAGCGCGACGAGGGCCCCGACGGCGAGGACGGCGGCGACGTAGCGGCCCCAGTGGCGCACCGGAACCGCCGTGACGGCAACCGGACCGCCGGCCGGCGCGGTGTCCGGCCGCTCAGCTGCCGCCATTGATCTCGGCCCGGTGGATGGCGCCACCGGTGACGCCCCACTTCTTCAGGATCCTGGTGTACTCGCCGCTCGCCATCACCGCGTCCACGGCGGACTTCAGCGCGTCCCGCAACTGCGTGTTGCCCTTGGCGACGGCGATGCCGTACGGCGCCGCCTGCACCTGCCCGCCGACGCGCCGGAAGTCGCGGCCGCCGCCCGAGGTCCGCGCCGCGTACTCGGCGACCGGGTAGTCGGAGATGCCGACGTCGCCGCCGCCGGACCGCAGCCGGGTCTGGGCCTGCTGGTCGTTGTCGAAGGGCTCCAGCGCGATCGGGGCCTTCCCGGCCGCCACGCACCTCGCCGACAGCTTCCTGGCCAGGTCCTCCGAGACGCTGCCGCGCTGGAGCACGGCCTTCCTGCCGCAGAGGTCGCCCCAGCCCTTGACCGGGCTGGGGGCGTCCTTCCTGACGTACATCGCCACACCGGCGCTGAAGTAGTCGACGAAGTCCACCCCCTCGCCGACCTTCTTCCCGGTGGCCGGATCGATGCCGTTCTGCCGGTTCTTGTTGTCCGTGAAGGCCGACATGGCGATGTCGTAGCGCTTGGCGCGCAGCCCGGTGAGCAGGGTGTCGAAGGTACCGATGCGGAACCGGAACTCCACGCCCAGCTGCCTGCCCAGGGCCGCTGCCAGGTCGGGGTCGAGGCCGACCGCCCGGCCCTTGGCGTCCTTGAACTCCACCGGCGGGTACGCGATGTCCGAGCCGACGTCGAGATAGCCCTTGTCGCGGATGCTCTGCGGCAGCGCGGTGGCCAGTGGGGCCGCCGAGCCGGTGTCCTTGCGGCCGCCCGTGTCACCGCCCCCGCCACCGCACGCCGCCAGCAGCAGCGCCCCGGCGGCCACCGCCGCCGCGCTCGCCGCCGCCCGCCGCCCGAGGGATGTCGGGGGCCGGTCAGGGGCCGTACGGAAGGCGCTGGTCACCGTCATGGTCGGACACCTCCGGCAGCGCTGGCCGACACCGGTGCGGCAGGTCTCGCGCGCCGCGTCCCGGTCGTGCGCGGACCGGCCTGCTGCGCATTATGGGCGCGGCGCGGACGGCCCTCCAGATGCCTTGCGGCCATGTGCGGGCGGGCCTGGCCGGCGGGCGCGCAGGCGGCTCTTTGCCGTCCCGGCAACAAAGTTCGCCAAGGGGCGCGGAGGTCCGGAACATCGGCAGCAGTACGTGACGCGTCCGTACTGCCCGACACACCGGTACGAACACGAGAAGGAGTGTGCGCCGATGACCGAAGCACAGATCTCGGACGAGGAGTTCTGGGACGCCCGGTACGGCGAGAGCGAGCGGATCTGGAGCGGCGAGCCCAACGCGGCACTGGTCAGGGAGGTGGCCGGCATGACGCCGGGCCGGGCCCTGGACCTGGGCTGCGGGGAGGGCGGCGACGCGATCTGGCTCGCGCGGCAGGGCTGGGAGGTCACGGCGGTCGACGTCTCCCGTGTCGCGCTGGACCGCGCGGCCGGGCACGCGGCCGACGCCGGGGTGGCGCACCGGATCGACTGGCAGCGGCACACCCTGGGCGAGACCTTCCCCGAGGGCACCTTCGACCTGGTCACCTCGCACTTCCTGCACACGCTCGGCGAACTGCCGCGGGAGGAGGTGCTGCGCACCGCGGCGGGTGCGGTGGCACCCGGCGGGACGCTGCTGGTGACGGGGCACTCCGGGATGCCTCCGTGGGAGACGGACGCGCATTCGGACGTGCGCCTGCCCGGCCCCGAGGAGGTGCTGGCCGACCTCCGGCTCGCCGAGGGGGAGTGGGAGGTGCTGGTCTGCGCGGAGCACGAGCGCGTCCAGACCGCCCCTGACGGCCGGTCGGTCGTCCGTACCGACAACACGGTCAAGGTGCGGCGCCTGAAGGGCTGACGCCCGCGGTCCCGAAGGGGCTGACGCCCGCGGTGCCTGAAGGGGCTGACGCCCGCGGTGCCTGAAGGGGCTGACGCCCGCGGTGCCTGAAGGGCTGCCCCCACGGCCGCGTCTGGAAGGGCCGGTGCCCGCCGCGCCAGAAGCGCCGACCCCGCCCCGATTGCCTCCCTGACACCTGTTCCCTCAGCCATACCGACCGCTTAGTATGCCGATGGCACCGAGGCCGACCGACGTCGTGAGGGGAAGCTCAGTGAAGGCATGGCGGGTACACGCGAACGGCGAGCCACGTGAGGCGATGCGGCTCGAAGAGGTCCCGGACCCGCAGCCGGGCCCCGGACAGCTGCTCCTCCGGGTGAAGGCCGCGAACGTCAACTTCCCCGACGCGCTGCTGTGCCGAGGCCAGTACCAGGTGCGCCCGCCGCTGCCCTTCACGCCCGGCGTGGAGATCTGCGGCGAGGTGCTCGCGGCGGGCGAGGGCGCCGGGGTCGCCGAGGGCACCCGGGTGCTGGCCCAGCCGCCGCTGCCCGACGGCGGCTTCGCCGAACTGGCCGTCGTGGACGCGAAGACGGTCCTGCCGGCACCGGACGCGCTGGACGACGCCGAGGCTGCCGCGCTGCACATCGGCTACCAGACCGGCTGGTTCGCGCTGCACCGCCGCGCGCACATCCAGGCCGGCGAGACCCTGCTGGTGCACGCGGCGGCGGGCGGCGTCGGCAGCGCGGCCGTCCAGCTCGGCCGGGCCGCGGGCGCCCGCGTCATCGGCGTCGTCGGTGGCCCCGAGAAGGCGGCCGTCGCCCGCGAACTCGGCTGCGACGTGGTCGTCGACCGGCGCAGCGAGGACGTCATCAAGACCGTCAAGGAAGCCACCGGCGGCCGCGGCGCCGACGTGATCTACGACCCGGTGGGCGGCGACGCGTACGCCCAGTCCGCCAAGTGCGTGGCCTTCGAAGGCCGCATCGTCGTCATCGGCTTCGCCAGCGGCACCATCCCGAGCCCCGCGCTCAACCACGCCCTGGTGAAGAACTACTCGATCCTCGGCCTCCACTGGGGCCTGTACGCCACGAAGGAGCCGTCCGCGATCGGCGCCTGCCACGAGGAGCTGACCAAGCTGGCGGCGCAGGGCGTCATCAAGCCGCTCATCGGCGACCGCGTGCCCCTGGAGGGCACGGCGGACGCCGTACAGAGGGTCGCCGACGGCGTCACCACGGGCCGCGTGGTCGTCGTCCCCGGAGAGGCGGCGGCGCGATGAGCATCGGAGCCGAGGAACTGCGCCGGCGCACCGCCGAACTGCTCGCCGCGCACCCGCCCGCCACCACCGACCGCATGGACTTCCTGCGCGCCCGCTTCGACGCCGGGCTCGCCTGGGTGCACTTCCCCGAGGGGCTCGGCGGCCTGGACGCGCCCCGCGCCCTGCAGGCCGTCGTCGACGAGGAGCTGACGGCCGCCGGCGCGCCGGACAACGACCCGCGCCGGATCGGCATCGGCCTGGGCATGGCGGCGCCGACCATCCTGCGCTTCGGCACCGAGGAACAGAAGCAGCGGTTCCTCAAGCCCCTGTGGACCGGCGAGGAGGTGTGGTGCCAGCTCTTCAGCGAGCCCGGCGCCGGCTCCGACCTCGCGGCCCTCGCCACCCGCGCCGTACGGGACGACGAGGGCACCTGGACCGTCAACGGCCAGAAGGTGTGGACCTCCGGCGCGCACAAGGCCCGCTGGGCCATCCTCATCGCCCGCACGGACCCCGAGGCCCCGAAGCACCGCGGCATCACGTACTTCGTGTGCGACATGACGGACCCCGGTGTGGACGTCCGCCCGCTGCGCCAGATCACCGGCGAGGCGGAGTTCAACGAGGTCTTCCTCAGCGACGTGCGCATCCCCGACGCGCACCGGCTCGGCGAGGTGGGCGAGGGCTGGAAGGTCGCCCAGACCACCCTGATGAACGAGCGGGTCGCCATCGGCGGCGCCCGCATCCCGCGCGAGGGCGGCATGATCGGCGTTGCCGCCGCCGACTGGCGCGAGCGGCCCGAACTGCGCACCCACGACCTGCACCAGCGGCTGCTGCGGCTCTGGGTCGACGCCGAGGTGGCCCGGCTCACCGGCGAACGGCTGCGCCAGCAGCTGACCTTGGGCCACCCGGGCCCCGAAGGCAGCGGCATGAAGCTCGCCTTCGCGCGGCTGGCCCAGGAGATCAGCGGCTGGGAGGTGGAGTTCCTCGGCGAGGACGGCCTCACGTACGACGACTGGACGCTGCGCCGCCCCGAGGGCGTGGACTTCACCGGGCGCGAGGCCGGCTACCGCTACCTGCGCGCCAAGGGCAACAGCATCGAGGGCGGCACCTCCGAGGTGCTCCTCAACATCGTCGCCGAACGCGTGCTCGGACTGCCCTCCGAGCCGCGCACCGACAAGGACGTCGCGTGGAAGGACCTGCCCCGATGACCGACCAGCAGACGCTCCAAGAGGGCCCGGCGACCGGCCCGCACGAGGGCCCGGACCTCCTCTACTCGGAGCACGAGGACGACCTGCGCGCCGCCGTGCGGTCCCTGCTGGCCGACCGGGGCGGCCCGGCCGGGGTGCTCGCCGAGCTGGAATCCGGGCGCAGCCACGACGCCGCTCTCTGGCGCTCGCTCGCCGGCGGCATCGGGGCGGCCGGACTGCTCGTCCCCGAGAAGCTCGGCGGCCAGGGCGCGGGGCCCCGGGAAGCGGCGGTCGTCCTGGAGGAGCTGGGCCGGGCCGTGACGCCCGTGCCGTATCTGACGAGCGCCGTCCTCGCGGTCACCGCCCTGCTGGGCTGCGACACCACCGAGGAGGAGCCCGCCCGGCTGCTGGCCGCGCTGGCCGGCGGCGAGCGCGTCGGCGTGCTCGCGCTGCCGCTCACGGCGGCGCCCGGCGGACCGCTGGAGCCGTCCGTACGGGCCGGGGCCGACGGCGCCCTGCTCGGCACCGTCACCTCGGTAGCGGACGCGGCGGCGGCCGACGTGCTGCTGGTACCGGTACGCGCGGCCGACGGCATCGAGCTGTACGCCGTGGACGCCGGTGCGCCGGGGCTGCACATCGAGACGGTCACCCCGCTGGACCTCACGCGCGGGCTGGCCCGCGTCACCTTCGACGGGGCGGCGGGCCGCCGGCTCGCCGGCGCCGACCGGGCCGGTGCCGCCGTACGGAAGGCGCTGCTCACGGGCGCCGGGCTGCTCGCCTCCGAGCAGCTGGGCCTCGCCGAGTGGTGCCTGACCGAGATCGTGGAATACACCAAGCAGCGCCACCAGTTCGGCCGTGCCGTCGGCTCGTTCCAGGCGCTCAAGCACCGGATGGCCGCGCTCTGGCTGGAGGTGGTGTCGGCGCGGGCGGCGGCGCGCAACGCCGCGGACGCGCTGGCGTCCGACAGCCCGGACGCGCCCGTGGCGGTGGCCGTCGCGCAGGCGTACTGCGCCCCGGTCGCGGTCCGCGCCGCACAGGAATGCCTCCAGCTGCACGGCGGCATCGGCATGACCTGGGAGCACCCGCTGCACCTGTTCCTGAAGCGCGCCAAGAGCGACGAGATCGCGCTCGGCGCCCCCGGCCACCACCGGGCGGCCCTCGCCGAACTGGTGGACCTGGCGGCGCCGTAGCGCCTCGGGACGGCGGCCGCGCCCGGCCGGGGACGCGGAGCAGGGACGGACGCCGGCCGGCGGCTGTGGGGGCCGCCGGCCGGCGTCGCTCCGTGCGCGGCGGAGCACCCGGTCGCCCCGGCACCGGAGGAGCGACGCGGCCGGGCCCTCAGGCGAGATGCGGCGCGACCAGGCCGTCCAGGAGGGCCTGCAGCCCGCTCTCGAAGAGCCCGTCCAGATCCAGGTCGTAGCCGTCGGGCCCGAAGGACTCCCGGAGCCGGCCGAACATCGGGTACCGCCCCGAAGCGGCGAGCGCGGCGAACGCCGCCTCCTGCCCGGCCAGCCACTCCTCCTGGGAAAGGCCCGTCAGGCTCTCGGCCTGGGCCTCCCGCTCGAGGTGGACGGCGAGCCCCTGGACGTGGCTGTAGAGCAGCACGTTGATGTTCAGCATGGCGGTCCCGTCGAGGCCCAGGCCGTCGAGCCCGGTGAGCATCCACTCCGAGTACGCCATCAGGTTCGGCAGCGCCAGCGGGCGCGTGAGCGGCGCGAGCTGCGCCAGCCAGGGGTGGGCCCGGTGCAGCGCCCACAGGGCCCTGGCGCCCGCCTCCAGGCGCGCCCGACGGCAGCCGGGCGGCTCGGCGGGGTACGCGATCTCGCCGTGCACGCTGTCCGCCATCAGCAGGACCAGCTCCTCCTTGCCGGCCACGTACCGGTAGGGCGACATCGCCGCGGTCCCCAGACGTGCCGCGACGCCCCGCATCGACAGCGCGGCGAGCCCCTCCGCGTCGGCGATCTCCACGGCCGCGCGCACGATCCGGGCACGTGTCAGGTCGTGGTCGGACGCCGCCGCGGCACGGGGAGCACGCGCCGGGCCCGCGGCCTCCCGGGCGGGCGCCACCACCGTGCCCACCCGTGGCCGCGCCTCCACCAGCCCCAGTTGCCGCAAGGCGGTCAGCGCCTTCGTGGCCGTGGCGAGCGCGACCTGCCACTCCTCGGCGATCCGCCGGGTGGACGGCACCCGGTCGCCCGGTGCCAGCTCGCCGTCCTCGATGCGCCGCCGGATCTCCGCCACGATGCGCCGGTACGGCGGCACGTTTTTCTCTGCGGCCATCGGGCCCCTCCCTCGGCTGTACTAGCACAGAGGCTACCAGGGACGGGAGGCTCCGAAGCCTGCCTGAGCTAGTACAGAACCTGAGCGCTGGCCGCCAGCATGCAGCGAAAACGCCCTTGGCGAGCAGGCGCGTACGCCGTACATTCAGCTGTGTACACCGTACGTGTCACCCGAGGGGGAACCATGAAAACCGTGCTCGTCTCCGGTGCCGGGATCGCCGGCCTCGCCACCGCCCACTGGCTGCGCCGCCGGGGCTTCGCGCCGACCGTCGTCGAGCGGGCTCCCGCGATCCGTCCCGGCGGCCAGGCGATCGACGTACGAGGCGTGGCGCTCGACGTGCTGGACCGGATGGACCTGCTGGCGGACGCGCGCCGGCTGCGTACTCGGATGCGCGGCATGTCGATGCTCGACGGCGCGGGCGAGGAGCTGTGGCGGTCCACCGAGATGACCTACAGCAGTGGCCGGCTCGACAGCGACGACATCGAACTGCTGCGCGACGACCTCACCGGGCTGCTGCACGGCCGGGCCGACGAGGGCGTCGAGTACCTCTTCGGTGACTCCCTCGCCTCCCTCCAGGAGGAGCCCGACGGCGTACGCGCCGCCTTCGAGAGCGGCGGCAGCCGCACCTTCGACCTCGTGATCGGCGCCGACGGACTCCACTCCACGGTGCGCAGGCTGTCCTTCGGCCCCGAGGAGCGGTTCCTCCGTCACCTCTCCGCCTATGTGGCCGTGTTCAGTACCGGCAACTTCCTCGGCCTCGACGACTGGCAGGTATGGCTCCAGGACGGCGACGCCACGTACTGCGTGTATCCGGCGCGCGGCAACGGCGAACTGCGGGCGACACTCGGCTTCCGGTCCGCGCCGCTCGCCTTCGATCACCGCGACACCGAGCACCAGAAGGCACTGTTCCAGGAGCGGCTGGGCCATCTGGGGTGGGAGACGCCGAAGCTGCTCGCGGCCATGTGGCAGGCGCCCGACTTCTACTGCGACGCCATGGCGCAGGTGCGGCTCGACCGCTGGAGCACGGGCCGGGTCGCCCTCGTCGGTGACGCGGGGTACTGCGCCTCGCCGCTGTCCGGCCAGGGGACCAGCCTGGCCCTCGTGGGCGCCTACGTGCTCGCCGACGAACTCGGCCGGACGGGTGACGACCACCAGGGCGCTTTCGGCCGCTACGAAGCGCGGATGCGGCCGTTCGTGGCCCGCAATCAGGCGCTGGTCCCGGACGACGCCGGGCCCGCCGGTGAGGAGGCGATCGAGCGGGCCAAGAACGCGATCGCGCTCGACGGTTGATGCGGACAACGGTTTTCCGGGCGTCTTCTCCGGGCGCCCCGGCCCGCATGTCGGATAAGTGAAGTTCGGAGTAGCGTCGTAGGCATGAAGGGCGTACCCGGACGACCCCGGCGCCGGGCGGTACCGGCCCTGACGGCCGCCTCCGCGGCGTTGCTGCTCGCCGCCGCCCCGGCCGCCACCGCGGCCCCGCCGGCCGCGTACGGCGCCCCTGCGGCCGCGTACGGCGCCGTCCCGCGGGACCGCGGAGGGCTGCAGGAGGCGGCCGACGCGCTGACCAAGGGACCCGTGTACGTCGACCCGCGGGCCGAGGGCCGGCTCCCCGTCGCGCAGGCGGACGCGCTGGCGCACGACATCGAGGAGTCGGGCAAGCCGGTCTTCGTGGCCGTGCTGCCCGCGACCTCGGACTATCCGCCCGCCACGCTCTTCGAGGACCTCCGCACCCGGGTCGGCATCCGCGGCGTGTACGCGGTGCAGCTCGGCGACCGCTTCGACGCGCGGGCCGACGCCGACGTGATGTCGCGGGAGTCGGTGCGCCACCTCGTGGGCGCCGCCCAGCGGGCGCACCCGCACGACGCCACGGCCCAGTTGAAGGACTTCGCCGCGCAGGCGCAGAAGCAGGTCGGGAAGGGCACGCCGGAGTCCTGGCACGACGCCGGCGGGAACGGGGTGAGCAGTGGCGCGCTGGTCGGGCTCGGGGCTCTGGTGCTCCTCGGGGCCGGCGGCGCGTACACCGTGCGCCGGCGGGCCAGGCGCCGCCGCGAGGCCGAGGAGCAGGCCGCGCTGGACTCGCTGCGGGTGGTGGTCGACGAGGACATCACCGCGTACGGCGAGGAGCTGGACCGGCTGGACTTCCGGCCGGGCGAGCCGGGCGCCGACGACGCGATGCGCGCGGACTACGCGCACGCCCTGGACGCGTACGAGAACGCCAAGCAGACCATGGCGCGGGCCCGGCACCCCGAGGACGTGCGCCGGGTGACCGAGGTGCTGGAGGACGGCCGGTTCGCGCTGGCCGCACTGGCCGCGCGGCGTGCGGGCCGGCCGCTGCCCGAGCGCCGCCCGCCGTGCTTCTTCGACCCGCGCCACGGCCCCTCCGTGGCGGACGAGCGGTGGGCGCCACCGGGAGGCGCCGAGCGCACCGTCCCCGTGTGCGCGGCCGATCAGGCGCGGCTCGCGGACGGCCAGGAACCGATGGCCCGCACGGTGCGCACCCCGTACGGCGAGGACCGCCCGTACTGGGACGCCGGGCCCGTCTACGCCCCCTGGGCGGGCGGCTACTACGGCATGATGGGCGGCGGCCTGCTGCCCGGCCTCTTCCTCGGCACGCTGCTCGGCTCCTCGATGATGGGCCCCGCCGCCTACGGGTGGGGCGACGGCGGGTACGGCGGGGACGTGCTCGGCGGCGGTGACTACTCCGGCGGCGACTTCAACAGCGGTGACTTCGGCGGCGGCTTCGGCGGTGACGGCGGGGGCTTCGGGGGTGACGGCGGGGGATTCGGCGGCGGCTTCGGCGACTGACGCCACGACCGCGGGACCGCAGGACCGGTAAGGACCACGTCTGTCCGCACTCTCTTACGTGTTGTTTAATTGCAATTCGTTCGCAAAAGCTTTGCGACGGCATGAGACAGCACGCGGCAAGAGGAGAGTGGTGCATGTCAGCGCGGTCCATACGAAGAGCGGCCGCGGCGGCCCTGGCGGCGACGCTGGCCCTCGGTACCGCCGCCTGCTCCACCCCGTCCGACGGCAAGGCCGCAGCGGGCACTGGGGACTCGGCCGTGGTCGGCATCGCGTACGAACCGGACAGCCTCAGCCCGCTGCTGGGCTACGGCAAGGACGGCAACTCCAAGATCTTCGACGGGCTGCTCACCCACGACGCGGACATGCGGCTCAAGCCCGCGCTGGCCGCGAAGCTCCCCGAGGTCACCGACGACGGCCGGACCTACACCTACACCCTGCGCAAGGGCGTGGAGTTCAGCGACGGCAAGCCCTTCACCGCCGACGACGTGGTCTTCACCTACCGCACCATCCTCGACGCGAAGACCAACAACGCCTCCAAGGCCGAACTCGACGCCATCGAGAGCGTGTCGAAGAAGGACGACCACACCGTCGTCTTCCGCCTCAAGTACCCCTACGCGCCGTTCGCCGAGCGCACCGTCCTGCCGATCGCCCCGCAGCACATCGCGGGCAGGCAGGACGTGAACCACGGCTCCTTCACCACCCACCCGGTCGGCACGGGACCGTACGTCCTCACCGGCTGGTCCAAGGGCGAGAAGCTGAGCTTCAAGGCCAACCCGCACTACTGGGGCGGCGCGCCGAAGGTGAAGACGTTCACCATGGCGATCATCAAGGACGACGACGTGCGCGCCACCCGGCTGCGCTCCGGCGACCTCGACGGCGCCATCCTGCCGCCCAACCTCGCCGCGACCTTCAAGTCCGCGCAGGACACGAAGACGTACACCGCGCAGACCTTCGACTACCGCAACGTCACGCTGCCCACCGCCAATCCGGTCACCGGCGCCAAGGCCGTCCGCCGCGCCCTGGACCTCGCCGTGGACCGCGACGCCATGGTCAAGGGCATCCTCAACGGCGCAGGCAAGCCCGCCTACGGGCCCGTGCCCACCGACAGCCCCTGGTTCACCCAGGGCACCGAGCGCCCGCACGATCTGAAGCGCGCCGAGCACATCCTCGACGAAGCGGGCTGGAAGAAGGGCCCTGACGGCATCCGCCGGAAGGGGAAGCAGCGCGCCTCCTTCACCCTCTGGTACCTCTCCGGTGACAAGCTCCGCCAGGAGCACGCCCTCGCCTTCGCCTCCGACGCCAAGAAGGCCGGCATCGAGGCCAAGGTCGAGTCCGGCACCTGGGAGGTCATCGAGCCCCGCATGAAGCACGACGCGGTGCTCGCGGGCGGCGGCAGCCCCGCCGACCCCGACTTCGACCAGTACCTGCTGCTGCACTCCTCGCTCGCGGGCGACGGCTTCAACAACATGTCCCGGTACGCGAACCGCACGGTCGACCGGAAGCTCGTCGAGGCCCGGCGCACCGACGACCGCGACCGCCGCAAGGCCGCGTACGACACGGTCCAGCGCGAGCTCCAGAAAGACCCCGCGTACGTCTTCCTCACCCACATCGACCACCTCTACGTGGTCCGCGACGGCTGGCGGGTCCCGGGCGCCAAGGGCCTGACCACGCAGGTCGAGCCGCACGACCACGGGCTGGCCTCCGGGCCCTGGTGGAACGTCGAGGACTGGCAGCCCGCGAAGTGAGCACCCTGTCGACCCTGCCCTGGGGGCCGATGGCGCGGATGACGGGGCGGCGGGTGCTGCTCGCCGTCCCGGTCCTCCTCGCCGTCACCCTCGGGGTGTTCGCCGTCGCGGCGGCCTCGCCCTTCGACCCGGTCAAGGCGTACGCCGGGGCCGCCGGCCTGACCGCGTCCCAGGAGAACCTCGACCAGATCCGCCACAACCTCGGCGCCGACCAGCCGCTCCTCGCCCGCTGGTGGGACTGGCTGACCGGCGCCCTCACCGGCGACCTCGGCGACTCCGCGACGCTGCGCGCGCCGGTCTCCCAGGTGATCGGCGAACGCCTCGGCTGGTCCGTGCTGCTGTGCGCGCTGGCCTTCGTGGCGGCCGTCCTGCTCGGCACCGTACTGGGCGTGCTCGCCGCCCGATGGCGCGGCGGCATGTTCGACCGTACGGTGACCGGCGCCGCGTACGCCCTGGAGGCCGCGCCGCCCTTCTGGCTCGGCCTGCTCGCCATCTGGCTGTGCGCACTGAAGCTCGGCGTGCTGCCGGCCGGCGGCCTCACCGACACCGGGAGCGCCGCCGTCACCGCGGGCCAAGTCGCCCGTCATGTGACCCTGCCCGCCCTCGTGCTGGCCGTCTCGCAGCTCCCGTGGTTCGTGCTGTACGTGCGCCAAGGGGTCGGCGACGCGCTGGCCGAGGATGCGGTGCGCGGCGCGCGCTCCCGGGGGCTGCGCGAGCGCACCGTCCTGGTGCAGCACGCGCTGCGCAGCGGCCTGCTGCCGGTACTCACCCTGATCGGCTCCCGGGTGCCCGAACTCATCACCGGCGCGCTGCTGGTGGAGACCGTCTTCAGCTGGCCGGGCATTGCCGCTGCCACCGTCCAGGCCGCCACCAGCGTCGACTTCCCGCTGCTCGCCGCGCTGACGGTGCTGGCCACCATCGCGGTGCTGATCGGGAACCTGCTGTCGGACCTGCTGTACGGACTCGCCGACCCGAGGGTGGCGTTCGATGGCTGAGCTCACCTGGCACCCGGCGCGGCCCGGCACCGTAAGGGACCGCGGCAACCGCACCCTGAGGCTCGCCGCCTCGGCCGTCATCATGGCGGCCGTCGTGCTCGCCGTCCTCCTCGTACCGCCGCTCGTCCCGGTGGACGCACAGGCCGTCGACCTCGCGGCCAAGCTGCAACCGCCGTCGCCCGCGCACCCTTTCGGTACCGACGAGGTCGGCCGCGACCTGCTGCTGCGCTGCGTCTACGGGCTGCGCGTCTCGCTCCTCATCGGTGTGGTCGCCGCGCTCACCGCCACGGTCGTCGGCACCGCCGTCGGCGCGCTGGCGGGTGCGCTCGGCGGCTGGGCCGACCGCGCCGTGATGCGCGTCGTCGACCTCTTCTCGTCCGTGCCGCACCTGCTGCTGGGCATCTTCGTCGTGGCGATGTTCCGGCCGGGCGTCTGGCCGGTGATCATCGCGGTGGGGCTCACCCACTGGCTGTCCACCGCGCGCATCGTGCGGGCCGAACTGCTGTCGCTGCGCGGCCGCCCGTTCGTCGACGCCGCCATTTCCGGAGGCGCCTCGCGGTGGCGGGTGACCGTACGCCACCTCCTCCCCGGTGTGCTGCCACGGGCCGGGCTCGCCGCCGTCCTGATGGTGCCGCACGCCATCTGGCACGAGTCCGCGCTGTCCTTCCTGGGACTCGGCCTGCCCGCCCACGAGGCGAGCCTGGGCATCATGGTCAACTCCGCGCGCGGCTCCCTGCTGGCGGGCGACTGGTGGCCCACGCTCTTCCCCGGCCTGTTCCTCATCGTGCCCACCCTCGCCGTCGCCGGCCTCGCGGGCGCCTGGCGGGAACGGCTCGACCCGCGCCGCCGATCGGAGCTGATGCTGTGAGTACCGGAGAAGCGCCTCCCGTGCTGTCCGTCCGCGGCCTCTCCGTACGCTTCCGGATGCGCGGCGGCCGGCACATCGCGGCCGTCACCGACGCCTCCTTCGACCTGGCGCCCGGCGAGTGCCTGGCCCTGGTCGGCGAGAGCGGCTGCGGCAAGTCCGTACTGGCCTCCGCGCTGCTCGGCCTGCTGCCCGGCAACGCGCGCACCGCCGGCTCGGCCCGGCTCGCCGGCCCCGCAGGACAGCCCGGCACCGACCTGCTCACCGCCACCGAGCGGGAGCTGGCCCGGCACGTCCGCGGCCGGCGGGCCGGGCTGGTCCCGCAGAGCCCGGCGGCGCACCTCACGCCCGTGCGGACCGTACGGGCCCAGCTGGAGGAGACCGTCCGCGAACTGACGGACGTCCCCCGCCACGCACTGCGCTCGGCCGCAGAGGGGGCAGCCGAGCGCGCGGCCTTCCCCGCGAGCCACCTCGACCGGTATCCGCACCAGCTCTCCGGCGGCCTCGCGCAGCGCGCCGCCACCGCGCTGGCGCTGGTCGGCGAGGCGCCGCTGCTGATCGCCGACGAGCCCACCACGGGGCTGGACCGCGACCTGGTCGACCGGACGGCGGACGAACTGCGCCGGCACGCGGACGACGGACGCGCGCTGCTGATGATCACGCACGATCTCGCGGCCGCCGAGCGGATCGCCGACCGGGTCGCCGTCATGTACGCGGGCCGGCTCGTCGAAATCGCCGAAGCGGACGCCTTCTTCGGCACGCCGGGGCCCCGGCACCCGTACGCGCGCGGCCTGCTCGACGCGCTCCCCGAACGCGCCTTCACACCCATTCCCGGACTGCCGCCCGAGCTGGGCGCGCTCCCGGACGGCTGCGCCTTCGCCGCCCGCTGTCCGCATGCCACCGACGTCTGCGAGGCCGTTCCCGAACCGGTCGACGGCGTGGCCTGCCACCACGTACCGACCGAAGCGCGAGGCCGCGCGCAGGAGCCCGCCGATGCTTGAACTGACCGACGTCACCGCCGGGTACGACCGCGGCCGGCCCGTCGTCAGCGGCGTCTCCCTGCGGGTGGCGCCCGGCGAGGCGGTCGGGCTCCTCGGGCCGAGCGGCTGCGGCAAGTCCACGCTCGCCAAGGTCGCGGCCCTGCTGCACCGGCCGGAGCGGGGGAGCGTCGTCGTGGACGGGCGGGCCGCGCCCGGCTGGCGGCACCGCGCCCCGCGCGCGCTCCGCACCGCCTTCGGCGTGGTCTTCCAGCAGCCCCGGCTCGCCGCCGACCCGCGCCTGCGGCTCGCCGACCTGATCGCCGAGCCGCTGCGCGCGGCAGGGCGCCGCGGCGAGACGGCCGCACGGCTCGCCGAACTGGTACCGGAAGTGGGGCTGAGCGCCGACCTGCTCGGCCGCCGCCCGCACGAGGTGAGCGACGGCCAGCTGCAACGCGCTTGCCTGGCCCGCGCCCTGGTCCTCCGGCCGCGCTGGCTCATCTGCGACGAGATGACCGCGATGCTGGACGCCTCCACGACGGCCGCGCTGGTCGCGGCCGTCGAGAAGTACCGCGCGGAGTCCGGTGCCGGGCTGCTCGCGGTGGGCCACGACCGCGTCCTCCTCGAACGGTGGTGCGACCGCACGGTGCGCTGGGAGGCGCTGGAACAGGACGCGCCCTGAGGGTCGTCGCGCGGATGTGCGACCGGCCCGTACGCCGTGGACAGCCGTACGGTGACCCGCAGTGATCACCCGTTCAGCGGACGCCCGACAGCCGGGTGAAGGCCGCGAAATACGCCAAACTGGCGCCGGTGATGGCCCGTTCGGGCCACTGAGGGAGGTTCGCCATGGCTATTTCGATCTCGGTCGTCGTGCTGCTCGTCGTGCTCGCCGTCGTCTTCCTGCGCAGCGGCCAGCTGAAGGTCTCGCACGCCCTCGTGTGCATGCTCCTCGGCTTCTTCCTGGCCGGCAGCAGCCTCGCACCGGACATCAGCAACGGCCTCTCGGGGGCGGCCGACCTGGTCAGCAGCGTACGGCCCTGAGGGGGCACCCTCAGGGCCGCCGCACGCGGGCCCTGAGGGCGAAGCCGCCCACAGGCCCGCCGCACGGGGGCCCGGTGGCGGAGCCGCCAACAGGCCCGTCGGCGGCGGAACTACCGCGCGAACACCCCGATCCCGTTCGGCACCGGCCGCTCCGCGCCGCCCGAAGGATGGTTGCGCGGCGTCGGCGCGCCGCTCTCCGGATCCCGCAGCACCAGCGTCGAGGAGCCGCCGCCGTCCAGGTTCAGCGCGTCCCGCGCGCCGAGCCGCTGCATCAGCCAGGCGAGTTCACTGATCGTCAGTCCGGCGTTCCCCTTCGTGCCGTCCAGCGCGAGCAGATACAGCACATGCCCGTCCCCGCCGATGCCGGCGGCGGTGCGGACCGCCGAGGCGACGCTGTCGAGACCGGGCAGCGGGGTGCCGTCCCGCAGCAGCGGGAAGCCGCCCACAGCGAACCGCGGCGGCACCGGCCGCTGACCCACCAGCCGGTCGGTGACCAGCACCGGCTCGCCCACCGACAGCTTCCGCAGCTGCTGCGCCCCTTCCTCGCGGCCGACCAGCACGGTCGTCCCCGCGGGCACGCCGCCGCGCCCCGGCGTGTCCGCGACGCTCTCGACCCGCCCGCGGCGCACCGTGACCTCGGCGGTGTCCGTACTGCACGGCGCCGCCCGGTCGGTGTCCGTGCCGCACGTGGCGCGCACCCGCGACGTCGTGCCCCACTGCGGGGTGTACGCGCCGATGCCGCCCACGGGCAGCGCGTACAGGTTCAGCCCGCGCAGCGGCAGCCGGCCGTCCGGCGTGACCACCGAGCCGCGCAGCGACAGCCGGTCCAGCCGCGCCCGCCGGTCCACGCCCACCGTCAGGACGTCCTCCGTGGTCGTGCCGGGCGGCAGCGCGGGCCCGAACCGCTGCCCGTCCGGCACCGCCGACTTCAGCCGCTGCCCCGCGGCGATCGCGGGCCCGTCGGAAGCGCCCGTCGGCTCGACGCCCGGGTGCTGGGTCTCCGTTATGTTGAAGAAGTCACCGTTCACCCCGGCCACCGCGCCCTGTGCGGCGGCCATCGCGGACACCGGCTGCCGGGCCCCGACCGCTCCCGCGTACAGCAGGTCGACCGAGACACCCGGTCTCGCCAGGTCCACCGTCAGCAGATGACCGCGCGCCGTGCCCCGCGGTACCTCCACCGAGAACTGCCGGTACGTCACACCGGACGCCGCCGGGGCCGCCCGGCCCGTACGGAGTACGTCTCCCGAGGCGGCGGCGCTCCCGCCGCCCGCCACCCCTCCGCCGGCCAGCAGGCCGGCCGCCACCAGGACCGTCAGTACCGCGCGAACACGACCGAATCGCTGCTTCACGATCACCCCAGTTGTCACGCCAACTGTTCTTTGGGCCAACGAAGTACACCACCGACCGAAGTCTCGGGAATCCCGGAGATGTCATGAGTGTCTACATTCCGAGAAATGTGTCCGCCCGCAGTCGTTCGTACACCGGCACCGGCCCGTTCACGCGCAGAAGCGCCGTGGTGTCGATATGCGCCGCCCTGCTGGCGGTGGCGACGCCGGCCGCCGCGGCGCGTGGCGGAGAGCCGCGCCGGGTGCCGGGGCGCGACCCGGCACCGCTGCGCCGGGCGCACGCGCACAACGACTACGCGCACGACCGTCCGCTGTTCGACGCGCTGGACCACGGCTTCGGCAGCGTCGAGGCCGACGTCTGGCTCGTGGACGGGCAGCTGCTGGTCGGTCACGAGGAGGCCGAGCTCGATCCGCTGCGCACCCTGGAAGCGCTGTACCTCGATCCGCTGTGGTCGCTGGTCAGGGCGAACGGCGGCACGGTCTACCGGGGCCACCGGCTGTCCCTGCAGCTGCTGGTCGACCTCAAGACCGCGGGCGCGCCGGCCTACCGCGAGCTGGCCCGCAGGCTGCGGCCGTACGCGCCGATGCTCACCGTCTGCGCGGCGGGCCGGGTCTTCACGCGTGCCGTCACCGCGGTGGTGTCGGGCGACCGCGGGGCGCGGGCGCCGATGGCGGCGGAACGGGTGCGCCGCGCCTTCTACGACGGCCGGCTGTCCGACCTGGGTACCGCGGCGCCCGCCTCGTTCGCGCCGCTGGTCTCCGCCGACTGGTCCGAGCGGTTCCGCTGGGCGGGCACCGGGCCGATGCCCGCCGCCGAGCGCGCCGAACTGCACCGGATCGTGGCCGCAGCGCACGGCGAGGGGCGGCGGCTGCGGTTCTGGGCGACGCCCGACGCGCCGGGGCCCGCACGCGAGGCGGTGTGGCGGGAACTGCTCGCGGCGGGCGTTGACCACCTCAACACCGACGACCTGGCCGGCCTGGAGCGCTTCCTGCGCGCGTCGGGGTGAGCCCGCGGGGCCGGGCGCCGGCTCTCAGGCGGCCTGCACCAGGTCCATGTAGCGCGCCCAGTTCCAGTAGGGGCCCGGGTCCGTGTGATCGGTCCCGGGCACCTCCACGTGCCCGATGATGTGCGTACGGTCTCTCGGTATGCCGTACCGAGTGCAGATCGCGGCCGTGAGCAGCGCCGACTGCTCGTACATCGCGTCCGTGAACCACTGCGGCCGGTCCACCCAGCCCTCGTGCTCGATGCCGATGCTGCGGGTGTTGTAGCCCCAGTTGCCCGCGTGCCAGGCGACGTCCTTCTCGCGGACGAACTGGCCGATGTACCCGTCGGCCGAGCGCACGCAGTAGTGCGCGGAGACGCCCTTCTTCGGGTTCTGGAAGATCTCCACGGTGTCCGCGTACGTCTCCTGGGTGACGTGGATGATCACCCTGTCGATGGCGTACTGCTCGGGCCGGTTGGCCGCGGTGAAGTTGGCGGCGGCTGCCGGCGTCCAGTGCACGTCGGGGTAGGCGGCGCGCAGGGCGCCGCGGGAGCGGTGGGGGGCGGCGTGCGCCAGGCCGGTGCCGAGCGGGACGAGGGCGGCGGCCGCGGCGACGGCGCCGGTGAGCAGCCTGCGGCGGGACGGCTGGGGGCTCTCGTGCTGCATGCGATCTCCTGCCAGAGTGCCATGGGGGGAGGGATGCTCGCGTACCTGCCACGGCCCGCTGACCGTGGCGCGATGTCAGGGACGTGCGGCTCCGCCGTCACGCGGAACCGCACGCCTCCTGACAGGGTTCTGCCCGGTCCGCCCATGGCTCGACCAACAATCGCGGGAAAGTTTCCCGGCGGCGGCCCGGACCCTGACCGGCACCGTCCCGCCGCACGCCGCCGCACCCCGCCGGGAACCGCCGATCCCCCGCCCCCTGCGACCGGGCAGGGGAACGGGGGAGGCGGTGAGGCACGTACGGGGAGGGGACCGGTCCCTGCGGAGACACCGCACCGTCGGCAGGGACCGGCGGGCCTCTCAGTGCCCGATCTCGACGTCCTCCAGGATGCCCAGCGCGTCCGGCACCAGCACGGCCGCCGAGAAGTACGCGCTGACCAGGTACTTGATGACCGCCTGCTCGTTGATGCCCATGAAGCGCACCGACAGGCCGGGCTGGTACTCGTCCGGGAGGCCCGTCTGGTGCAGGCCCACCACGCCCTGGTTCTCCTCGCCCAGACGCATGGCGATGATGGAGCTGGTCTGGTCGGCGTTGACCGGGATCTTGTTGCAGGGCAGCAGCGGGATGCCGCGCCAGGCCCGTACCTCCTGGCCGCCGAACTCCACGCCCGTGGGGTAGATGCCGCGGGCGTTCCACTCCCGGCCGATGGCCGCGATGGTGCGCGGGTGCGCCAGCAGGACCTGGGTCTTCCGGCGGCGGGTGATCAGCTCGTCCAGGTCGTCCGGGGTGGGCGGCCCCGAGCGGGTGTGGATGCGCTGCTTGAGGTCGGCGTTGTGCAGCAGGCCGAACTCCTTGTTGTTGATCATCTCGTGCTCTTGCCGCTCGCGCAGCGCCTCGACCGTCAGCCGCAGCTGCTGGTCCAGCTGGTTCATCGGGTCGTTGTAGAGGTCCGCGACCCGGCTGTGGATCTTCAGCACGGTCTGCGCGACGCTGAGTTCGTACTCCCGCGGCGCCTGCTCGTAGTCCGCGAACGTACCCGGCAGCTGCGGCTCGCCGACATGGCCCGAGGCCACCTCGATGGCCGCCTCACCGTGCTTGTTCTGCGCCGGGACGAGTGCGGCGCGGAACTGCTCGATGTGGCTGCGCAGCGCTTCGGACCGCCCGGCCACCTCCTCGTACGCGGCACGGGGCAGCACCAGCGCGGTGCCCCGGGTCACGGCGCGTACCGTGTACTCCCAGGTACCCTCCCCGGAGAGCAGCGCCGTGACGCCCGTGTGGTCGCCGTCGGCGAGCACACCGAGGACGGTGTCGTCGCCGTACTTGCCCTGGCCCACGCGCTCCAGCTTGCCGTGCGCGATGAGCACCACCTGGTCCGTCGGCGTGCCGCGCTCGATGAGCACGTCGCCCGGGGCGAAGTCACGCTGCTCGAAGCGGCCGGCCAGGGCCTCCAGCGCCGCCTGGTCGGTCAGGCCGCGCAGCGGCGCCAGCTCCCGCAGCTCCACGGGGATGACGCGCACCTCGCTGCCGGTGCTGGTGAACTCCACCCGGCCGTCGCCGAGGGTGTGGGTGAGCCGCCGGTTCACCCGGTACGTGCCGCCGGAGACCTCCGTCCAGGGCAGTACGCGCAGCAGCCAGCGGGAGGAGATCCCCTGCATCTGCGGCACGGTCTTGGTCGTGGTGGCCAGATTCCGGGCCGCCGCCGTGGCGAGGCTCGACCGGGCCTGTTCGTTCGCGGAGTCGTCGAGGCCGGATGTCGGGTCGAGCGAAGTGGTCATGGAGATGCTCACCTATTCCTGTGCCGGTGTGTTACGTGCGGCCGAAGCCCCGCCCGGCGGCGCGGGCGGCATTGTGGCGGGGTACCGTCCCCCGGTGGTGCGCCGTGCAGCGGCTGAAATGTGTGCCGTGCTGGCTGGAATTACCCGCCTCAGTGACCGATTGCCACGTCGTCGAGAATTCCGAGTGCGTCCGGGACCAGGACGGCCGCGGAGTAGTAAGCACTCACGAGGTAGTTCAGAACGGCCTTGTCGTCGATGCCCATGAAACGGACGGACAGGCTCGGTTGGTATTCATCGGGAATTCCGGTCTGGTGCAGTCCGACGACGCCCTGGCGCTCCTCGCCGGTACGCATGACCATGATCGAGCTGGTGCCGTCGGCGGCCACCGGGATCTTGCCGCAGGGGAAGATCGGCACGCCGCGCCACGACGGCAGGGAGTGGCCCATGAAGTCCACGGCCGTCGGATACAGGCCCCGCTTGCTGCACTCCCGCCCGAACGCCGCGATGGCCTTCGGGTGCGCCATCACGAAGGTCGGCTCCTTCCACACGGTGGCGAGGAGTTCATCCATGTCGTCGGGGGTGGGCGGGCCGCTGCGGGTGGGGATCCGCTGGCGCGGGTCGGCGTTGTGCAGCAGGCCGAAGTCGCGGTTGTTGACCATCTCGTGCTCCTGCCGCTCCCGCAGGGCCTCGATGGTCAGCCGCAGCTGCTCCTCGACCTGGTTCATCGGGTCGCTGTACAGGTCCCCGACCCGGGTGTGCGTGCGCAGCACGGTCTGCGCCACGCTCAGCTCGTACTCCCGGGGCTTGAGCTCGTAGTCCACGAACGTGCTGTCGAGGACGGGCTCACCGCTGTGCCCCGAAGCGATCTTTATGGCCGCCTCGCCGCTCTCGTTGTGCGGCGTCGGGGCGCCGGAGCGCACCGCTTCGAGGTGCTCCCGCAGGCCCTCCGCGCGGTCCCGGACCTCGGCGAGCGCGCTGCTCGGCAGGGACAGCACGGTCACCCGGGTCACGGCCCGGTAGGTGAACTCCCAGGTGGCGTCCGGGTCGGTGAAGGGCCGGTCGCCGAGGTGGTCGCCGCCGGCCAGCGCGCCGAGCACGGTCTCGTCGCCGTACTTGCCGGTGCCGATCCGGTCCACCCTGCCGTGCGCGACGAGCACGACGCGGTCGGCCGGGCCGCCCGCCTCGGCGATCACGTCGCCCGCCGCGTACTGCCGGCGCTCGAACCGGTCGGCGAGCGCCGTGAGTACCTCACTGTCGGTGTAATTGCGCAGCGCGGGCAACTCGCGCAGCTCGTCCGGGATGACGCGCAACTCACCGCCGTCCGCGGCGAAGTCGATGTGTCCGTCCCCGACGGCATAGGTCAAGCGGCGGTTGACACGGTACGTGCCACCGGAGACCTCCACCCAGGGCAGCAGGCGCAGCAGCCAGCGAGAGCTGATGTTCTGCATCTGCGGTACGGTCTTGGTGGTGGTCGCGAGATTGCGCGCTGCGGTAGTGGCCAGACTGGTCGGGCCCGAATTTTGGCTTTCGCCCCCGGTGTCGGAGAGTGTTTCTTCCGGAACCGTCACAGCTGCCCCACCCATCTCTGGAAGAAGTTGAAATCGGTCTATCGCCGAACAGAGAAGGTAGTAGCTTTGATTTTATCTGCACAATCCCTCAAATGAGTGGCATGAAATAGGAATTGGGTGGACAGGCTCGCAGGAATAGCTGTCTCTTCGGGCGCGCGCGGGCCGGAACCGGTCGGAATGGCGCGCGGGGCGTACGACGGCACGCGCGCGGGGCGCCGCGGCCTGCCGCGCCGGAGGCGGCCCCGTGCGCCGTGCCTTCGTGTCCCGCCGTCGTCAGGCCCCGAGGAGCGGGCCCGCCGCCGTCAGCGTGCCCGACAGCCGTTCCCACGCCGCCGTGTCGGGCTCCACGGCCTCGTACCGCTCGCCCCGGTCCGTCTCCCAGCGCCGCGCCACCGCCGCCGGATCCTCGCCCAGCAGCAGCCCCGCCGCCTGGGCCGCCGCGCCCAGCGCCACCAGCTCGCCCTCGGCGGGCACCACCACGGGCCGGCCCGACAGCCGCCGTACGGTGTCCCGCCAGGCCCGCCCGCGCGCCCCGCCGCCGATCAGCAACAGCGCCTCGTCCGCGGCCGTTTCCGGCCCCGCCACCAAGTCCAGCGCCCGCAGCAGCGCGAACACCGCGCCGTCGTACGCCGCCTGCAGCACCTGCCCGCCCGTGGTGTCGTGCCGCAGTCCGTGGAGCAGCCCCGTGGCCTGCGGCAGGTTCGGGGTGCGCTCGCCGTCCAGGAACGGCAGCAGCACCACCGAGCCGCCCGGCTCCACCGCCTCCCGGTCCCGGCCCAGCAGCGCCGCCGTCCGGTCCACCGCGAGCGTGCAGTTCAGCGTGCAGGCCAGCGGCAGCCAGTCGCCGCGCGCGTCCGCGAAGCCGGCAACCGTGCCGGTCGGATCGGCCGGGCGCCGGCCGGTCACCGCGTACACCGTCCCCGAGGTGCCGAGGCTGAGCACCGGATGCCCGGGGCGCAGCCCGAGGCCCAGCGCCGCCGCCATGTTGTCGCCCGTACCGGCGGCCACGAGGGCGCCGCGCGGCAGCGGCAGCGCGTCGGGCCGTACGGTTCCGGCCGCCTCACCGGGGCGCGCCACCCGGGGCAGCATCTCGGTGCGCAGCCCCACATGGCCGAGGACCTCCGCGTCGTAGGTCTCGTCGGCCGAGGACCACCAGCCGGTGCCCGAGGCGTCACCGCGGTCGGTCACGGCCTCGCCGGTCAGCCGCTCGGTGAGGTAGTCGTGCGGCAGCCGCACCGCGGCCGTGGCCCGCGCCGCCGCCGGCTCCTCGGCCCGCAGCCAGGCCCACTTGGCCACCGTGAACGACGGGCCCGGCAGGCTGCCCGCCCGCGCCGCCCACGCCTCGGGGCCGCCCAGTTCCTCGATGAGGCGGCGGCTCTGCGGCGCCGGCCGTACGTCGTTCCACAGCAGCGCGGGCCGCACCGGGCGCCCCGCGGCGTCCAGGGTGACCAGCCCGTGCTGCTGGCCCGCCACGGAGACCGCCGACGCCTGCCGCGCCGCGTCACCGCACTCCGCCAGCGCCCGGCCGAGCGCCGCCCACCACTCCTCGGGGTCGCTCTCCTTGCCGGGGCCGGCGGTGACGGTGTGCGGCGCCTGGCCGCGCGCCGCCACCTCGCCCGTCGCCGCGTCCACGACCAGCACCTTGGTGGACTGCGTGGAACTGTCCACGCCGACCACCAGCGGTCCCGCTCCCCACGCGCTCATCGCCGCTCCTCCTTCAGGTGCCGCGCACCCGTCGCCTCCTGGGCCTGCGCGCGCGGCCTCATGCGAACAGCTCCCGCACGAACACGACCTCGTCCGCCTGATGGTGCACCCCGCCGCCCTCGTGCCCGTTGAAGCGCCACACCCGGAGGTCCTTCGGGCCCGCGTAGTGGTGGTACGCGGCGAAGCCGGTGGACGCCGGCGTGATGGTGTCCGCCAGGCCCGTCCCGAAGAGCGCGGGAACCGTCGCGCGCGCGGCGAAGTTCAGCCCGTCGAAGTGGTCCAGCGTGTCCAGCGCGGTGTCGATGTGCAGCCGCTCCCCGGCGAAGTACGCGGCCAGTTCGGTGTACGGGCCGTCCTCGGCGACCTCCACGGCGCGCCGGATGTGGGCCATGAACGGCACCCGCACGAGCGCGGCCGCGAGCCCCTGCACCAGCCCCGCCACGGCCAGCGCCTGTGCGCCGCCCTGGCTGTTGCCCTCCACGACGATCCGGTCCGGGTCCACCGCCGCGTGCTCGCGCGCCGCCTCCACGGCCCGTACGGCGTCCGCGTACAGCCGCCGGAAGTAGTACTCGTCGGGGTCGAGCACCCCGCGCGTCATCATCCCGCCGACGGACGGATTGGCGGAGCCCACCGGATCGGGCGTGTCACCGGGCCGGTTGGGGCCCGTCTGGCCGCGCGGGTCCATCACGAGGGTGGCGTACCCGGCCGCCGGCCACAGCAGCCAGTCGTGCGGCAGGCTGCGCCCGCCCCCGTAGCCCAGATAGCGCACGACACACGGGAGCGGCCGGCCCGCACCGCGCGGCGCGAGGAACCAGCCGCGGATGCGGTGTCCGCCGAACCCGGAGAACTCCAGGTCGTAGGTGTCGAACAGGTCCAGGCCCATATCGACGGCGGTGAACCGCGCATCGAGGGGGAAGGCGCGCGTCTCCTTGAGGGTGCGCTGCCAGAAGGCGTCAAAACCGGCCGGCTCGGGCCGTTCGGGACGGTAGGTACGCAGGTCTTCGAGGGGCATGTCGACGAACACCGGCGGGCTCCTGAGGCTCGGGGAAATCCGATCACCGGACACCATGCCCCGTGAGCGGCCGGTGCGACCACGGGGCGGGCGGCGAGCGTCCGCGCACACCACCCGCCCGCACCGCTCACCGGCCGGCTGCCCGCCTCCGGGCGCCCACGTGGCTCACTGGCCCACGCGCTTGCCCTCCGGGCCGCTGTCGGCCACCTCGCCGACCTCGGCCGCCGCCGGATCCAGCACCCGGGCCAGGAAGGTACGGGTCCGCTCGTGCTGTGGGGAGCCCACCACCCGGTCGGGCGGCCCCTGCTCGACGATCACCCCGCCGTCCATGAAGACCACCCGGTCGGCGACCTCCCGCGCGAAGCTCATCTCATGGGTGACGACGAGCATGGTCATGCCCTCGTCGGCGAGCGACCGCATGACGGCGAGCACGTCACCGACCAGCTCCGGGTCGAGCGCGGAGGTCGGCTCGTCGAAGAGCATCAGCTCCGGGTCCATCGAGAGCGCGCGGGCGATCGCCACCCGCTGCTGCTGGCCCCCGGAGAGCTGCGCAGGGTAGGAGCGCTCCTTGTCGCTCAGCCCGACGCGCGCCAGGTTGGCCCGCGCGATCCGCTCCGCCTCGGACTTCTCGCGGCGCAGCACCCGGCGCTGCGCGATCGTGAGGTTCTCCAGCGCGGTCAGGTGCGGGAAGAGGTTGAAGGACTGGAAGACCATCCCGATCCGGCGCCGTACCCGGTCGATGTCCACATCCGGGTCGGTGACCTCGGTACCGGCCACCGTGACCCGGCCCGAGGTGGGCTCCTCCAGCAGGTTTACGCAGCGCAGGAGTGTCGACTTGCCCGACCCCGAGGGCCCGATGACGCACACCACCTCGCCGCGCCGCACCGTGAAGTCGATGCCCTTGAGCACTTCGAGGTCGCCGAAGGACTTGTGCAGCGCGGACACCTCGATGGCGGTCGCGCCCGCCGGCGCCTCGCCCGCGGTGGTGCTGTCGGTCGTCATGCCGGTCACCTGGCCTTCGCCGTACGGGCCTCCAGCCGCCGCACCAGATGGCCGAGCGGGAGGGTGATCACGAGGTAGAGCAGCCCCGCCACCAGGATGGGCGTGAGGCTCTTGTACTGGTTGAGCGCGTCCCGGCCGAAGTTGGCCAGCTCGTACTGGCCGATCGAAAGCCCCAGGAGGTACACCAGCGAGGAGTCCTTGGTGAGCAGGATCAGCTCGTTGGTGAGCGGCGGCAGGACGATGCGGAACGCCTGCGGGATGACGATGGAGACCATGGCCCGGCCGTGCGACATGCCGAGCGAGCGGGCCGCCTCCGTCTGCCCCTTGGGCACCGCGCGGATGCCCGCCCTGATGGTCTCCGCCATGTAGGCGGCGCCGACCAGTCCGAGGGACAGCATGACGGTGACGTACTGGTCCAGCGCCACTTCGAAGGCGAGCGGCACACCGAAGCCCAGCGCGATGAAGACCAGAAGGGCGGGCACACCGCGGAAGAACTCGATGTACGTGACGGCGATCCAGCGGTACGGCGGCACGGAGGAGAGCCGCATGAGCGCCAGGATCAGCCCGAGCACCAGCCCGAACCCGAAGCCGAGCAGGGTGTAGAGAACGGTGTTGACCAGTGCGGTGGTGAGGATGTCGGGGAACAGGTCCCGGACGATGCTGACGTCGAAGAAGGCCCGGCGCAGCTGTCCCCAGTCGGCGACCACCGCGAGGACGGCCACTGCGAGGACCAGGAGTGCGTACTGCGACCCGCGGACCGCGCGGGTCCGCTGCCGTTTGGACAGGGACATGCCTGTAGAGCTCCTCGGGACGGGCGGCGCGGATCAGCTCTGCGGAGTGGTGCCGAACCACTTCTTGTAGATCCGGTCGTAACTGCCGTCCGACCGGGCCTTCTTCAGGGAGGCGTTGATCTTCTCGAGCAGCGCCTCATTGCCCTTGCGCACGCCGATCCCGTAGTGCTCGCCCGTGTCGAACTCCGCGGTGACCTGGGTGTCGGGGTTGGACTTCACGTAGTCGAACAGCACCCCGTTGTCGTTGATGCCGGCGTCCACCTTGCCGGTCTTCACCGCGGTGAGCAGCAGCCCGAGGTCCTCGTACTCCACGAGGTCGACGTCCTTGCCCGCGTGCTTCTTGGCGTAGATGCCGCCGGTGGTGGCCTTCTGGTAGCCGAGCTTCTTGCCCTTGAGGTCGGAGATCTTCTTGTAGGGCGCGCCCTTCTTGGTGATCAGCGCCTGGGTGGCGTTGAAGTACGGGTCCGAGAAGTCCATGACCTTCTTGCGCTCGGGAGTGATCGTCATGCCCGCCGCGGCCAGGTCGCACTTGCGAATGTTGAAGTCCTGGCCGGTCTCGATGCCCTCGAAGGGCGTGTTGACGATCTCCTGCTTGACCTTCATGTCCTTGGCCACCAGGTCGACCAGATCCACATCGAATCCGACGATCTTCTCGCCCTTCTTCACCTGGAAGGGCGCGTACGGCAGGTGGGTGCAGGTCTTCAGCGTCCCCTTGGACACCAGCTGCAACCCGGCTCCCTGCTTCCCCTCGGACTTCGTGCTGGTGCAGCCGGTCGCCAGGGCGACGGCCGCGACGACGGCTATGACAGGCAGCGACGAGCGAGCTGACACCGGTCCTCCAGGGAAGTGTGAAGATCAACAGCGGGCTGCTGACGGCGAGTTGCGCTGAATCCTGCCATCGGCCGTGTCCGGTGTCTCCGCCGTGAGGGTTGCGTCTGCATAACGACCTTGGTCCGGCAGGCACGGGAACGGCCCCGCCACGTACGGGCGGGGCCGCGGTGCCTCAAGGGTGCGTCAGTGCGCGAGGAGGCCGGCGAGGGCCGAGACGGCATCGGGCCCCACGCGGCAGCAGCCACCGATGAGGCGCGCGCCGCCCGCCCTCCAGGCCGCCACCCGCTCCGTCGTGAACGTCGCCCGTCCGCGCCACGCACGCGCCTGCGCGTCCCACTGCTCACCGCTGTTGGGGTAGACGACGACGGGCTTGCCGGTCGCCCGGGCCGCCACCTCCACCGCAGCGTCCGCGTCCTCCGGCACGCAGCAGTTGACGCCCACGGCCACGATCTCCGGCACCTCGGCGGCGAGTGCGAACGCGTCCTCCAGCGGCTGCCCGGCCCGCGTCCGGCCGTCAGCGACGCTGTACGACAGCCAGGCGGGCACGCCGAGGCCGCGCACGGCGCGCACCAGCGCCCGGCCCTCGTCGGCGTCCGGCACCGTCTCCAGCGCGAGCACGTCCGGCTCGGCGGACGCCAGCACCTCCAGCCGCGGCCGGTGGAACCGCTCCAGCTCGTCGACGCTCAGCCCGTACCGGCCGCGGTACTCCGAGCCGTCCGCGAGCATCGCCCCGTACGGGCCCGCGGAGGCCGCCACGTACAGGGGCCCGGGAACGCCGCCCTTCGTGGCGCGGCGGGCGGCCTCCCGCGCCAGCTCCACACTGCGGCGCAGCAGCCCGGCCGCCGCTTCGTGGCCGATGCCGCGCCGTGCGAAGCCCTCGAAGGTGGCCTGGTAGCTGGAGGTGATCGCGACCTGCGCGCCCGCCTCGTAGTACGCCTGGTGCGCCGCGGTGATCGCCTCGGGCTGTTCGGCGAGCAGCCGGGCCGACCACAGCTCGTCACTGAGGTCGTGCCCGGCCGACTCCAGCTGGTTGGAGAGTCCGCCGTCGAGGGCGACGGGGCCGCGGGCCAGGGCGGCTGCGAAGGGGGAGGTGGTGCTGGCAGTGCTCATACCGAGAAGCCTGTCACCCCACCGGCCGGAAGGCGAAGGCGAACGTGGCCGGGGCGGCCTCCAGACGGTACCGGGGCAGGACGCCGGGGCCGCACGACTGGCTGCCGATGCCGTGCTGGGCGTGGTCCAGGTTGACCCACACCCGGTCGCCGGGCACCAGGTCCGGCGTGTGCCGGGCGGCGTCCAGCTCCTCGGTGGTCCACCGCCGCGCCGTGAGGAAGAAGTCCGGCTCTCCCTCGATGCGCAGCCCCGTGCCGTCAGCGCGGGTCAGCTCGGCCCACCGCACCCCGGTCCGCGCCCCGTTCTCCTGCGGCCGGACGTACGGGGTCTGCAGCTCGTCGACGGACAGCCTCCAACGCCCCACGCGGGCCGCTGCGGACGTGTCCGGGTACGCCTCACCCGGACCGCCGCCGAACCACTCCACGGCGCTCTGATCGCCGTCCAGGGCCATCCGCAGCCCCAGCCGCGGCAGCGGCACCGGCCAGTCGCCCTCCGGCGTCACGGCCACCTCCAGCCGCAGGACCGTACCGTCCGAGGTCCAGCGGTGCACCACCGCGAGCCCCGACGACGTGGCGGCCGGCGCCACCCGGGAGCGGACGACCAGCGCGTTCCCGTCCGCCGCCACCGCGTCCGTACGGTGCCGCATCCGGTGCAGCCCGAGCCGCCGCCACTCGGGGCCGCAGCGCTGTCCCGGCTGCCACGGCGCGCCCTCGTCGTTGTCCGTGGGCGCCCGCCAGACGTCCAGCCGCGGGCCCGTCACGGGGCGGCCGCCCAGCCCGGTCAGGACGCCGGTGGCGGCGTCGAAGACACCGGGGCCGAGCGTGATCGTGCGGCCGGCCTCCCGCCGGGGCGGCACGGCAGGCGTGACCGGACGCGGTTCCGGGCGCGGCGCGGCCGGCCACTGGCCCCACGCCACCTCGTGCCCGGCCGCCGCCCAGGCGGAGTCCTCGGCCAGCACGGCCCGTACCGTCCACAGCGCCTCACCGGCCGGCGCTCCGTGAGGAGGCGGCGGCAGCTTCAGCTCGGCGCTCTCACCGGGCAGCAGGGGCGGCACCGCGAGCGTCCCCTCCGCGACCGGCACGCCCTCGACCTCGTAGGACCAGGGGAAGGCGAGCGCCGAGAGGTCGGCGAAGTCCTGCAGGTTGGTGACGCGCACCGCTCCGGGGGCGGACTCGGGGCCGGCCCCCTCGATGCGCACCGGCTCGATGACCTTCTTGTACTCGATCAGCCCGGGGGAGGGCGTGCGCTCCGGGAACACGAGCCCGTCACACACGAAGTTGCCGTCGTGCAGCTCCTCGCCGAAGTCCCCGCCGTACGCGTGGTACGGGACGCCGTCCGCGGTCCGCCGCCGCAGGCCGTGGTCGATCCACTCCCACACGAAGCCGCCCTGGCAGCGCTCGTACGTCTCGAAGAGCCGCTGGTAGTCACTCAGCCCGCCGGGCCCGTTGCCCATGGCGTGCGCGTACTCGCACAGCACGAAGGGCAGGCCGCGCCGCCGGGCATCCAGAGCGGCGTCCGGCAGCGGCTCCTCCGTACGCCGCCCGATCCGTTCCACCTCGGCGTGATCGGCGTACATCCGGGAGTACACGTCGGTGTCGGCACAGCTGGGGTCGCCTTCGTAGTGCAGCGGCCGGGACGGGTCGCGCTCCCGCATCCACGCGGCCATCGCGGTCAGCCCGCGCCCGGTGCCGCACTCGTTGCCGAGGGACCACAGGATGACCGACGGATGGTTCTTGTCGCGCTCCACCATCCGCCGCGCCCGGTCCAGCAGCGCCGGCGTCCAGCGCTCGTCGTCCACGGGATTGCCCCGCCAGCCCTGCTGCGCGAAGCCGTGCGTCTCCAGGTCGCACTCGTCGACCACCCACAGCCCCAGCTCGTCGCAGAGGTCCAGGAAGGCCGGGTCGGGCGGGTAGTGGCTGGTGCGCACGGCGTTGACGTTGTGCTGCTTCATCAGCAGCAGGTCGCGCCGCATCACGTCCGCTCCCACCGCGCGCCCGTGCGCCGGGTCGAACTCGTGCCGGTTCACACCGCGCAGCAGCAGCGGCCGCCCGTTGACCTTCAGCAGCCCGTCCTCGACGCACACCGTGCGGAACCCGATGCGCAGCGGCACGCGCTCCCCGGGGGTGACCAGTTCCGCGTCGTACAGCCTCGGCGTCTCCGCCGTCCACGGCTCGGCCGGCACCGTCGCGCTCTCCCCGGTCGCCAGGTCCAGGCCCAGCTCCGGCACGGTCACCCGGCCCGCCGGAGCGCAGTCCACCCGGAGGGTGCCGTTGCCGGTGCGGTGGTCGTACCCGGCGTGCACGAAGTGGTCCAGCACCGCGCCTTCGGGACGGTGCCGCAGCTCCACCGTACGGAAGACGCCCGGCAGCCACCACTGGTCCTGATCCTCCAGGTACGTGCCGGAGGACCACTGGTGGACGCGGACGGCCAGGACGTTGCGCCCGGGGCGCAGCAGCGCCCCCGCCTCGAACTCGTGCGGCAGCCTGCTGCCCTTGAAGTGGCCCAGCTCCGCGCCGTTCAGCCACACCCGGGCGCAGGACTCGACGCCCCCGAAGTGCAGCACGGCGGAGCCCGCCGGCCAGTCCGCCGGGAGGTCGAACGCGTACCGGTGGTCGCCGGTGGGGTTCTCGTCCGGCACCCGGGGCGGGTCCACGGGGAAGGGATAGGCGGTATTCGTGTAGGCCGGGGCGCCGTGTCCCTGGAGGACCCAGTGCCCCGGTACGGTCAGTGCGGCCCACGCCGAGTCGTCGTACTCGGGGCGGGCGAAGTCCTCGTCCTCGGTGGTCGCGGCCGGCGACAGGCGGAACCGCCAGGTCCCGTCCAGCGACAGCCGCCGGGCGTCCGACCGGGGGAGCCGGGCGGCGGGCGGCAGGCAGCCGCTCCCCGGCGTCACGTCTTCGTAGTACGGCACGTCCGCTGCGGAACGCGCTTCGGAAAGCGGCACGTCTTCCTCGTACGGCACCATGCCGCCAGCGAAGCACGCCCGCCTCCCGATTGCGACCACATCCGGCTCTTCACCGGATGTGCGCCCGCCGTTCAGAGGAGGCCGTGCCGGGGCGGCCGGGTGCCGTTCAGCACGTACCGGCCGATGTGCTGCACCTTCCAGCGCACCGGGTCGTGCAGCGTGTGCGTACGCGCGTCGCGCCAGTGCCGGTGCAGGTTCAGCCCGTCCAGGGCCGCGCGGGTGCCGGCCACTTCGAAGAGCGCGCTGCCGGTCTCCACGGCGGCGCGCGCCGCCTGCACCTTCGCGGCGGCCACCGCGATGGACGCCGCGGCCGCGCTGTCGTCGGTGAGGCCACCGGCCGCCGCGTCGACCGCACGCGCCGCCTCGGAGAGCAGCGCGCCCGCGGCCCGTACGGCCAGCGCCAGCTCACCGAACTGCTGGATGAGCAGCGGGTCTTCGGCGGCCTGCTCCAGCCCGCTCTCGAACCACGGCCGGCTCTTGGCCCGCACGAACTCCGCCGCCTCGGAGAGCGCCCCCTCGGCGATCCCCGTGTCGATCGCCGCGTGCAGCAGCTGCGCGAGCGCGCCGTGCAGCTGCGGGCCCCGGAAGGTGAGGTGGTGCGGCACCACACGGTTGCGCGGCACCTGTACGGACTCCAGGCGCACCGTGCCGCTGGCGGTGGTGCGCTGGCCCATGCCGTCCCAGTCGTCCACGACCGTCACCCCGGGCGCTTCCCGCGGCACGTAGGCGACGTGCAGCTCCTCGTCCGCACCGCGGGCCAGGACCGGGATCCAGTCGGCGAACAGGGCGCCCGTGGAGTAGTGCTTGGTGCCCTCCAGGACGTACGAGCCGTCCGGCTGGGGGACGAGCCGGGTGCGGATGTCCTGGACGTGCTTGGTGCCCGCCTCCGACTGCGCGTTGCCCAGCCGCCGCCCGGCCAGCACCTCCTGGAAGAAGAACTTCCGCTGCTCGGCGTCGCCCTGGCGGCGCAGCACCGCCACGTACACGAAGTGGCTCTGCGGGATCTGCGCCAGACTCGCGTCCGCGCCGGCCAGCAGCCGGAAGACCCCGGCGAGCGTCTCGGCCGTGACGTCCGCGCCGCCGTGCTCGCGCGGCACGGTGATGCCGAGCAGCCCGCTGTCGGAGAGCCGGTCCAGCTCGGCGCGCGGCAGCCGGCGCTGGGCGTCCCGGCCGGCCGCGCCGGTGCGGAACTCCGCCGCCAGCTCGGCCGCGACCGCCAGCGCCTCGGCGTCGCCGCCGATCACGTGCGCGGTGGCGGTCATGCCGCCACCCGCAGGGGCGCGCGGTCCAGCGCGGCCGCGAACTGGCCGAGCACGCCGTCCAGCGCCTCACGCGTCTGCGGTGCCACGTGGACCCCGCCGCCGTCCTGCGCGGTGATGTCACGGTCGAGGACGAACCAGCCCTGCACGATGTGCGCGGCGCCCATCGAGGACAGCACGGGCCGCAGCGCGTAGTCGATGGCCAGGACGTGCGCGGTGGAGCCTCCCGTGGCCAGCGGCAGCACGGTTTTCCCGGCCAGCGCGTACTGGGGCAGCAGGTCGAGGAAGGACTTCAGGAGGCCGGAGTAGGCCGCCTTGTAGACGGGCGTGCCGATGACGATGCCGTCGGCCTGCTCGACGAGGCGGGTCGCCCGGACGATCGCCGGGTGGGCGAAGTCCGCGCCCAGCAGGGCCTCGGCGGGCAGCGTCCGTACGTCCAGCGGGATCACTTCGTGTCCCTGGGCGACGAGCGCGGCGTCCAGGTGGCGCAGCAGGCGCGCCGTACGGGAGGTGGGGGAGGGGCTGCCGGAGAGGGACAGCACGGTGGCCATGGAACTTCACCTCGGGGTGTGTGGTCGTGCGGGTCTGTGTGTCGTGCGGATCTGTGGTCGCGCCAACGGAGACGGTGCGTGGTGACGGGGGGCGCGCGGACGCGGTGCTACGGATGCCGCGGGAACGCGGCCCTACGGAGGCGCGGGCCCGTGTGCCTGAGGGGGCCCGCGCCTCCGCACTACGAGGGGCGGGCGGTC
The DNA here is from genome assembly GCF_002920575.1 of Streptomyces sp. Ru73. Classification (GTDB taxonomy): domain Bacteria; phylum Actinomycetota; class Actinomycetes; order Streptomycetales; family Streptomycetaceae; genus Streptomyces. The sequence continues at coordinate 2,963 of NZ_PQSQ01000014.1, read as the reverse complement.
CTACGAGTACCAGGTGGGCTGCGGCAGCTCACCCGTGAGCACGAAGCGGCCGACCTCGCGGCGCTTGTAGGCGACGGGGTCGTGCAGGGTGTGGGTACGGATGTTGCGCCAGAAGCGGTCCAGGCCCTCGGCGGTGGCGGTGGACCGGGCACCGGTGACCTCGAAGATCCGGTTCGCCGTCTCCAGGGCCACGTCCGTGGCCCGTGCCTTGACGGCTGCGACCCGCACCTCGTGCTCGCCGCGGGCCTGCTCGGTCACCGCGTCGGGGTCCTGATGCAGCTCCCAGCCCTCCTCGGCCACCCGGTCGGCCAGCGCCTCGGCCGCCCACAGCTTCGCCGTCAGGTCGCCGTAGGTGTCGATCACGTACGGCTCGTCGACGGCCCGCTCGTGCCCGCCGTGCAGCCACGAGCGCGACTTGGTACGGGTGTAGGTCCGCGCCGTCTCCAGGGCGCCGGCCGCGATCCCCAGGTAGAAGTGCGCGAACACCAGCTGAATGGTGGGCACGTTGAGCGTGTTGTAGACACGTCGCTGGAACGACTTGTCGACGTAACCGGCCGCGGCGCTCCACGGGACGCGCACCTCGTCGATCGTCACGCTGCCGCTCTCGGTGAGCCGCTGCCCGATGTTGTCCCAGTCGTCGTGGAAGGTGAGGCCCGCGCTGTCGGACGGCACGATGGCGAAGACATGGTCGCCCTCCGGGTTGTCCGGTCCGACGCTGCCCTCCAGGACGCCCTCCAGCACGGTGACGTCGGAGACCTTGCTGCCCGTGGAGAAGGACTTGCGGCCGGTGAAGGTGAGCGTCTCACCCTCGTCCCGTACGACGACGTCGTTGTCGCGGGGGTTGACGGCGCCCCCGAAGAACCAGCGGTGGCGCGCTGCCTCCGCCTCCACGTGCTCCCACTGCTCCCGGGTGCCGACCAGCCGGGCGGCCCAGTTCCACAGGTAGTGGTAGCCGAGCAGCTGGCCGATCGAGCCGTCGGCCTTGGCGACCTCGCGGATCACCCGGTACGCGGTCGGCCAGTCCTGGCCGCCCCCGCCGTGCTCCACGGGACCCAGCAGGGTGACCAGCCCGGAGTCCTTGAGCAGCTGGACCTCGTCGTACGGGGTGGCGCCGGCCCGGTCCCGGGCCGCGGCGTCCGTCGCGAGGACGGCGGCGACCTCGGCGGCACGGTCGATCCACGCCCCGGGGGTGGCCGGGGCGGGGCGGTGCTGCCAGTCGGTGTGTGCGGCGGTGCTCATACCAGTGCTCCTTCGGTGAGGTTCTCGTCCTGGGCTTCCAGTTCGCGCACGAGCGGCAGCACCCGCTCGCCGAAGTACTCGACCTCCTCCAGGTAGTGCAGGAAGCCGAGCAGGAAGAGGTCGACGCCGAGCCGCTTGTAGGCCACGATGCGCTCGGCGATCTGCTCCGGGGTGCCGATCAGCCCCGTACGGAACCCGTCGTTGTACTGGACGAGGTCCTCGAACGAGGAGTCCTGCCACATGCCCTTGCCGTCGGCGGTGGAGCTGCCCGCCTGCTGGACCGCCCGGCCGAAGCCGCGAACCGCCTCACTGTCCGCCTTGGCGACGATCTCGCGCAGGACCTCCCGGGCCTCCTTCTCGGTGTCCCGGGCGATCAGGAAGCCGTTCAGGCCGAATTTCGGGGCCGTACGGCCGGCGGCCGCGGCGGCCGCACGGACGTCGGTGAGCTGCTCGGTGACCCCGTCGAAGTCCTTGCCGTTGCTGAAGTACCAGTCGGAGACCCGGCCGGCCATGGCACGGGCCGCGGTGGAGTTGCCGCCCTGGAAGATCTCCGGGTGCGGGCGGTCCGGGCTGTTCAGCGGCTTCGGCTTCAGCGAGAAGTCCCGGATCCGGTAGAAGTCCCCGGCCAGTTCGGCGTGGTCCTCGGTCCACACCGCACGGAGGGCCCGGATGAACTCCTCCGCGCGCCGGTACCGCTCGTCGTGCTCCAGCCAGGGCTCGCCGAGCGCGGTGAACTCCTGCTTGAACCAGCCGCTGACGACGTTGACGGCGAACCGGCCGCCGGAGAGGTGGTCGGCGGTGGCCCCGAACTTGGCGAGCACGCCGGGGTGCCACAGCCCCGGGTGCACCGCGGCGATGACCTTCAGGCGCTCGGTGGCGAGCAGCAGCGCCAGGCTGAACGAGGTGGACTCGTGCTGGTTCTCGGCGCCGTAGCTGGCCATGTAGCGGACCTGGCTGAGCGCGTACTCGAAGCCGTTGTCCTCGGCGAGCCGGGCGAGCTTGCGGTTGTACTCGTAGCCCCAGTCGGTGCGCTGCTCGATGGTGCTGGTGACCAGGCCGCCGCTGACGTTGGGCACCCAGTAGGCGAACCGCGCCGGGCCGCCGGCGGGCTGCGGAACGTGATCGGTTGCGGACATGGAAGAACTCCGGAGGGTGGAAAAGGGCAGGGGGGAATCGAGAGAGGAGTGGGCGAGGATTCGCGGGAATTTCCCGTCCGGGCAGGCGAAATCGCCGCAGGATTTCCGGCACGCGAAATGCGCGCGGGCAGCGGGAAATGACACGCCCGGGATGCGGGCGGAATGAGTCGTCATCCGGTCGAGACGTACGCGTACGAGACCCGCGCGTACGAGACCCGCGCGTACGAGACCCGCGCGTACGCGGAATTACCGGACCGGTGGACGTCCGTGGCGGGGGGAAGGCGCTCAGGCCGAGCGGCGACACAGGGCGCTGGAGACCCTGACGAGGTCGACGTGGCGCCGCTCCGTCAGGCACTGGGCCCGGCGCTGGGCAGGCTTCTGCCGCGGCTTCATCAACACGTCACCTCCCTGCAACAATTCTTTCGTCTCGGGCTGCAAAGGCCCTCGGCGCGCCGACGGAATTACCGGCGGCGCTGCGGGGGAGTTTACCCGCGGACGCTGTGTGGGTCGATACCCCCTCGGCCGCAAGTGCATACGGGCGGTCCGGTGACGGAAAATGGTGGGCCGGGAAATGCGATTCCCGGCCCA
>NZ_PQSQ01000013.1 GCF_002920575.1 Streptomyces sp. Ru73 | reverse complement strand
ACTCGTACCGGGCGCGGCCGCTGCCCCCGGGGGCGGCGGCAGGTGCGCCGCGGGCGGGCCGGACGGCGGCGGCAGGTCGGAGAGGGCGGGCGCGGCACCAGGAGGCGCGGCGTTCGGGTCCTCGATGGCGGGCGCGACGGCCGTCGGGGGCAGGTTGCTGCCACCCGGCAGCAGCTCGGTCTTGGCGTCCGGGCGCACCGCGGGCCGGTCCGTCCCCGGAACCGCGTCCCCCTCGATGTCCAGCGGCGGCGCGAACACGGTGGCGGGCAGCCCCACCGACCGGTCGTCACCGTCGTCGTCCGCACTGATGTCCGTGCCCTCCCAAGAGGGAGCAGCGGACCCCGAGGAAGGAGCCGCGGAAGGAGCCGCGGGCGCACCGGCGGACGGCGCACCGGCCTCCTCCGGGCGGCGCTCCTCCGTCATGGGCTGGGCCTCCGCGACGGGCTGCGGCTCCGCCACGGGCTGCGGCTCCGCCACGGGCTGCGGCTCCGGCGCCGCGGGCCCGGCCGCAGGCGACTCCACAGCCGGCCGATCCGCCGGGCCCGCCGTCGATGCCCCCGCACCCGCGGCCTCGGCGCCCGAGCGCCGGTCCGGGATGCCGATCGCGTCCGCCGCCTCCTGCAGCCACTCCGGCGGCGTCAGCAGGAACGACGTCTGCTCCAGATCGATCCGCTGCGGCGGCACCTCCGGCACCGGCGCGGCGGCCGGCACCGCCCCGTACTCCTCCTCGTACCGGCGGATCACCTCACCCACCGGCAGCCCCGGCCACAGCGTCGTCTCACCGCTGTCCCGGGCGATCACCAGCCGCTGCCGGCCGCCGTCGACCACCGGCCCGCCCTCACGGTCCTCCGCCCAGGCCACAAAGCCCAGATCGAACTCCCGTACGCGCACCTCACGCTGCTGGTACGCCGGCACCTCGCCGTTGATCCAGCGCTCCGCACGCTCCTGCGCCTGCGCGAACGTCACCATCGCGCCTCACCCCTCCACCGGAACGGCGCGCGCGAAGCCACCGTCCACCATCAGGTTCGCCACCGTCTCCAGCTCCGGCGGATTGCCCGCGAGACGCTCCAGGAACTCGTCGAAATCCCGGCCGCACGGCAGCAGCAGCCGCTCCACCCGCTCCTGCACCGTCCAGCCGTCCCGGTCCCGCGCGTCGTCGTACGCGCAGAACCAGACCGAACCGGCCCCGTCCCCGCGCACCTTCACCGCGATCACACCGCCCTGGACGAACCCCACGCCCAGGTAGTCCTTCGTGAAGTGGTCCCGCAGACACTTGTTCACGTACACCAGGTCGTTCACGGCCGCCTCGTCCCGCACCGTGAAGAACGGCTGGTCCACCAGCAGCCCCAGCTCCGGATCGAGCGCGGCGCCCACCGGCGCACACCCGCCCGCCGCCTTCAGGAACGCCCGGTACGCACCCGGCAGCCGGTACCCCAGCGCCTCCTCGGCCTGCAGCACCGCGTCCTCGGGCACCGACACGTCCCGGTGCGGCAGCCCGAAGTGCGCCGGCCGCGTCTCCTGCAACGGCCGCGTGCCCCGCTTCTCATGATCCACCGGCGCCGTCGCCAGCCCGCCGTGATGCCGCAGCAGCGCCTTCACCTCGACCGGAACCAGCTCCAGCCGCCGCGTGCCCGCCACGTGGTGCCACGTCCAGCCGTGCGGCGTCGCCACCGCCGGCACGTCCTCCCACAGCTCGTGGCCCTCACCGTGCAGCGCCGCGTTGGCCGACACGAAGTCCGTCAGCCGCAGCTCGTCGACGCCGAACCCCTCCGGCGGCTCGGCGATCTCCGCCGCTGCCCGCGCGTACGGCGAGAAGTCCGGGAACCCGTTCCCGTCCACCCGTACGCCCCTCGGGTAGCGCGCGGCCCGGACCGGGTCCGGGAAATGCACGACCTGCCCGGCGTAGGCCGTGTTCGGTGGCGCGGCGTGTCCCCCAGCCTGGCGGCTGGGAGGTGCCCCCAGCCCCCCACTGATCGGACCTGTCGTCATGGCGGATGCCCCCTGGCTGGAACTGGCTACTGCCGCACAGCCTAAGCGCTACGGCAACCCCCGCCCCGCCCCCGTACGCCCCCGCCGGCCGCCCACCGGCCGCTTCCCGGCCACCCGCCGACCGCCCGACGACTGCCGGGCGACCGCCTGACGGCCGCCCGCCGAGCCCGCACCGGCCCGCCACAGCTGCCGCCCCTCCCGGCGGGAAACCCCGCCCGCACGCCCACCCCGCACCCCGCCCGCGCCCCATCCGCACACCTGTCCCACCAGACCCCCAACCGGCCGACTGTCACAGACCCGTGACAAGGACTGTCACCCACCAGTGACACCCCTGCGGCATGCCCGACTTCCGCAACACCCAGCGCGTTTGGCAGGCTGACCCCCGCAGACGGGGGATGCAGGGAGGGAAGCACCGCCATGAGCACAACCGCACAGTCCAGCGCACGGTCCACCGGGCGCACCGCCGCACAGCACACCGCACCGGCACCGGCACACCCCGTCGGCGACCCCCGGATCGGCTGGAGCGCCGCCGACCACGACGGCCCGCCCGTACTCCGGCACCGCCGCGACGGCATCCTCCCCACCGTCGCCGCCGCCCTCTCCGTACGCGGCGAAACCCTCACCTGCACCGCCAGCAAGTCCGAACAGCCCCCCACGCTCCACCCGCTCGTCCAGGACTTCCTCGACACCCTCAGCACCGCACAGCGCGAGCGCTTCACCGGCCGCTGCCCCGAAGCCGTACTCCTCTCCCGGCACCTCACCGCCGTCGAGGCCAACCGCTCCAAACGGCAGTCCAAAAAGCCGCTCACCAACGGCGAAGCCCGCCGCTCACTGAAGCACTCCAAACTGACCGCCCGTCACATCCGCGAGGACGGCGACCCCCAGCACGGCCACTACGCCGCACCCTGCCGCTCCTGCGACGCGCTCCTCGCCTTCTTCGGCGTCATGCCCGTCGGCTTCTCCCCGGCAGGGAGCTGACCCGCACCATGAGCTCCCCCACCCCCGCCACCACCGCGTACGACCGGGCAGCCGGCGCCACCACCCGCTTCCCCGTCGCCGTCGACGCCGCCCTGCAGGAAGCCGGCTGGCAGCCCGGCCGCTGGGACATCAAGCAGGCCGAACACTGGGCCGACGCCCTCCGCGAACACACCTCGCCCGGCGGCCACCGGCACACCGTCTTCCCCGCCGCCGTCGAAGCCTGGGCCGAATTCGGCACCCTGCGCATCAGCGCGCCGGGCCCCGGCCGGCACATCGCCCCCACGCCCTTCGAGATCGACCCCCTGTACGGCATCCACCTCGCCCGCACCCTGGGCGACCTCGGCCGCGCACTCGACACCCAGGTCGCCCCCCTCGGCCGGGAAGCCGACAGCCAGGCGACCCTGGCCATCGACGCCCAGGGCCGCGTCTACAGCCTCGACCACACCGGCGACTGGTACCTCGGCCACGACATCGACCAGGCCCTCTCCACCCTGGTCCTCGGCACGCGCCCGACACGCCTGACGGTCGCGACGGACTGAGGTCCATGCGGGCCGGCCGCCACGGCGCGGCCGGCGTCGAGGCGGGGCCGGTGGTCCCGATGGTTCCGGCGGGCGGGGCCGGTGATCCCGGCGGGCGGGGCCGGCCCCGCCCGCCGCTCCAGGCCACCGCCCCGGCTACCGCTCCCCGCCCGGCAGCACCGCCGACACCCGGAAGCCCCCCGCCTCCGTCGGACCCGAGACGAACACCCCGCCCAGCCCGGTCACCCGCTCCCGCATCCCCACCAGACCGTTCCCCCCGCTCGGCAGCCCCGCATCCGCAGCCCCGCGCTCCGACGGACCGTTCTCCACCTGCACCGCGACCTCCCCGTCCCGATGCGCCAGCCGCACCCGCACCTTCGCCCCCGGCGCATGCTTGTGCACGTTCGTCAGCGCCTCCTGCACCACCCGGAACACCGTCTGCTCCACCCCCGGCCCATAAGCGCCCGCGTCCCCCTCGACCGACAGCTCCACCACCGTGCCCGCCGCCCGCGACTGCTCGACCAGCGCCGCCACCTCCGACAGCGAAGGCCCCTCCCCCTCACCCTCGGCCACCACCGCGGCGGCCCGCACCGCACCCGGCGCACCCGCCGCGGCCGCACCGTCCGCACCGGCCCCGGCACCGGCCGCCGAACCCGTACCGGCCTCCGGCCCCGACGGCCCCCGCGACACCTTCGACGCCACCGCCACCAGCCGCTCCGGCTCGTCCGACACCCGCGCCGACGCCGCCGCGCCCTCCCCCGTACGCAGCACCCCCAGCATCTCCCGCAACTCCATCAACGCCTGCCGGCCCATGTCCCCCACCAGGCCCGCGTTCCGCGACGCCTTCTCCGGATCCTTCAACGCCACCGCCTGCAACGCCGCCGCATGCACCACCATCAGACTCACCCGGTGCGCCACCACGTCGTGCATCTCCCGCGCGATCCGCGTCCGCTCCTCATTACGCGCCCACTCCGCACGCTCCTCCGCGCGCTCCGCGAGCAGCATCAGCTCCCGCTCCAGACCGTCGGCACGCTCCCGCAGACTCTCCACCAGCCGGCGCCGCGCCCCCACGTACAGCCCCAGCAGCACCGGCGGCGCCGTCAGCGCCAGCCCCAGCGCCACCGACACCAGCGGCACGAACCACCACGGCGGATCGAAGTCCTCCTGGCTCGCCACGTCCTGCTGCATCTTCAGGGCCGTGATGATCAGCGTGCCCACGACGGACATCCCCGCCAGCAGCACCGTGAACCGGCGCGGCACGTCCGACGCCGCCAGCGTGTACAGCCCCACCACCGTCAGCAGCGCGCCCAGCTCCGCCGGCGACACCGCGATCGCCACCAGAACGACGACAATCGGCCACTTGCGCCGCACCAGCAGCACCGGGCCCACCAGCAGCCCGAGCACCACCCCGACCGCCACCGGCACCCGGGACTCGTGCGCGAACTGCACCCCCTCGAAAACACACTCCACCGCCGAGGCAACCGCCAGGAACACGTCCAGCACGGCACTGCGGCGGCGCTCCCACCACCACGGCCCGCTCCTCGGCTCGCCCCTGACGCCTCCGGCGTCCCTTACCCCCGTCGCGGTCATACCGCCCACCCTACGGGCGCCCGCCACCGTTTTCCGGCCACGACGACGACCATGCGACCCGTCCGTTACGGACCAGTACCTGCGAGTTTCCCCCGAAGCGACGAATCACCCGGCATTTCCGGCACGCCTGCCCGCCGGCCGCGGACGCTTTGCACTGTGACGAACACCTACCCGGACTTCGAGTCCCTGCGCGACGAAGCGGTGACGCTCCGCCGCGCCGGCCTCAGTCGCCGCCGGATCCGCGACCGCCTCAAAATCCACAACAACGACCTGCTGAACCGCGCACTCCAGGGCGAGCCGCCCCCGGAATGGACCAAGCGCCCCAACGCCAAGGACGACCTCCGCGCGAAGGCCCGCGAGCTCCGCCTTCCGGGCATGACCTACGACCAGATCCAGCTGGAGCTCGGCGTCTCGACGAGTTCGATCTCGCTGTGGGTCCGGGACCTGCCGAAGCCGGATCGGCGCGCACCCGGCGAGCAGGCCAGGATCGCCTCACAGAAGCGCTGGGAGCACGAGCTCACCGTGCGCGACGCGGAGCGGCAGAAGACGAAGGCCGCCGCCCGGGACGAGGTCGGCAAGCTGAGCGATCGCGAACTGCTCCTCATCGGCGCGGGGCCTCTATTGGGCCGACCTGGCCGGCGTCGACACCTCCGCCTTCGGCAAGACCACCCTGAAGAAGCACAACCCGAAGACGGTCCGGAAGAACACCGGTGACGACTACCGCGGCTGCCTCGTGGTACGGGTGAGGAAGGGCGCCGATCTGTACCGTCGCATTGAAGGCTGGTGGTACGGCATAGTGTTGGGTGCTGAACGGGACCAACCGGGGGGGTTGTCCGGTTTAACCCCGTTTGCCATCCCCTGTGGTGTAATTGGCAGCACTGAGGCTTTTGGTGCCTTATGTCCGGGTTCGAGTCCTGGCAGGGGAGCAATGCTCAGTTCGGGTCCTGACGGCATCGTCGGGACCCGTCCGCGTTTCGGCTGCAATACGCACCGGTATCCTTCGGGTGTCCACCACCCGAAGTAGCCAAGAAGCCGAAGGGCATCCCCGTGAGCGCCAACCGCCCGGCAGCCGTCGTCGTTCTCGCAGCGGGTGAGGGCACCCGCATGAAGTCGGCGACCCCCAAGGTCCTGCACGCGATCTGCGGCCGCTCCCTCGTCGGCCATGTCGTCGCCGCCTCCCGTGAGCTGGACCCCGAGCACCTCGTGGTGGTCGTGGGCCACGCCCGCGAGCAGGTCACCGCGCACCTCGCCGAGATCGACGCGAGCGTCCGCACCGCGGTGCAGCACGAGCAGAACGGCACGGGCCATGCCGTCCGGATGGGGCTGGAGGAGCTGACCTCCGGCGGTTCCGGTGAGGCCGGCGCGCCGGGCGTGGAGCTGGACGGGACCGTGGTGGTCGTGTGCGGTGACACGCCGCTGCTGACGGGGGAGACGCTGAAGGCGCTGGCCGAGACGCACGCCGCGGACGGCAACGCCGTGACGGTGCTGTCCGCCGAGGTGCCGGATGCGACCGGGTACGGCCGGATCGTGCGGGACGAGGCCACGGGGGCCGTCACCGCGATCGTGGAGCACAAGGACGCGAGCGACGCGCAGCGGGCGATCCGGGAGATCAACAGTGGCGTGTTCGCGTTCGACGCGCGGCTGCTGATCGAGGCGCTGGGCAAGGTGCGGACGGACAACAGCCAGGGTGAGGAGTACCTCACGGACGTGCTGGGGATCGTGCGGGAGGCCGGGCACCGGGTGGGTGCGGCGGTGGCGCCGGATCACCGGGAGATCCTGGGGATCAACAACCGTGTGCAGCTGGCGGAGGCGCGCCGGCTGCTGAACGAGCGGTTGCTGGAAGCGGCGATGCTGAGCGGTGTGACGGTGGTGGATCCGGCGTCGACGTGGGTGGATGTGACGGTGACGTTCGAGCCGGACGCGGTCGTCCATCCTGGTACGCAGCTGCTCGGCAGTACGCATGTGGCGTCGTTCGCCGAGGTGGGTCCGCATTCGCGGCTGGCGGACACGTCGGTCGGTGAGGGGGCGGTCGTGTCCTTCACGGTGGCGGACGGTGCGAAGGTCGGGCCGGGGGCGAGTGTGGGTCCGTACGCGTATCTGCGGCCGGGTACGGAGCTGGGTCTGAAGGCGAAGGCCGGCACGTATGTGGAGATGAAGAACGCGAAGATCGGTGAGGGTACGAAGGTGCCGCATCTGTCGTATGTCGGGGATGCGACCATTGGTGAGTACACCAACATCGGTGCGGCGAGCGTCTTCGTGAACTACGACGGTGAGGCGAAGCACCACACGACGGTGGGTTCTCACTGCAAGACGGGGTCGGACAACATGTTTGTGGCTCCTGTCACGATCGGGGACGGCGCGTACACCGCGGCGGGCTCCGTGATCACCAAGGATGTGCCCCCGGGTTCGCTGGCTGTCGCGCGTGGTCAGCAGCGGAACATCGAGGGCTGGGTCGCCCGCAAGCGACCCGGGAGCGCCGCCGCGCAGGCCGCTTCGGCTGCTCGTCAGGAGAGCAAGGGCGAGCAGTGACCGGGCAACGGGTGCGCCGTGCGGGGCGTACCGTGATAAGCGCACGCAACGTGGACGGCGCTCCCCCGGCGCCCTCATGTTTGACAGCTTGGCAAGGAGATTTGCTGTGACCGGGATCAAGACGACCGGCGAGAAGAAGCTGATGCTCTTCTCCGGCCGCGCCCACCCCGAGCTGGCGGAGGAGGTTGCTCACCAGCTGGGTGTCGGCCTGGTCCCGACGAAGGCGTTCGACTTCGCGAACGGTGAGATCTACGTCCGCTATCAGGAGTCGGCGCGTGGCGCGGACTGCTTTTTGATGCAGAGCCACACGGCTCCCATCAATAAGTGGATCATGGAGCAGCTGATCATGATTGATGCTCTGAAGCGGGCTTCCGCGCGGAGCATCACGGTGGTCATTCCGTCGTACGGTTACGCCCGTCAGGACAAGAAGCACCGCGGCCGTGAGCCCATCTCGGCGCGTCTGGTGGCGGACCTGCTGAAGACGGCGGGTGCGGACCGCATCGTCACGGTGGACCTGCACACGGATCAGATCCAGGGCTTCTTCGACGGTCCGGTGGACCACCTGTTCGCGCTGCCGGTGCTGGCGGACTACGTGGGCGCGAAGGTGGACCGGAACAAGCTGACGGTGGTGTCCCCGGACGCGGGCCGTGTGCGGGTGGCGGACCGGTGGTGCGACCGGCTGGACGCGCCGCTGGCGATCGTGCACAAGCGGCGTGACAAGGACGTGGCGAACCAGGTCACGGTCCATGAGGTCGTGGGTGACGTGAAGGACCGGGTGTGTGTCCTGGTCGACGACATGGTGGACACCGGCGGCACGATCTGTGCGGCTGCGGACGCGCTGTTCGCGAATGGTGCGGCGGATGTGATCGTGACGGCGACGCACGGCATTCTGTCGGGTCCGGCGGCGGACCGCCTGAAGAACTCGAAGGTGAGCGAGTTCGTGTTCACCAACACCCTGCCGACGCCGGGTGAGCTGGAGCTCGACAAGATCACGGTGCTGTCGATGGCGCCGACGATCGCGCGGGCGATCCAGGAGGTCTTCGAGGACGGTTCGGTGACGAGCCTGTTCGAGGAGCAGTGACCCCGGTCTCTCGATAGAGATCGATTTTCGGGGCGGCCTCCCCGCCGGGTAGACTCGTGGAGTTGCTCGGCGAGGGAGGCCGTACTCGTGTACGGCGCTCCGTTATCGACGCGCTCTTCGTAGCAGGTCTGTCGTGGGCCGGGTGACGGTCGTCAGATCCGTGAGAAGTACTACGAGGAGTGCGTTATGGCCGAGGTGAAGATTTCCGCCGAGCTGCGTACGGAGTTCGGCAAGGGCAGCGCCCGCCGTCTGCGTCGCGAGGACAAGGTTCCCGCGGTGGTTTACGGTCACGGTTCGGAGCCGCGTCACGTGGCCCTGCCGCACCACGACACCCTGATGGCGCTGAAGAACTCCAACGTTCTGATCAGCCTGGACATCGAGGGCAAGCAAGAGCTGGTGATCCCCAAGGACGTGCAGCGTGCCACGCTCCGCATGGGCATCATCAACCACGTGGACCTGCTGCTGGTCCGCCGTGGTGAGAAGGTGGCCGTCGAGCTGCCGATCCACACCGAGGGTGAGCTGGCCCCGGGCGGCAACCTGCTGGAGCACGTGCTGAACGCGCTGCCGGTCGAGGCCGAGGCGACCCACATCCCCGAGTCGGTCACCGCCGACATCGCGGGTCTGGACGCCGGTCAGTCGGTGCTGGCGAAGGACATCAAGCTGCCGGCCGGCGTCTCCCTCGGTGTCGAGGAGGACGCGATCGTGCTGCAGGTCGTGGCCGCGCAGGCCGAGGCCCCTGCCGAGGGCGAGGGCGAGGCCGAGGAGGGCGCCGAGGCCTAAAGCCTCGGAACGCCTCTGACGGTGGCCGTTCGCCGGCCGTCGTCACCGGTTCTTCCGCCGCCGTCCCGTTCGTTGCGAGCGGGGCGGCGGTTTTTCTACGTACAGGAGAGCAGCTGTGAGTGAGGGCGCGGCGGGTCCGTGGCTGGTGGTGGGTCTGGGGAATCCGGGTCCTGAGTACGCCGGCAACCGCCACAACGTGGGGTTCATGGTGGCCGATCTGCTGGCGGAGCGGATGGGTGGCCGGTTCAAGGCGCACAAGGCGCGGGCGCAGGTGGTCGAGGGGCGGGTCGGTCCGCCGGGGCCCGGGAGCCGGCGGGTGGTGGTGGCGAAGCCGTCGTCGTACATGAACCTGTCGGGTGGTCCGGTGACGGCGTTGCGGGACTTCTACAAGGTGCCGGTGGAGCGGATCGTGGCGGTCCATGACGAGCTGGACATCGATTACGGGGCGCTGCGGCTGAAGCTGGGCGGTGGGGACAACGGGCACAACGGGCTGAAGTCGATGACGAAGTCGCTGGGTGCGGAGTACCACCGGGTGCGGTTCGGTATCGGGCGGCCGCCGGGGCGGATGCAGGTGGCGGACTTCGTACTGAAGGACTTCTCGTCGGCGGAGCGCAAGGAGCTGGACTACTTCGTGGACCGGGCGGCGGATGCGGTGGAGGCGCTGGTCACAGAGGGGTTGGAACGGGCGCAATCGGCTTACAACTCCTGACGGGGACAGGGCGGGACGTCGGCTGACGAAGCGGTCTGATCGAGTTGACCGCGTGTGCTCGCATGGCCAAGGATCACCGCCATGTCCAGGACAGGTACGACGGGGACAAAGAAGCGCAGCCGGACGCGGCGGGCGGGTGAGAGCGCCTTCGGGCTGCTGCTCGTGCTGAAGAATGCGCTGATGGCGCTGCTCGCGCTGCTGATTCTGGTGGCCGGTGCGTGGACGTCGTGGGGGTCAGCGCAGTACGCGATGCTCGTGCGGGCGAAGGAGCGCGGCACGATGACGGTCGCGGCGTGCGACGACGACCGCTGCTGGGGTCCTTATGTGCCGACGGGCGGGGACGGGCAGCGGCGGGCGAAGGTGGTGCTGGCGAAGACGGCCGGGTCCCAGGAGAAGGGCCGGCAGGTGCAGGTGACGGTGGAGCCGGGCACGGACCGGGCGGTGCGTACGGGGCCCGGCGGCATTCTGTACGCGTGGGCGCCGCTGGGCGGTGCGCTGCTGCTGGCTTCGCTGGTGGTGGCGGGGGGTCTGCGGATGCGGCGGACGGCGTGGGCCGTCGGTCTGACGGGGGTCGCGCTGCTGGTGGCGGCGTTCTTCACGCTGTGACCCGGCTCGTCCGGGGTTTGACGGCACCCCGTGCGGGGGGGGCGGCCGGTCACCGTGCGGTGACCGGCCGCTCCGTCCGGCGGGTCAGCCGGTGTTGCGCAGGCCCGCGGCCACGCCGTTGACGGTGAGCAGCAGTGCCCGGGCCAGTACCGGGTCGGACTCCTCGCCGCGCTTGGCGGCCTCGCGCTGGCGGGCGAGCAGGGAGACCTGGAGGTAGGAGAGCGGGTCCAGGTAGGCGTCGCGGATGCGGAAGGTCTGCTGGAGGACCGGGTTGGCCTCCAGCAGTTCGTTCTCGCCGGTGACCCGGAGGACTTCCTGGACGGTCAGCTCGTGTTCGGCCTTGATGACGTCGAAGACGTGCTTGAGTTCGTCGGGGACGAGGGTGTCGACGTAGTGGCGGGCGATCCGCAGATCGGTCTTGGCCAGCGTCATCTCGACGTTGGACAGGAAGTTGCGGAAGAAGTGCCAGTGCTCGTGCATCTCGGCGAGGACGGCTTCCGAGCCGGCTTCGCGGGCGGCCTTGAGGCCGGTGCCGACGCCGAACCAGCCGGGGACGATCTGGCGGGACTGGGTCCAGCCGAAGACCCACGGGATGGCGCGGAGGCCGTCGAGGGAGACGCCCGAGCCGGGGCGGCGGGAGGGCCGCGAGCCCAGGTGCAGGTCGGCGAGCTGGTCGACGGGGGTCGAGGCGAGGAAGTACGTCGGCAGGTCCGGGTCCTCGACGAGCTTGCGGTACGCGGCGTGCGCGGCGTCGGAGACGGTCTCCATCGTGGCGTCCCAGCGGGCCAGCGCCTCGTCGGACTGGCGCGGCGCGGTGTGCAGGGCCGATGCCTGCAGGGTGGCCGCGACGGTCAGTTCCAGGTTTTCGCGGGCCAGGGACGGTACGAGGTACTTGTCGGAGATGACCTCGCCCTGTTCGGTGACCTTGATCTCGCCTTCGAGGGTGCCGTAGGGCTGGGCGAGGATCGCGTCGTGGGAGGGGCCGCCGCCGCGGCCGACGGTGCCGCCGCGGCCGTGGAAGAGGCGCAGCCGTACGCCGTGCCGGTGGGCGACGTCGCGGAGGAGTCGCTGGGCGCGGTGGATCTCCCACTGGGAGGTGGTGATGCCGCCGAACTTGGAGGAGTCGGAGTAGCCGAGCATGACCTCCTGGACGTCGTCGCGGAGGGCGACGAGGCGTCGGTAGGAGGGGTCGGAGAGCATTTCGTCGAGGAGCTTGTCGGCGATCTTCAGCTCGTCGGTGGTCTCCAGGAGGGGGACGATACCGATCTTGGCCCAGCCTGCGTGCAGGTCGATGAGGCCGGCCTCGCGGGCGAGGACGGTGGCGGCGAAGACGTCGTCGGAGCCCTGGCACATGGAGATGATGTAGGACTCGACGACCTCGGGGCCGAAGGTGTCCTTGGCCTTGCGGATGGTCTCGAAGACGCCGAGGGTCTTGGCGCCGGCCTCGTCCAGGGGGGCGGGGCTGGGGGCCAGGGGGCGGCGCGAGCGCAGTTCCTTGGCCAGGAGCTTGCGGCGGTAGTCGCGCGGCATGTCGACGTAGCGCCAGGACTCCTCGCCGAGCCGGTCGAAGAGCTGGCCGAGGGCGTGGTGGTGGGCGTCGGCGTGTTCGCGGACGTCCATGGTGGCGAGCTGGAGGCCGAACGCGGCGATGGTGCGGATCGTGCGCTCCAGACGGCCGTCGGCGACGAGGCCGCCGCGGTGCTCGCGGAGCGAGGTCTGCAGCAGGGTGAGGTCGTCGATCAGCTCGCGGGTGCCGAGGTAGTCGCGGCCGGCGACGTGCGGGGTGTCGTTGGCCAGGCGTTCGCGGGTGTTGACGAGCTTCTGGCGGATGCAGGTGGCCTTGAGGCGGTAGGGCTCCTCGGCGTTCAGCCGCTTGTAGCGGGGGCTGATCTCGGGGAGCAGCTCCAGGTCGCGCTGCAACGACGACAGGAGCTCTTCGGTGGCGCCGCAGTTGCGGATGGAGTTGGACAGGGCGCCGCGGAGCTCGTCGACGTGCTCCAGCGCGTCGGTGATGCCGTGCTCGTGCTGGAGGATGAGGACGTCCCAGGTCACCTGGGGGGTGACGTTGGGGTTGCCGTCGCGGTCGCCGCCGATCCAGGTGCCGAAGGTGAGGGGGCGGGTGCCGGCGGGGAGCTGGACGCCGGCCCGCTCCAGCTCGGCGGCGAGGTCTTCGAGGACGTCGCCGACGGCGCCGCGGCCGAGCTCGTCGAGGTAGTAGATGGCGTTCCGGGCCTCGTCGGTGGGCTCCGGGCGCGCCACGCGCAGCTCGTCGGTCTGCCAGATCAGGTCGATGTTCTCGGCGAGGCGGAGGTCGGCGCGGCGGCGGTCGCCGGCGTCGGTGGTCTCCAGCAGTTCGGCGACCTTGCGGAGCTTGGTGAGGACGGAGCGCCGGGCGGCCTCGGTGGGGTGGGCGGTGAAGACGGGCCGCACGGCGAGGTGGGCCGCGGTCTCGCGGAGGTGCTCGGGGTCGGCGTCCTTCAGCATGTCGGCGGTGCGGGCGAGGATGCCGCCCTCGGCGGCGCGCTTGGCGCGCAGCTCGCGGCCGCGGTGGACCTGCTCGGTGACGTTCGCGAGGTGGAAGTAGGTGGAGAAGGCCCGTACGAGCTTGGTGGCGGTGATCAGGTCGGTGTCGCCGAGGAGCTCGGCGGCGGCTTCACCGTCGGTGCGCGTCAATGCGCGTACGCGTTCCACCAGATCGAGGAGTTCCGGACCCTCCTGGCGTACGAGGGTCTCGCCGAGCAGGTCACCGAGGCGGCGGATGTCGGCGCGCAGGGCGCCGTTGCCGGCTTCTGCCGTGTCGGGGGCCTCGGGGTGCGGGGTCCGCTGGGCGGCGTCGGGAGAGATGTCGGCACTGCTCACAGGTGCGGCTCCTTGCAGTGATTGAGCACGTCTGGGCTGGTGGGTGTCTTGTGGACACTCCCTGGTGGCGGGTTGCGGACCGCGCTGTCCGACGCCTCAAGAATAGATCTCCGCTTTTCGGGCGGTCACACTGTCCGCTCTGTGAGAGGGGCTGTCGGGCCGGTCACACCCTTGTACGGTGTGGCGGCACTGCCATACTTACGAGACCGTAGGTTACGGAACCGTAGCCCTGCCCCCGACCCCAGCGAGGGACACACATGACCGCTGGCCCCGAAGTCGTCGAGAAAACCGTCAAGTCCGCCGGTACTCCCGCGCCGTCCGCGACGCTGGGCGGCGAGCAGCGCCGGTCGGTGGAGCAGATCACGCTCCTGCTGTTCATCACCGTGCCGTTCCTGGCGCTGGTGGCCGCGGTGCCACTGGCCTGGGGCTGGGGGGTGAGCTGGCTCGATCTGGGGCTGCTGGTGGCGATGTATTTCATCGGCTGCCACGGCATCACGATCGGCTTCCACCGCTACTTCACGCACGGGTCGTTCAAGGCGAAGCGGCCACTGCGCATCGCGCTGGCGATCATGGGGTCGCTCGCGGTGGAGGGTCCGCTGGTGCGGTGGGTGGCGGATCACCGCAAGCACCACAAGTTCTCCGACGCGGAGGGTGACCCGCACTCTCCGTGGCGTTACGGCGAGACCGTGCCGGCCCTGATGAAGGGCCTGTGGTGGGCGCACATGGCGTGGATGTTCGACGAGGAGCAGACGCCGCAGCACAAGTACGCGCCCGACCTGATCAAGGACCCGGCGATCCGCGCGATCTCCCGGCAGTTCGTGCTGTGGACGACCGTCTCGCTGCTGGTGCCGCCGCTGATCGGCGGGCTGGTGACCATGTCGTGGTGGGGCGCGTTCACCGCGTTCTTCTGGGGCTCGCTGGTCCGGGTCGCGCTGCTGCACCACGTCACGTGGTCGATCAACTCCATCTGCCACGCGGTGGGCAAGCGCCCCTTCAAGTCCCGGGACCGCTCCGGCAACGTCTGGTGGCTGGCCGTGCTCTCCTGCGGCGAGTCCTGGCACAACCTGCACCACGCCGACCCGACGTGCGCGCGGCACGGCGTGCTGAAGGGGCAGCTGGACTCCAGCGCCCGGCTGATCAGCTGGTTCGAGAAGCTGGGCTGGGCGTACGACGTGCGGTGGCCGAACGCCTCGCGGCTGGACTCGCGCCGCACGGACAAGGCCGCGGCGGGGGGCGCCGCCCGGCCGTAGCCGGGGGAGGCATGATTGTCGGGTGGCGATCGATGGCAGCAGCGTGAGTGACAGCAAGGACAAGGCGTCGTCCGGCGCGGGCGCGCGGCGCGCGCGCCGGGTCCGCATGACGGGCAAGGAGCGCCGGGAGCAGCTGCTGGACATCGGTCGCACGGTGTTCGCCGAGCGTGGCTTCGAGGGCACGTCGGTGGAGGAGATCGCGGCGAAGGCCGGGGTGTCCAAGCCGGTGGTGTACGAGCACTTCGGCGGCAAGGAAGGGCTGTACGCGGTCGTCGTGGACCGCGAGATGCGGCGGCTGCTGGACATGGTGACGGGTGCCCTGACCGCTGGGCACCCGCGCGAGCTGCTGGAGCAGGCGGCGTTCGCGCTGCTGGACTACATCGAGTCCTACACCGACGGCTTCCGCATTTTGGTGCGGGACTCCCCCGTCGCGCAGTCGACGGGCACGTTCGCCTCGCTGATCAGTGACATCGCGACGCAGGTCGAGGACATCCTGGGCCTGGAGTTCAAGGCGCGGGGCTTCGACCCGAAGCTGGCGCCGCTGTACGCGCAGGCGCTGGTCGGGATGGTCGCGCTGACGGGCCAGTGGTGGCTGGACGTCCGCAAGCCGAAGAAAGCGGAAGTGGCGGCCCATCTGGTGAACCTCGCCTGGCACGGGCTGGACGGGCTGGAGCCGAAGCCGCGGCTGATAGGTCACCGGAAGGCGTGACCATGGGCCACACGCGCCCCAAAGTTCACCCGAAAGAGTGAGCGGCGCAGAGGGATTCCGAGCACCCTGATCAGCACGTACGTTCGAGGAACTCCAGCCGGTTGCCGACGGGGTCGTGGGCGTAGAAGCGACGGTGGCCCGGCAGCGCATCGTCCCAGGTGACGTCCGCGCCACGGTCCGCGAGCCGGGCGGCGAAGGCGTCGATGCCCGTGACGAGTACGCCGGGGTGCGCCTTGGCCGAGGGCCGGAAGTCTCTGTCGATGCCGAGGTGGAGACGGACCGTACCGGCCTCGAACCACACGCCACCGCGGCCGGCGAGGGCCGGCGGCTTGGGCACCCGGGTCATCCCCAGAACGCCCTCGTAGAACGCGGTCAGGGCGCCCTCCGAGCCGGGTGGTGCCGCGAGCTGGACGTGGTCGAGGCCGGTGATCATCCGCTCAGACCTCCTTGCGCGCCACGGCGAAGATCCGCCGGAAGGGGAAGACGGTGCCGTGCGGCCCCGCCGGATACGCCTTGCGCAGCAGGTCGCGATACTGGTCGAGGAATTCCTCGCAGGCCTCCGGGTCGTCCGCGAGCGCGGTGAGGACGGGCCGCAGCGCGGTCCCCTTCACCCAGTCCAGCACCGGGTCCTCGCCCCGCAGGACCTGCACGTACGTGGTCTCCCAGGCGTCGGCCGCGCAGCCGAGGTCGATCAGCCGCTTCAGGTACTCCTCCGGCTCCAGGACGTGCACGAAACGCCGTCCGTGAGCACCGAGGCGGGCGCGCCAGCGTGGGCTGTCGCACAGCTCCCCGAGGAGGGCGTGGCTGGGCGAGGTGAAGTTGCCCGGCACCTGGAAGGCGAGGGTGCCGCCGGGGGCGAGGGAGTCGATCCAGGGCCCGAAGGAGTCGGCGTGGCCCGGTACCCATTGCAGTGCCGCGTTGGAGACGATGAGGTCGAAGGGTTCGTCCGGGACCCAGGTGGCGGCGTCGGCGGGGGCGAAGTCCAGCAGGCCGCCGCCGGGCGTGGGGCCGGCGTAGGTGCGGGCCTTCGCCAGCATGTCGGCGGAGTTGTCGAAGCCGGTGATGTGCGCGTCGGGCCAGCGGTCGGATATCAGGGCCGTGACGTTGCCGGGGCCGCAGCCCAGGTCGGCGATGCGGGGCCCGCGCGCGGCGGGCAGCTCGGGGATGCGCGCGAGCAGGTCGAGGAAGGGGCGGGTGCGGTGGGTCGCGTGATGGAGGTACTGCTGTGGGTCCCAGGTCGGCGCAACGTGCGTGTCGGGCATGGTCGAACCCCTCTGCTGTACGGGCCGGTGCCGGTGAGCGAGAACTGCTGCCGACGCTGCCCAATCGTCCAGGAAAATATATCTTGACGTCAAGAGACTTCACGTCGACACAACCACTACACTGATCGTCATGGAGGACGAGGTCGACCGACTGGTCGCTGCATGGCGCCGCGAGCGCCCCGACCTCGATGTGGAACCACTCGAGGTGCTCAGCCGCGTCAGCCGGCTCGCCCGGCATCTCGACCGCGCGCGGCGGCTGGCCTTCTCCGAGGTCGGCCTCGAACCCTGGGAATTCGACGTGCTGACCGCGCTGCGCCGCGCGGGCTCGCCGTACCAGCTCTCCCCCGGCCAGCTGCTCACCCAGACCCTGGTCACCTCCGGCACCATGACCAACCGTATCGACCGGCTCGCCAAAAAGGGACTCGTCGAGCGGCTGCCCGACCCCAGCGACCGGCGCGGCGTCCTCGTCCGGCTCACCGCGGAAGGGCGCGACCGCGCCGACCAGTCCCTCGCCGGGCTGCTCACGCAGGAACGCGCGATCCTCGCTGAGCTGTCCCGCGCGGAGCGCGCCGAACTGGCCGGACTGCTGCGGCAGCTGACGGCCCCGTTCGACAACATTCCGGGCTGAGCGCCCCGCACGGGGCGCCCCCTTGCCGGGCACCGGGTCCATCTACTTGGATCGCGGCCATGAGCCAGCAGCGCGATGCGCCGACCGCAGCGGCGCGGTTCTCCGGCCGTACCCACCTCGTCACCGGCGCAGCGTCCGGCATCGGGGCCGCCACCGCCGACCGGCTGGCCGCCGAGGGGGCCCGGGTCCTCCTGCTCGACATCGACGACGAGCGCGGCGAGCGCACCGCGCGCCGCATCCGCGCCGCCGGCGGCACCGCCTCCTACGAGCACTGCGACGTCACCGACGAGGCCGCCTGGGAACGTGCCGTGGCCGCGGCCCGGGGCCGCTACGGGCCGGTGGACGGCCTGGTCTCCAACGCCTTCACCCGGTACGTCGCGCCCGCCGACCGCACCCCGCGCGCCGACTGGGACCACCAGCTCGCGGTCAACCTCACCGGCGCGTTCCTCGGCGTGCGCGCCGCGCTGGAGGACCTGCGGGCGCGGCAGGGCGC
Organism: Streptomyces sp. Ru73; assembly: GCF_002920575.1. Lineage (GTDB taxonomy): Bacteria > Actinomycetota > Actinomycetes > Streptomycetales > Streptomycetaceae > Streptomyces. The sequence goes on along the minus strand of NZ_PQSQ01000013.1, from coordinate 99,186 downwards.
GGTGGTGCTGACCTCCTCCGTGCACGCGCTGGTCGGGCTGCCGGGCCGGCCCGCGTACGCCGCCTCCAAGGCGGGCCTGACCGGCCTCGCCCGCCAGCTGGCCGTGGAGTACGGGCCGGACGTGCGGGTGAACTCCGTCCTGCCGGGCCCCGTCCTCACCGCCGCCTGGGAAGGCATCTCCGAGGAGGACCGCCGTGCCACGGCCGCCGAGACCGCAGCGGCCCGGCTCGGCCGCCCCGAGGAGGTCGCCGCCACGATCGCCTTCCTGCTCTCCTCCGACGCCTCCTTCGTCACCGGCGCGAGCCTCGTCGTCGACGGCGGCTGGAGCGTCCTGAAGAACTCCTCCTGACCAGCCACGGCCAGCACTCGTCCAGCAGTACCGCAGCGACCACGCGACCCGACAAGCCCCCAGGGGGGACCGCGCGATGGCAATCCGGTTCGGCGGGGACTACAACCCCGAGCAGTGGCCCGAGGACGTACGGGCCGAGGACCTCGTCCTCATGAAGCAGGCGCACGTCACGATGGTGACCGCCGGGATCTTCTCCTGGGCCGGGGTCGAGCCCCGGCCCGGCACGTACGACTTCGGCTGGTTCGACCGCGTCATGGACGGCCTCGGCCAGGCCGGCATCGCGGTGTGCCTGGCCACCATGACCGCCTCACCACCGCCCTGGCTCGCCCACCGCCACCCCGAGATCCTGCCCGAGGACGCCGACGGCACCCGGCGCTGGCCGGGCGCCCGCCAGCACTACTGCCCCTCCAGCCCGGTCTACCGCGAGCACGCCGTCCGCCTCGTCGACCGCCTCGCCCACCGCTACGCCGGCCACCCGGCGCTCGCCCTGTGGCACGTCGGCAACGAGTACGGCTGCCACACCCGGCAGTGCTACTGCGACGTCTCGGCCCGCGACTTCCGCCGCTGGCTGCGCGAGCGCTACGGCACGGTCGACGCGCTCAACGACGCCTGGTCCACCGCCTTCTGGTCGCAGGGCTACGGCGACTTCGAGGAGGTACTGCCGCCGCGCGCCGCGCCCACCTCGGCCAACCCCGCGCAGCAGCTGGACTACCTGCGCTTCAGCGACGACGCACTGCGCGCCTGCTACCTCGCCGAGAAGGAGGTGCTCACCCGCGTCACCCCGGACGTGCCGGTCACCACCAACCTGATGCCGGACCACAAGCCCGTCGACGCGTTCGCCTGGGCCCGCGACATGGACGTCATGGCGCTGGACTTCTACCAGGACCCCTACGTCCCCGACGACCACGTCCGCGCCGCCTACAACTTCGACCTGATGCGCTCGGCCCGCCACGGACAGCCCTGGCTGCTCCTGGAACAGGCGCCCAGCGCCGTCAACTGGCGCCCCCGCAACGGCCCCAAGCCGCCCGGCGCGATGCGGCTGTGGAGCTGGCAGGCGGTCGCCCAGGGCGCCGACGCGGTGCTCTTCTTCCAGTGGCGGCAGTCGCTCGGCGGCGCCGAGAAGTTCCACTCCGCGATGGTCCCGCACGGCGGCACCGACACCCGGATCTTCCGCGAGGTCACCGAACTGGGGCGGGAGCTGGCCGCCGTACCGGGCATCGAGGGCACCCGCTCCGAGGCGCAGGTCGCGCTGCTCGCCGACTGGGACAGCCGGCGCGCGCTGGAGCTGGACTCCCGCCCCTCCACGGCCCTCACGGCGCCCGAGCGGGCGCTCGCGCACTACCGCCCGCTGTTCGAGGCGGGCGTCGCCTGCGACGTCGTACCCCCCGACCGGGACCTGTCCGGCTACCGCCTGGTCGTCGTGCCCAACCTCTACCTGCTGCGCGCCGAGGACGCCGAGCGGCTGACCGCGTACGTGCACGGCGGCGGGCACCTGCTGGTGTCGTTCTTCTCCGGCATCGTCGACGCGCACGACCGGGTGCACCCCGGCGGCTACCCGGCGCCGCTGCGCGAACTGCTGGGCCTGCGGGTGGAGGAGTTCCGGCCGCTGGACGAGGGCGTCCGGCTGCTGCTGCGCGGACGGTACTCGGGCCGGGCCGACCTGTGGGCCGAGGACATCGTCCTCGAAGGCGCCGGCTCGGTCGTGGACTTCGTCGGCGAGGACCCGGCGCTGCGGCCCGCGATCACCCGCCACGCCCACGGCCGGGGCACCGCCTGGTACGTCGGCACCCGCCCCGACCCCGGTCTGATGCGGTCCCTGATGGACGACGTGCGCAAGGCCGCGGGCGTGACGCCCGTACTGCCGGGGCTGCCGTACGGGGTGCAGGCCACCGTGCGCTCCGGGGCCGGCGGGCGGTACCTCTTCCTGCTCAACCACGGGCAGGAGCCGGCCGAGGTGGCGCTGCCGGAGCCGATGGCCGACGCGCTGGCACCGGCCGCCCCGCTGACCGCAGCCGTGGAGCGGCTCACCCTGCCCGCCCGCGGCGTGGCCGTCCTGACGGACGCCGGCCCGCGGGGCGGCTCCTGAGAGCCCGGCCCCGGACCGCAGCCCCGGACGGCGGGACGGTCAGGGTCTGCCGGCGGCCGGGCCGCACCGGCCGCCGGCCGCCGTACGGGGCGCATCCCGGCCCCCGGCGGCCGCCGGGGGCGTCACGGCACCGAGACCGACGCCGTCGGCACCGGCTGCGCCGCCGGGGACGACGACGGCGGCGGCTCCAGCTCGACCGGCCCCACCCCGGCCCGGCGCGCCAGTGCCACCGCCGCGAGCGTGGAGTGCACGCCGAGCTTGCCCAGGACGTTCTGCATGTGCGTACGGACCGTGTGCGGGGAGAGGAACAGCCGCTCGGCGACCGCCTTGCGGCCGAGCCCCGCGACCATGCAGCGCAGCACCTCGCGCTCGCGCGGGGTGAGCGACTCCACCAGCCGCTCGCTCTCGGTGCGGTGCTTGCGCGCCGCCGTCAGCTCCCGCAGCACCCCGGTCAGGAGCGCGGGCGGGAGGTGCGTCTCGTCCCGCAGCACGCCGCGGATCACGGCCAGCAGGCGGGAGAGCGAGCAGTCCTTGGCGACCCAGCCGCCGGCCCCCGCCTGGAGGGCTGCCGCGGCCCTGCGCGGGTCGTCCTTCTCCGCGAGCACCACGGCACGGACCATCGGGTGGGTGGTGCGGACCGAGGTGACCAGCGAGATGCCGTCGACGGGCGCGCCGTCGGCCGCGCCGTCCCGCGGGACCTGCGGCCGCATGGGGACGGCCGCGAGCGGCGCGACGGCCGCGCCGAGGTCGGCGTCGACGAGCATGACGTCGAAGCGCCGGCCCTCGGAGGCCGCCCGCTCCAGACTGCGCAGGGCCGCCGGTCCGCTCCCGGCCGCCGCCACGTCCACGTCCTGTTCGGCCGCGAGCGCCGCCGCCAGGGACTCGGCAAAGATGCGGTGGTCGTCGACCACCAAGACCCGGATGCGTTGCACTGAGGACCCCCTGTCTCGGGGAACGGGCAGGAACGGTACGTGCGCCCGGGGACGGGGAACACCGCAGCGGCACGGCCGCCGCCGTGCTGCGCTGCTGTCCCGCCCCGGACGCCGTACCCTGCCTCCCCGCGCCGCTTCGGCGGGGAGGGCCCAGCTCGCCCCCTGATCGGCACCGGCCCCCACCGGTGCTCTGTTCAGCGTACGTACGGGGTCCGGCAACGGAAGCCGATTGGCAAAACTGCCCGACCCATGTGTTCAGGGTGAGGCAGCGGGCTCACCACGAGGCGCCAGTAGCCGGTGATCGGCTCATTCCGACCGGTTACCGCCGGACGCCGGCGGGTCTCTCGGCCAGTCGCCGGGACCGGCTGACAGCGGGTTCCGGATGTGCGGTGCCGGGCCCGCGTGCCCCCGCCGCCGCTTCCGTCACGCCAGCCGCCGGGCCCCGGCGCTCGGCACGGCGGGGAAGATCCGCGGCGCGGCGTACCCGGCCGCCGCGAACGCCTCGGTGACGGCCTTGCCGACGGCGTCCGCCGCCCCCTCCTCCACCAGCACGATCGCCGACCCGCCGAAGCCGCCGCCGGTCATCCGCGCGCCCAGCGCACCGGCCTCGTTCGCCGCCTCGACCACGAGGTCCAGCTCGGCGCAGGAGACCGCGAAGTCGTCGCGGAGCGAGGCGTGCCCGGCGGTCAGCAGCGGGCCGATGCCGCGTGGATCGCCCGCGTCGAGGCGCGCCATGACGTCCTCCACCCGGCGGTTCTCGGTCACGATGTGCCGCACCAGGGGCCGCACGGCCGCCTCGTCCGCCAGCGACTCCAGCGTCTGCGCGAGATCTTCGTACGCCACGTCGCGCAGCGCGCGTACACCGAGTGCCCGGGCGGCCCGCTCGCAGCCGGCCCGGCGTTCGGCGTACGCGCCGTCACCCAGCTCGTGCTGAACGCGGGTGTCGACGACGAGGAGCCGGAGTCCGGCCGCCGCGAGGTCGAAGGGGACCTGCCGGCGGCCGAGGTCGCGGGTGTCCAGCAGCAGGGCGTGGCCCTCGGTACAGCAGGCCGAAGCGGTCTGGTCCATGATTCCGCAGGGCACGCCGACGAAGGCGTTCTCCGCGCGCTGGGCGAGCCGGGCCAGCTCCTGGCCGTCCAGGCCCAGGCCGTACAGGTCGTTCAGCGCGAGCGCCGTGGCGACCTCCAGCGCGGCGGAGGAGGAGAGCCCGGCGCCGGTGGGCACGACGGAGTCGAAGTGCAGGTCGGCGCCGCCGACGGGCAGCCCGGCCTCGCGCATCGCCCACAGCACACCGGCCGGGTACGCGGCCCAGCCGCCGTCGGAGGCCGGGCGCAGCGCCTCGGTGCACAGCTCCACGATGCCGCCCCGGACGTTGCCGGAGTGCAGGCGCAGCACGCCGTCGGTGCGGGGTGCTGCGGCGGCGGTCGTGGTGTGCGGCAGGGCCAGCGGCATCACGAAGCCGTCGTTGTAATCGGTGTGTTCACCGATGAGGTTGACCCGGCCCGGCGCGGCCCACACCCCCGCGGGGGCGTTTCCGTACACCTCGCGGAAGGCGGCCTCCGTGCGGGCGGCGCCGTGCTGCGTGTCTGTCACCCGGACTCCTTCGTCCTACTGCTGCTGGATCTTCTGGGCGAACGCCCACGCGTCGGCGACGATGCCCGCCAGGTCCGCGCGCTTCGGCTGCCAGCCGAGGCGGTCGGTGGCCGTCCGTGCCGAGGCGACCAGGACGGCCGGGTCGCCGCCCCGGCGGGGGGCCACGACCTCGGGGATCGGGTGGCCGGTGACCTTGCGGACGGTCTCGATGACCTCGCGGACGGAGAAGCCGTTGCCGTTGCCGAGGTTGCAGATCAGGTGCTCGCCGGCCACCGCCGCGTCGAGGGCGAGCAGGTGCGCGTCGGCGAGGTCGGCGACGTGGATGTAGTCGCGGACGCAGGTGCCGTCCGGCGTCGGGTAGTCGTCGCCGAAGACGGAGATGTGCTCGCGGCGGCCCTGGGCGACCTGGAGGACGAGCGGGATGAGGTGGGACTCGGGGTCGTGCCGCTCGCCGCAGTCGCCGTACGCGCCGGCCACGTTGAAGTACCGCAGCGACACCGCGGCCAGGCCGTGCGCCGCGCACTCGCCGCTGATCATGTGGTCGACGGCCAGCTTCGACGCGCCGTACGGGGAGGTGGGCGCGGTGGGGTCGGTCTCCGTGATGGGGGTGTTCACGGGCTCGCCGTAGGTCGCGGCCGTGGAGGAGAACACCAGCAGGCGCACGCCCGCGACGCGCATCGCGGCGAGCAGGTCCATGGTGCCGCCGACGTTGTTGCGCCAGTACTTCTCGGGGTCCACGACGGACTCGCCGACCTGCGAGAACGCGGCGAAGTGCAGCACGCCGTCGAAGGAGCGGTCCAGCCACTTGGCCGAGTCCTGGACCCGGCCCTCGATGAACTCCGCGCCCGCGGGGACGCCCTCGCGGTGGCCGGTGGACAGGTCGTCCAGGACGACGACCTCGTGGCCGGCCTCCAGCAGGTGTGCCGCCACGACGCTGCCGACGTATCCCGCACCGCCGGTGACCAGGTACTTCTTGCTCACGCGCTCGCTACCTCTCGCAGTCGCTGCGCCGCGGCTTCCGGCGGCACATCGTTGATGAACACATTCATGCCGGATTCGGAACCCGCGAGAAACTTCAGCTTGCCGGGAGTGCGTCGGATGGTGAAGAGCTCCAGATGGAGCGCGAAGCCGTCGCGGTGCGGGGCGCGCACCGGCGCCTGGTGCCACGCGGCGATGTACGGCGTCGGCGGCTCCCCTTCCCCGAAGATCCGGTCGAACCTCCGCAACAGTTCCAGATACAGCTGTGGGAACTCTGTGCGCGCGTCCTCGTCCAGGGCGAGCAGGTCGGGCACCCGGCGCCGGGGGTAGAGGTGCACCTCGTACGGCCAGTGCGCGGCGTACGGCACGAAGGCGACCCAGTGCTCGCCCTCCAGGACGACGCGGCGGCCGTCGGCCAGCTCGTCGGCGACCACGTCGTCGAAGAGGTTGCGGCCGCCCGTCCGCTCGCGGTGCGCGCCGGCCGAGGCGAGCATCCGCTCGGTGCGGGGCGTGACGAAGGGGTAGGCGTAGATCTGGCCGTGCGGGTGGCCGAGGGTCACGCCGATCTCGGCGCCGCGGTTCTCGAAGCAGAAGACCTGCTCGACGTCCGGGAGCTGCGAGAGCTCGGCGGTGCGGTCGGTCCAGGCGTCCAGGACCAGCGCGGCCTGCTCCTCGGTGAGGTCGGCGAAGGAGGCGTGGTGGTCGGAGGTGAAGCAGACGACCTCGCAGCGGCCGGTACCGCCGGCGAGCGAGGGGAAGCGGTTCTCGAAGACGACGACGTCGTAGTCGGCCTCGGGGATCTCGGAGAGCCGGCCCTCACGCGAGGGGCACAGCGGGCACTCGTCGGCCGGCGGGTGGTAGGTGCGGCCCTGGCGGTGCGAGGCGATGGCCACGGAGTCGCCGAGGAGGCGGTCGTGGCGGATCTCGGAGGCGGTGGTGACCTGCGGGAGGGGGCGCTCGTCGACGGCACCGCGCACGGCGTCGTCCCGGGAGTCGTAGTAGATGAGCTCCCGGCCGTCCGCGAGCCGTGTGGACGTCTTCTTCACCGATGCTCCTCGCCAGCCGACGACCAAACACAAACAAACATAATGAACCACGAGTCAACAGTTCCGTCAACGCGGGAACGGTCCGCCTCGCGCCGGGTACGCAGCGTCACTTGAGCGCATGACTCGATCACGATCCAACAAACAAATCAAACAAAACTGTTCAGTTTCCGAGGAGCCGAGCGTAGCTTTCTGAGCGTTCACGGCAAGGGCGCCCCGCATCACCGCAGTTCCTGGGGGCGCTGCCCCCAGACCCCCGGAGCACCCATGATCACGTTGGCCGAAGGGCTACGCCTCCCGACGAACGGGCTCGACTACACCATCCTGGCGATCTACTTCGCCGTCGTCCTGGGCATCGGCTTCGCCGCCAAACGCAGCGTGAAGACCAGCCTGGACTTCTTCCTGTCCGGCCGGTCGCTGCCCGCCTGGGTGACAGGGCTCGCGTTCGTCGCCGCCAACCTCGGCGCCACCGAGATCCTCGGCATGGCCGCCAACGGCGCGCAGTACGGCGCGTACACCGTGCACTGGTACTGGATCGGCGCCATCCCCGCCATGGTCTTCCTCGGCCTGGTGATGATGCCGTTCTACTACGGCTCGAAGGTCCGCTCCGTGCCGGAGTTCCTGCTGCACCGCTTCGGGCCGTCCTCGCACCTGCTCTCCTCGATCATCTTCGCGGTCTCCTCCGTGCTGATCGCGGGCGTGAACCTCTACGCGATGGCGATCGTGCTGGAGGCGCTGCTGGGCTGGCCGGAGTGGGTGGCGATCGTCGTCGCCGGCTTCTTCGTCCTCGCGTACATCACCATCGGCGGCCTGTCCTCCGCGATCTACAACGAGGTGCTGCAGTTCTTCGTCATCCTCGCCGCGCTGATCCCGCTGACCATCGTCGGCCTCAAGCGCGTCGGCGGCTGGGACGGCATCACCGACAGCCTCACCACGTCGCACGGCGGTGACTTCCTCACCGCCTGGGGCGGCACCGGCATCGGCGAGTCCAACCCGCTCGGCGCCAACTGGCTGACCATCGTGCTCGGCCTCGGCTTCGTGATGAGCTTCGGCTACTGGACCACCAACTTCGCCGAGGTGCAGCGCGCACTGTCCGCGAAGAACCTCTCCGCCGCCAAGCGCACCCCGCTGATCGCCGCCTTCCCCAAGATCTTCATCCCGATGGTCGTGGTGGTGCCGGGCCTGATCGCGCTGGTCATGGAGCCCTCGCTGGGCAAGACCAAGGACGGCCTGCAGTACAACGACGCCATCCCGGTCCTGATGCGGGACCTGCTGCCGAACGGCGTGCTGGGCATCGCGGTCACCGGTCTGCTCGCCGCGTTCATGGCCGGCATGGCCGCGAACGTCTCCTCCTTCAACACGGTCTTCACCAACGACATCTGGGCCGCGTACCTGAAGAAGGGCCGCGAGGACGCGTACTACCTGAAGACCGGCCGGGTGGTCACGGCCGTCGGCGTGCTGATCGGCATGGGCACCGCGTTCATCGCGTCCAGCTTCAGCAACATCATGAACTACCTGCAGACGCTGTTCTCGTTCTTCAACGTCCCGCTGTTCGTGGTCTTCATCATCGGCATGTTCTGGAAGCGCACCAGCGCGGCCGCCGGCTTCTGGGGCCTGCTCTCCGGCACCGTCGCCGCGATGGTCAACTACTTCTGGTTCTACAAGCAGGGCATCATCGCGATCCCCTCCGACCAGGGCGCCAACTTCGTCTCCTCGATCGTGGCGTTCGTCGTCGGCGCGGCCGTGATGTTCGTGATCACCCTGGTCACCAAGCCCAAGCCCGCCGAGTCGCTGGCCGGCCTGGTCTACGGCACCCGCTCGCCCGGCATGGAGGAGCTGCCCGCCGAGGGCGACGACGCCTGGTACCGCAAGCCCGCCCTGCTGGGCTGGGGCGCGGTCGTCCTCGCCGCGCTCTGCTACATCCCCTTCTCCTTCTGAGGCCCCAAGGAGCACAGACCATGAGTGACTACCAGAACGAGGTCGAGGAGCTGGAGCGCAGGTCCGCGACGGCGGCCCGGCTCTTCGACGTGCGCCGCATCATCGGCGGACTGTTCGTCGTCTACGGCGTGATCGTCACGATCGCCGGCTTCACCGCGTCCGACGCGGACCTGAAGAAGGCCCAGGACATCAACATCAACCTCTGGACCGGCCTCGGCATGCTGGTCCTCGGCCTGCTCTTCCTGCTGTGGATGAAGCTGCGCCCCGCCGAGGCACCGGCCCCCGAGGAGACCGGCGCCCCGTCCGACGGCACCGACGGCACCAAGGACTGACGCACCGCGCGGTCACTGCGGCGGGGCCTGCTGGGGCCCCGCCGCGTTCGCGTTGCTGACCGCGGCCCGGTCCAGCAGCCCCGTACGGGCCGCCAGCGCCGCCGCCTCCAGCCGCGATCCGACCCCCAGCTTCATCAGCACCCGCTGCACGTGCGTACGTGCCGTGCTCGGCGCGATGCCCATGCCGGCCGCGATCAGCCGGGTGTCCTCGCCCTCGGCGACCCGGACCAGGACCTCCACCTCGCGCGGGGTCAGCATCTGCAGCAGCCGGGCGCCCTCGTCGTCGGGCTGCGCCGCTGGATGCAGCAGCTCCTCGAAGGACTGCTGGAGCAGCGCCGGCGCGATCGCCGCCTCCCCCGCCCTCGCCTTCATCATCGCGCGTTCCACGCCCTCGATCCGCTCGTCGTGGCGGACGTAGCCGGAAGCGCCGGCCGCGAAGGCGGCGGCGATGCCGCGCGGGTTGGGCACCGGGCCGAGCACCACGACGGCCACCTGGGGCCGCTCCTTCTTGATCCGTACCACCGGGTCGAAGACCCCCGGCTCGGCGGGCGCGGCCGTCCCCAGGAGGCACACCTCCGGCGCTCTGCTCACCACCAGATCCGCCGCCCCGGCACTCGGCGCGGCCGCCGCGAGCACCCTGTGCCCGCGCAACTTCAGTGCCGAGGCGAGTGCCTCGGCGAGCAGGCGGTGGTCGTCGACCACCATGAGCCGCACGCCCATTCAGCCACCCCCCATTCCCCGGCGATCCCAGCCCCCCGGCCCTTCGCCGGGCCCCTTTGCATCCGGAAGCTACACGCTTGTTCGACATCGTGCGCCCCCTACCGGGCAGAAGCCCGTCGGAATGCTGAAATCCCGGCCATTCTGGGCCACATGCCGCCCGTCGCCGATCATTTCCTTCCGGTGGCTGCCGGTCCCGTGACGGCCACCCGACGGACCGTCCGCCGTCGTGCGCCGGTGCCCCCCGCTACCCCCGGTACGACGGCGGCCCCGCCCTACGGTTCGTAGGACGGGGCCGCCGGACCGGGCCGCTGGGCCTGCGGGTTCCTCAGCTGCCGAACGCCAGGCCCAGGTACTTGTCGTCGTCCAGGCCGTACTTCGTGCCGGACATGATGTCCTGGTTCAGGAACAGCCGGCCGTGCTCGTACACCGCACGGGTCATGCCCGGGCGCAGGCTGCGGGCCGCGTCGGCGGTCTCCTTCGGGAGGTTGAGGAAGACCGTCTTCTTGCCCTGCGCGGCCGGGTCGATGCTGACGACCTGGCCGCCCTTCTCGCTGTAACCGTCCTGGTAGGCGATGAGCTTGTCGCCGGCCATGCGGATCGGCACGATCTCCTGGTCGACCTCCGAGGACGCCTTCCAGGTGGCGGAGCCGGTCTTCAGGTCGAAGGCCACGATCTCGTTCTGCTCGGAGAAGGAGTCGCCGCCGACCGCGTCGTGCGACTTGGACGGCATGTAGAGGTACTTGTCGTCCGCGGTCGCGGTGAAGCACCGCTCCACGCCGCCGCTGATGCCGCAGTTGGGCTTGTACTTGTCGTCCTGCAGCGAGATCTGTGCCTGCTGCTTGCCGGAGTCGTCGATGACGACCATGTCCGTGATACTGGCCTCGCCCGCGGCGATGCCGATGACGACCGGGCCGTTGGTGGAGACCACCTCGGCGCTCTGCACACCCTTGGGCGCGTCGTACGTCCACTTCGGCTTGCCGGTGGCCGGGTCGATCTCCTGGACCTGCGTGGTCTGCGAGCCGTACTCACCGCAGCGCAGGATCGCGACCAGCTTCTTGCCGCCGCCGATACCCCGGTCCAGGCACTGCATCGAGGCGTCGTTGCCGTTGTCGCGCTTGTGCCACAGCTCCTTGCCGGAGATGTCGTACGCGGCCTCGCCGTTGCCCGGCCAGGAGGCGACGACCGCGCCCTGGCTGAAGGTGACGCCCATGCCGAGGCTGGAGGCCTGCGAGCCGCCGGGCATCGTCTTCTGCCAGTCGAACTTGCCGGAATCGATGTCCAGCAGCGCGATCCGGCTGCAGGGCTCCCGCTCGTTCTCGCCCTTGCGCGGACCGGCCTCGAAGACGACGGCGGCCTTGCCCTCCTCGGTGGCGTACTGCGAGGCGCCGCAGATGATGCCGTCCATCGGGAGCTTGTACTTCGGCTTCTTCGCGTCCAGGTCGTAGCCGACGATCTCGGCCTTGCTGACCTTGGCGTACGTCGTGGCCGTCGCCCAGGCGCCGTTGAGGCCCACCACGGACTTCTCCGGGGAGGGCAACGGGACGTTGAAGAGCAGCTTGCCGGTGGAGCTGGCGGGCTTGGTCTCCGGGTTCAGCGCGACCTTGCCGCCCTTGAGCGCGACCGGGCCGTCCGTGCCCTTGCCGCCGGTGCCGCCCTGGCTGGAGCCCTTGCCGTCGGGGCCGGGCTCGTCACCGCCGCTGCTGGCGAACCACACGCCGCCGCCGATGATCAGCGCGACCGCGACCACGGCCGCCACGATGATCATCATGCGGGTGCGCTTCTGGTCGCCGCCGCCCTGCGGGGGCATGCCGGGGCCGGGGTACTGCGTGGTGGGCGCGTAGGCGTTGCCGTACGGGCCGGGGGCGCCGGGCTGGCCGGGCTGACCGGGCTGCTGCGGGTAGCCGTAGCCGGGGCCCTGGGCCGGGTAGCCGTATCCGGGCTGCGCGCCGTACGGACCGGGCGGGGGCGCCTGGGGCGGCTGTCCCGGTGCTTGCGGCGGTGCCTGGGGCGGAGCCTGCGGCGGCTGCCCCGGAGCCTGCGGCGGCTGCGGCGGGGCCTGGGGCGGCTGGGCCGGGGGCTGCGGCGGCTGGTTCGGCGGCTGCGGCGGCTGCTGCTGGCCGGGCTGCTGCGGGTAGCCGTACGACGGGTTCTGGGGTGCGCCGAAACCGCCGGACGGCGGCTGACCGGGCGGTGGTGGCGGCTGCGGCGGCTGCGTCATCGGGAAGATCCCTCTTCACACTGGCTCATGCGCCCGACCGGCCTCCCCCGCGATCCCGGGCGGTACATCCCCCCGGGAAGGAGCGAATCGGACATGAGTCTCAGCAATCAACGGTATGTGAGCGGGGGTTCTTTTTATCACTCGGCACCCACATCACACCGGGCCGGTGCACGCCCTCCACAAGGGCGAGACCGGCCCGGGACACACCTGCGACGCGGCCGTTACGCGGTCTCCGCACGCCGTACGGGGGCCGCGCGGAGGCCGGTCGCGGTCAGGCGTCCTCGGCCAGCTCCAGCCAGCGCATCTCCAGCTCGTCCTTCTCGCCCGTCAGCTCCCGCAACTGCGCGTCCAGTTCGGCGACCTTGGCGAAGTCGGTGGCGTTCTCGGCGATCTGCGCGTGCAGCTTCGCCTCCTTCGTACCGATCTTGTCCAGCTGCCGCTCGATCTTCTGCAGCTCCTTCTGCGTCGCCCGGTCCACGGCGGCGGACTTCTGCTTGGGCGCGGCGGCCGCCGGCGCCGGGGCAGCGGCCTGCGCCATCCGCTCGCGCCGCTCGATGTACTCGTCCACGCCGCGCGGCAGCATCCGCAGCGCCCCATCGCCCAGCAGCGCGAAGACCCGGTCGGTGGTCCGCTCGATGAAGTACCGGTCGTGGCTGATCACGATGAGCGAGCCGGGCCAGCCGTCGAGCAGGTCCTCCAGCTGCGTCAGCGTCTCGATGTCCAGGTCGTTGGTGGGCTCGTCCAGGAAGAGCACGTTCGGCTCGTCCATCAGCAGCCGCAGGATCTGCAGCCGCCGCCGCTCACCGCCGGAGAGGTCGCCGACCGGCGTCCACTGCTTCTCCTTCGTGAAGCCGAACTTCTCGCACAGCTGGCCCGCGGTCATCTCCCGGCCCTTGCCGAGGTCCACCCGCTCGCGCACCCGCTGCACGGCCTCCAGCACCCGCCACGTCGGGTCCAGTTCGGCGACCTCCTGGGAGAGATAGGCCAGCTTCACGGTCTTCCCGACGACGATCTTCCCGGCCTCGGGCTGTGCCTCGCCCTGGGTGCGCGCCGCGTCGGCCAGCGCCCGCAGCAGCGAGGTCTTGCCCGCGCCGTTGACGCCGACCAGGCCGATCCGGTCGCCGGGGCCGAGCTGCCAGGTGAGGTGCTTCAGCAGCACCTTCGGCCCGGCCTGTACGGTCACGTCCTCCAGGTCGAAGACCGTCTTGCCCAGCCGGGAGCTGGCGAACTTCATCAGCTCGGCGTTGTCGCGGGGCGGCGGCACGTCAGCGATCAGCTCGTTGGCGGCCTCGATGCGGAAGCGCGGCTTGCTCGTCCGGGCCGGGGCGCCGCGCCGCAGCCAGGCCAGCTCCTTCCGCATGAGGTTCTGCCGCTTGGCCTCCTCGGAGGCGGCGATGCGCTCCCGCTCGGCGCGCGCGAACACGTAGTCGCTGTAGCCGCCCTCGTACTCGTGCACGTCGCCGCGCTGCACGTCCCACATGCGGGTGCAGACCTGGTCCAGGAACCACCGGTCGTGGGTGACGACGACGAGGGCCGAGCGCCGCTCCCGCAGGTGCCGGGCCAGCCAGGAGATGCCCTCCACGTCCAGGTGGTTGGTGGGCTCGTCGAGGACGATCAGGTCCTGCTCGGCGATCAGCAGCTTCGCGAGCGCGATGCGGCGCCGCTCGCCGCCGGAGAGCGGGCCGATGACGGTGTCCAGGCCCTGCGGGAAGCCCGGCAGGTCCAGGCCGCCGAAGAGGCCGGTCAGCACGTCGCGGATCTTGGCGTTGCCGGCCCACTCGTGGTCGGCGAGGTCGCCGATCACCTCGTGCCGGACGGTCGCCTCGGGGTCGAGCGAGTCGTGCTGGGTGAGCACGCCCAGGCGCAGGTCGCCGGCGTGCGTGACCCGGCCGCCGTCCGCGGGCTCCAGCTTGGCGAGGATGCGGATCAGGGTCGTCTTGCCGTCACCGTTGCGGCCGACGACGCCGATCCGGTCGCCCTCGTTGACGCCGAGGGAGATGCCGTCCAGCAGCGTGCGCAGCGCGTACGCCTTGCTGACGGCTTCCAGATTGACGAGGTTCGCGGCCATCTCACTCCTGCGCTTCGCATCGGTCGGCCTTCCAGCCTAGTCCGGCACGCCGGTCACACCCGCATCACGTCCGCGGTGGTACCGCACGACGGCACCCGACGGTCTGAGCGGCCGTACGCATGTGCCCGCCGCCGGGCGGTCCGCGGCGCACCGGCCGGCGCCGGCTCCTGACCGCCCGGGGGCCGCGGCCTGCGGCCTTGCTAGCGTCGCCGCCATGACAGTCGATCTCGAAGTGGACGTCGAAGCCGGGCTGCCCTACGGGCCGGGCGGCAAACTCCTGGACGTGTACCGGCCGGCCGCAGCGGCCGTGCCGCCCCCGGCCGTCCTGCTCTGGCACGGCATCGGCCCGGACGAGCGGGACGTGCTGGCGCCGCTGGCCCGCGCGGCCGCCGCGCTGGGTGCCGTGGTGTTCGTCCCGGACTGGCGCCCGGACGCCGAGGACCGGGGCCGTGCGCACCTGCTGGAGTCCCTGGCGTACGTCCGGGAGCAGGCGGCCCGGCACGGCGCCGACCCGGAGCGGACGGTGCTGGCCGGCTGGTCGACCGGCGCGACGTCCGCGGTGGGCGCCGTGCTGGACCCGGACGCCGTCGGCGGGTGGCGGCCGTCGGCCGTGGTCGGCATCGCGGGCCGGTTCGACATACCGGACCGGTTCGGCGGGGCCCCCGCGCTGGAGCGGATCGCGGCGGGCGCGGTACCGGCCGCTCCCGTCCTCCTGGCGCACGGCAGCACGGACCCCGTGGTGCCCGCGCAGCACTCCCGCGACCTGGCGGACGCGCTGCGTGCGCGGGAGCTGCCGGTGACGCTCGCCGAGTCCGCCGCCGACCACGCCGGGGTGATCATGACCGCGTACGACCCCGCGCGGAACCGCTGCGTCGGCACCGCCGACGAGGACGTGCTCCGGGCCGGCCGCGGCACCGCCGAGCTCCTCGCCCGCGCGGCGGGCTGACCGGGCCTGCCGGTACCGCCTAGCGGCGGGCCGGACGTCCGCTTCCGGCCCGCCGTACGCGCTCAGCCGATGACCGTGGCGCCCGGTGCCGGGCCGGCCGCGACCCGGGCCGAGCGGCAGGTGCCGGAGGCCAGCAGGGCTTCGGCGACCCGGTCGGCGCCCGCCCGGTCAGCGGCGAGGAAGGCCGTGGTCGGCCCGGAGCCGGAGACCAGGGCGGCCAGCGCGCCGGCCCGGGTGCCCG
The DNA here is from genome assembly GCF_002920575.1 of Streptomyces sp. Ru73. GTDB lineage: Bacteria > Actinomycetota > Actinomycetes > Streptomycetales > Streptomycetaceae > Streptomyces. The sequence continues at coordinate 83,742 of NZ_PQSQ01000013.1, read as the reverse complement.
CCTCCAGGGTCGTGGCGAGCGAGGGGAAGAGCGAGAGGGCCGCCGGCTGCAGGTCGTTGGCGACGGACTTGGCCAGCGCGGCCGTGTCGCCCGTGCGCAGCGCGTCCAGCAGGGCGGGCGACGCCTCGGGCGCCGGTACGCCGGTGCCCTCGGTGAGCCGGTCGAACTCGCGGTAGACCGCGGGCGTGGACAGCCCGCCGTCCGCGGCGGCGAAGACCCAGTGGAAGGTGCCGCCGGTCTCCAGCGGCGTCAGCTGCTCGCCCCGTCCGGTGCCCAGCGCGGCCCCGCCGACCAGGCTGAACGGCACGTCGCTGCCCAGCTCGGCGCAGATCTCCAGCAGCTCTTCGCGGCTCGCGCCGGTCCCCCACAGGGCGTCGCAGGCGAGCAGCGCGCCCGCGCCGTCCGCGCTGCCGCCCGCCATGCCGCCGGCGACCGGGATGTCCTTGGCGATGTGCAGATGGACGCGGGGCTCGATGCCGTGCCGGGCGGCCAGCAGCTCGGCGGCGCGCGCGGCGAGGTTGGTGCGGTCCAGCGGCACCTGGTCCGCGTCCGGCCCCTCGCAGGTGAGCGTCAGGGTGTCGGCGGGGGCCGCGGTGACCTCGTCGTACAGGCCGACCGCGAGGAAGACGTTGGCCAGGTCGTGGAAGCCGTCGGGGCGCGCGGCGCCGACGGCCAGCTGGACGTTGACCTTGGCGGGGACGCGGACGGTGACGGCGGCGGTGTCGGTGGCGGTGCGGGGCGCGGTCACTGGGCTGCGGCTTCCTTGTGCTCGGCGATGCGGGCGAACTCTTCGACGGTCAGGGACTCGCCGCGGGCCTGCGGCGAGACGCCGGCGGCGACCAGCGCGGCCTCGGCCGCGGCGGCCGAACCGGCCCAGCCGGCGAGCGCGGAGCGCAGCGTCTTACGGCGCTGCGCGAAGGCCGCGTCCACGGCGGCGAAGACCTCGTCCCGGCTGGCGGTGGTCTCCAGCGGCTTGTCGCGGCGGACGAGGGAGACCAGTCCGGAGTCGACGTTGGGCGCGGGCCAGAAGACGTTGCGGCCGATGGCGCCGGCCCGCTTGACCTCGGCGTACCAGTTCGCCTTGACCGACGGGACGCCGTAGACCTTGTTGCCGGGGCGGGCCGCGAGCCGGTCGGCGACCTCGGCCTGGACCATGACGAGGGTGCGCTCGATGGTCGGGAACGTGGCCAGCATGTGCAGGAGGACAGGGACCGCGACGTTGTACGGGAGGTTGGCGACGAGCGCGGTGGGCGGCGGGCCCGGCAGCTCGGTGACCTTCATCGCGTCGGAGTGGACCAGCGCGAAGCGGCCGGCGCGCTCCGGCAGCCGGGCCTCGACCGTCGCGGGCAGCGCGGCGGCCAGCAGGTCGTCGATCTCCACGGCGGTGACCCGGTCCGCGGTCTCCAGCAGCGCCAGGGTCAGTGAGCCGAGGCCGGGCCCGACCTCGACGACCACGTCGTCGGGGCGCACTTCCGCCGTCCGCACGATCCGGCGGACGGTGTTGGCGTCGATGACGAAGTTCTGGCCCTTCTGCTTGGTCGGGCGGACGCCCAGCGTCGCGGCCAGTTCGCGGATGTCGGCGGGGCCCAGGAGCGGGCCGGGCTCATCGGTGCTGCTGTTGGTCACTGGTGAAGCTTACGGCCGCACACCGGCCACGGGCTCGCCCCCCGGCTGACGTACAGCTTCTTGGCCCGGTAGGTCTGCTCCTCGGGGGGCGCGTCCTGCGGGGCGCCGGACCCGCCGAGCGAGTGCCAGGTGGCCCGGTCGAACTGGTACAGCCCGCCGTACGTGCCCGTGGGATCGACCGCGTCGGCCCGGCCGCCCGTCTCGCACTGGGCGAGGCCCCGCCAGTTCAGGTGGTCGGCGCCGGCCACGCCGGCGGGCACGGGAGCGGTGCCCACGTGCACCACCTCGGGGCGCGAGACGCGCAGCACCTCCTGGCGCAGCAGCCGCGGCCGCTGCCGTACGCCGTTGACGGTGCGCAGCTGGTAGGTGACCCGGCGCATGCCCGGCCGGCCGGGCTGGACCACCGACTCGGTGCCCTTCATGAGCGTGGGATCGGCGATGCGCCGCGTCTCGTAGGCGATCGGCTCGTCGCGGACCTCGCGGGTGCCGGTGACGCGCAGCACGGAGACGGTCTGGCCCTCGCGCGGGAAGCTGTCCAGCGGTACGGAGGTGGTGTCCTGGCCGCGCAGCGCGATGCCGGCCCGGTCGAGCGCGGCGCGCACGGTGGCGGCGTTGGTGCGGACGGTGCGGGCGTGCCCGTCGGCCATGAAGGTCACCGTGCGCTCGGTGCGGACGGCCAGCTCGATGCCGTGCCGGGCGATGGGCAGCGAGCGCGAGGCGGAGAGGTAGGCGCCCTCGGCCCGCACGCCCAGCTGGCGCAGCGCGCCCTCGACGGTGCGGGCGGTGGTCCACACGGTGCGGCGGTGCCCGTCCAGGGTGAGGACGACGGGCCGCCCGTAGCGCACGGCGACCTCGTCGCCGCTGGCCAGCGCGGCGTCCTCGCCGGGCGCGACGATGTCGTGCGGGCCGACCGGCACGCCCTCGGCCGCGAGCAGGTCGCCGACGTCCCCGGCGAAGGTGTGCAGCAGCCGCGGGTCGCCGTCCACGGTGAGCCGGACCGCCTTGTCGTGTGCGACGAAGGCGGTGGTGCCGCCCGCGAGGAACGCCACGACCAGCGCCTGCGGGACCAGCTTGCGCAGCCCTTCGGGGCGCTCGACGAACCGCTTGCGGCGGGCCGCGCGCCGGGCGGCGGCCCGTCCTCCGGCCCTGCTGTCCTGCCGGCGGCCGGCCGAGCCCGGGCCGGGGTCCGCCGGCTCCGCCTCGTACGCCGGCGGCTCGCTCAGCACCGGCTCCGGCGGCTCGGGGACGCGGGGCTGCGGCGGGTACGGGTCCGGTGCGTACGGCTGCGGGACGTACGCCTGCGGGATGTGCGACTGCGGCGGGTGGGCCTCGTACGCGTCGTGGGCCCCGTAGGCGTCGTAGCCGTCGTACGACCGGGCCGCGCGGGCCGCGGCGTACGTGTCGTACACCTGCGCCTCTTCGAGGGGCCCGTACGGCCCGTACTCCTGGGTCGCGGGCTCCTCCGGCCGGCCGTACGCCTGCGGAGGCGCGTACGCCGGGGCGTATCCGTATCGCTGCGAATGACTCACGACGCTCCACGTGCCCAGGACCGGTTGACGGGCCGGAATGTAGCGGAGAGCCGATCACTCACCAAAGTCGTACGGATACGGTACGTGACCGCGGAAAAGGGGTCAGTAGTCGAAAGCCCGCGCCGTGTTGGCCGCGACGGCCGTGGCCAGCGCGTCCACGTCCATGCCCTTCACCTCGGCCATGGCCCGGAGCGTGACCGGAATGAGGTACGGCGCGTTAGGCCGACCGCGGTACGGCGCGGGCGTGAGGAACGGCGCGTCGGTCTCCACCAGCACCAGCTCCGGCGGGGCGACGGCGAGCGCGTCCCGCAGCGGCTGGGCGTTCTTGAAGGTGACGTTGCCGGCGAAGGACATGAAGTAGCCCGCCTCGGCGCACACCTTCGCCATCTCCGCGTCGCCGGAGTAGCAGTGGAAGACGGTCCGCTCGGGCGCGCCCTCCTCGCGCAGCACCCGCAGCACGTCGTCGTGGGCCTCGCGGTCGTGGATGACCAGCGCCTTGCCGTGCCGCTTGGCGATCTCGATGTGCGCGCGGAAGGACCGCTCCTGCGCGGCCATGCCCTCCGGGCCGGTGCGGAAGTGGTCCAGGCCGGTCTCGCCGACGCCGCGGACGTGCGGCAGCGCGGCGAGCGCGTCGATCTCCGCGAGCGCCTCGTCCAGCGCCGCGTCGCCGCCGGGCTCCCGCGCTCCCTGACGGCTCCAGCCGTCGGGGTCGCCGAGGACGATGCGGGGCGCCTCGTTCGGATGCAGCGCCACCGCTGCGTGCACCGCGTCGTACGCGGCGGCGGTCTCCGCGGCCCAGCGCGAGCCGTTCACGTCGCAGCCCACCTGTACCACCGTCGTCACGCCGACGGACGCGGCCTTGGTCAGTGCCTCCTCGACCGTGCCCGACTGCATGTCCAGGTGGGTGTGCGAGTCCGCCACGGAGACCCCGAGCGGTTCGGGCAGCGGCGGCGGTGCGTCCTTGGAGCTCATGCCGCGATCCTACGAGGGAGGCGGCGCACGCCCTCTGACGGGCGCCCCGCGACGGCCGCCCGCTCGTTCACCTGCGGTGGTGCTGGAAGGGGTGCAGCAGGTCCGACAGGTGCCAGTGGTGGCCGCTGCGGTGCGGCGCGCCGTCGGCCCGGCCGCCGGAGTCGCCGGCGTCGCCGGCCGGGCCGGTCGTCGGCTGCGGCCTGCGCGGTGAGTAGAGCCGCTCGGCGGCGGCCGAGACCATGGAAACCTGACCGGCCCGCATGATGCGGACTATGTGTCCGCCGCACTGGAGGCAGGTGGGCCTGGTCAGTGGTGACGGGACGCGCACGCCGTCGGCGTAGTACACGACGCGGGGCTCACCGGACACGTCCACGTGGTGCTCGATGTCGTAGGACTGCTCCCAGCCGTGCCCGCACTTCATGCAGGCGAAGGAGTAGGCCTCGTGTGCGGCAGGTCCGGTACCGGTCGTGTGCGGAGTCCCGTTCGTGGTTCCCACAGATTCAGTCATCGCAGCTCCTCTTGTCCGCCGGACAAGCTCTCGGGGACGAACGTCCCACCTCCCAGTGGACGCCTTTCCGAGCTGCGATGCAGCAAAGGTTCTCCCTATTGGCCCAGATTTGAGCGGGCCAAGACAAAAGCCCACACCGAGCCGACCTCGGCTTTACCTTTCCGGGTTGTCATTTACTCGTACGAGAATCATTACGCGCCGCGTTCTTTGCCGCCACGACCGCGTCGAAGACGTCCCTCTTGGGTACTCCCGCCTCGGCCGCGACGCCCGCGATGGCCTCCTTGCGCCGCTCGCCGGCCTCCTCACGGACCCGCACCCGGCGCACCAGCTCCTCCGGCCCCAGATCGCCCGGCCCCGGCTCGGGTGCTCCCTCGACAACGATGGTGATCTCGCCGCGCACGCCGTCGGCGGCCCACTCCGCCAGCTCGCCGAGCGGCCCGCGGCGCACCTCTTCGTAGGTCTTGGTCAGCTCGCGGCAGACGGCGCCGCGGCGCTCGGGGCCGAAGACCTCCGCCATGGCGGCGAGCGCGTCGGCCAGCCGGTGCGGCGCCTCGAAGTACACGAGTGTGCGGCGCTCGGCGGCGACCTCCTTCAGCCGGCCGGTCCGCTCCCCCGCCTTCCGCGGCAGGAAGCCCTCGAAGCAGAAGCGGTCCACCGGCAGCCCGGACACCGCGAGCGCGGTGAGCACGGCCGACGGGCCCGGCACGGCCGTCACCTTCACGCCGCGCTCGACGGCCGCCGCCACCAGCCGGTAGCCGGGGTCGGAGACGGAGGGCATGCCCGCGTCGGTGACCAGCAGCACCCGCGCACCGCCTTCGAGCGCCTCGGCCAGCTCCGGGGTGCGCGCCGACTCGTTCCCCTCGAAGTACGAGACCACCCGCCCCGTGGTGTGCACCCCCAGCGCGGTCGTCAGCCGGCGCAGCCGGCGGGTGTCCTCGGCCGCGATCACGTCGGCGGCCTGCAGCTCGGCGGCCAGCCGCGGCGGGGCGTCCTCGGTGTCGCCGATGGGGGTCCCTGCGAGTACGAGCGTTCCAGTCACGGCCCCATCCTTTCAGGCGCGCCGGCCTCCTTCCCGCCGCGCGGGGCGAGCGGCCGGAGAGACGGGCCTCTCACAGGCCGCTTCCCTACGATGGCCCGGTGACGAGTGACACCGCGACCAACGACCGGCGCGCCGACGACCACCGCGGGGCCCCGGCGGCCGCCGTGCGGGCGCACCGCGGCGGCACCCCGGCGCCGACCGCGTGGCTGCGGCGGCTGCGCCGCTTCGGCTACACCGCGCCCGCGGAGCGGGACGTGCGCACCCGGCTGCTCGCACCCTTCCCCGCTCCCCAGGCCGCCCCGCACCTGGCGCGCCTGGCCGCGTGGGGCCTGCCGCTGCTCGTCGCGCTGCTCGCCGGTGTCCTGCGCTTCTGGCGGCTGGGCAGCCCGGACAAGGTGATATTCGACGAGACGTACTACCCGAAGGACGCCTGGTCCCTGCTGCAGTACGGCTACGAGGGGACCTGGGCCAAGGACGCCAACGACGCGCTGGTCGGCCATCCGTCCCGGATCCTGCTCAGCCCCGAGCACTCCTACGTCGTGCATCCGCCGCTGGGGAAGTGGATGATCGCGCTGGGCGAGTGGGCGTTCGGCATGAACCCCTTCGGCTGGCGCTTCATGACGGCCCTGCTCGGCACCCTCTCGGTGCTGATGATCTGCCGCATCGGCCGCCGCCTGCTGCGTTCCACGGCCCTCGGCTGCCTGGCCGGGCTGCTCCTCGCTGTGGACGGGCTGCACTTCGTCATGAGCCGCACCGCGCTGCTCGACCTCATCGTCATGTTCTGGGTCGTGGCCGCCTTCGGCTGCCTCCTCGTGGACCGGGACCGTACCCGCGCCCGGCTCGCCGCCGCGCTGCCCGTCGGCGAGGACGGGCGGGCGCGCCCCGACGACCGGGTGGGCGACCGGCTGGGCCTCGGGTGGCGGCCCTGGCGGCTGGCCGCCGGGCTCTGCCTCGGCCTCTCCTGCGCCACCAAGTGGAACGGCCTGTACTTCCTCGCCGCCTTCGCGCTGATGTCGGTCCTCTGGGACGCCGGTGCCCGCCGCACGGCGGGTGCCCGGCACCCGTACCGCTCCGCCCTCCGCCGCGACGCCGTACCGGCCTTCTTCTCCACGGTCGTCCTCGCGGCGGCCGCCTACCTCGCGTCCTGGACCGGCTGGCTGGCCACCAAGGGCGGCTACTACCGCGACTGGGCCACCAGCCCCGAGGGCCGGACCGGCGGCTGGACCTGGCTGCCCGACTGGCTGCGCAGCCTCTGGCACTACCAGCACGAGGTGTACGAGTTCCACACCCACCTGACGTCCACCCACACCTACCAGTCCAACCCCTGGAGCTGGCTGGTCCTGGGCCGTCCGGTCTCCTACTTCTACGAGGACCCCAAGGCCGGCCAGGACGGCTGCACGGCTGCCGGGGGCTGCGCCCGCGAGGTCCTGGCGCTCGGCACCCCGCTGCTGTGGTGGGCCGCCTGCTTCGCTCTGCTGTACGTCCTCTACCGCTGGCTGTTCAGGCGCGACTGGCGGGCCGGCGCGATCGCCTGCGGCGTCGCCGCCGGCTACCTCCCCTGGTTCCTCTACCAGGAGCGCACGATCTTCCTCTTCTACGCGGTGGTCTTCGTGCCGTTCCTCTGCCTGGCCCTGGCCATGATGCTCGGTGCCGTCATCGGCCGCCCCGCCGAACCCGCCGCCGAACCCCGCACCCTCCTCACCGGCGAACGCCGCCGGGCCGCCGGCATCGTCACGGCCGGCATCCTCGTCCTCCTCATCGTCTGGAACTTCATCTACTTCTACCCCGTCTACACCGGCCTCCCGATCCCGAAGAGCGCCTGGCAGGGACGGATGTGGCTGGACACGTGGGTGTAGGCGGGTGAGGGGCTGACGTCTTCCCGGCGGGGGCATCAGGCGGGCGTCAGGGGGCATCCAGCAAACGGGGGTGGCCGAGGCATTTCTCCGGTGACGGGAGGCTGACCATGGCGGGCTCCGACGGCTCTCGGGAAGCGGTGGCCAGGGCTCTGGAGGCCCTCGGCGCCGGTGCGTACCTGGCGGACGAGGGCGGGGCCATCGTGGCCGTCAACACGCGCGGCGAAGAGCTCCTGGCGCGTTCCGCCGCCGGTCTGCTCGGCCAGGACGCCCACGACCTGCTGCACCGCAGCTACTGCGGCGAGCCGGTGTCGCGGGCCCAGTGCCGGCTGCGGGAGAGCATCCTCGGCGGGCACACGGAGCAGGGGGACGGTGAGTGGTTCGAGCGCGGCGACGGCACGCTGCTGCCGGTGTCCTGGCTGGTCACGCCCTGCGACATCGGCATCCGCCCGTCGGCCACGCTGGTCCTCTTCCACCCGGCCGGGCGCTCCCTGCGGCCCGCCCAGCGGCGCCCGGCCGGCGGGCGCCTGACCGAGCTGGAACGGCTCGCGCTGCTCGCCGAGACGACCACCCTGCTCACCTCCACCCTGGACATCCATGAGGCGCTGCGCCGCCTGATCGGCCTGGTGGTGCCCCGGCTCGCCGACTGGGCCGTCATCGACCTGATCAGCGAGCGGGACGAAGTGCGGCGCTTCGCCGTCGCGCACGCCCAGGACGGCACCGTGGTGCCCCGGGAGGACCTCCAGGGGCCCATGCCGCCGGTGCCGCAGGAGTCCCCGATGCCGCTGTCCCGCGCCCTGCGCGGCGTCGCCTCGTCCTTCGCCGGGCCCGAGACGTACCAGGGGCCGCCCGACTCCGGCATCGCGGTGGAGCAGCGGCGCCTGTTCGAGGCGACCGGCATGCACTCGGCGATCATGGTCCCGCTGCGCAGCCTGCACGACGTGCTGGGCGCCCTCACCCTCGGCCGCGCGAAGCAGCCCGAGCGGTTCACCGCGGCCGACGCCGCCCTGCTGGAGGACATCGCCCGCCGGGCCAGCCTCGCCCTGGAGAACGCCCGCCTCTACCAGCGCCAGCGCAAGGTCGCCGAGACCATGCAGCGCCACCTGCTGCCGACGCTGCCGCGCACGCCGGGGCGCAGCCTGTGCGCCCGCTACCTGCCCGCGCCGGACGCCTCCCAGGTCGGCGGCGACTGGTACGACGCGTTCACGCTGCTGGACGGGGCCACGGCGCTCGCCATCGGCGACGTCGTCGGCCACGACCTGGACGCGGCGGCCGGCATGGCCCAGCTGCGCAACATGCTGCGCGCGTACGCGCTGTCCCAGCGGAAGCCGCCGAGCAAGGTCGTGGAATGGCTCGACCAGGCGACGCAGGACATCGCGGAGGTCTCCATGGCGACGCTGGTCTTCGCCCGCATGACGGCCACCGCCGCCGGCCGGTGCGAGGTGTCCTGGACCAACGCGGGCCATCCGCCTCCGCTGGTGGTCACCCCCGAGGGCCTGGCCCACTACCTGACCGGAGGACACGGGGTCCTGCTGGGCGTCGAGCACGATCAGGTGCGCCCCGACGCGACGGCGGAGCTGCCGCCCGGGGCGACCCTCCTGCTCTACACCGACGGGCTGGTCGAGTCCCCGAGCCACTCCCTGGACGACGGCCTGGAGCGGCTGCGCCGGCATGCCGCTTCCCTGGCCCGCCGTCCCCTGGAGGCGTTCGTGGACCAGCTGCTGGCCCGGGCGCGCCCGCCGGACAACGACGACGACGTGGCCCTGCTCGCCGTGCGGTACGAGCCCGGCCGGTCACCCTGAGGGCGCCGCGGAGGGCGGCCCGTGGGCGTCGTACCGGACGGGGCCGCGCGGGTAACGGGTCCGGGTGGTGTCCCGGTGCGTGTGAGAGAGGTCATCCGGGCGCCGCACGTGTACGCAGGGCTACTGGAGTGCGCGGGGGGCGCGCCGGGGGCGGACGGCGCAGGGTGCCTGGGTACGGGGGTGCCGGGCGGAGGCGCGGGGTTCGGTTGTGACTTTTCCGTGACCGCTGAATCGACTGTGCGTCACCGTACCGATGCGGTAACGAGATGTGCGGAGGTCACTCCAATACCGCGTGTCCCATAGAGTGCGCTGCACGTTCTTGTGTCGTGTCCCAAGGACGGTCCAGGCTTCTTCGGGAGGGGAACGGTAAGTCATGCGCCGCGAGGTGAGGTACGGGCTGATCGGCGGGGCGATCGCCCTCGTCGCGGGAGGCGTCGGCGGGTACACCCTGATGGGAAGTTCCGATGGCGACTCCCCGCAGGAGGTCATGACGGCGGACGGCAAGCCGGGCGACGGCAAGCCGTCGGTGAAGACCGGTCCGCTGTCGGCGAGTGAGGTGAAGACCGCCGCCACCGGCTTCCTGGACGCCTGGCAGTCGGGCGACGTGGCGAAGGCCGCGAAGCTCACCGACGACACCAAGGCGGCGGCGACCGCGCTCACCGGGGTGTCCCGCCAGGCCCATCTGGAGAACGTGAAGCTCACCCCGGGTCCCCGCAAGGGTGACCGGGTGCCGTACCAGGTCTCCGGCCGGATCAGTTACAAGGGACAGCGCGCCGCCGTCTCCTACAGCACCTCCCTCACCGTCGAGCGGGACAGGAGCACCGGCGAGCCGGTGATCGACTGGAAGCCCACCGTGGTCCACCCCGGGCTGGGCGAGGGCGACACGCTGCGCACCGGCGAGAGCGAGGCCCCGCCGATCAAGGCCGTGGACCGCAACGGCAAGGAGATCACCAAGGCGAGCAACCCGGAGCTGGCCGACATCCTGGACAGCCTGCGGGACCGGTACGGCGACAAGGCCGGCGGCACCCCGGGCGTGGAGTTCTTCATCCAGCGCGCCAAGAGCGGCAACAAGGCCACCCAGAAGCCGGACCAGACCCTGAAGGTGCTCTCCAAGGGCACCCCCGGGACGCTGAAGACCACGCTGGACGCCTCGATGCAGGCCGCGGCGCAGAAGGCGGTCGCCACCAAGAGCAAGGCGTCTGCGGTCGCGGTCAAGCCCAGCACCGGCGAGATCCTGGCCATCGCCAACTCGCCCGCCAAGGGCTTCAACGTCGCCACCCAGGGCTCGCTCGCGCCGGGTTCGACGATGAAGGTCGTCACCTCCTCGATGCTCATCGACAAGGGACTGACCTCGCCGAACAAGAAGCACCCGTGCCCGAAGTACGTGACGTACGGCGGCTGGAAGTTCCAGAACCTCAACAAGTCCGAGATCAAGAACGGCACCTTCGCGCAGAGCTTCGCCGCCTCCTGCAACAACGCCTTCATCTCGCAGGCCGAGAAGCTGCACGACGACGACCTGACCAAGCAGGCGCGGGACGTCTTCGGCCTCGGCCAGACCTGGAGCACCGGCATCCCCAGCTTCGACGGCAGCGTCCCGGTGCAGAGCGACGCGCAGATGGCCGCCTCGCTCATCGGCCAGGGCGGGGTGCGGATGAACCCGCTGAACGTCGCCTCCATCGCGGCGACCGTCCAGTCCGGCAGCTTCCACCAGCCGTACCTGGTCTCCCCCGACCTCGACCACCGGTCGCTGGCCAAGGCCTCCCGGAACATGAAGCCGGACACCGCGTCCGCGCTGAAGTACCTGATGAAGCTGACCGCCACCTCCGGCACCGGCGCCAAGGCGATGTCCGGGCTCAGCGGTGACATCGGCGCCAAGACCGGCTCGGCCGAGGTCGACAACCAGAAGAAGCCGAACGCCTGGTTCACCGCGTACAACGGCGACCTCGCGGCCGCCGCCGTCGTCCCGGCCAGCGGCCACGGCGGCGACAACGCGGGCCCGGTCGTCCGCGCCATCCTCAACCAGGGCTGATCGGCGGCCCGCTCGCAGCACCTCCCGGAAGGGGGCGGTCCACATCCCGGACCGCCCCCTTTTCCCGGTCGCATGGCCCGTACAGCTTTCGCTAGCGTGCGGGCCATGAGTACTTCAGCCGACGCTCACCCCCTGTTCGCCGCGGCGCTGCGCGAACTGGGCCTCGACGTCCCGGTACGCCGCTTCCCCGACGCGACCCGCACCGCGGCGCAGGCCGCCGCCGCCGTCGGCTGCGAGCCCGGCGAGATCGTCAAGTCGCTGGTCTTCGCGGCGGACGGGGTGCCGGTCCTCGTGCTGATGGACGGGGCGTCGCGGGTGGACGTCGAGAAGGTACGGGCCGAGCTGGGTGCGCAGCACGTCGGCCGCGCGGACGCGGCGGTCGTGCGCGAGACCACCGGGTACGCGATCGGCGGCGTACCGCCCTTCGGGCACCGCACCCGCACCACCGTCCTCGCCGACCGGGGGCTGCTCGCGCACGGCACGGTCTGGGCCGCTGCGGGCACCCCGCACACCGTCTTCCCGCTCGACCCCAAGTCGCTGATCGAGTACGCCGGCGGCCGCGTCGTGGACGTCCGCGAGCGCACCCCGTGACGCCGCTCGTCGTCGCCGCGGTCCTGACCGCCGCCGTCACCCACGCCGCCTGGAACGCGATCGCCCACGGCATCAAGGATCAGCTGCTGGCCTTCACCCTCGTCGGCTCCGGCGGCGCCGTCTGCGGCGCGGTGCTCGCCGGGGTCTCGCCGCTGCCGGCGGCCGGCGCCTGGCCGCTCCTCCTGGCCTCCGCGCTCCTGCACGTCGTCTACCAGGCGCTGCTCATGCGGTCCTTCCGGCTCGGCGACTTCGGGCAGATGTACCCGATCGCGCGCGGCACGGCGCCGCTCGTGGTCACCGTCCTCGCCGCGGTCTTCGTCGGCGAACTGCCCGACGCCTGGGCGCTGGCGGGCGTCGCCCTGGCCTCCGCCGGGCTGCTCGGCGTCGCGCTGTGGGGCATCCGCGGCTCCGGCACCCGGCCGCACTGGCCCGCGATCATCGCGGCGGTCGCCACGGGCCTGGCCATCGCCTCGTACACGACGGTCGACGGGGTCGGCGTGCGCGCGTCCGGCACGCCGCTGGGCTACATCGGCTGGCTGATGCTCCTGGAGGGCCTCGCGATCCCGGCGTACGCGCTGGCCACCCGGCGCCGGGCGCTGTTCACCGAGCTCCGCCCGTTCGCCGCGCGCGGGCTGCTGGGCGGCGTGCTGTCGGTCTTCGCGTACGGCCTGGTCCTGTGGGCCCAGACCCGCGCGCCGCTCGCGCCCATCGCGGCGCTCCGCGAGTCCTCGATCATCGTCGGCGCCGCGATCGGCACGATCTTCCTGAAGGAGCGCTTCGGTGCGCCGCGGATCGCGGCGGCCGGGCTGATGGTCGTCGGCATCGGGCTGATGCTGCACACGAGCTAGCCGGCGCCGCACGCGAGGCGGCGGCCGGTGGCCTCAGAGCGCCGAGCGGAGCGCCCGTACCAGGGCCTGGGCGCGCGGGTCGGCCGTGACGTTCTTCTGCATGCCGTTGGTGACGTAGCCGAAGGAGACACCCGATTCGGGGTCGGCGAAGGCGAGGGCGCCGCCGCGGCCGGGGTGGCCGAAGGAGCCGGGCGCGAGCAGCGGGGCCGTGGGGCCGTGCAGCATGTAGCCGAGGCCGAAGCGGGACGCGGCGATGAGCGTGCGGTCCGGGCCTGCGGACTCCTCGGTGCGGGCCAGCGTCAGCGTCGCGGGCGCGAAGAGGCGCGGGTGGCCGTCGACCGGGCCGATGAGGGCCGCGTAGAGGCGGGCCAGCGAGCGGGCCGTCGCGATGCCGTTGGAGCCGGGCAGCTCGGCAGCGCGGAAGGCCGGGTCGTTCTCGTCGGCGTGCGGGGTGATCGCCGCGAAGGCCCGGCGGGTGAGCGAGTCCGGGTCGTCGTACGCGTCGGCCACCGCCTTCTTGGGCCGGACGCGCAGGCCGGCGCCCTCGGGGGCCGGCGGCGGGGTGATCTCGGCGAGCCGTCCGGCCCGGCCGCCGGCCGCCTCCTCCGCGGGGAGGCCGATCCACAGGTCGAGGCCGAGCGGCCCGGCTATCTCCTCGGCGACGAACGTGCCGATCGTGCGGCCGGTGACCCGCAGCACCAGCTCCGAGAGGAGCCAGCTGTACGTCTGGGCGTGGTAGCCGTGGTCGGTGCCGGGCTCCCAGGCCGGTGCCTGCGCGGCCACCGCGGCCGGGCCGCTGACGCCGTCGACGGCCTCGGCGGGGGTGAGCGGGGTGTCCAGTACCGGTACTCCCGCGCGGTGCGAGAGCAGGTGGCGGACGAGGGTGCGTTCCTTGCCCGCCGCCTTGTACTCGGGCCAGTACGTGCCGACCGGCGCGTCCAGGTCGAGCTGGCCGCGCTGGTGGAGCAAGAGCGGCACGACGGCCGCGACGCCCTTGGTCGCGGACCGGACGATCTGCGCGGTGCCTTCTTCCCAGGGCGCGGGGCGGGCCGCGCCGGCGTCCGCCGGGCTGCCGTCGTCGGTCACGGAGTCCGCGTCGCGGACCCCCGCCCAGAGGTCGACGACCTTGCGCCCGTGCCGGTAGGCGGCGACCGCCGCCCCCCGCTCGCCGCGCCGCGCGAAGTTCGCCGCGAAGGCATCGCGGACCGGCTCGTAGCCGGCCTCGACCGTGCCGTGGACGTCCACCACTGGTTCCTGCTTCCCACTGTCCGTCGCGTTTGTGACCCATCCATGGTGCAACGTGCCGATCAGTGCTGATGACCAGGAACCCGCTGCCCGTGGGGAGGGTCACAGCGCATTCCGGGAACCGTCACACGGGTGCGGTCACCGAACGGGGGTCGAAACCGAAGGGCAGTTCGAGACGGTGGGCCGCCATCAGGTCGGCGTCGCAGAGCAGGTCCTGGGTCCGGCCGTCGGCGGCGATGACCCCGCCGGAGAGGACGACGGAGCGGGGGCACAGCTCCAGCGCGTACGGCAGGTCGTGGGTGACCATCAGGACGGTGACGTCCAGGGAGCGCAGCACGTCGGCGAGTTCGCGCCGGGAGGCCGGGTCGAGGTTGGAGGACGGCTCGTCCAGTACGAGGATCTCCGGGCGCATCGCGAGGACCGTGGCGACCGCGACCCGGCGCCGCTGGCCGAACGAGAGGTGGTGCGGCGGGCGGTCGGCGAAGCCGGCCATGCCGACGCGGTCCAGCGCCTCGGTGACCCGTTCGTCCAGTTCCGCGCCGCGGAGCCCGGCGGCGGCCGGGCCGAACGCGACGTCCTCCCGGACGGTGGGCATGAAGAGCTGGTCGTCGGGGTCCTGGAAGACGATGCCGACGCGGCGGCGGATCTCGGCGAGGTTGCGCTTGGCCACGGGGAGGCCGGCGACGGAGACGGAGCCGGCACCTGCTTCGAGGATGCCGTTGAGGTGCAGGACGAGGGTGGTCTTGCCGGCGCCGTTCGGGCCGAGCAGGGCCACCCGCTCGCCGCGTGCCACGGTCAGGTCGACGCCGAAGAGCGCCTGGTGGCCGTCGGGGTAGGCGTACGCGAGGCCGGAGACCTCCAGCGAGGGGGCGGGGGCGGTGTCGTGCGGGCTCATGGCGTCCATCGGGGTCATAGCGTCCATCCCAGCAGGCAGACGAGGAGGGCGGCGGAGGGGAGTACGGCGGCGGTCCGCCACTGGGCACGGTCGGCGGTCACCTCGTCGGTGACCGGCATGGAACCGGCGTAGCCGCGGCTGACCATGGCGAGGTGCACCCGCTCGCCGCGCTCGTAGGAGCGGATGAAGAGCGCGCCGGCGGACTTGGCGAGCACTCCCCAGTGGCGTACGCCGCGGGCTTCGAAGCCGCGCGAGACGCGGGCGATGCGCATCCGGCGCATCTCGTCGGTGATCACGTCGCCGTAGCGGATCATGAACGACGCGATCTGGACCAGCAGCGGCGGCATCTTCAGGCGCTGGAGGCCGAGGAGCAGCGCGCGGAGTTCGGTGGTGGAGGCGAGGATCACGGAGGCCGCCACGCCGAGGGTGCCCTTGGCGAGGATGTTCCAGGCGCCCCACAGGCCGGACTCGCTGAGCGACATGCCGAGGACGTGCACCCGCGGCCCCTCGGCGACGAACGGCATCAGGAGCGCGAACGCCACGAACGGCACCTCGATGAACAGGCGCTTGAGGACGAACCCGGCCGGCAGGCGGGCCGCCGCCGTGACGGCCGCGAGGAGCAGCGCGTACAGCGCGAAGGCCCAGACGGCCTCGCGCGGGGTGGACACGACGATCAGCACGAAGGCGAAGACGGCCGCGATCTTGCAGTGCGCGGGGAGCGCGTGCACGGGCGAGTGCCCGTGTCGGTAGAGCTTGTGGGAGTGGCCCGCGCCCATGTCAGACCCGCTCGGCGGTGCGCTCGTCGGTACGGGCCGTCTCCGCCGCGCCGTTGCGGCGGCGTACGACGACGAAGACGCCGGTGCCGACGGCCAGGGTCGCGCCGACGCCGATCACGCCGGCCAGGCCGCCGGAGAGCCGGGCGTTCGCGATGTCCTTGACGCTGTAGTCGGCGAGCGGCGAGTCCTTGGCGGCGTGGTCCTTCTCCTGCTTGTCGATGCCCTGGTCGTGGGCGACCTTCTCCAGGCCGTCGGGGCTGGCGGAGGCGTAGTAGCTGATGCCGCCGGCGCAGACCAGGGCCGCGGCGACGCCGGCGAGCCAGACGCGCTTGGTGGAGCGGTGCGCGGGCGCCGGCGCCGGGGCCTGCGGCTCGGTCGTGTCCGCGGTGGCGGCGGGGGCGGACGCGGGGGCGGCCTCGGACACGGCGGCGGGGGCGGACGCGGGGGCGGCCTCGGACACGGCGGCGGGGGCGGCGGCCGGCTCGGGGCGCGGCGCGCCGGGTGCCGCGGGGGCGGCGACGGGGGCGACCTTCAGCTCCAGCGGCTTGCTGAGGCCGCGGGCGCCGTGGACCAGGTCGGGCCGTACGGCGATGACCGCGCCGACGGTGAGGGCGGTGATGGCGGCCTCGCCGATGCCGATGAGGACGTGCACGCCGACCATGGCGGTCAGCACCTTGCCGGTGGAGACGTCGGCGGTGCCGCCGAGCGCGTAGATCAGGGTGAAGACCAGGGCGGCCGCGGGGACGGAGACCAGCGCGGAGACGAAGCTCGCGATCGTGACGGAGCGGCGCTTGCGCGGCAGCACCTTCACCAGGCCGCGGAAGATCAGGTACGCGACGACGGTGGTGGTCACCGCCATGTCGGTGATGTTGACGCCGAGCGCGGTGAGGCCGCCGTCGGCGAAGAGGACGCCCTGCATGAGGAGGACGACGGAGACGCAGAGGACGGCCGTGCAGGGCCCGACGAGTATCGCCGCCAGGGCCCCGCCGAGGAGGTGGCCGCTGGTGCCGGCGGCGACGGGGAAGTTCAGCATCTGCACGGCGAAGATGAACGCGGCGACCAGTCCGGCGAGCGGCGCGGTGCGCTCGCCGCCGAGGCCGTCACCGCCCAGTTCGCGGCGGGCGCCGCGCAGGCTGACCGCGACGGCGGCCGCGGCCACCACACCGGTCGCCACCGAGACCGGGGCGTTGATGAATCCGTCGGGGACATGCATGGCTGATTTCTCCGCTCGTGGCCGGTAACCCACCCATGGTGGTCGTACTGCAAATGATGTGCAAGAGCGCCCATGATGCGGGACCGTGACGCGGGCGCCCGGCCGGTACGCCGGACGCCCGCCCGGGCGCGTGCAAAAGATGGCAATGCGGTGGTTATCGGTGAAGCTGAGGGGAACCCGCGCCCTCCCAGTCGCTCGTCCGGAGGTCTGCCGTATGACATCGGCCACCACCGCGGCGGAGGCCCGGTCCGCGCCGCCCGTGCTCAGCCGCCGCCGCACGAACCTCGTCTTCGTCACGATCGTGCTCGGCATGCTGCTCGCCGCGCTGGACCAGACGATCGTCTCCACCGCGCTGCCCACGATCGTCGCCGACCTGGGCGGCGGCGGGCACATGGCGTGGGTGGTGACCGCCTACCTGCTGGCCGAGACGGTCGCCACGGTGCTGGTCGGCAAGTTCGGTGACCTCTTCGGGCGCAAGATCGTGTTCCAGCTGAGCGCCGTGGTGTTCGTCGGCGGCTCGGTGCTGGCCGGGCTCGCGGGCAGCATGGGGATGCTGGTGGCGGCCCGCGCCGTCCAGGGCGTGGGCGGCGGCGGGCTGATGGTCACGGCCATGGCCCTCATCGCCGACGTCATCCCGCTCCGGGAGCGCGGCAAGTACCAGGGCGCGCTGGGTGCCGTCTTCGGCGTCACCACCGTCGTGGGCCCGACGCTCGGCGGGCTGTTCACCGACCACGCGTCGTGGCGGTGGTGCTTCTACGTCAACGTCCCGATCGCCGTCGTGATGGTCGTGATGGCGGCCAGGACCGTCCCCGTCGTGCGGTCGGCGGTCCGGCCGATGATCGACTACGCGGGCATCGTGCTGGTGGCGCTCGGCTCCGCCGGGCTGGTGCTGGGCCTGGAGTGGGGCGGCACCGAGTACGCCTGGGGCTCGGGCACGATCATCGGGCTGTTCGCGGGCTCGGTGGTGCTGCTGGCCGCGTTCGTCTTCGTGGAGCTGCGGGCCAGGGAGCCGATGCTCCCGATGCACCTCTTCCGCAATCCGGTCTTCACGGTCTGCTCGGTGCTCTCCTTCATCGTCGGCTTCGCGATGCTCGGCGCGATGACGTACCTGCCGACGTACCTGCAGTACGTGGACGGGGTCTCGGCCACCATGTCCGGCGTGCGGACGCTGCCGATGGTGATCGGCCTGCTGGCCACCTCGATGCTGTCCGGCGTGGTCGTCAGCCGGACCGGGCGGTACCGGCTCTTCCCGGTCGCGGGCACCGGCGTGATGGCGCTCGGGCTGTACCTGATGTCGACGATGGGCAGGGACACCGGCGTGTGGCTGGAGTCGCTGTACATGTTCGTGCTCGGCCTCGGCATCGGGCTGGCGATGCAGGTGCTGACCATCGCGGTGCAGAACACCGTCTCGTACCACGAGCTGGGCTCGGCGACCTCGGGCGTGACCTTCTTCCGCACGCTCGGCTCCTCCTTCGGCACCGCGATCTTCGGGACGCTCTACAGCGGGCAGCTGGAGCCGAACCTGAAGGAGGCGCTGGCCAAGGTGCCCGGCGTGCCGCCCGAGGCCGTGCAGAGCCCGCAGGGCCTGCACGCGCTGCCCGCCGCGCAGGCCCGCCCGGTGATCGACGCGTACGCCGAGACCGTCGGCTACGTCTTCCAGTGGGTGGTGCCGATCGCGCTGCTCGGCTTCGTGGTCGCGTGGTTCCTCAAGGAGGTGCCGCTGCGGGACAGCGCGCGGGCCGCGGCGGGCGACCTGGGCGACGGCTTCGCCGCGCCGGACACCGCTGACCGGGACCGGCAGCTGGAGCGGGCGGTGGCCGCGGTCATGCGCACCGCGAAGGAGCGCCCGGTCAGCCGGCGGCTGCTCGCCGAGTCCGGGAGCACGCTGAGCCCGGCGCAGGCGTGGGCGCTGGGCCAGGTGCACTGGCGCGCGAAGCTGCGCGGCGGTGCCTCGCTGGACGCGGTGGCGGCGGCGCACCGGATGCCGCCGGACGTGCTGGACCCGGTGTTCGACCACACGGTGGCGGCCGGCCTCCTCACCCGGGACGGCGACGCGCTGGCGCTCACCCTGGCCGGGCGGGCGGAGATCGACCGGCTGGGCACGGCCTGGCGGCAGTGGCTGGCCGACCGCCTGGAGGACTGGGACCTGACCGACCCCGAGGACCGGGCCGGCCTGGACCGGGCGCTGGACGCCATGGCGGCGCGGCTCCTGGAAGAGGGCGAGTCCGCCCGCGAGCGCACGGCGGTGTGAGCGCCATGGACATCCGACGGCAGACCGCAGGGACCGGCCCCGAGGCAGCGCCCGGCACGGCCTCACCTCTTGGGGTGAGTTGTGCAAGTCGAGTTGCCGCGGCCTCGCAGGGCCGAAACGATGTACGGGTGAGCGACGCACAGGAGGCCCAGGAGGCCGTCGAGCCCGCCTCGGAGACGCAGTCCGCGGCCCCCAGACCCCGTGGCCGGCTGCGGCCGGTCAAGCCGGACGGGGGCTCCACCGGCGGCTCCTACCTGCGCTTCCCCCACATCCACGGGGACCAGGTGTGCTTCGCGGCCGAGGACGACCTGTGGGTGGCCCCGGTGGTCCCCGAGGACGCCGAGCCGCCCCGCGCCTGGCGGCTGACCGTGGACCGCACCCGCGTGAGCCATCCGCGCTTCTCCCCCGACGGCAGCGAGATCGCCTACACGACGTGGCGCAGCCTGGACCCGGAGGTCCACCTGGTGCCGGCCGAGGGGGGCCCGGCCCGCCGGCTGACGTACTGGGGAAGCGTGGACGCCCGGGTGTGCGGCTGGACCCCGGACGGCGAGATCCTCGCGGTGTCCTCGCACGGCCAGCCCTTCTCGTACTACTCGTGGGCGTACAAGCTGCCGACGGACGGCAGCCCCGGCGGCCGGCTGCCCTGGGGCCCGGTGTCGAACATCGCGGTCGCCGACCTCGCGGGCGAGCACAAGACACTCCTGCTCAGCGGCACCCCGCCGCACGAGCCCGCGTCGTGGAAGCGGTACCGCGGCGGCGCGACCGGACGGCTGTGGCTGCACGGCACGCAGCTGGTGCCGGAGATCGACGGCCATCTGGACTCGCCGATGTTCGTCGGCGGCCGCATCGCCTTCCTCTCCGACCACGAGGGCGTCGGCAACGTCTACTCCTGCCTCCCCGACGGCACCGACCTGCGCCGCCACACCGATCACGCGGACTTCTACGCCCGGCACGCCGCCACCGACGGCGAGCGCATCGTCTACCAGTGCGCGGGCGAGCTGTGGCTGGTGGACGACCTGAGCCCGGACGCGAAGCCGCGCAAGCTGCCGGTCCGGCTCGGCGGGCCGCGCACCGGCCGCCGTACGCACCAGGTGCCCGCCGCCGCCAACGTCACCTCCCTCGCGGTGGACACCACGGGCCGGGCCAGCGCGGTCGGGGTGCGCGGCAGCCTGTACTGGCTCACGCACCGCGACGGCCCGGCGCGCACCATCCACGACATCCCGGGCGTGCGGGTCCGGCTGCCGGAGATGCTGGGCGACACCGGCCGGATCGCGTACATCACGGACGTGGTGGGCGAGGACGCCATCGAGATCGCCGACCTGCCCAAGGCGTCCGGGCCCGGTGAGCCGCGCCGGCTCGCCGCCGGTCAGCTGGGCCGGGTGCACGAGCTGGTGTCGTCCCCGGACGGCGAGCGGCTGGCGGTGGCCGCCAACGACGGGCGGCTGCTCCTGGTGGACGCCTCCGAGGACGGCGAGGGCGAGGTCACCGAGCTGGTGCGCTCGGACAACGGCCCGGTGCGCGACCTGGCGTTCGCGCCGGACTCCAAGTGGCTCACCTGGTCGCACCCGGGCATCGGCCGGTCGCTGCGCAAGATCAAGATCGCCAAGCTGGGCGACGGGCTGGTCGTGGACGTCACCAACGGGCGCTTCGAGGACGAGCAGCCGGTCTTCACCCGGGACGGCCGTTACCTGGCGTTCCTGTCCTGGCGCGGCTTCGACCCGGTCTACGACGTGCACACCGGCGACCTGTCCTTCCCGCTGGGCTGCCGTCCGTACCTGGTCCCGCTGAACTCCGCCACGCCCTCCCCCTTCGCGCTCTCGCCCGAGGGCCGGCCGGCCGCGGGCGGCCTGGACCCGGTGGACACGGCGGCCGAGGGCATGGTGCTGGTGGAGGTGGAGGGGCTGGCCAGCCGGGTGACGCCGTTCCCGGTCGCGGCCTCGAAGTACTCCTCGCTCGCGCCGGTGGCCGGCGGCGGGCTGGTCTGGCTGCGCTGGCCGATCTCCGGCGCGCTGGGCGAGACCTTCGCCAACCCCGACAACACTTCGGGCCAGCCGACGCTGGAACACTTCGACCTGGTCAAGGCCAAGCGCACGGAGCTGACCAGCTCGCTGGACAGCTACGCGCTCAGCGGCGACGGCACCCGCCTGGTCGTCAACGACGAGGGCGACCTGCGGTCGGTGCCCGCGCTGGAGACCCCGGACGCCGACTCCACGGTCTTCCTCGACCTGCGGCGCATCCTGCACGACGTGGACCCGGCGGCGGAGTGGCGGCAGGCGTTCGACGAGGCGGGCCGGATCGTCCGCGCCTACTTCTGGGACCCGGGCATGTGCGGCATCGACTGGGACGGCGTGCTGGACCAGTACCGCCCGCTGGTCGAACGGGTCGCCTCCCCCGACGAGTTCGCCGACCTGCTGCGCGAGGTGCTGGGCGAGCTGGGCACCTCGCACGCGTACGTCACCGGCGCCCGGCGCAACGAGGGCCCGCCGCACTACCAGCGCGCCATCGGCCTGCTCGGCGCGAACTTCGTGTGCCGGGAGGGCCGCTGGATCCTCAAGCGCATCCTGCCCGGCGACTCCTCCGACTCCAAGGCCCGCTCGCCGCTGGCCGGCACGGGCATCCGCGAGGGCGCGGCGCTCACGCACGTCGACGGCCGCCCGGTGGACCCGGTCGCCGGGCCGTTCCCGCTGCTGGCAGCGGCCGGCGGCACCACCGTCGAGCTCACCTTCACCTCGCCGGACGACGACGGGCGGCCCCGCCGGGTGGCCATCGTGCCGCTGATCGACGAGCGGCCGCTGCGGTACCAGGACTGGGTGGCCAAGCGCCGCGAGGTGGTCCGCGAGCTGAGCGGCGGCAGGTGCGGT
Organism: Streptomyces sp. Ru73; assembly: GCF_002920575.1. Classification (GTDB taxonomy): domain Bacteria; phylum Actinomycetota; class Actinomycetes; order Streptomycetales; family Streptomycetaceae; genus Streptomyces. The sequence goes on along the minus strand of NZ_PQSQ01000013.1, from coordinate 61,704 downwards.
TATCTGCACATCCCCGACATGGGCGGCTCCGGCTGGGCGCAGTTCAACCGCGACCTGCGGATGGAGGTGTCCCGGCCCGCGCTGATCGTGGACGTCCGGGGCAACGCCGGCGGCAACATCTCCGAGCTGGTCATGGAGAAGCTCACCCGCACGATCGTGGGCTGGGACCTGACCCGGGACGCGCAGCCGGTGACGTACGTGTCCAACGCGCCGCGCGGTCCGGTCGTGGCGGTCGCGGACGAGATGACCTCCTCCGACGGCGACATGATCATCGCGGCCTTCAAGCTCCAGGGCATCGGCCCTGTGGTCGGCCTGCGCACGTGGGGCGGCGTGGTCGGGATGACCGGCCGGCACCGCCTCGGCGACGGCACGACCATCACCGTCCCGATGAACGCCGCGTGGTTCGACGCGTACGGCTGGAACGTGGAGAACCACGGCGTGGAGGCCGACATCCAGGCGCTGCGCTCGCCGCTGCAGTGGGCCGAGGGCCGCAATCCGCAGCTGGGCGTGGCCGTCCGGACGGCGCTGGAGCTGCTGGAGCGGCACCCGGCGACGGAGCCGCCGGGGCTGGCGAACGTCCCCGACAACTCGCGGCCCCCGCTGCCGCCGCGGAACAACGGCTGAGGGGCAGCGCGAGAGGAACAGTGGACGAGGGCAGCCGATGAGGGCGCACCCGCGCCGGGTGCGCCCCTCATCCGCGCGACGGCGGCCTCCTCTCAGGCGTCCATGCCCTCCTCGGCTGCGGAGCGCGGCCGGGACGCCGCCTCAGGAGGCCGTTCCGGCGCCTTCTCCTCGCCCGCCGCACGTGCCCGCTCGTCGAGCTCCCGCTGCTTGGCCCGGAACTGGTCTATGAGGCCCATGACGTGTACTCCCGTGGGGTGAGACTGAACTCACCCCAGGGTGCCACATTGGGAACGTAAGTGTCATTTCGGACATTACGCTCCGTGCGCTACCGCTGCGACCGGGCGCTCTCGTCCGCCGCGCCACCGGCCCCCACCAGGCCGATCTTCATGCCCTCCAGCCGGTCGCCGAAGCGCTTGATCTCGCGCTGTCCGATGGTCCCGATGATCCCGGGCAGGTAGCCGCGTATGCCCTGCATGCCGCGGAGCCACCACTGGCCGTAGACGTGCGGGGAGCGGCGCTCGATGCCCGCCACCAGCCGGTCGACGGCCGGGCCGAGCGGGTAGGTCTTGTTCGCCGGCCAGGGCAGCCGCTGGCGCAGCTCGCGCATCACGTCGTCCTGGTCGGCGCCGCGCACCATGTCGGTGTCGGTCCAGCTCAGGTAGCCCACGCCGACGCGTACGCCCTTGTGGCCGACCTCGGCCCGCAGGCTGTGCGCGAACGCCTCGACGCCCGACTTGGACGCGCAGTACGCGGTCATCATCGGCGCCGGGGTGATCGCGGCGAGCGAGGCGATCTGCAGGAAGTAGCCGCGCGACTCCATCAGCACGGGCAGGAAGGCCCGGCCGGTGACGGCGCCGCCGATGAGGTTGACCTCGATGACCCGGCGCCAGGCGACCGGGTCGGAGTCGACGAACGGGCCGCCGGTGGCGACGCCCGCGTTGGCCACCACCGCGTCGACCTTGCCGAAGCGGGCCTTCACCTCCTGCGCGACCTGGGCGAGCGCCTCGTGGTCGGTGACGTCGGCGTGCCAGTGGGCCGCCTCGCCGTGCAGGGAGGCGGCGACCTTCTTCAGCTCGTCCGGCTCCAGGCCGACCAGCGCGAGCTTGGCGCCGCGCGCCGAGAGCTTGCGCGCCAGCAGTTCACCGACGCCGCGCGCCGCGCCGGTGACGACGATGACCTGTCCCTCCAGGGTCCTGCGTCCGCTCATGCCGACTTCTCCTTCGCCTTCCGGGCGCGCCGCGCCGTGTCCTTCTGCTGGGTGGCGACCGCGGCCGATTCGGGCGCGGCCGCGGTCAGGTGGTCGCTGACCAGTTCGCGAATGCGGTCGGCGACCGCGTCCGGCGCCTCGATGGGCGTCATGTGGCCCAGGCCCGGCAGCTCGGTCAGGCCCAGGCAGTGGGGCAGTACGGAGGCCAGCCGGCGGGCGAGCACGATCGGGGTGAGCCGGTCGGCGGTGCCCGCGATGATCGCGGTGGGCACCTCCAGCCGGGCCACCTCGCCGGTCAGCTCCAGGGCCGCGAGCACCTTGCCCCACTGGGCACGCACCCCGGTCGGGCAGGCGTGCACGATGCGGGCGCACGCCTCGACCTGCTCGGGGGTGGCGGCCGGGCCCATCGTGGCGTACTTCAGGACCCGCTTTCCCGGCGGCGTGACGGGGCCCAGCGGGGCGCGCGAGCCGAGGACCGCGCGGTGCGCGAAGCGACGCGCGGCGGGCGAGCGCAGCGGGATGACCATGGCCTCGGCCGCGAGGTCGGCGGCGCCGGTGCTGCACAGCAGGACGGCGGCGGCGCGCTCGCGCATGCCGAGGCGGCGCGCCGCGGCCATGGCGGTCATGCCGCCCATGGAGTGCCCGGCGAGTACGGCTCTCTCGGTCGGCTCCAGCGCGGTGGCCAGCACCGCTTCGAGGTCGTCGGCGAGCGCATCGGTGCTGTAGCCGCCGGGGCCCGCCGCCGGGCTGCGGCCGTGGCCGCGCTGGTCGTAGACGACGACCTTGTGGTCGGTGGCCAGCTCGCGGACGACCGGGGCCCAGAAGGCCGTGGAACAGGTCCAGCCGTGCGCGAGGACGACAGCGGGTCCGTCCTCGGGGCCGTGCACCTCGACGTGCAGCCGGGAGCCGTCGGCGGAGGTGGCGGTCAGCTCGCGGCGGGGCGCGGGCGGCGCGTAGCGCCCGGTGGTGACGTACGGCGGGCGGCTCATGCGGCGGCCTCCATGGTCTTGTCGGCGTTCTCGGACCCCTCGCGCACGGGCGCACGCAGCACTTCGTACTCGGCGAGGTCGACCTGGCGGGTCACCTTGCGGAACTCCGAGGTGGTACCGGGCCAGACCGTGGTATTGCGGCCGTTGGCGTCCAGGTACCAGCTGTCGCAGCCGCCGGTGCTCCACACGGTGCGCTCCATGCGCTGCTGGATGGCGGCGGACCAGGCGTGCACAGCGGACGGGCGGGCGTCCAGTGCGACCCGGTCGCCGAGCAGGTCGAGCTGGCGCAGGTAGTCGGTCATGTAGTTCAGCTGGGCCTCGATCATGAGGATCATCGAGCTGTTGCCGAGCCCGGTGTTGGGCCCGATGATCATGAGGAAGTTGGGGAAGCCGGCCGCGCTGCTGCCGCGCAGCGCCTCCATGCCGTCCTTCCACTCCTCCGCCAGCGTCGTGCCGTTGGCGCCGGTCACCCGCTCGGCGATGGGCATGTCGGTGACGTGGAAGCCGGTGCCGAAGATGATCGCGTCGGCCTCGGTCTCGGTGCCGTCGGCGGCGACCAGGGTGTTGCCCCGCACCTCCTTCAGGCCGGAGGCCACGACGTCCGCATTGGGCTGCGCGAGCGCCGGGTAGTAGCTGTTGGACAGCAGGATGCGCTTGCAGCCGATGGTGTAGTCGGGGGTGAGCTTGGCGCGCAGCACGGGGTCCTTGACCGCCCGGTGCATGTGCGCCTTGGCCAGCGCCTGGACCAGGCCCAACTCCTTGGGCCGCTTGGTGAAGGCGGAGACCTGGAGCTCGCGGATGCCCCACAGCAGCTGGCGGCGGAGTGCCCGGGTGGCGGGCACCTTGGTGTGCAGCCAGTGCTCGGCGCGGGTGATCTTCCGGTCGGCGCGCGGCATGACCCACGGGGGCGTCCGCTGGAAGACGGTGAGCCTGTCGACGGCCGGCTGGATCGCCGGCACGATCTGGATCGCCGAGGCGCCCGTGCCGATCATCGCGACCCGCTTGCCGCGCAGGTCGTAGTCGTGGTCCCAGCGCGCCGAGTGGAAGACCTTGCCCTCGAAGGAGTCCAGCCCGGGCACGTCGGGGACCTGCGGGTCGGAGAGCGGTCCGGTGGCCGACACGACCATGTCGGCGGTGAGCGTGCCCTGCGCCGTCTCGATCTCCCAGTACAGCTCCCCGGTGTTCCACCGCGCGCTCTTCACCTCGGCGTTGAAGCGCAGGTGCGGCCGGAGCCCGAAGGTGTCGGTGACCTGCTCCAGGTACGCCCGGATGTGCGGCTGCCCGGAGAAGTTCCGCGGCCACTCGGGGTTGGGCGCGAAGGAGAAGGAGTACAGGTGGGAGGGCACGTCACAGGCGCAGCCCGGGTAGCTGTTGTCGCGCCAGGTGCCGCCCACCGAGCCGGCCCGCTCCAGGACGACGAAGTCGGTGATCCCCTGGCGGCGCAGCCGGACGGCGGCCCCCAGGCCGCCGAACCCCGATCCGATCACCGCCACCCGTACGTGCTCGTGCTCGCGCTCGGCCATGCCGCGCCTCCTGTGTCCGTACCGTCGTCCGCGCCGACCGCGCCAGTAATCACTGGCACAGTCGGAGAGTAGGGCAGGCACGTACTGAGCGGTAGGGGTTGAACGAGAGGAAGTTACCGGCGGTTGCACCTGCCGGCCCGGCCGGGCGCCCGACATAGGGTGAAGCCGTGGCAGCGAACACAGGCACCGAGGACGGCCCCGAGGAACGCGAGTTCCGCATGTCCGAACTGGCGGCGGAAGCCGGCATCACGGTCCGCACGCTGCGCTTCTACCGCGAGCGCAAGCTCATCCCGCCGCCCCGCCGCGAGGGCCGGATCGCCTGGTACAACGAGCACCACCTCGCCCGGCTGCGGACCATCGCGGCCCTGCTGGAGCGCGGCCACAACCTCGGCGGCATCGCCCAGCTGCTCACCGCCTTCGAGAGCGGCCGGGACGTCGGCGAACTGCTCGGCCTGGACAGCTCCTCGCTGGTCGCGCCCTTCTCGGAGGAGACCCCCGTCCGGCTCACCCCGGAGGAGCTGGCCGACCACTTCCAGGACCACGTGACGGCCGACAACCTCGCCACGTCGCTGGACATCGGCTACCTCGCCGTCGACGGCGACGAGTTCGTGCACATCAGCCGGCGGCTGCTGGACGCCTCCACGGACCTGGTCGCCGAGGGCGTACCACTGGCCGCCGTGCTGGACGCCGGGCGGCAGGTGCGCGCGCACGCCGACGCGCTCGCCCAGCTGTTCCTCACGGTCATCCGCACGCACGTGCTGGGCGACGTGCTGGCCCGCGTGGAGTCCGGCGCCACCCTCGGCCCCGACGAGCTGGCCAGGCTCGCGCAGACCATCGACAAGCTCCGCCCGCTGTCCAAGAGCATCGTGGACGCCGAGCTGTCCATGGCCATGGACCGGGCCATCGGCGCCGAGCTGGCCTCCTGGGCGGGCGGCCCGGCACCGGCCGCGCCGGACGCCGACGCCGCTGACGGCACCCGCGGCACCGGCGACGACCGGGACGGCGGGGCCACCGGGAACGACTGAGCCCGCCTCCGGCACGCTGCCGGAGACGGGCTCAGTTCACCGCGGGACGGGTCACGCGCCCGCCGGGCGGGCCGGCTGCACGGCCTGGTGCGGACCGGACGGGTGCTGGGCCGTCTGGTGCTGGCCGCTCTGCTGCGGGCCGGCCGGGTGCTGGCCGTTCTGCTGCGGCGCCGTCTGGTGCTGGCCGGCGGCCGGCTTGGCCGGGTCGGCGGCCTGGTGCTGGCCGGTGGCCGGCTTGGTGGCCTGGTGCTGGCCCGTCCCGGGCTTCGCCGGCTGCGGCTTGGCCGCGTCCGGCTTCGTGCCCTCGGGCTTGGTGGGCTCGGGCTTGCCGGCCGGCTGCTGCGCCGGGTCCGGCTTCGGCGAGGCCGCCTGCCGGACCGGGTTCAGCTTCCAGACCTGCCGGGCGTTCCGGTCCGAGCAGGGCTTCAGGGTGACGCGGTCGCCCTTCAGACGGTCGAGGACCTCGGTGAGGCAGTCGGGCCGGACCGGGGCGCGCAACTGGCTGCGACTGGGGTCCATGCCGGTTCTGCGGATCTGGTAGCCCGCGCCGTGCCGGACGAACGTCCAGTCCGTCAGGTGCTTCGCGGAGCAGGACGGGAACATCAGCTTGCGGGCCTGGTCGGTGCCGAGGCAGCCCTTCTTCGCCTCGCTGCGCAGCTGGAAGCGCTCGGCGTGCGGCCGCAGGCCGAACACGTCGGTCGCGCCCTGGCTGCCACAGGTGATGAGCGACAGGTCGAGCACGTCCTTGACGGCACGGGGGGCCAGGCAGCGGCCGTCCGCCGTGCTGGCGATGCGGAAGTCTCCCTTCGCCGGAGCCGCCGGCCGCTCGGCGGGGACAGCCGACGCGGTCCCCGCCTGGCTCAGCAGCAGCGCCGCGCCGGCCAGCGCGCCGGATACGGCCTTGATCCTGTAGGGCATGGTGCGTTTCCTCTCCTGGATCGCCGCGCCCGGAACCGGCGCGCGGCATGCATGTCGACAAAACGCAACAAAGCATGAAAACAGGAGATATGCCGACTAACACGCATGTCCGGGTGAAAGAAACGGCGCGCTGGAGTGCCGCACTCGGACACGCGGGTGAACGCCGGCCGGCCCCTCCGGGACGGCCGCCCGGGACGCCTCAGAGGTCGTAGACCGCCGTGACCGGAGCGTGGTCGGACCACCGCTGGTCGTACGAGGCGGCCCGCTCCACGTACGCCTTCAGCGCGCGGTCCGCGAGCCCCGGCGTGGCGATCTGGTAGTCGATGCGCCAGCCCGCGTCGTTGTCGAAGGCCTTGCCGCGGTAGGACCACCAGGAGTACGGGCCCGCGACGTCCGGGTGCAGGGCGCGGACGACGTCCCGGTAGCCGGCCTCGTCCAGGACGCGGCTGAGCCAGGCGCGCTCCTCGGGGAGGAAGCCGGCCTTCTTCTGGTTGGCCTTCCAGTTCTTCAGGTCGGCCTCCTGGTGGGCGATGTTCCAGTCACCGCAGACCACGACCTCGCGGCCGTCCGCCGCCGCCCTGGCCTTCAGCTCCACCAGGTACGGCAGGAACTCCGCCATGAAGCGTTCCTTCTCGTCCTGCCGCTCCGTGCCGACCTCGCCGGAGGGCAGGTAGAGGCTGGCGACCGTGACGCCCGGCAGGTCGGCCTCCACGTAGCGGCCGCTGGTGTCGAACTCCTCGGAACCGAAGCCCACCTGCACCCGGTCCGGCTCCCGGCGGGTCAGCAGCGCCACCCCGGCCCGCCCCTTGGCAGCGGCCGGGCAGTACGTGGCGAACCAGCCCTCGGGCGCCCGCACCCCCGCCGGCAGCTGGTCGAGTTCGGCACGCACTTCCTGCAGGCAGATCACGTCGGCGGCGGTCTCCGCCAGCCACGGCACGAAGCCCTTCTTCGAGGCGGCCCGCAGGCCATTGACGTTTGCTGTGGTCACGGTGAGCATCCGGGCACGATAGCCGACCCGGGAAACACGCTCGCCCCACCCTTCGGACGCCCGTACGATTCCCGGAATGGAGATTCGTCCGGTTCGTTATGACCATCCCGACGCCGTGAAACTCGACGAGCTCGTGCAGCAGGAGTACGTGGTGCGCTACGGCGAACCCGACCTGACGCCGCTCGACCCGGAGATGTTCGTACCGCCGAACGGGATCTACCTCCTCGCCTACGAGGACGGCCGGCCGGTGGCCACCGGCGGCTGGCGCGCCCAGGACGCCGACGACGAGGGGTACGCGGACGGCGACGCCGAGCTCAAGCGGATGTTCGTGACGGCCGAGGCGCGCCGGCGGGGGCTGGCGCGGCGCATCCTGGCGGCACTGGAGGAGGACGCGCGGGCGGCGGGGCGCACCCGCATGGTGCTGGAGACGGGCACCGAGCAGCCCGAGGCGCTGGAGCTGTACGCGTCCAGCGGCTACGTCCCGGTGGAGAAGTTCGGGACGTACCGGCACTACGACGACAGCCGGCACCTGGGGAAGCTCCTGCTGCCCTGACCCGCGGCGACCCGGCACCGCCAGGACCTGGATTGACAGCGGCCCGGGTCGCTTCCCATACTCATTCCACTAATGAACTAGTGGAAGTAGGGAAGGGGGGCCGGCGGATGAGCGACCCGACAGAGCGGGGCGACGACGGGTCCGGTGGCTGGGCGGTCGAGGCACGCGGGCTGGGCAAGAAGTACCGGCGGGGATGGGCACTGCAGGACGTCTCCTTCCGGGTCCCGGCCGGCCGGATCTGCGCGCTGGTGGGGCCGAACGGCGCGGGCAAGAGCACGTTCCTCGGCACCGCCACCCGCCTGGTCCGGCCGTCCGCCGGGACGCTGGAGCTGTTCGGCGTGCCGGTCACCGACCCCGCCGTGCTGTCCCGGTTCGCCTTCCTGGCCCAGGACAAGCCGCTGTACAAGCGGTTCTCGGTGGCCGACACCCTGCGGCTGGGCCGCGAGCTGAACCCCGGCTGGGACCAGGCCGCCGCCGAGCGGATCGTGCGCTCCGGCGACATCCCGCTGACCGCCAAGGTCGGCACGCTGTCCGGCGGCCAGCACACCCGGGTCGCGTTCGCGCTGGCCTTCGGGAAGCGGCCCCGGCTGCTGCTGCTCGACGAGCCGATGGCCGACCTCGACCCGCTCGCCCGGCACGAGCTGTCCGGCCTGCTGATGGCCGAGGCCGCCGAGCACGGCACGACCGTGATCATGGCCTCCCACGTCCTCCCCGAGCTGGAGGACATGTGCGACTTCCTGCTGGTGCTGGCCGGCGGCCGGCTCCGGATGGCCGGTGACACCGACGCGCTGCTGCCCGCGCACGCCCTGGTCACGGGCGCGACGGAGGACGGCGCCGTGCCCCGCGCGCTGGCCGCGGCCTGCACGGTCGTGGAGAGCCGCGTCACGGGCCGCCAGTTCACCGCCCTCGTCCGCGGGGACGCGCCGGGCGCCGGAGTGCCCGACGGCCCGTGGGAGACCGCCTCGCCCGGCCTGGAGGAGGTCCTGCTCGGCTACCTCCGCTCCCCCGAGGCCCCGCCCCTGCTCACCGCCGCCGCCCGGCCCGAGACCCGCCTGGAGGCGGCATGACCACGCTGACCGGTAAGAACAAGACCGCGGACACCGCCGCTCCGGCCGGTCGCGGCGGCCCGCTGCACGGCCTGCCCTGGCTGGTCTGGCGCCGCAACCGCACGGCGTTCCTGCTGCTGGCCGCGCTCACCGTGGTGGTGTGCGGCTACTGCCTCTACCAGCGTGCCGGCGTGGTGGACTTCGTCACGCGGTACGGCAACGACACCCGCTACGCCGAGAAGTTCGACGAGGCGTACAAGCCGGTGTTCGACCGCCTCTACGCGCTGTCCGGGCTGCCCGGCATCCTCGGCATCTTCCTCGGCGCCCCGCTGATCGCGGGCGAGCAGGAGCACGGCACCGTACGGCTGGCCACCACGCAGTCCGTCGCGCGGACCCGCTGGATCGCCGCGACCGTCCTGCTGCCCCTGCTGGCCGTCCTCGTCAGCACCACCCTCATCTCCCTCGCCTTCACCGCGCTGTGGTCGCCGGCGAACCGGCTCGTGAACTACGGCGACTGGCTCGGCGGGACGATCTTCGACATCACGGGCCCGGTCCCGGTCGCCATGGCGCTGTTCCTCACCGCCCTCGGCATCGCCGTGGGCATGCTCGTACGGCGCGTGGTCCCCGCGATGGTGCTCACGTTCGTCGGCGCCTTCGGCACCTCGGTCGTGTGGGACTGGATCCGGGTCCGGCTGACCGACCCGCGCACCGCCACCGGCCCGGCCACCCGCGACTTCCCGCACATCCCGGACACCGCGATCAACTACGACCAGTGGCTGGGCACCTCCGACGGCCGGCTGCTGGGCTGGGGCACCTGCGTCGACGCCAAGAAGGAGGCCGTGTGCCTGGCCGACAAGGGCGTCGTGCATAAGATCGTCGAGTACTTCGACCTCGACCAGATGGCGGGCATGCAGTGGCGCGGCTCGGCGCTCCTCCTGGTGCTCACCGCCCTGGTCGTGGCCTTCACGGTGCTGTGGACACGCCGGCGGCCGCTCTGAACGGCCACCGCGCGCCCCGAGCGGAAAGGCGCTGACCATGGTCGAGTTCCGCATCGACAAGCGCAGCGGCGTCGCCACCTACCTCCAGATCGTCCAGCAGGTCCGGCAGGCGCTGCGGCTGGGCACGCTGGTGGAGGGCGACCGGCTCCCGACGGCAGCGCAGGTGGCCGCCGCCACGAAGGTCAACCCGAACACCACGCTCAAGGCGTACCGGGAGCTGGAGCGCGAGGGCCTGGTCGAACCCCGGCCCGGCCTGGGCACGTTCGTGAGCCGCACGCTCGCCCGGCCGGAGTCCGAGGGCGACGCGGTGCTCCGGGCCGAGCTGGCGGACTGGCTGGACCGGGCCCGTACGGCGGGCCTGGACCGCGAGGACGTGGAGGCGCTGTTCGCCGCGGTGCTGGAGGGCCGGTTCCCCCGCGCCTGAGGGCCTGCCCCGGTACCGCTTGACCCTCACGCCACGTCAGGCTCCAGGCTGTGGCCGGCGGACGAGGAACGGAAGGCGGCGGCTCATGAGCTATTCGGTAGGGCAGGTGTCCGGTTTCGCGGGCGTGACCATACGGACGCTGCACCACTACGACCGGACCGGGCTGCTCTCGCCCAGCGAGCGCAGCCCGGCCGGCTACCGGCTCTACGGCGACGCCGACCTGGCCCGGCTGCAGCAGATCCTCTTCTACCGGGAGCTCGGCTTCCCGCTGGAGGAGATCCGCGCGATCCTCGCCGGGCCCGAGGACCACGCGCGCGAGCGGCTGCTGGCCCGGCACCGGCAGCTCACCGAGCAGATCGCCGAGCTGCGGCGGCTGGCGGGGATCGCCGAACGGGCTCTGGAGGTCCAGGAGACCGGCGTACGGCTGACCCCGGAGGAGCGGTTCGCGGTGTTCGGCGAGGTCTCCTTCGACCTCACCTACGCCACCGAGGCCGACCTGAAGTGGCAGGACAGCGAGGGGCACCGGCACGCCATGGCCAGCGCGGCCGCGCACAGCAAGGAGGACTGGGCGCGGCTGATGGCCGAGGCGGCCGAGTGGCGGGGCCGGCTGCTGGCGGCCTTCGACGCGGGCGAACCGCCGGGCGGCGAGCGGGCCGTGGCGGTCGCCGAGGAGCACCGGCAGCACCTCATCCGCTGGTTCACGCCCTGCCCGCCGGACATGCACTGCCGGATCGCGGCGGACTTCGCCGCCGATCCGCGTGCCTTCGCGCTCACCGTCCCGCCGTCCGAACAGCGGCCGGGGCTCGCCGGGTACCTGCTGGCCGCCGTACGGGCCAACGCGGCGCACCGGGGCGCTGAGCAGGGCGCGGGCCCGGCCGGCGAGGGGGAGGCGTGATGCGGATCCTCATCACGGCGGCGGGTTCGCGCGGGGACGTGGTCCCGTACACCGGGCTCGGCGCGCGGCTGCGGGCCGCCGGGCACGAGGTGGCGCTCGCCACGCACGAGGCGTACGCGGACGCCGTACGGGCGGCCGGGCTGGAGCACCGCCCGCTGCCTTCCGACCCGCGCACGGCCGTGCCAGGGGGAGACTCCGGGGCGGCTCCCGGCAAGCGCGCCCTGATGGCCCGCGCGGCGGCCTTCCTCGAAGAGCTGGGGGACGGCCTCGCGGACGCCGCGGCCCCCGGCGCCGACCTGATGCTGCTCTCCGCGACCACGGCACCGCTCGGCCGGCAGCTCGCCGAGGCCGCCGGCACCCCGAGCCTCGGCGTGTCCCTCCAGCCGGCGCACCCCACCCGTGCGTTCCCGCCGCCCCTCGGGGGCGGACGGTCGCTGGGCCCGTGGGGCAACCGGCTGGCGGGCGCGGCCGCCCTGAAGGTCGTCGACCGTCTCTACGCCGGTCCCGTCCGCGCCCTCCGCGCCCGGCTCGGCCTGCCGCCCGCCTCCGCCGCCGCGGTGCGCCGCCGCGGCGAGCGGGCCGGGTGGCCGGTGCTGTACGGCGTCTCCCCCGTGCTGGTGCCCCGGCCCGACGACTGGCGGGCGGGTCTGGAGGTGACCGGCACCTGGTGGCCGTACCGGGCGCCGGAGGAGGGCCTGCCGGCCGCGGTCGAGGACTTCCTCGCGGCAGGGCCGCCGCCGGTCTTCGTGGGCTTCGGCAGCATGGCCTCCGGGGAGGGCGCCCGGCTGGCCGAGGTGACCGTACGGGCGCTGCGCCGGGCCGGGGTGCGCGGCATCCTCCAGGCGGGCTGGGCGGGGCTGGTGGCGGACGGGGCGGCGGACGACGTCCTCTCCGTGGGCGAACTGCCGCACGCACTGCTCTTCCCGCGCACGGCCGCGGTGGTCCACCACTGCGGGGCCGGTACCACGGCGGCCGGGCTGCGCGCGGGCGTGCCCACCGTGCCCGTGCCGGTCACCGCCGACCAGCCGTTCTGGGCCGCCCGGCTCACCGCCCTCGGTGCGGCCACGGCGCCCGTGCCCTTCGCGCGGCTGGCCGGGCCGGACGCCGTGGACCGGCTGGCGGCCGCCGTCGGCACGGCGGTGCGCGACGCCGGGCTGCGCGGACGGGCCCGGGAGGCCGCAGGGCGGCTGGCCGCCGAGGACGGCGCCGCGCGTGTGGTGCGCGCGGTGGAACGGATCGCGGACGGCGGTCCCGCGCGGGCGGCGGCGCTCGGCTGAGGGCCTGCCGGGCGAGCGCCCCTAGGAGGCGGCTGCGGACGCGTCCAGGGAGCGCAGCACCTCCGCCGTCCGGTCGTCGAGCGGGAAGAAGAGCTCGATGGCGAGTTCGGAGAGGGTGACGTCGTTGGGCGCGCCGATGACGGCCATCGTGCTGAACAGGGCCAGCTCGCCGTGCGGGCTCATGAAGCGCAGCGGGACGACGGCCTCCGGGGGCCGCGGTTCGCCGTCCCCGTGGGCGGGCCCGGCCGCCGCCCCCGGAGGGCCGTAGGCGCGCACCTCCTCGTACAGCGCGCGCAGGCCCGGGTCACCGGTGGCCTCGGCCTGGCGGTGCAGCCGCTCCAGGAAGTGGGCGCGCACCTCGGGCAGGTTGGTGCAGCGGGCCGCGAGCCCTTCGGGGTGCAGCGCGAGGCGGGCCACGTTGGCCGGGGGTGCGAGCAGCCCCGGGGGCGCGCCGTCGAGCAGGACGCCCATGGCGGGGTTGCCGGCGACGACGTTCCAGCCGCGGTCGACGACCACGGCCGGGTAGGGCAGGTGGGAGGCCAGCATCATGTCCAGGGCGCCGCGCACGGACCGCATGCCCTCCTCGTCCAGCGCGCTCTCCCGGTAGGCGGGCGCGTAACCGGCCGCCAGCAGCAGCCCGTTGCGCTCCCGCAGCGGGACGTCGAGGTGGTCGGCGAGGCGCAGCACCATGGCGCGGCTGGGGCGGGCCCGGCCGGTCTCCACGCAGGACAGGTGGCGCGCGGAACTCCCGGCGCGCAGGGCCAGTTCGAGCTGGCTGAGCCGGCGGCGGCGCCGCCAGTCGCGCAGCATCGTGCCGACGCGAGGCCGGTCGGCGGGCGGGCCGTCCGACGCGTACGGGCTTGCGGCGTCGGCGAGTTGGGCGGTCATACCGGTGAGCCTAGCCGGGCCCGTCGTGGCGTCCATGACCTCGGAGGTCATTGCCCGTGCTCCTCGTGCCTTGCGACGGTGCGGTGCGTACGGACCGCCCGTACGCACCGCCGTAGGCCAAGGAGGCCCGCATGACCACCTCGACCTCGCCCCGCACCGCCCTGGGCGGCAGCGCCACCCGTGACGCGTCCCGGCTGCTGCGGACGGTGCTGCGGACCGACAGCGTCAGCACGGCCGCGTTCGCGGTGCTGATGCTGGTGGAGAGCGCGCTGACCGCCACCCCGCTGGGCCTGCCGCGCGCGCTGGCGGTGGTCTCGGGCTGCGGCATGGTGGCCGGCGCCGTGGCGTTCTGGCTGCTGGCCCGGATGCCGGTGCTGCCGCTGCGTCTCGTGGGCGCGGCGATCGCGCTGAACGCCGTGTGCGGCGCCGCGTTCGCCGTCCTCGCCTGCACGGACCTCGTCCCGCTGACCGGGTTCGGCCGGCTGTTCCTCGGCGCGGGCGCGGTGATCGTCGCGGTCTTCGCGGAGCTGGAGTACGTGGGCCTGCGCCGGGTCCGCCGAGCCTAGGCGTCCCGTGCGAGCCGCAGCGTGAGGATCTGGAACGGCCGCAGCGCGAGCGCCACCCGCCCGTCGTCCGTCAGCGCGTACGACGGCGCATCGGCGAGCGGCCGTTCCAGCAGGTCGGTGGCGTGCGCCGCGGTCACGGGGAAGCCCGCGGCGAGCGTGGCACGGGCCCGCCCGCCGGCCGCTTCGTACAGCCGCACCACGACGTCGCCGCTGCGGTCCTCGGCGAGCTTGACCGCCTCGACGACCACCGCGTCGTCGTCCACGGCGACCAGCGGCGCGACCGCCCGTGACCCCGTCACCGTGCGCTCCGGAAGGTTGATCCAGTGCCCCTCGCGCACCGCGTCCAGCGTCCCCGCGCCGGGCGCCAGCGCGTACCGCAGCCGGTGCCGGCCCTGGTCGGTCTCGGGGTCCGGGTAGCGCGGGGCACGCAGCAGCGACAGCCGGACGGTCGTGGTCTGGCCGCCGTCGGCGCGCACGTCGCGGGTGACGTCGTGCCCGTACGTGGAGTCGTTGACCAGCGCGGTGCCCCAGCCGGGCTCCTCGACCCGGAGCCAGCGGTGCGCGCAGATCTCGAACTTGGCCGCCTCCCAGGAGGTGTTGGTGTGGGTCGGCCGGTGGACGTGGCCGAACTGGGTCTCGGCCGCCGACCGGTCGGCCTTCACGTCCAGCGGGAAGGCCGCCTTCAGGATCTTCTCGCGCTCGTGCCAGTCGACGTCGGCGGTCAGGTCCAGGACGGCGGCACCGGCCCGGAGGGTGAGGGTCTGGACGACCGTGGAGTCCCCAAAGGCGCGGCGTACCTCGACGGTGGCCGCTTCCGGCCCGTCGGCGGTGAGCCGCAGCTCCTCGGCGCCGGTCAGGTCGGTGACGCGGTGCCGGTAGAAGGCGTCCAGGTCCCAGGCGTCCCAGAAGTTGGGCAGGTCGGGGTGGAGCTGGAGGAGGTTCCCTGCGCCGCCCGGCGCCAGGGTCTCGCGGCGGGCCCGCAGGTCGTACACGGAGACCAGCAGCCCGCGGCCGTCGACCTCGGCGCGCAGCAGGCCGTTGGTGAGCGTCCAGCCGCCGCCGGGCCGTTCGGCGACGGCGACCGGCGCGTCCCCGGTGCCGGCCGCGCGGGCCGCGCCGCCGGCCGGTACGCCGTGCCGGGCGTGCGGCGCCGCGTTGAAGACGATCTCCGTCTCGCCCGGCCCGGCCAGCGCCCGCTGCGCGGCGTCGGCGATGTCCCGCAGCTCGGCGTGGACCCGGGCGTACGTCTCCCGCGCCTCGCGGTGCACCCAGGCGATCGAGGAGCCGGGCAGGATGTCGTGGAACTGGTGGAGCAGGACCGTCTTCCACAGCCGCTCCAGCGCGTCGTACGGATAGGCGTACCCCGGCACGCGGACCGCGGCGGTCGCCGCCCACAGCTCCGCCTCCCGCAGCAGCGACTCGCTGAAGCGGTTGCCCTGCTTGG
This sequence comes from Streptomyces sp. Ru73, assembly GCF_002920575.1. Lineage (GTDB taxonomy): Bacteria > Actinomycetota > Actinomycetes > Streptomycetales > Streptomycetaceae > Streptomyces. Next base: position 46,339 of record NZ_PQSQ01000013.1, on the reverse strand, counting down.
TCTTGGCCTGCGAGGTGTAGGTGCCGCGGTGCAGTTCCAGGTACAGCTCACCGACCCATACGGGCGCGGCGTCCGCGTACTCCTCGTGCGCCTTGGTGAAGAAGGCGGCGGGGCGCTCGATCTCGACGCGGGGCGAGCCTTCCAGGTCGCGCACGCGGGCCGCGCGCGCCAGCATCTCGCGCGTCGCGCCCCCTCCGCCGTCGCCGTGCCCGAAGGGGACGAGGGAGCGGGTGCCGCGGCCCTTCTCGCGGTAGTTGCGTGCCGCGTGCGCCAGCTCCCGGCCGCTCAGGTCGGAGTTGTAGGTGTCCACGGGCGGGAAGTGGGTGAAGACGCGCGTGCCGTCGATGCCCTCCCACCAGAAGGTGTGGTGCGGGAAGGCGTTGGTCTGGCTCCAGGAGATCTTCTGGGTGAGGAACCACTTCGCGCCCGCCAGCTTCACCAGCTGCGGCATGGCCGCGGTGTACCCGAAGGAGTCCGGCAGCCAGACCTCCTCGGTCTCGATCCCGAACTCCTCCAGGAAGAAGCGCTTCCCGTAGAGGAACTGCCGGGCCATGGCCTCCCCGCCGACCATGTTGGTGTCCGACTCGACCCACATCCCGCCGACCGGCACGAACTGCCCGGCCGCGATCTTCTCCTTGACCCGCGCGAAGACCTCGGGCCGGTGTTCCTTGATCCAGGCCAGCTGCTGGGCCTGGGACATGGCGAAGACGAAGTCGGGGTGGTCGTCCATGAGGGCCGTCATGTTGGCGCAGGTGCGGGCGACCTTGCGGACGGTCTCGCGCAGCGGCCACAGCCAGGCGGAGTCGATGTGGGCGTGGCCGACGGCGCTGAGCCGGTGTGCCGAGGCGTGGGCCGGCGCGGCGAGCGCGGGCGCCAGCTCGGCGCGGGCCTGCCCGGCCGTGCCCGCCACATCGTCGATGTCGAGGGCGTCCATGGCCCGTTCGAGGGCGCGCAGGATCTCGTGCCGGCGCGCGTCGTCCACCGGGAGCTGCTCCATCAGCCCGCCCAGCACCTCCAGGTCCTGGATCAACTCCCACACGGCCGGCTCGAAGACGGCCAGGTCCAGACGGTTCAGCCGGTAGAGCGGGGTGTCGCCCGAGGTGAGCCGGTCGCCCTCGTAGGTGGGCCGCTGCACGTTGAGCACCGGGTTGGCGGCGGCCTCGACGTACAGCTCGACCTCCTCGCCGCCCGCCACCCGGTCGCCGATCCGCACCCAGGCGTTGCGCGGGTTGAGCGCCTTCACCGCCTCGCCGTCCGCGCGGTAGGCCAGGCCCTCGCACTGGAAGCCGGGCATGTTCCGGTCGAAGCCGAGGTCCAGTACGGCCTCCACGGTGCGGCCCGCCCACTCCTCCGGCACCCGCCCGGTGAGCCGGAACCAGCTGGTGCCCCACGCCGGCCCCCAGGCGTCGCCGGCCGCCGCCGGTGCGTACGGCGCCGCCAGCCCCTCCGCGACCGGCACCGGCTCGCCCGGCGCGTCCCAGCGGCCCACGGTCAGCGGCACGGCGGCGCTGTAGAGAGCGGGCCTGACGCGTTCTTCTAGTACGCGGCGGAGGCGGTGTTCCACGATGCTGCGGTCGTCGTGCATGCGGCGGCTCCGGTGGGGAGTGCGGGAGACCCGGCGAGTACGGCCCTGCCTCCACCCTGCCCGGTGGGCGAGCCCGGTTATGCACGGCGCGCCCGTCGTACGGACGGTGGACCGCCGTACCGATTGGTCCACGCCATTAACCCGTGCGGCGGGTTTCCGCATTGCGACGGACCGTCAGAAGCGGTGGGGTCGCCCCTATGACAGCGCTCAAGGAACTGACTCTGTTCGGCGCGGTGCCCGCCGCCGTCGCCTCGGCCCTGGTGCTGACGGTCCCTCACGGCTCGGCCGAGGCAGCCGAAGCCGCCGGCGGGTACGCCCGGCCGATCACCGCGCCGTACTCCATCTCCTCGTCCTACGGGGTCAGCGGCGACTGGGCCGCCGGCCACCACACGGGCGTGGACTTCGCCGTGCCCACCGGCACCCGGGTGCGCTCGGTGGGCCCCGGCACCGTGGTGCTGGCGCGCCGCTCCGGCGCCTACGGGAAGGCGGTGACCGTGCGCATGCGGGACGGTCACTACGTCGTGTACGGCCACCTCTCCCGGATCGGGGTGAGGCCGGGCCACAAGGTCGGCGCCGGTTCCCGGCTGGGCTCCAGCGGCGCCACCGGCCGGGCCACGGGGCCGCACCTGCACTTCGAGGTGCGCAAGGCACGCGGGTACGGCAGTGATGTCAATCCGCTGCGGTACCTCTCCCGGCACGGCGTGCACATGAGGTGAGACCGGGGACGGACAGGGGTCGAGCCTCGGCACCGGGACGGGTGTGGAAGGAGAACGGGCCGGTGCGCACGGGATGGCCGATTGCCGCCCGCCGGCATTCCGTACCGCCACCCGGAAAGGAAATTCCCTTCGGCCCGCCCGGCCCGGCACATCCGTCGCTTTTCCGTTTATCACCGCGCCGGCGCGGCCACCGGACGGCGGCATAAACCTCTGGCCAGGGCATCTCGACCCGCTCACGAAACGTCCGCCGAAACCTCCGCCGGCCCGCCCGCGACGACCGGCCGCGCCCGGCACCCCGCGCGGCTCAGGTCGGGCCGGCGCCCCGGACGAGGCCGCTTGGCCGGGCCGCACAGGGGGCCCGGGCCCGCACCCCGCCCCCCGCCGGCACCGCACGGACCCGCTCAACATATTTACTCAAGGGATTTCTATTGCAGAAAAACATCAGCCTGTCGGCATTCCCGACGGCCGGAAAATAAAACCCGAATTACCCGGATGCCACGTTTCCCTGCGCTCTTTTCTTCGTTGACGGAGTATGCCTGAGACAAGCATTCCGCCCATGCGGCAGCTCGGTGGCTGGCACCTGAGTGCGGCGGTCGCCGGGCCCGCCGGCACCGGCCGCCCGGACGTGCACCTGGAGCGCGCCGGGCAGCGCGTGCGGCTGGAGCACACCGGCGACCTGCTGGAGATGCTGCTGTCGGACCTGGACGGGATCGAAGCCGCGCTGGGTCCGCTGGACCGCGCGGGGCGCGTCAGACGCTAGCCCCCGCCTCCCGGTCCCCGGCCGCCCCGCGGCCGGCACCGGCCCCGCCTCGGTCCCGGTCCCCATCGAACTTCACGAGAGCCGACGTGTACGACACCCCGCAGGTCCCCCACCCGAGCGGTTCCGGCTACCCGGACAGCCCCGCGTTCCCGGACGGCACCGGATACCAGGGCGGTACCGGACATCCGGGCGGCACCGGCTACCCCAGCGGTACCGGATACCAGGACGGCTCCGGCCGGCACCGGCTGCCGCGCCAGGTCACCGACGAACTCGACTCCGCCCCCGACCTCACCGGCATGCCGCTCTTCCGGGACGACGTGATGCTCGGCACCACGTCCGACGGCTGGGACGCGGCCGTCGTGGAGGAGCTGGAGGGAGAGCTCGCACAGCTCCTGGAGACGGCCGAGCAGCCCGTCGTGGCCCCGCCGCCCGCACCGGCAGCGCCGACCGGGCCGCCGGTCCGGCACCGCAAGACCTCGCTCCTGCGCACCTGGGTCGCCACCTGGACCTGGCAGCGCGTGCTGAGCCTGGTGTCCGTGACGCTGACCGCCCTGATCGTCATCGCAGTGAGCATCCTGGGCGCGCTCGCGTCCTACCCCTCGCTCCGCGCGCTGGCCGGCGGCGTCGCCCCGCGCCACATCGCCGACCTGTGGCCGCTGCTCATCTACGGCCCCTGGATCGCCGCCACCCTCTCCATCCTCCGGGCCCGCGCCTACCGCCGCCGTACCGCGCAGTCCTGGCTGGTCGTCATCTTCTTCGCGGCCGTCGCCATGCTGCTGTGCATCGCCCACACCCCGGCGACGCCGGCCGGCATCACCGTGGCCGGGCTGCCGCCGGTGACCGTACTGCTCTGCTTCCACCAGCTGGTCCGCCAGCTGGACCTCTCCCCCGCGCCCTCGGTCGTCGCCCGCCACGCCCAGAACACCAAGGGCAACCACCGCCAGCGCGCGGCATCCTGAACCACCGCCCGGGCCGGTCCCACTCCGGCCCGGCCGGTCCCCTCCGGGAACGACCGAAGCTCCTGAACGATCGGAGCGAGAACGACCAGAGCCCCTACCGGTGTTCCCGGTAGGGGCTCTGGTGTCGGTGGACCTGAGGGGATTCGAACCCCTGACCCCCTCGTTGCGAACGAGGTGCGCTACCAGCTGCGCCACAGGCCCTTGCGACGAGTGAAACTCTAGCATCCTTGTGGCCGTGCTCGGAAATCGCTTCCCGCGCTGGTCAGGGATGGCGGCTCACTCGTTCGCCGCCCGCGGCCGGTCCAGCCCCTCGTCGGCCGGCGCGGCGTACTGGTCGAAGAGCGGAGTGCGGCCGCGGCGGCCGCCCGCCTGGTGGTCCCGGCCGGTGGCCGGACGGGGCTCGGCGTCGGCGGCAGCGGCCGGTGCGCCGGCGCCGGCGGCCGGGGCCGTGCCGCCCGCGGTGCCGGAGCGGGCCGAGCTCCAGGCGTCGTCGGCGCCCAGGTCGACATGGCCGGCGGCGCGCGGCGCCACGGGGGCCGTGACGTACGTCGGCAGCGGCACCGGGACCGGGTCCCAGCCCTCGCCGTCGCCGCTCCGGGGGTGCTGCCGCGCACCCTCGGCGCGGACGCGGCGGTCCACGCTCGGCGTGGGCTCGGGGCGCGCCGGCTCAGGCACGGGGGCGGCCGGCTCGGCGGGCCCCTTCTCCGCGGACGGATGGGCGCCCGCCCGGCGAGGGCGGGCTCGGCCCTCACGGAGCCGTTGCGCGGCGGCCTCGGCCTGCCGCTGGTCCATCGTGAAGGCGAACCGGCGGCGCTCCTGCACGCGGAGGTACACGATGTACGCGCTCAGCAGCACGGCCGGGACGGCGGGCGCCCACAGATACGTGATGCCGCCGACCGCGGCGACGACGGCGCCGAGGGTGAAGGCGAGGAAGAGCACCGTGATCGTGCGGCGGCGGCGCGCGAGCACCTTGGCCCGCTTGGTGCGCTCGGCGGACGAGGGGCGGGGGTGCGCCGGGCCCTGCGGCTGCACGGCCGTGGGCGGAGCCTCGCGCTCCTCGGCGGCGCGGGCGTCCGCCGCGTGCGCGCCGGGCGGGCGGTCCTCGTCCGCCGGCACGCCTGCGGACCGGACGTCGGCCGCTTCGGCCTGTGCGTCCGGGTCCCGTTCTCCGCCCGCATCGTCGGTCGAGCGCCCTTCCTGCCCCTTGGCGTAACGGCGTTCCATCGCCGCCCGTCCGGACAGGAGCCGGATGGCGGTGCTGAAGCGCTCCGTAGGGCGGGCCTCATTGAGCTCGTCCTGCCTACGGAGCCACATCGGCACCAAGTAGGCGGCCCAGGCCCCGACGATGACTGCGTAAATGAGGCCGCTGCTGCTCACGCCTCACACGGTAGAGGGGTTTGAGCGGGGCCATCCGCCAATTGAGCCGGTGTGTCGCACGATCTGGCTGATATCTCGAACTTTTTTTGTGATTGTTGCGATCAACGCACTGCGAATGTGTCGAATTGATGGATTAATTCGAACACACTTTTTATTTGTGGGATGTCCCTGAGGTGCCCGGCTTCTCCCGGTGCCAGCGCGCGAGCAGCCCGCCCGGTACTTCCTCGGCCGTCAGCGCGAAAACCAGGTGGTCGCGCCAGGCGCCGTCGATGTGCAGATAGCGCGGCCGCAGCCCCTCCTCGCGAAAGCCGAGCTTTTCCACCACCCGGCGGCTGGGCACGTTCTCCGGGCGAATGCACACCTCGATGCGGTGCAGACCGACCGTACGGAAGCAGTGGTCAACGGCGAGCGCGACCGCCGTGGGCATGACGCCGCGCCCCGCGACGGCCTCGTCGACCCAGTAGCCGATATGGCCCGAACACATCGATCCCCAGGTGATCCCGGCGACCGTCAGCTGCCCCGCGAGCCGGCCCCGGTACTCCACGACGAACGGCAGCATGCGGCCCGCGTGCGCCTCGGCGCGCAGGTGCCGCACCATCTGACGGTAGGTCGGGCGCTGGACCGGGGGCGCGCCGGGCGGCGCGGGCGGGATGGTGGCCTCCCACGGGCGGAGCCACTCGCGGTTGCGCCGGTTGACCTCGCGCCACGCCCGCTGGTCACGCAGCCTTATCGGGCGGAGGGCCGTGTCGCCGTCCGCCAGCTCCACCGGCCAGGGCGCGTTCAGTGCGTGCTCCCGGCCGGTCTCGGGTGGTCGCCGCCGCGCAACTGGTCGACGGCGTGCACGAGGAGCCGTTCCAGTACGGCGAGGCCGTCGCGGACGCCGCCGGTGGAGCCGGGCAGGTTCACGATCAGGGTGCGGCCCGCGATGCCCGCCAGGCCCCGCGAGAGGGCCGCCGTGGGCACCTTGGCCAGGCCCTCGGCCCGGATGGCCTCGGCGATGCCCGGCACCTCGTGGTCCAGCACCCGGCGGGTGGCCTCGGGGGTGGCGTCGGTCGGCGAGAGGCCCGTACCGCCGGTGGTGACCACCACGTCGGCGCCGCCGGCCACCGCCTCGCGCAGCGCGGCCTCCACGGGGTCGCCGTCCGGGACCACGCGCGGCCCCTCGACCTCGAAGCCCAGCGCGGTGAGCGCCTCGGCGATCAGCGGGCCGCCCTTGTCGGCGTAGACCCCGGCGGCGGCGCGGTTGGAGGCCGTCACGACCACGGCGCGGTAGGGGCGTGCCGGGGCGTCCGGTACGGAGTGCGCGCTCATGCGCCCGTCTCCGCGCCGCCCTCGCGCGTCCAGTCGCCCGACTTGCCGCCGCTCTTCTCCTCCACGCGCACGTCGGTGATGACGGCGCCCTTGTCGACCGCCTTGACCATGTCGATCACGGTCAGCGCGGCGACCGTGACCGCGGTCAGCGCCTCCATCTCCACGCCCGTGCGGTCCGTGGTCTTCACCGTGGCCAGGATCTCGACGGCGTCGTCGGCGACCGAGAGGTCCACCTTCACGCCGGAGACGGCCAGCGGGTGGCAGAGCGGGATCAGGTCGGGGGTGCGCTTGGCGCCCATGATCCCGGCGATGCGCGCGGTGGCCAGGGCGTCACCCTTGGGGACGCCCTCGCCGCGCAGCAGTTCGATGACGCGCGGTGCGACGAGGACCCTGCCGCTGGCGCGTGCGGTGCGCGCCGTGACGTCCTTCTCGGATACGTCGACCATGCGGGCCGCGCCCGCCGCGTCGATGTGGGTGAGGTGTTGCTGACCGCTGCTCATCGTTCTCCCGGTCCGGACCGTGCCGCGCCTGTGCGACGACACCGTACCCGCAGGGGGCGGCCGTCACCCCGGCAGCCGGTGCTACCCGAGCAGCAGTACGTCCACCTCCTCGCCCGCGGCGACGGCGGTGACGTCCTCGGGGACCGCGATCAGGCAGTTGGCGTGCGCGAGCGCCTTGATCAGGTGCGAGCCGGCGCCGCCGACCGGGGTGACCGTGCCGGAGACCGGATCGTGCCGGCCGCGCAGGAACTGCCGCTTCCCCTTCGGGGAGGACGCGATGTCCTCCGTGCAGCGGACCCGCTCGGTGTAGCGGTGGACGTCCTGCAGGCCCATCAGGGTGCGGATGGCGGGGCGCACGAAGAGCTCGAAGGACACGTAGGAGCTGACGGGGTTGCCGGGCAGGGCGAGCAGCGGCGTGCGGTCGGGCCCGATGAGCCCGAAGCCCTGCGGCTTCCCCGGCTGCATGGCGAGCCGCCGGAACTCCACGCTGCCCTCCTCGCCGGAGAGCTCCGACAGCGTCTCCTTGACCACGTCGTACGCGCCGACGCTGACGCCGCCGCTGGTGACGACGATGTCGGCCCGGATGAGCTGGTCCTCGATGGCGGCGCGCAGCGTGTCGGCGTCGTCGGCGACCGCGCCGACCCGGTACGCGATGGCCCCGGCGTCCCGGGCGGCGGCGGTCAGCGCGAAGCTGTTCGAGTCATGGATCTGGCCGGGGCCCAGCGGCTCACCGGGCTGGACCAGCTCGCTGCCGGTGCCCATCACCACGACGCGGGGGCGCGGCCGTACGGTGACGGAGCCGCGGCCGATGGCGGCGAGCAGGGCGATCTGCGGCGGCCCGAGGACGGTGCCGGCGGCGAGCGCGGGCTCGCCGGCCGAGACGTCGCTGCCCCGGAGACGCACATGGGCCTGCGCCTCCACCGGGCGGTACACGCGGACCTCGCCGGTGGCGCCCGCGGGGTCGGTGCTGTGGGCGCGCATCGTGGCGGCGGGGCCGCCTCCGGTGCCGCCGTCGGTCCACTCCACGGGGACGACGGCCTCGGCCCCCGGGGGCAGCGGGGCGCCGGTCATGATGCGGGCCGCCTCGCCGGGCCCGACGGTGGGCAGGTCGCCGGTGCCGGCCGCGACGTCACCGATGACGGTGAGCGCCGCCGGGTACTCCTCGGTGGCCCCGGCGACGTCGGCGACGCGCACGGCGTAGCCGTCCATGGAGCTGTTGTCGAAGGGCGGCAGCGCGACCGGCACGGTGACGTCCTCGACCAGGACGCAGCCCTGGGCGTCCAGCAGCTGGAGCTCGATCGGCTCCAGCGGGCGGATCTTGGACAGGACGTCGTCGATGTGGTCGGCCACCGACCAGACGCGGTCGTGGTGGCTGGTCCGGTCGGTGGTCCCGCTCAAAGCCCTACATCTCCTCGGTGACGTAACTGCGCAGCCAGGTCCTGAAGTCCGGGCCCAGGTCCTCACGTTCGCATGCCAGTCTGACAATGGCACGCAGGTAGTCGCCACGGTCGCCGGTGTCATAGCGCCGGCCCTTGAAGACGACGCCGTGCACGGGGCCGCCGATCGAGGAGTCGGAGGCCAGCACCTGGAGGGCGTCGGTCAGCTGGATCTCGTTGCCCCGGCCCGGCTCGGTCTTGCGCAGCACCTCGAAGACGGCGGGGTCGAGCACGTACCGGCCGATGATGGCGAGGTTGCTGGGCGCGTCGGCCGGGTCGGGCTTCTCGACCAGGTCGGAGACGGTCACGACGTCGTCGTCGCCGGTGGGCGTCGCCGCCGCGCAGCCGTACATGCCGATCTGGGCCGGGTCGACCTCCATCAGGGCGATGACGGAGCCGCCGTGCTCCTCCTGGACCTGCACCATGCGCTGCAGCAGCGGGTCACGGGGGTCGATCAGGTCGTCGCCCAGGAGGACGGCGAAGGGCTGGTCGCCCACGTGCGGCTCGGCGCACAGCACCGCGTGGCCCAGGCCGCGGGGGTCGCCCTGCCGTACGTAGTGCATCGTCGCCAGGTCGCTGGACTCCTGCACCCGGGCGAGCCGGGACCGGTCGCCCTTGCGGCTGAGCGCCTCTTCGAGCTCGTAGTTGCGGTCGAAGTGGTCTTCCAGGGGGCGCTTGTTGCGGCCGGTGACCATCAGCACGTCGGAGAGCCCGGCGGTGACGGCCTCCTCCACCACGTACTGGATGGCGGGCTTGTCGACGACCGGCAGCATTTCCTTCGGGGTCGCCTTGGTGGCGGGCAGGAAGCGGGTGCCGAGACCGGCCGCCGGGATGACAGCCTTACGGATCCGAGTACGCGATTCAGTCATGCGGCACACGATAACCGGAGCTTTGTGACGCTTCATGATGGTCCGGTGAAAAGCGCATGAGAGTGGAGCAAGGGCGCACAGTGACCACGAATGACGCTAGAAAGCGCGCGTTGCGGCAGGACCTCATCGAGGTGAGGAACACGTTGCCTCTGGATGACGTGTCGGCGGCCGGATCGGTTCTGTCCGAGCGGGCGCTGCAGCTCGGCGAGTTGGCGGACGCCCAAACGGTGGCCGCGTACGTCTCCGTCGGCCGGGAGCCGTCCACCCGCGCGCTGCTGGACCGGCTGCGGGCCGCGGGCGTCCGCGTGCTGCTGCCGGTGCTGCTGCCGGACAACGACCTCGACTGGGCGGTGTACGAGGGCCGTGAGCGGCTCGTGAAGGCCGGACGGGGGCTGCTGGAGCCCGCGGGGCCCCGGCTCGGTCCGGAGGCCGTCACGGGCGCGGGAGCGGTCCTCCTGCCGGGCCTGGCGGTGGACCGGCGGGGCCTGCGCCTCGGCCGCGGCGGCGGCAGCTACGACCGGGTGCTGGCGCGGCTGGACCGCGCCGGTGCCACGCCCGCGCTGATCGTGCTGCTCTACGACAACGAGGTGCTGGCGGAGGTGCCGGCCGAGGCGCACGACCGGCCGGTGCAGGCGGCGGTCACTCCGTCGGGCGTGCACCGCTTCACGGCGTCGCCCGCCGGGACCTGAGCGGGCGTCGCCCGCCGGCCTGCGGAAAAACGGCCGGAAACGACGGCCGCCGGGCCGCCCGCGTTCTCGGGGGCGGCCCGGCGGCCGTCGTCCGTACCCGCTCATCGGGCCGGGCGGCGCGTCACGGGGACAGCGTCAGCGTGTCCTTCGTCGCGGCCTTGACGGCCTTGTCGGAGAAGGCCCACGGCAGCAGTTCGCCCTTGACCCACTTGCCGGTCTGGTCGTCGTAGTGGTCGCTGTACGCGTGCCCCGAGGCGCCGGTGAGGTTGATCCAGCGCGACTTGTCGAGGTTCGCGAGGTTGACCACCATCCGCATCGACGGCACCCAGACGACCTGGTACCCACCGGCCGCGTTCCAGCCGGTGGCGTCCACGGCCGCCTCGCCGCCGCCGAGGTTCCACGGCCCCCGGTTGAACAGGCCCTGGAGCATGCCGGGGCCGTCCGTGCCGAGCGTCTGGTTCTTCAGCGTCAGCTGGTGCAGGCGGCCCCAGCTCCAGGTGTTGATGTTCTTGCCGAGCTTGGCGGTCAGCTCGTAGCGCGCGTCCTGCATGGCGTGCGCGAGGAGCTGGTCGCGGTTCTTGTCACCGGGGCGGCCCGGCTTGTCCTCGGTCTTCCACCAGTCGTTGTTCGGGTCGTTCAGGATCTTCCGCACGACCTCGAACCAGCGGTCGCCGCCGTCGGGCTGGGCGGAGTCCTTGGCGCGCTCGCCGCACTCACGGACCCACTTCTGCAGGTCGTCGGCCGGGCCTGTCATGTCGGCCGGGTGGACCGTCAGGCACTGGCCCTCGACGCGCAGCTCCTTCGGCATCTTGTCGCCGAACGCGAGCTTGAGCGTGTTGCGCCAGACCGCGTTGAAGTACGCGGCCGCCGCCGAGTCGGACTCCTGCGTGTAGTTCCAGCCCTCCAGGAGCTGCTGGGCCTCACGGACGTACTTGTCCTTGACGTCGAGCTTCAGCAGGTAGGGCGTGAGCAGTTCGGCGATCTCGCTGCTGTTGTCCAGCTGCATGGTCTGCATGTCGTGCATGGAGATCTTGCCGCCGTCCTTGATCTTCGACTTGATCAGGTCGTCGATCCGCTGGCTGCGCGCGCCGTAGCCCCAGTCCCTGGTGATCAGGTACGGGTACTTGTCCTGGTCGATCACGGCCTGGTTGGCGGTGACGATGTAGCCGCTCTTGGGGTTCAGCTCCCAGGGCAGCGCGGACTGCGGGATGTAGCCGGTCCAGCGGTACTCGGGGTCCCAGCCCGGCGCGGGCAGCGAGCCGTCGCCCTTGCCGCGCATGGGGATGCGGCCGGGCGCCTGGTAGCCGATGTTGCCCTTGGTGTCGGCGTAGATCAGGTTCTGCGACGGCACCTCGAAGTTGCGCGCGGCCTTGCGGAACTCGTCCCAGCCGGAGGCCCGGTTCAGCTCGAACACGGCATCCATGGAGCGGCCGGGGCTGAGCGCGGTCCACTTCAGGGAGATGGCGTAACCGTCGCCGCGGTCGGGCGCGGCGTTGCCCACGGGGGCGTCCTTGCCGACCTTGACCAGCTCGCCGTCGCGGTCGGAGACCACGGGCCCGTTGTTGGTGGACCGCACGGTGATCGTGCGGCTGGAGCCGCCGGCGACCTTGATGGTCTCCTTGCGGGTCGTGAAGGGCACCTCACGGCCGTCGTACAGGTAGCCGTTCTCGTTGACCTTCTCCAGGTACAGGTCGGTGACGTCGGCCCCGAGGTTGGTCATGCCCCAGGAGATGTCCTGGTTGTGGCCGATGACCACGCCCGGCATCCCGGAGAAGGTGAAGCCGGAGACGTCGTAGTTGCACTGCGGGCTCTTCGTGCGGCAGTGCAGGCCCATCTGGTACCAGAGCGAGGGCATCTGGGGCGCCAGGTGCGGGTCGTTGGCCAGCAGCGGCTTGCCGGTGGTGGTGTGCTTGCCGGACACCACCCAGGAGTTGGAGCCGATGCCGTTGCCGTTCGGGCCGAGCAGCGCGGGCACCTTGTCGAGGGTGTCCGAGAGCGAGGAGAGCTGGCTCTGGAGGGACTGCGCGGCGCCGGCCGCGCTGCCGGCCTGCGTGCCGCTCGGGGTGCCGTCGGGGTCGAACTCCTTGGTCGCCGGGTCGACGGCGCCGCCCTGCACGATGGGCTTGTTGCGGTCGTACGGGTACGACGGGTAGAGCTCGGCGATCTGCTTCTGGGAGAAGCGGCTCGTCATCAGGGACCGGTCGATCTCGTCCTGCATGTTGCCGCGCAGGTCCCAGGCCATGGCCTTGAGCCAGGCCACCGAGTCGGCGGGGGTCCACTTGCCCGGCTTGTAGTCGTTCTGCAGGCCGAGCGCGGCGTACTCCAGGGACAGCGCCGAGCCCTCGTGGTCCTTGAGGTAGGCGTTGACACCTGCGGAGTACGCGTCGAGGTACTTCTTGGTGCTGTCCGACAGCTTGGTGTCGTACTCCTTCTGCGCCGTCTCGTGCCATCCGAGGGTGCGCAGGAAGGCGTCGGTCTTCACCTGGCCCTTGCCGAACATCTCGGAGAGGCGTCCTGCCGTCATGTGGCGGCGGACGTCCATCTCCCAGAAGCGGTCCTGGGCCTGGACGTAGCCCTGGGCGCGGAAGAGGTCCTCATCGGTGTCGGCGTAGATCTGCGGGATGCCGTTGCCGTCCCGCATGACGTCCACCGGATTGGACAGGCCCGGCATCTTCAGGGACCCGGTGGTCTCCGGGTAGGACGCGCGGACGGTGCTGACGCCCCAGAACGTCCCGTAGCCGACGCCCGCCACGAGCAGAAGCACGACCAAGATGACGACGAGGCGGGCGCGCCGCCCCTTTTTCTTCGGAGCGGGGCCGGACTTGTTGGCGGGCATCTCTGTCCTTCGAGGGGCAGGGTGGGAGTGCTGGAGCAACCATAGGCGCACCGGATCGGCGACCCCTACGCGGAGTCACCACCAGCGCCTCCGATATTCAAGCAATGGTAAATTGTTAGGGTCAGTAACTAGATACAGTAAGTAAAATCACCGGGGTACGTACGCCCGGACATCTGCCAGGAAGGACCCGGCCCCTGACTGTCGACCGCCTCAACGAACTCCTGCTGGTCTGCTCTTTCGTACTGCTCATCGCCGTGGCGGCCGTACGGATCTCCTCGCGCAGCGGGCTCCCCAGCCTGCTCGTCTACCTGGGGATCGGCGTCGCCATAGGGTCCGACGGGATCGGAGTCCGCTTCGACAACGCCGAACTGACCCAGATCCTCGGCTATGCCGCGCTCGTGGTGATCCTCGCCGAGGGCGGTCTCGGCACGAAGTGGAAAGAGATCCGGCCCGCTTTGCCCCAGGCGGCATTGCTGTCCACCCTCGGAGTCGCGGTGAGCGTGGGGGTCACCGCGGCCGGCGCGCACTACCTGGTCGGGCTGGAGTGGCGGCAGGCGCTCCTCATCGGCGCGGTGGTCTCCTCCACCGACGCCGCGGCGGTCTTCTCGGTGCTGCGCAGCGTGCCGCTGCCGGCCCGCCTCACGGGCGTCCTGGAGGCCGAATCGGGCTTCAACGACGCCCCCGTGGTCATCCTGGTCGTCGCCTTCTCGACCGCGGGCCCGGTCGAGCACTGGTACGTCCTCGTCGGCGAGATAGCCCTCGAGCTGGCCATCGGCGCCGTGATCGGCCTGGCCATCGGCTGGCTCGGCGCCTTCGGCATGCGGCACGTGGCCCTCCCGGCCTCCGGCCTGTACCCGATCGCCGTCATGGCCATCGCCGTCTCCGCGTACGCGGCGGGCGCCCTCGCGCACGGCTCCGGCTTCCTCGCGGTCTACCTGGCGTCGATGGTCCTGGGGAACTCCAAGCTGCCGCACTCCGCCGCCACCCGCGGCTTCGCCGAAGGACTGGGCTGGCTCGGCCAGATCGGCATGTTCATCCTGCTCGGTCTGCTCGTCACGCCGCACAACCTCGGGGACGACATCCTCCCGGCGATCGTCATCGGCCTGATACTGACGCTGATCGCCCGCCCGCTCTCCGTACTGCTCACCCTGCGGCCCTTCCGTATGCCGTGGCGCGAGCAGACGCTGCTCTCCTGGGCGGGGCTGCGCGGCGCCGTGCCCATCGTGCTGGCGACGATCCCGATGGTGGGCAAGGTCCCCGAGAGCGAGCGCGTCTTCAACATCGTCTTCGTGCTCGTGGTCGTCTACACCCTCGTGCAGGGCCCCACGCTGCCCTGGCTCGCCCGGCGGCTGCGGATCGGCGAGAAGGAGGAGGCCGCCGACCTCGGCATCGAGTCGGCACCCCTGGAGCGGCTGCGCGGCCACCTGCTGTCGACCGCGATCGGTCCCAAGTCGCGCATGCACGGCGTGGAGATCGCCGAGCTGCGGCTGCCGGCCGGCGCCGCGGTCACCCTGGTCGTCCGGGACGGCACGAGCTTCGTACCGTCCCCCACGACCGTCCTGCGCCACGGCGACGAGCTGCTGGTGGTCGCCACCGACCCGGTACGGGACGCCGCCGAGCGGCGCCTCCAGGCGGTCTCCCAGGGCGGCAAGCTGGCGGGCTGGCTGGGCACGAGCGGGGCGTCGGCACCCCGGAAGTGAGCGCGCCTCCCGGGGGCCGCGGGGCGCGCCTCTCCGGGGCGCCGGAGCTGCGGGGGTGCCTCTTCGGGGCGCCGGAGTCGTCGCCTCCAGGGGGCTACGGGGTGCGCCTCTTCGGGTGCCGGAGTCGTCGCCTCCCGAGGGAGGCGGTGGCCGGCTCCGAGCGGACGGCGCCCTGCCGATCCCAGGTGTGGCGCAGATCTCACCGGCCGGATCGCAGGCCGCGACACCCTTGCGCCTGTAGCATGAAGAAGCACATGCACGACACCCACTCTGCCTGATGCAGAGCTGGCGCGACCGCTCGGCGGCCGCGGTCCCCTGCGTACGCAGCCACCTGTCAGGTGCGGACCCGGTATCACTCGGTCCAGCGCGAGAGGACAGCTCTCGGCGCGCTCACCGTGACGACCTCACGGGCGCGTCACCAGGCGGCGGAAAGGCCCGGCCGTGGCACCCACGGTCCAGAACGCAGAAACGGTCGAGAACGCGGCGGAGCGTGCCACGAGCGCTTCCGCGAAGAATTCCGCAGGCCGGCGCCCAGGCTACGGGCAGCTCCTGCGCACCCCGGGCGCCTGGACGTTCGTCCTGCCCGGCTTCCTGGCCCGGCAGCCCTTCGCGATGCTCACCATCGGCATCGTCCTGCTGGTCCAGCACACCACCGGCTCTTTCGGCACCGCGGGCGCCGTCTCCGCCGCGACCGGCGTCTCGATGGCGCTGTTCGCGCCGCAGAGCGGCAAGCTCGCCGACCGCTTCGGGCAGCGCGCCGTGCTGCTCCCCGGAGTGGCCGTGCACGCCGCCTCCGTGGCGGCACTGATCACCCTGGCCCTGCTGCACGCGCCCCTGTGGGCGCTGCTGGCCGTCGCCGTGCCCACGGGCGCCTCGACGCCCCAGGTGGGCCCGATGGTGCGCGCCCGGTGGGCGGCGCGGCTGAGCGACAGCCCCCTGATGTCCACCGCCGCGGCCTTCGAGTCCGTCACCGACGAGTTCACCTTCGTGGTGGGCCCGGTGCTGGCCACGGCCCTGTGCACCGGCGTCCACCCGGCGGCCGGACTGGTCGCCGAGGCCGTGCTGACGCTGGCCGGCGGCCTGCTCTTCGCTGCGCAGCGCCGCAGCCAGCCGACCGCGCACCGCACGAAGCAGGCCGGCACAACCCGCGCCTCGGCCCTCTCGGTACCCGGCGTCCGGGTACTCATCGCGGTGTTCCTCGGCATCGGTTCGGTCTTCGGCGGCATGCAGGTCTCGCTGACGGCGTTCACCGAGTCCATCGGGCAGCCGGGCATCAACGGCGTCCTGTACGGGATCTTCGCGGCGGGCAACATGACCGCGGGCATCGCGTGCGGCGCGATCGCCTGGAAGACCGGTCCGCGCCGCCGGCTGCTGGTCGCCTACGGGCTGCTGGCGCTGGCCACCACGCCCCTGTGGGCGCTCACCGCCGTGCCCCTGCTGGGCGCGACCGGCCTCCTGGTGGGCCTGTGCATCGCCCCGGCCCTGATCACCGGCTACACCCTGGTCGAGTCCCTGGTGCCGGCCTCGGCGCGTACGGAGGCGTTCACCTGGCTGACCGGCGCCGTCGCGCTGGGGCAGGCCGCGGCCGCCACGACGGCCGGACAGCTCGCCGACCGCTTCGGGCCCAGCGCCGGATTCCTCGTGCCGCTGGCCGGTACGGCGCTGGCCTTTCTGGTGCTGGCGGCGCTGCGCGGGCGCCTGGTTCCGCCGGCCAACGGACGGGTCGCAGCGCGTGGAGTCGGTCACCGTGCCCCCGTCACAGTGGACTGACGCGCCGGAATACTGCACTATGGATCGTCGTTAGCACTCATCGAGTGAGAGTGCCAGGAGGAAGACAAGTGCCGACCTACCAGTACCAGTGCACCGAGTGCGGCGAGGGCCTCGAGGCCGTGCAGAAGTTCACCGATGACGCGCTCACCGAGTGCCCCAGCTGCCAGGGGCGCCTGAAGAAGGTCTTCTCGGCGGTCGGCATCGTCTTCAAGGGCTCCGGCTTCTACCGGAACGACAGCCGCGGCTCCTCGTCGAGCAGCAGCCCGGCGTCCTCCGCGTCGAGCTCGTCCTCCTCGTCGTCGAGCGGCTCCGACAGCACGTCGTCGAGCTCCTCCTCGACCACGTCGAGCAGCAGCTCCACCACCGCGTCGAGCAGCAGCTCGGCCGCCTGACAGCCGCACTTCCACGAGGCCCCGCCGGCCGTGCCCGGCGGGGCCTCGTGCGTTTCGGGCGGGGAACGGTGCCGAGGTCGTCCGGTTCGCCGGGCCGCCGCCACCCGGCGCCGTGGCCGCCCGCTGCCCCCTGAACGTCGTCACCCGTCATCCGTCATCACTTCGTCACCGCGACGCGCCCCATGTGCGCGGGGGCGAGGGCTAATCTGACCGCCATGGCTGACGCGGAGATCGGCGTAATCGGCGGTTCGGGCTTCTACTCCTTCCTCGACGCGGTGACCGAGGTCACGGTCGACACCCCGTACGGACCGCCCAGCGACTCGCTCTTCCTCGGGGAGGTCGCCGGCCGGCAGGTCGCCTTCCTGCCCCGGCACGGCCGCGGCCACCACCTCCCGCCGCACCGCATCAACTACCGCGCCAACCTCTGGGCGCTGCGCGCGGCCGGCGTCCGCCAGGTCCTCGGGCCGTGCGCGGTCGGCGGCCTGCGCCCCGAGTACGGGCCGGGCACGCTCCTCGTACCGGACCAGCTCGTGGACCGTACGAAGACCCGCGCGCAGACGTACTTCGACGGGGTGCCGCTCCCGGACGGCAGCATGCCCGCCGTGGTGCACACCGCCTTCGCCGACCCGTACTGCGCCGCCGGGCGCCGGGTCGCCGTCGACGCGGCACGCGGACGCGGCTGGGAGCCGGTCGACGGCGGCACGCTCGTGGTCGTCGAGGGCCCGCGCTTCTCCACCCGCGCCGAGTCCCGCTGGCACGCCGCGCAGGGCTGGTCGGTGGTCGGCATGACGGGCCACCCCGAAGCCGTCCTCGCCCGCGAACTGGGCCTCTGCTACACGTCGCTGGCCCTGGTCACGGACCTGGACGCGGGCAGCGAGGCGGGCGCCGGCGTCTCGCACGACGAGGTGCTGCGGGTCTTCGCCGAGAACATCGGCCGCCTGCGCGAGGTCCTCTTCGACGCGGTGGCGGCCCTCCCGGCGACCACGGCCCGCGACTGCGCCTGCGCCGCGGCACTCGGAGACCGCGAGCTGGGGATCGAGCTGCCGTAGCGAACACGCTCGCGCGCGGCGGGGAGCGAGGCGGCTTACGGCGGACGGGGCGTGCGGCGGGCAGGGGCGGCGTACGCGGGCGGGGTGGCGGGCGGGGCGTGCCCACCCGCCCTCACCGCCTACCCGCCTACAGCACCGCGGGAATCGCCCGAGGGGTGACGGAGATGTCCACAGCCGACGAGTAGCCGCTCCGGTTGTCCACAGCCCCCGGCGGCTTCCGCCGGATTCGGTCAGGGTTGTCTCGTCCGACGGCCCGGCGCACCGACGCCGGGCGCAAAATCCCCTTTCTCCGGCGGTGACCGAAATGACTACCTCCCCATACAACAATCTCCCGTTGCCGACACCCCCGTTGTGTGAAGTTCCGCACTTCGAGCCATTCCGCATCGGCGGCGCGCGACGCCGGCTCGCAAGCCTGCCGAAGATCCGCTGGTACGCCATTTCCGCTGGCCTGGCGGCCATGGCGGCCGCGCTCGCGATCGCCTCGCCACCCGGTGAAACACGCGCCGCGGGCGGTTTCGGCCGTTCCGTTCTACTGGCCGATACGCAAGAGGCACGCGAAACTGTTGCGAACGGTGGGGCAGCCACCGGTGTCGCAATGTGGCGATTTCACCCGGTACGGCGGTAACGCCATGCTGACCCGTACTGACGCTCCGTCCATCCCCCGGTCCCTTTCGGTCCCTTGGACAGCTGTGCCCCACCTCGCCGTAAGTTGCGCCGCTGCCCCGGACGGGCACGGTGTCCGTAGTAAGTGTGGAAAGAGGCTGTCAGGTGAGCGACGAGAAGAACGGCGTCCTGCAGGGATTCAAGGAATTCCTGATGCGCGGCAACGTGGTCGAACTTGCGGTTGCCGTCGTGGTCGGAGCCGCGTTCACCAACATCGTGAACGCCGTGGTGAAGGGCGTCATCAACCCGATCGTCGGTGCGCTCGGGTCGCAGAACCTGGACCACTACAAGACCTGCCTGACCACCTGCCCCGTCGACAAGAAGACCGGCGAGTTCACCGACGGGATCTACATCCTGTGGGGTTCGGTGCTCAGCGCCGCGCTGACCTTCCTGATCACCGCAGCGGTCGTCTACTTCCTCATGATCCTTCCGATGAACAAGTGGAAGGCGCGTCAGGACGCCAAGAAGCCGGTGGAGGAGGGTCCGGTGGACCCGACCGAGGTCGAGCTGCTGATGCAGATCCGCGACGCCCTGGTCAGCCAGCGGACCGGCGAGGAGCCCGTCGCGGGCGCCGGCGTGGGGACGATCCCGGCCCCCGTCTCCACGGAGAAGTCGCAGGACTGACGCACGCGGCCGCCCCGCGCGGCGAAGGCGGTGCCCCGGACAGCCGCGACCGCGGTTCTCCGGGGCACCGCACCCGTTGTGCCCCGGGCTTCAGCGAGCGTGGCTCCCCGAAGCCGGAGCACGCCGAACGCGCTGCTCGGGACCACCGCGGGAGCGGTTCTGAGCACCACCGCGGGAGCGGTCCCGGGGACCGCCGTGGGAGCGGTTCTTCTGGCCGCGGCGAAAGATGCTGTACGGACCGCCCTGGGAGCGGTCCCCCGCGGCCCCCGCGACCCCGTCGGCGCGGACTGCCGGACTGCCGTCGGTGCGGGACGCCGGACGGGCGTCGAGCCGGGGCGTCGGGCGACCGCCGGAGCGGGGTGCCGCGGCCACCGGGCTTGCCGGCGCAGGGCTTGTCAGCGCAGGGCTTGCTGGCGCCGGGGCCGTCAGATGTGGTGGGGCGGCTTTTCGTCCAGGAAGCGGGCGAGGTCGGCCGCGCTGCTGCTGCCGGGACCTGGGCGCTCGCCCCAGCCGCGGTCCGTGTCGTCGGCCGACTGCTGGTCCAGCGGATCATCGAAGATCAACGCGGCAGCTCCGGGCCGGTTCTCGCCCGGGCTCGGCCGGCCCTCGTTCTCGGTTGCGGCATCCGCGTTCTCACTCACCCCTCCAGGGTACGACCGCCTCCTGCGGCGGCGAGCGACTCGTGCCACCAGTGGTCGCGGCCCGGGTGCCAGGCGACCGGGCGGGGGCAGCGGCTCACGACGAGTACCGTCCGCACCTCCGTGCCGCCGCCGGCCAGGGCCCGGTCGACCGCGGCCTTGACCGGGCGCACCGCGCCGTCCCAGAAGCCGGCGTCGGCGGTGATCACGACGCTCGCCCCGGAGTCCCGCAGCCGGGCGGTGAGCTCGGCGGGCCTCAGGGAGACCGGCAGGGTGGTGCGTACGGCGTCGATACGGCCGCAGGCGAGCGTGGCGATCACCGACTCGGGCACCAGGGGCAGATGGACGGCCACCCGGTCACCGGCCCGAATACCGAAGCGGGCCAGGACGGTGGCTGCCCGTGCCGACCGGTCGATCAGCTGATCGTGGGTCAGCTCCTCGACGCGGCCCAGCTCTCCGGCCCAGCTCAGTGCAGGCTTGGCCGGGTGCGTCGGGTGCGGAACGAGGCTCGGGTCAGCGGGCTCGGAGGGAACACGGCGCAACATGCGCTCAGCATCGAACTCGCCGATCAACGTTCGTTGAACGCGCGATTGATGCCCTCAGCAGCTGTCCTCCGGTCCTCCGGCCGGGCGCCGGCCGCTCGCCCGCCCCCACACCGTAACCGCTACGCCGACCGTGTCCAGGGCACCGAGCACAGAGCCGGGTCGCCCGGAGACCTCGCAAGCGGGCTCATGCCACTCCGGCGGGCAGGCGGCGCGCGGGCAGGCAGCGCGGGCAGGCAGCGCCGACCGGGACCGCCAAGCCGACCGTGGAAGCCGCGCCGTCCCCGCCCTCGGCCCGGGCCCCGGCCCGACCCGGGCTCGCCACACCCTCCGCGTGACCGTCGCGGGTCGGCCTGGTGCGGCCTCGTCCGGGCGGGCCGGTCCTGGAAGTCTGTGGGCAACCCGCCGGAGCCGGGCCGGACCCGGGTCCGACGGACGCACCGTTCCCTCGCCCCTGGAGGCACGCATGTCCACCTCACCCCACGACCCGTCCGAGAAGCCGTCGTCCCCGACCGGGAGCCCGACCACATCCGGGAAGCCGTCCCCGGCCGGAAGCCCCACCCCGGCCGGAAGGCCCTCACCAACCGACAACCCTGCCCCGGCCGGGAAGCCCTCACCGACCGACAAGCCCGCCTCGGCAGGGAGTCCCGGCCCGGGCGGGCGGCCGGTGGCGTCGTCCGGGGACCGGGCTCGGGAGCATCACGGCATCGTCATCGTCGGGGGCGGTACCGCCGGGATCACCGTGGCCGCGCGGCTGCGGCGGGCCGGGGCGCCGGACGTGGCGGTGCTGGAGCCCTCCGGCACGCACTGGTACCAGCCGCTGTGGACGCTGGTCGGCGGCGGCCAGGCCCCGCTGCGGGCCTCGTTACGCACCGAGGCCGAGGTGATGCCGGCCGGCGTGCACTGGCTGCGGGAGGCCGCGGTGTCCGTCGACCCGGCCGGCCGCACGGTCGGTACCGCGTCGGGCCGGACCGTCTCGTACGACCGGCTGGTGCTCGCGCCCGGGCTGCGGCTGGACCCCGACGGCGTGCCCGGCCTCGCGCAGGCCCTCGGCCACAACGGCGTGACCAGCAACTACCTGCCCGAGCTGGCGCCGCTGACCTGGGAGCTGATCCGCGGCATGAAGAGCGGCACGGCGCTGTTCACGATGCCGGCGGGGCCGGTGAAGTGCGGGGGCGCGCCGCAGAAGATCGCGTACCTGGCCGCCGACCACTGGCGCAAGCGTGGCGTGCTGGACCGCATACGGGTCGTCCTCGTGCTGCCCGAGACGGCCATGTTCAAGGTGCCGGAGTTCGGCCGGGTCCTGGAGGACGTGGCACTGCGGTACGGCATCGAGGTGCGACTGCGGTCGGAGATGGTCTCCGTGGACGGCGCGAACCGCGAGGCGGTGATCGTGAACCACGCGACCGGCGACAAGGAGACGCTCTCCTACGACCTGCTGCACGCCGTGCCCCCGCAGGCGGCCCCCGAGTGGATAGCCGGCGGGCCGCTGGCCGACCCGGACTCGCCCTTCGGCTATGTGAAGGCCGACCCGGCGACGCTCCAGCACCCGGACCATCCGGAGATATTCGCGCTCGGGGACGTGGCGAACCTCCCGACGTCCAAGACCGGCGCGGCGGTACGCAAGCAGGCCCCGGTGCTGGTCGCCAACCTCCGGGACTCGCTGCGCGGCCGGCCGCCACGGGCCCGGTACGACGGGTACACGTCCTGCCCGCTGGTCACCGCGCGCCACAAGATGCTGCTGGCGGAGTTCGACTACGAGCTGAAGCCCGCTCCTTCGGTGCCCTTCGTGGACACGGCGAAGGAGCGGACGGACATGTGGTTCCTCAAGCGGTACGGGCTCCCGCAGTTCTACTGGCACGGCATGCTCAAGGGCCTGGCCTGAGGCGGTTCACGGGCCTCGTCCGCTCCGGCTCACGGCCCGGCCCGGCCGCACCCGGGAGCCCACCGCACGGGCCGGCCCGACCGTCCCCTCGGGCGGGCCCCGCCTCGGCTCACCGCCCCGGCCGGACCGCGCCCGCCGGTGAGTCCGGCCGGGCGGCCGGGACCGTGTCCGCGACGACGCAGCTGACGTTGTCCGGGGCGCCGGCCTCGTGGGCGAGGGCGATCAGCTCGCGTACGGCCTGTTCGGGGGTGCTGCCGGTGGTCAGGACGCGGCGCAGGTCCGCGTCCCGGACCACGCCGTACAGGCCGTCGGAGCAGAGCAGGTAGCGGTCGCCGGGCCGGGCGTCGTGGAGCGTCAGGTCCGGCACCGAGCCCTCGCCGTCGCGGCCGTCCAGCGCCCGCAGCAGCAGTGCCCGCTGCGGGTGCGCCGACGCCTCCTCGGGGGTGATGCGGCCCTCGTCGACGAGGGACTGCACGAGGGTGTGGTCGTGGGTGATGCGGAAGAAGCCGCCGTCGCGGAGCAGATACGCGCGGGAGTCGCCGACGTGCACCAGCGCCAGCCGGGAGCCGGTCCACAGCATCGCGGTGAGGGTGGTGCCGCTGTCCTCGCCCGCGCCGCGTTCCGCGACGGCGCGGTTGGCGCGCCCGACGGCCTCGCTCAGGGTGTTGAGGATGTCGCCGGGCAGCGGGGCGGGGGTCTGTTCCAGGGCGCGCAGCGCCTCTATCGCGGCGCTGCCGGCCGCGGCACCGTCCGCGCCGAAGCCGTCGGCGACGGCGAGCAGCCGGCTGTCCGCGTACGCGGTGTCCTGGTTGCCCTCGCGCACCAGGCCGGTGTCCGACAGGGCGGCGTAGCGGATGCCGCTGATCGTTTCGTGGGTCATGGCCGGGTCCTCTCCTCGCAGCTGGTCGATGAGGAAGGCGGCCAGGTCCCGGCGGGCCGCGGTGTCCGCCTCGACGCCCGCCCAGTACGCCGCGATCTCCGCGGCGGCCTCGGCGGGGGCCAGGTCGCACACCGTCCGGATGCGGGCCAGGGGCATGCCCAGGCGGCGCAGCCAGGCGACGAGCCGGGCCCGTTCGAGCTGGTCCCTGGCGTAGAAGCGGTAGCCGCTCCGCGGGTCGACGCGGGCCGGGCGCAGCAGGCCCAGTTCGTCGTAGAGCCGCAGTGCCTTCGGGGACAGCCGGGAGGCACGGGCGAAGGCACCGATCGTCAGCAGACCGTTCTCCCCCACCCGTCCTCACCTCCCGGTACACCGCGCCCGCCGGCCCACGGCCGTCCGGCTCAGCAGAGCCGGACCGCGCCGCGGCCGCCTTCCACGACCGAGGCTGGGGCTTGCCCCGAGGACAAGGTCAACGCCGCCGCCGAAACTCCGGCCCGGGCTCCGGCGGGGCCCGGCCTCAGGCTCCCGCCCCGTCCTTCCCGAGCCGGGTGAGGGCCGCCGCGACCAGCGCGCGCGTGCCCATCGTCAGGGTCGGCTGCTGGACGGGCGCGAAGCGCGCGGAGTGGTTGGAGGGGATGTCCTGGGAGATCCGGCCGGCCTCCAGTGCCGTACGGAAGGCGGCCGGGTCCCAGCCGCCGAGCCACCAGTAGTACAGCGGGGCACCCGCCGCGGTCGCGAGCAGGCCCGCGTCCTCGCTGCCGGAGGCCGGGTCGTACGGGAACAGTGCCTGGTCGCCGAAGAGCCCGGCGAACGCGGCGTTGACCTCGCGCAGCGCGGCGGAGTCGTTGCGGGTGACGGGGAAGGTGGCGAGGGTCTCCGTCTCGGGGGCGCGTGCCGCGCCGGACGCGGCGGCCTCGGCGCGGGCGATGCGGTCGACGGCGGCCAGCACCCGGGCGCGCACCTCCTCGTCGAAGGTGCGGATGCTCAGCTGGACGGTGGCGTGGTCGGGGATGACGTTCGGGGCGTCGCCCGCGTGGAACGAGCCGATGGTGACGACGGCCTGGTCCTTGGGCGCGGTCTCGCGGGCGACGACGGACTGCACGCGCTGCACGAAGGAGGCGGCCATCACGATCGGGTCGACGGTGGTCTCGGGCCGGGAGCCGTGGCCGCCGGTGCCGTGGAAGGTGATGCGCAGGCTGTCGGCGGCGGCCATGCAGGCGCCGTCGTGGTACGCGATCAGGCCGGCGCCGAGCGGCGCGACGTGCTGGGCGTAGACCACGTCCGGCACCGGGACCTTGGTGTAGAGGCCGTCGTCGATCATCTTCTGGGCGCCGCCGCCGTCCTCCTCGGCGGGCTGGAAGAGCGCGACGAGGGTGCCGGACCAGTGGTCCCGCCCGGCGGCGAGCAGTCCCGCGGCGCCGATCAGGCAGGTCACGTGGACGTCGTGGCCGCAGGCGTGCATGACGCCGGGGCTGGCGGAGGCGTACGGCAGACCCGACTGCTCGGTGACGGGCAGCGCGTCCATGTCGGCGCGGAGCAGGACGGTCGGTCCTTCGCCGTTGCGCAGCACGCCCACCACGCCGGTGCGGCCGATGCCGGTGAGCACGTCGAAGCCGTCGGCCTCCAGACGCCGCGCGACCTCGGCGGCGGTGCGGGTCTCCTGGAAGGACAGTTCGGGGTGCCGGTGGAGGTCTTCGTAGAGGGCTTCGAGGTCCGCCATGCGGGCGTCGAGCGGGGCCAGGACCATCTCTCGCGCGCGATCGCTCATGTGCCGTATTCGATCACGGAAGGCCCGTACCGGCACAGAGGACGCGGCACGTCCGCCGACGGCCGGCCGGGGCCGCCGGGGAAGGGCGGCATTGCCGTTGTGGTGGCCGGAGTTCGCGGGTGTCCGGGGTGCGCCGGTGACAGGCGGGCCGGGCGCTGCCACGGTGGACCCTCGGTACGGGACGACTCAGTCCGGTTCATGTGAGTGACGGGAGGCGGACGTTGACCACCTCATCAGCCGGCCGGTCCACGGAGCGGCCCACGATCCCGCCCGCGGCCCCCCTCGCCGGCCGCCCGGCGCACCGGCCCGCCGACGGCCGGGGGCCGGAGGACCCGGTCGCCTTTCTGGTGGAGCACGCGCTGGGGCACCTGTTCTCCGCCGCGCTGCGCACCGCGGTGGAGTACCGCATCGCCGACCACCTCGCCGCGGGGCCGCGTACGGCCGAGCAGCTCGCCGAGGCCACCGGCACGCACGCACCCCACCTGCGGCGCCTGCTGCGCTATCTCGCCACCCGGGACATCTTCCGCGAGGACGCGACCGGGACCTTCCAGCTGACGCCGGGCGCGCGGCCGCTCTGCTCCGACGAGCCGCACTCGCTGCGGGACGCGGTGCTGATGCTGACCGACGAGACGTTCCGGCGGTCCTCGGCGGCGCTGGCGGAGACCGTGCGGACCGCGGGGCCGTCGTTCGACCGGATCTTCGGGGCGCCGCTCTTCGAGGTGCTGGCCGCCGATCCCGGGACGCGCGAGCTGTTCGACACGGGGATGGCGTCGCTGTCCGGGCCGGTGGACGGTCTGGTCGCGGAGAGCTATCCGTTCCCCGAGGGCAGCACGGTGGTCGACGTCGGCGGCGGCCGCGGCGGGCTGCTGCGCGCCGTGCTGGAGCTGCACCCCTCGCTCACCGGCGTGCTGTACGACCAGGAGCCGGCCATCGCCCGGCACCTGCTGGACGTGCCGGGGCTGACGGGCCGCTGGCGTGCCGAGGCGGGCGACTTCTTCACGTCCGTGCCGGCGGGCGGGGATGTGTACGTGCTCAAGCACGTGCTGCACGACTGGCCGGACGCCGCCTGCGTGGACATCCTGCGGCGGGTGCGGGACGCGGTGCCGGCGCACGGGCGGCTGCTGCTCGTGGACGCCGTGCTGCCGCCGGGCAACGCGCCGCACTACGGCAAGGCGATGGACGTGGCGATGATGGCGGTCACCGAGGGCAGGGAGCGGACGGCGGAGGAGTACGCCACGCTGCTCTCGGCCGCCGACTTCCGGCTGACCCGGGTGCTGTCGACGCCCGCCTTCCCCTCGATCGTGGAGTCGGTCCCGGCGGAGCGGACGACGCCGCGGGGCGCGGGCGGGGCGGGCTAGCGGCAGGCGCGGCCGGCCGCGGGAGCGCTACCGGGCAGGGGCGTCCGGCCAGGGGAGCTCAACGGGGCACACGCCGCCGCCGTCACGGAGCGGCGGCCTCCGGTACGCCCCGGCCGGAGGCGTGCAGCCGGAGGGCGGCCAGCGGTATGAAGCCGCCGGGGCCGCCGCCGGTGTCCGCGGTCCGCCCGTACAGGCGGCGCAGCATCGATACCGCCACCCGCTCGCCCTGGTTCTTGGCGCGCTCGGCACGCGGTCCGGCGTGCAGCCCGTCCACGGTGGCCCGCCAGAGCTGGACCCAGCGGCCGAAGTGCGCGGCGGTCAGCGGGCGGGCGCGGTGCAGCCCGGCGTGCACGGCGAAGGCGTCGCGGCCGTAGTCGGCGGTGCGGAAGAGTGCCCGCTCCCAGAAGTCGGTGATCGCGGGCAGGTGGGCGTCCAGGTCGGTGCCCGCGATGTCGGTGAAGAACGGGCCGATCAGCGGGTCGGCGAAGGCCTCGGTGTAGAAGCGGCGCAGCAGCCGGTCGAGGTCGGGGCGGCCTCCTATGTCCCGGCGGCCCGCTCTGTCCGCGCGCGCCGCCGGGGCACGGCCCGCCGGCCGCGCTGCTTCCTTCTGCTCCTCGGGCATGACCCTCGCTCCTGCTGCTCCTCCGCGCACTGCCCCCACTCCATGGTGCCCCAGCCCGCCCGAAGCTCACCCGCCGCCGGAATCGGGCGCGGGCCGGGAGCCGGATCCGGCCATCCACCGGTGTCCGGGCGGCACCGGCCGCCGCGGCCGCCGTACAGTACGCGCGCCAACTGTCCACCGCACGCCGGGGAGACGGCTGTTCCGCAGGGGCACCGTTCGCCGCACGGCATGATGTGCGGAAGGAGCGCAAGCAGGGCCCGGGGGGACTGAACGCACCCCGCGGAGGGTAGGGTAGGTATTGCCCCCTTTTATGCCCACGAAGCGCCGTCGCGCGAGGAGTTGTCACACCATGGCAGGCCGGCACGCCCAGCCCAGTGAGCGAATACGCCTGTCCCGACGCGGCAAGGTCACAGGGGGTGCGGCCGTGGTGGTGCTGGTGGGCGCCGCGCTGTGCGCCTGGCCCGCCTCCGGGGACGACCACCGCTCCGGCGGCACCGCCGTCACGGCACAGGACAGCCCCACCGCCGCGTCGTCGAAGCAGCGGCCCACCGGCCTGCGGCAGGGTTCCCCCGTCCGTTCCGAGCCGGGCAACATCCCGGGGCTCGACGCGGCGACGCGGGACCGCATTCCGGCCAAGTCCCGGCAGGTCCTGGTGGTCACGGGCGAGGGCGTCGACTCCCACGACTCCACCGTCACGCTCTACACCCGCGCCAAGGACTCCGAGAAGTGGCACGCGGGCAAGGCGTGGCCCGCGCACAACGCCGCCAAGGGCTGGACGAAGGACCACCGCTACGGCGACCTGCGCTCCCCCGAGGGCGTCTTCACGCTGAGCGCCGCGGGCGGCAAGTTCGCCGCGCCGCGCGGCACCAAGCTGCCGTACGACCACAACTCCTCCTTCGTGGCCAACGGATCGGGCGTGGAGGGCGAGCCGCTGGCCGGCGCCTTCGACTACGTCATCGCGATCGACTACAACCGCGTACCGGGCTCCTCGCCGCTGGACCCGCGGCGTCCCGAGGGCGCGGCCAAGGGCGGCGGCGTCTGGCTGCACGTCGACCACGACGGCCCGACCCAGGGCTGCGTCAGCCTCAAGGCCGACGTGATGCGCACGCTGCTGCGCACCCTGGACCCGGCCAAGCACCCGGTCATCGTGATGGGCCCGTCGGGCCACTGAGACCGCTCCGTACGTCCCCCCACCGCGCGCCGCCCCGTGGTACGCAGGAGGCATGGCCGACGTACGCACCGAGCAGTCCCTCACCCCGCACGGCCCCCTCGACGCGCTGACGGACGTGCCCGGCCTCCGGGTCGGGCACGCGCAGCGCACCGGGGACGGGCAGCTCACCGGCACGACCGTCGTCCTCGCTCCCGAGGGCGGCGCGGTCGCCGCCGTCGACGTCCGGGGCGGCGGTCCCGGCACCCGGGAGACGGACGCGCTGGACCCGCGCAACCTCGTGCAGCGCGTGGACGCCGTCGTACTGACCGGCGGCAGCGCCTTCGGGCTGGACGCGGCGTCCGGCGTGGCGGGCTGGCTGGAGGACCAGGGCCGCGGCTTCCAGGTCGGCCCCGACCCGGCCCAGGTGGTGCCGGTGGTGCCGGCCGCCGCCCTCTTCGACCTGGGGCGGGGCGGCGACTGGCGGGCCCGCCCCGACGCGGCGCTCGGCCGGGCCGCCGTCGAGGCCGCGGACCGCACCGCACCGGGCGCCGCGGTGCCGCAGGGCAACGTGGGCGCCGGTACGGGAGCGGTGGCCGGCGGCCTGAAGGGCGGCGTCGGCACGGCCAGCGTCGTACTGGCCTCGGGCGTGACGGTCGCGGTGCTCGCGGTGGTCAACGCGGCGGGCTCGCCGGTGGATCCGGTGACCGGGCTGCTGTACGGGCGGCTGTTCCAGGGCTCGGCGCGGCCGCCGGCGCCCGAGGTGCACTCAGCGGCGGTGCGGCGGCTGGCCGCGGCCCGCGCGGAATCGGCGGCCCGCTCGGCCGCGTCCGTCCGGCCGCCCCTGAACACCACCCTCGCCGTCGTCGCCACGGACGCGGCCCTCACCCGTGCCCAGGCACAGAAGCTGGCGGGCGCCGCGCACGACGGGCTGGCCCGCGCGGTGCGCCCGGTCCACCTGCTCTCGGACGGCGACACGGTCTTCGCGCTGGCCACCGGCGACCGGCCGGCGGCGCCGGAGAGCGCGGAACCGGACCCGGCGTTCGCCGTGCACGCGGACGCCGGTGCGGTCAACGAGATCCTGGCGGCCGGCGCCGACGCGCTGACCCGCGCCGTCGTGAAGGCGATGCTGGCGGCGGAGGACGTGGCCGGGCCGGGCGGCGTCTTCCCCTCGTACACCGGCCTGTACGGGACGCCGGAGCCGTAGCACCGGGCCGCGCAAGGGGCCTGATACCGCCTCAGAAACCGAGGGCGCGACGCCCGGGCGCCCGCCGCGCCGCCGTGCGTAACCCGGTGGTAGAAACGGCCGTATGCCCATACCTCCGCCCACGCTCGTCCAGCCGCCCCCCGCAGCACAGCCCGCCGCCGCGCGGCGCCGGCTGTGGTGGCACCGGCTGATCATCGGGCTGTGGTACCGCCCGGTGGAGGTGCTGGACGAGGCGCGCGACCGCGGGGCGTGCAGCGCCGCCGTGCTGCTGACGCTCCTGGGCGGCGGGCTCGGGCTGCTGGCGTCGAAGGCGTTCCGGTCCCAGTGGGAGACCGGGCCGCGCGAGGTGGCGTGGCAGATCGCCGGGATGACCGAGGGCGGCGCCCTGGTGGCGAGCCTCGGGCTGGGGCTGGTGACGCACGCCATGGCCCGGACGCTCGGCGGCAGCGGCCGGCTCCGGCCGACCGTCAGTCTCTTCGTCGTGGTGTTCTGGGTGACGGATCTGCCGCGGCTGGCGCTGGCGTTCGTACTGCCCGAGCACCATCCCGTCGCGCAGGCGGTGTCGCTGACGACCTGGGGCTTCGGCTGCGTGCTTGCCGTGCTGCTCATCCGGGGCCAGCACCATCTGCCGACGCCGCGCGCCGTGGCCGCCGTGGCGGTCCAGATGCTGGCCTCGCTCGCGCTGCTCAAGCTCGGCCCGGTCGGCTGACGGGTTCTCACCGGGGCGGAACCGCGTGGACGCGTGGCCCCCCCGGTGACGGCGTTTCAGGTCGCCGCGGTCAGTGACCGCGGGTCAGCTCGCGTACCAGTCCGGCGAACGCCTCGCGCTCGGCCGCGGTCAGCTCGACGCTCTCCGACGGCGGGACGACCTGCCGCGGCACGGCCTTCAGCAGCCGTGGCGCGGCGCCCGGCGGCTGGGGTGCGGGGCGGTCCCTGCGTACGGTGCGGACCAGCCCGATGACCCAGGCGAGCGTCGCGAGCAGCAGGACGGCCAGGCCGATCTGCTGCAGGGTCGAGACGGAGGGGAGCATCCGATCCTCCATGGCGTACGGGCGTGGCGCGACGCCGGCGCGGTCGGCACCGGCGGCTGACGCGGATCAGTGAACACCACACCTCGGTACTTATGACAGGTTTTTATAGGACTTAGGCCCCGAAGTGATGCATCTCCCATCACTACCGGACCTTCCCGCATCACTCAGGGTTCTTCCCGCATCACGCCGCAACCATCCCTCATCCCACCGCATCAGGTGCGAGCCCCACAAGAAACGCCGGACGCACCGCAAGAATCGCGCCACAGTTCCGCGCCGCGTCCGTAAGAATCCGGCGGCCCGCGGCGTGGCGCCCCGCATTCCGCCCCGTTCACCGGTACGTCCCCACCACTCCTGCACGGCGCGGTCGGGCGGGGCGGGTTGGACGCATCGGCGGGTTCCGCCCGGCGAAGATCGTCCGCCAGCATGGCGGCGCACCGCTCACCCGATACGACAACCGGCCGATCCGGTACGCACGCCGGACGACCGGACCGCCCGACAACGTGATCACCGGACAACCGGACCGCCCGACGGAGGAGTGCGCGTGGAGTGTACGGACCAGCCGAAGCCGCTCGACGGGGTGCTCGTCGCCGATTTCAGCCGGGTGCTGGCGGGGCCGCTGGCCGCCGCGACCCTGGCCGACCTGGGCGCACGGGTGGTCAAGGTGGAACGGCCCGGCGCCGGGGACGACACCCGCTCCTGGGGCCCGCCGTTCGCGGCCGACGGCACGGCCGCGTACTTCGACGCCGCCAACCGCTCCAAGCAGGGCCTCGCCCTTGACCTGTCGGCGCCGGACGACGCGGAGGCCGCGCGCGAGCTGGCGGCCAGGGCGGACGTCCTGATCGAGAACTTCCGGCCCGGCGCGCTCGCCAAGTACGGCCTGGACCCGGCGTCCTCCCTCGCCGCCAACCCCGGCCTGGTCTACTGCTCGGTCACCGGCTTCGGTTCGGGCGAGGGCGCCCGCCTGCCGGGGTACGACTTCGTGGTGCAGGCGGTCGGCGGGCTGATGAGCATCACCGGCGAGCCCGGCGGGCCGCCCCTGAAGGCAGGCGTGGCGCTGGTCGACGTGCTGACCGCCAAGGACGCCACGACCGCGATCCTGGCGGCGCTGCGCCACCGGGACCGTACGGGCGAGGGCCAGCACGTCGAGGTGAACCTGCTGTCCTCGCTGCTGGGTTCGCTGGTCAACCAGGCGACCGGGCATCTGGCCACCGGCCGCGACCCGGGCCCGATGGGCAACCGGCACCCGAGCATCGCCCCGTACGAGACGCTGGCCTGCCGCGACGGGCTGCTGGCGGTGGCGGTCGGCAACGACCGGCAGTTCCGGGCGCTGGCCACGGCGCTCGGCGCGCCCGAACTGGCCGACGACCGACGCTTCGCGACCAACCCCGGCCGCGTCACGCACCGCACGGAGCTGGTGAAGGAGCTGGAGGCACGGCTCGCCGCCGACACCCCGCGGGGCTGGACCGAGCGGCTGAGCGCCGTATCCGTGCCGTGCGGGCCCGTCAACACCCTGGGCGAGGCCATCGAGTTCGCGACACGGCTGGGGCTGGATCCCGTCGTTCCGGTCGGCGCGGGGCGGGTACCCCAGGTGCGCAGTCCGCTGCGGTTCTCGCGTACGCCGGTCGCCGAACCGGTCGCGCCGCCACGGCTGGACGAACACGGAACGCAGCTCCGCGAGTGGCTGGCCGGCCCGTCCGACCAGCCGCTTCCCCCACACGTGTGACATCGGTCACAAGATATGGAGAGCTGCAACCAAATCGGCTCACAGTCGCTGTTTAAGAAACAGTGGACCAATACTCTTGCCTGGAGCAGCTCGTGACAACGCCGGACAACGCCGCGCCCGCACAGCCCCGCAATTCGCGCTCGGCGCGCTCGCTGCGGCGCGGCCTCGCGGCGGCCGCACTGCTCGCGGCCGGCGCACTGGCCATGACCGCCTGCGGCGGTGACGCCTCGGGTGCCGGGAACAAGGACGGCCAGGCCGGGGCCGACGCCGCGGCCGCCAAGGACGCCTCGAACGCCAAGATCAAGGTCTCGGCGAAGGACGGCTCGAACGGTGCCAGCATCAACGGCACCAACGTCAAGGTCAGCGGCGGCAAGCTGACCGAGGTGACGCTCACCCGGACGGACACCAACGAGAAGATCGCGGGTTCCATATCCGCCGACGGCACCAGCTGGAAGCCGGACGCGCAGCTGGAGCGCGGTACGAAGTACCAGCTCGCCGCCAAGGCCAAGGACTCCGAGGGCCGCGCCGCGACCGAGAACTCCACGTTCACCACGGTCTCGCCCGCGAACAGCTTCATCGGCACCTTCACCCCGGACAACGGCAAGACCGTCGGCGTGGGCATGCCGGTCTCGTTCAACTTCGACAAGGCCATCACCAACCAGAAGGCCGTGCAGTCGCACATCACGGTGACGTCCAGCAGCGGCCAGGAGGTCGTCGGCCACTGGTTCGGCAACCAGCGCCTGGACTTCCGCCCGCAGGACTACTGGAAGGCCGGCTCCAAGGTCACGATGAAGATCGACCTGGACGGCGTGGAGGGCGCCAACGGCGTCACCGGCGTCCAGGACAAGACCGTCACCTTCACCGTCGGCCGCTCGCAGGTCTCCACCGTCGACATGAACACCCAGACCATGACGGTCGTGCGGGACGGCAAGACCCTCAAGAAGATCCCGATCTCCGGCGGCAGCCCCGAGCACCCGACCTACAACGGTCAGATGGTGATCTCGGAGAAGTTCAAGGAGACCCGGATGGACGGCTCCACGGTCGGCTTCACCGGCAAGGACGGCAAGGGCGAGTACGACATCAAGGACGTGCCGCACGCCATGCGGCTGTCCGCGTCCGGCACGTTCATCCACGGCAACTACTGGGGCTCGCCCTCGATCTTCGGCCAGGCGGGCACCAGCCACGGCTGCGTCGGCCTGCGGGACGTCAAGGGCGCCAACGGCGACACCCCCGGCAAGTGGTTCTTCGACAACTCGCTCATCGGTGACGTGGTCGTCGTGAAGAACTCCAAGGACCAGACGATCAAGCCGGACAACGGCCTCAACGGCTGGAACATGTCGTGGGACCAGTGGAAGGCCGGCAGCGCCGCCTGACGCTCCCCCCGACACAC
Organism: Streptomyces sp. Ru73; assembly: GCF_002920575.1. Taxonomy (GTDB): domain Bacteria; phylum Actinomycetota; class Actinomycetes; order Streptomycetales; family Streptomycetaceae; genus Streptomyces. The sequence continues at coordinate 12,915 of NZ_PQSQ01000013.1, read as the reverse complement.
CACCACCCCGCTGCCGGGCACTGGCAGCGGGGTGGTGTGCTTTCGGGGGCGGTGACGCGCCGACGGGATCGACGGACCGCCCGGGGTCACGGCCGGGTCAGGCCGCGACCGGCTCCTTGCGGCTCTCTTCGGCGGACGGCTCCGCGTCCTCGGCGGCCGGGGCCGCCTGCTCGGCACCGGTCTTCCGCATCCCCTTCAGGACCACCACCAGGGCGGTGCTGACGACCACGCCGGCGGCGATCGCCACCAGGTACAGCAGCGGCTGGCCGATCAGCGGGACCACGAAGACACCGCCGTGCGGGGCGCGCAGCGTGCAGCCGAAGGCCATGGACAGCGCGCCGGTCACCGCGCCGCCCGCCATCGAGGCGGGGATGACGCGCAGCGGGTCGCCGGCCGCGAACGGGATCGCGCCCTCGGTGATGAACGAAACGCCCAGCACCCAGGCCGCCTTGCCGTTCTCCCGCTCGGCCTTGGTGAACAGCTTGCCGCGCACGGTCGTCGCCAGCGCCATGGCCAGCGGCGGGACCATGCCGGCCGCCATCGTCGCCGCCATCACCTTCAGGCTGCCGTCGTTGGGGTTGGCCAGGCCGCCGACCGCGAAGGCGTACGCGACCTTGTTCAGCGGGCCGCCCAGGTCGAAGCACATCATCAGGCCGAGGACGACGCCCAGGATGACGGCGTTGGCGCCGGTCAGGCCGGACAGCCAGTCGGTCAGCGCCTTCTGCAGCGCGGCGATCGGCTTGCCGATGACCAGGAACATCAGGAACCCGACCACCGCCGAGGAGATCAGCGGGATCACCACCACCGGCATGATGCCGCGCAGCGGCGCCGGCACCCGCACCCGCTGGATCGCCATCACCACGGCGCCCGCGAGCAGACCGGCGATCAGGCCGCCGAGGAAGCCCGCGTTGATCGTCAGCGCGATCGAGCCGCCGACGAACCCCGGTACCAGGCCCGGCCGGTCGGCCATGCCGTACGCGATGAACCCGGCCAGCACCGGCACGAGGAAGGTGAAGGCCACATTGCCGATCTGGAAGAGCAGCGCGGCCCAGCTGCTGGTGTCCGTCCAGACGAAGTGCTCGGCGACGGACGGCGCCTTGTTGATCGTGTAGCCGCCGATGGCGAACGCGAGGGCCATCAGCAGACCACCGGCGGCGACGAACGGCACCATGTAACTGACGCCGGTCATCAGCCACTTGCGCAGCCGGGTGGCGAAGCCGTCGTGCTCCTCGGCGTCGCGGTCCATGGGCGCGTCGGGGCGCGCGGCCGGCGTACCGACCTCGCCGCGCGCGGCCTTCTCCCGTACCTCGGTGATCAGTTCGGCGGGGCGGTTGATGCCGGCCTTCACGCCGACGTCGACGACCGGCTTGCCGGCGAACCGGTCCCGGTCGCGCACCTCCACGTCGTGCGCGAAGATCACGCCGTCCGCCGCCGCGATCACCGCCGGGTCGAGACGGGTGAACCCGGCCGACCCCTGCGTCTCGACGACCAGCTCCACGCCGGCCGCCTCGCCCGCCTTCGCCAGCGACTCGGCGGCCATGTAGGTGTGCGCGATGCCGGTGGGACAGGAGGTGACGGCGACGATGCGGAAGGGGGCCGCGTCCGCTGCGGGCTCGTCCGCCGGGGCCGCGGGCTGCGCTGCCTCGGCCGGCGCCTCGTCAGGCTGTACGGACGCGGGTTCCGCGGCCGCCGCGGGCTCGTCGGCCGCCGCGACCTCGGAAGGCTCGGAGGACCCGGAGGTTTCGGCCGCCTCCGCCGGTGCGTCGCCCCGTACCAGCGCGGCGGCCCGCTCCGGGTCGTCCGCCGACCGCAGCGCCCCGGTGAACTCCTCGTCCATCAGGTGCCGGGCCAGCGTCGAGAGGATCGACAGGTGGTCGGCGTCGCCGCCGGCCGGGGCGGCTATCAGGAAGATCAGGTCGGCCGGGCCGTCCGCCGCGCCGAAGTCGATGCCGGCGGCGCTGCGCCCGAAGGCCAGCGTCGGCTCGGTGACATGGGCGCTCCGGCAGTGCGGAATGCCGATGCCGCCGTCCAGCCCGGTCGGCATCTGGGCCTCGCGCGCGGCGACGTCCGCGAGGAACCCTTCCAGGTCGGTGACGCGGCCTGCCGCCACCATCCGTTCGGCCAGCGACCTGGCGGCCGCGTCCTTGGTGTCGGCGGACAGGTCGAGGTCGACCAGGTCCGCGGTGATCAGCTCACTCATCGCGGGCTCCCTCTGTATTCCCGGCCCGTCCGGGCGACCAGCCCGGCCGGCGCTTGAGGACGAACGTCTGCCGGGCGATGCCGGCGTAGCGAACCGTTCATGTCACGGCCTCCGTCAAGGGGCGGTCCAGCGGGACCACGTCGGTCACCGTCACGTCCGACGGCCGCAGGTCGCCGGGCGACGGCATGACACTGCCCGGCAGCTGCACGGCGGCCGCGCCGTGCGCCACCGCCTCGGCCAGCGCACGCGTCCCCGTACCGCCGGCCGCGAGGAACCCGGCCAGCGACGCGTCCCCGGCACCGACGTTGCTGCGGACCACGTCCACCTGGGCGGTGCCGTAGTACGCGCCGGTGGCGTCGACCAGCAGCTGCCCGTCGGCGCCGAGCGACGCGAGCACCGCCTCGGCGCCCATCGCGCGCAGCTCCTCCGCCGCCTTGACCGCGTCGCCGATGGTGGCGAGCGGGCGGCCGACGGCCTGGGCCAGTTCCTCGGCGTTGGGCTTGACCACGTCGGGGCGCTCGCGCAGGGCGGCGGTCAGCGACGGGCCCGAGGTGTCCAGCGCGATCCGGGCGCCGGCGCGGTGCGCGCGGGCGACCAGGTCGGCGTACCACTCGGGGGCCAGCCCGCGCGGCAGGCTGCCGCAGCAGGCGATCCAGGCGGCGCCCGCCGAGCGCTCCCGCACGGTCTCCAGCAGCGCTTCGGACTCGGCCGCCGACAGCTCGGGGCCGGCCGCGTTGATCTTGGTGAGGGTGCCGTCGGGCTCGGCGACCGCGATGTTGGATCGGGTGGCCCCGGCGACCGGCACCGGCGCGACCTCTATCCCCTCGGCCACCAGCAGGTCGGCGAGCGCCTGGCCGGCCGGGCCGCCGACCGGCAGCACGGCGAGCGTCTCGTGCCCGGCGGCCGCGACCGCACGGGAGACGTTGACGCCCTTGCCGCCGGGGTCGACCCGGTCGGCGCCGGCCCGCAGCACGGCGCCGCGCTCCAGCGCCGGCACCTCGTACGTACGGTCCAGGCTGGGGTTGGGGGTGACGGTGAGGATCATGCGCGTACTACTTCCGTGCCCGCGCGCTCGATGGCGAGGGCGTTCTCGGGGCTGAGCCCGGTGTCGGTGATCAGGACGTCGACGTCGGAGAGGTCGCCGAAGCGGGCGAAGTGCTGCTGTCCGAACTTGGACGAGTCGGCGATCAGCACGACCCGGCGGGCCGCGGCGATGATCGCGCGCTTGACGGCGGCCTCGGCGAGGTCGGGGGTGGTCAGGCCGCCTTCCAGCGAGAAGCCGTTCGTCGCGAGGAAGAGGACGTCGGCGTTGATCTCGCGGTAGGCGCGCAGCGCCCAGTCGTCGACGGCGGCCCGCGTACGGTGCCGGATACGGCCGCCGACCAGGTGCAGCGTGAGGCCCGGGTGGTCGGCCAGGCGGGCGGCGACGGGCAGGCCGTGGGTGACGACGGTGACGTCGGACTCCAGCGGGAACTCACCGGCCAGCCGGGCCGCTGTGGTACCCGCGTCCAGGATGACGCTGCCGTCGTCGGGCAGCTCGGCGAGCGCGGCCCGCGCGATGCGGTCCTTCTCGTCGGCGGCGACGGTGTCCCGCTCGGCGAGGTCCGGCTCGAAGTCCAGCCGGCCCGCCGGTATCGCGCCGCCGTGCACCCGGCGGACCAGCCCGGCGCGGTCCAGCGCCTTCAGGTCGCGCCGCACGGTCTCGGCGGTGACCTGGAATTCCTCGGCGAGGGAGAGGACGTCGACCCGCCCGCTGTCCCGGGCGAGGCGCAGGATCTCCTGCTGGCGTTCCGCTGCGTACATGCGACCTGGGTCCGTTCCGTTCCTGTCCGTACGATGCCCGAACGTGTGGTTTCACCAGCAGGCTACGCCCGGATTTCCGCGAAGTAAACAGACTCGGGCAGCAGACAGACACAAACGGGCATGACGCAGCTGGCGGCGGCCCTCCGGTCCCGGGCGCGCGGACAGCAAAGAGCCCCGGCGCTCGGGGGAGGGCGCCGGGGCTCGTACCGGGGGGACCTCCGTGACGGGGTCCCGATGGGGCGGGCCCCTTCCGGGGTCCCGCGGGGAGGAGAAGGCTTACGCCGCGGCGTCGAAGCCGGTGTCGTGCGCCATGCGCTTCAGCTCCAGCAGCGCGTGCTTCTCTATCTGGCGGATCCGCTCACGGGTCAGACCGTGCTGCTTGCCGACCTCGGTCAGGGTCCGCTCGCGGCCGTCCTCTATGCCGTACCGCGCCTTGATGATCGAGGCGGTGCGGCCGTCGAGGCGGTCGATCAGGTCCTCCAGCTCCTCGCTGCGCAGCAGCGTGAGCACGGACTGCTCGGGCGACGCGGCCGAGGTGTCCTCCAGCAGGTCGCCGAACTGCGTCTCGCCCTCGTCGTCCACGGACATGTTCAGGCTGACCGGGTCGCGGGCCCAGTCCAGGACGTCGCTGATCCGCTCGGGCTTGGCGCCCAGCTCGGCGGCGATCTCGGCGTGCTCCGGGTCGCGGCCGTGCTCGCGGTTGAACTCGCGCTGCACGCGACGGATCCGGCCCAGCTCCTCGACCAGATGGACGGGCAGCCGGATCGTGCGGGACTGGTCGGCGATGGAACGCGTGATCGCCTGGCGGATCCACCACGTGGCATACGTGGAGAACTTGAAGCCCTTGGCGTAGTCGAACTTCTCGACCGCGCGGACCAGGCCGGCGTTCCCCTCCTGGATCAGGTCCAGCAGCGGCAGGCCGCTGCGGGGGTAGCGGCGGGCGACCGCTACGACCAGGCGGAGGTTGGAACGGATGAAGATGTCCTTCGCCTTCTCGGCCTCGTCGACCAGCGCCTGCAGCTCCTCGGGCGTCGCACCGGCGGCATTGCCGTCCGTCACCTCGCCGTCCAGGATCTGCCGGGCATAGACACCCGCCTCGATGGTCTGCGACAGCTCGACTTCCTTGGCCGCGTCGAGCAGGGGCGTGCGCGCGATCTCGTCGAGGTACATGCCGACCAGGTCGCGGTCGGCGATCTCCCCGCCTACGGCGCGAACACTGTTGGCCCCGTCAGCGCCACTGGTGGCGGGCTGACGACGGGCGACGGCACGGGTTGCCATGCGTGTGCTCCCTTAGCGATGAGTCGGTCGCGGGATGGTGGCGGCCGGGACACCTGATCCCTGCTGTCTGCTGGGCCGGGTGCCCCCGTCTGATGGAAACAACGGCTGGAAACCGGACAGAATTCCCACGACGACCCCTCGTTTTTCTGATCATGCAGTACCCTGCGTGCCCACGTGAGGAGGCCGCGGCATGTCAGAGCGTGGGGAAGTGCAGGTCAGACCGGGCACGGAGGCCGATCTGACGGCGCTCACGGATCTTTACAACCACTACATCCGTGAGACAGCGATCACATTCGACACCGAGCCGTTCACCCCCGAAGAGCGCCGTCCGTGGCTGCTCTCCCACCCTGAAGACGGTCCGCACCGCCTCCTGGTTGCCCGCGAGGCCGCGGCGGCGCCGCACGGCCGGCTCCTCGGGTACGCGACCACCAGTCCCTTCCGCCCCAAGCCCGCCTACCGCACCTCCGTCGAGGTCACGGTCTACCTCGCCCCCGAGGCGACCGGCCGCGGCGTCGGCACGCTGCTCTACAAGGCGCTGTTCGAGGCGCTGGAGGGCGAGGACGTGCACCGCGCGTACGCGGGCATCGCGCTGCCCAATCCCGGCTCGGTGGCGCTGCACGCCCGCTTCGGCTTCCGGCACGTCGGCACGTACGCGGAGGTGGGCCGCAAATTCGGCCGCTACTGGGACGTCGCCTGGTACGAGAAGGAGCTCGGCGGGCGCTGAGGGGCGGCCCGGCGGGTGCTGAGCGACGGCCCGGCGGGCGTCGAGGAGCGCCCCGCCGCATGTGCGGGGCAGGGCGGTCGCGCACGGCTCCCGCTGATCCAGTTGACGGCTGACACGCCTGGGTGTCGCCTGGAGGGAGGGCGAGAGGAAGGAGCCGTCATGCAGACGCACGCTCGCACCCGCACGACAGCCACCACGGCCGCCGTCCCGCGCCGTCACCACGTGGCACTCTCGACCGGCGTCCCCGTCGTGGGCGGCATCGCCTACGGCATCTACGCCGGACTGCTCGACCACAGCACGGGGTCCTCCAGCATCCACGCGTTCGTGCTGGGCCTGATCGCCATGGCGGTGACGGTGGTGCTTGGGCTCGCCCTGATGCACGCCCAGGACCGCATGATCACCGAGGTCCGCGCCCTGGCGTACGGCGCGCTCTTCGGCGCCTCGATGGGCTTCCTGTACAACCTGGCGGCGACGTCGACGGCCCTGAAGGCGACGGGCTACGGCGCCCTCTTCGGGGCGATCATGTTCGTGGTCTCCCTCTACCTCTTCCGCACCCACCCAGCTCCGGGCGCACGACGGTAGCCCGCCGCTCTCCTGAACGCCTCGCCCCGCCGGCCCTCGGACCGGCGGGGCGAGGCGCTTCTACGGGAGCCGCTCGGACGCCGCTCCTGTAGAGCCGCCGGCCACCGCTCCTGTGGAGCCGCTGGTCGCCGCACTCCCGGGGAGCGGCATCCGGCGCGTCTCAGTCGACGGTCGCCGGCGCGTCGTCGTTGCCGCGCCGGAGGGTGCGCAGCCCGGCACCGGGGCGCCAGGTCTCCAGCACGATGTGCGGGTCCTCGACGTGCGTCCGCACGACCTCCGTCAGCTCCGCCCGGAACAGGTGGAACGGGAGCGGCGTCGCCGCCCCGTCCGCGTACCACCCGAGCACCTCCGGGTCCGTGACCTCCACGGCCCGGCCCGCGACCCGCACGTCGCCGTCCGGCATGTCCGTGCCGGGCCCCGGGTTGGCGTGCAGCGCGAACCGCGGGTCGCGCCGCAGGTCCAGCGCCTTCCGGGAGCCCGGCATCATGCCGAGCCACAGCTCACCGTCGCGGAAGTCGGCCTCCAGGCCGCTCAGCCGCGGCGACCCGTCCGCCCGCAGCGTCGCGAGCACGTGGTGCCCGTACGCGCCGAACCGCCGCTCCACCCGTGCCGCGAAGGCGGGCTCCGCCGCCGCGAACGCCGACCAGCCGACCGCCTTCTTGTGCCGCGCGCGCTGCGCCTCATGCGTCGTGTCCGTCATGGCACCACCATGACGCCGATACACGACACCTCTTGTCGCCTTTTCCGGCCGGTCGGCGGGGGCTCAGGCCGTTCCGGCGTCCGCCGCGAACCAGCGTTCCGGAGTCATCCGTACGGCGACCATCTCGGGGCCCTCGGAGAGCGCCTGCCGGACGTACGCCTCGACCCCCTCCGGAGCCACGTACCGCCCGGCCACCTCCTGGACCTCCTCGGCCGTGACCGCCGTCAGCCGGGCCGGCCCCTCCGCCGTCACGTACCGGTACGTGGGCTCGGTGCGCTGCACGGCCAGCGAGAGCCGGCCGGCCGCCTCGATGAGCCGCGCCTTGCGGGACGCCCGGCCGGTGAAGACCAGGAAGTCGCCGCCGGGGCGGTAGCTGTACCAGACGGGGACGGCCAGCGGAGCGCGGTCGTCCCCCGCGTTCACGGCCAGCACGGCGACGTGCGGCCCGGCCAGCAGCTGGTCACGTTCTTCCACGGTGAGCGGCATCGCTGCGCCTCCTGGGGCGTCGATGTGCGGTGGATGAGGGGCCCGAGGCGCGGAGCCCGGTAGGACGCGGCTGCGCGCGCCCCGTAGGCCCTGGGCGTGCGGCCCCTGTAGGACCCCGGTGCGCGGGGCCCGTAGGACGTCGTATGCCTGCCCAACGAAGGACGGGCGTACGGCTATTCCTCGTGCCGCGCCCGGCCGCGCCCCAGCGGCCACCACCGGCCGCGACCTCCCGGCCACCACCATCCGCCACGGCCGTAGGCCCGCCGCCGTAGACCTGCCGCCGTAGGCCCACCGCCGTAGGGCGGCCGTTCGAGGGGCATCGGGTCCGTGGTCCGATACGCCCGCTCCCCCGCGTCCCTAGCCTCGGTCCATGGACACCACGAGCGGCACTCTCGACGAGGCCCTGGAGCGGCTGCACGCACGCGGCCCGGAGTTCCACGGCTACCTCAGCAACCACGGCCCGATGGCGGTCGAGGCGCTGGTCCGGCACGGCCGGGCCGCCTCCGTGCACCGCTGGCTCGACCACTACGAGACCAAGCTGGAGGACCGCCCGCCCGCCGACACCGCCGTCACGGAGGCGAACTGGCGGGAGGCGCTCGGCGACCCGCGCCGGGTCACCGACTGGACCGCCTTCATGGCGCGGCAGCTCGCCGACCGCCCGTGGCGCGAGGTGCTGGCCGAGTGGTGGCCGCGGCTGCTCCCGGGCATCGCGGGCGCCGCCACGCACCCGGTCATCCGGGTCGGGCACGCCGTCCGCACGCTGACCGAGGACGGCGAGGAGGAGCCGCGCGTGGCGGAGCTGGCGCACGCGCTGGGGTACTGGGCGGCGCGCCACCTGCCGCTGGGCGAAGTACCGCCGCCCGCGGGGCAGGACGGCCCGGAGGCCGCGCTGTGGGACGTACCGCCGGTACCGGAGCAGGAGGGCGGCATCCGGCAGCGGCTGGCCCAGCTGGCGCGGACACCGGGCTGGCCGGGTGCTGCGGCGGCGCTGCGGCCCGCCGCCGGGCCCGCGGACGCCCGGGCGCTGCTCGCGGAGGTCGTGGCGGCGGCCACGGCCCGGTACGCGGTCGACGCGGCCGCCGAGCCGGTCATGCTGGTGCACGCGGCGACCGCCCCCAACGCCGTCCTGCGGACGCTGCCCGTGCTGCCCGAACACCTGTGGGTGCCGAGCCTGCACGCCGCCTGGGCCGCGAGCGCGGCGGTCACGGCGGCCTACGCTCCCCGCCACCCGGAACGCCCGCAGCCGGCCGCGCCAGGTGCTGCGGACGGCCACAGGGAGGTGGCCGTCCCGGCTGCTCCCTCGGCCGACGCGCTGGCCGACGCCTTCGAGCGGGCGGCCGCGCACGGTGACGAACACGCCATCAAGCTGACCGACACCGCGCTCGACGTGGCCGCCGCGACCGGCCGCCCCGAGGCGCTGCGCGCGGCGGACCAGGCAGTGCGCCTCATTCCCCCGGAGGACTGATCCCCTAGTTAAATCTTCAAGAACCCGCTGACCAATGAGACAGTGGATGGTATGAGCAACGACATGGCCGACGAGCCGCGCTGGCTCAGCGACGAGGAGCAGTACGCCTGGCAGTCCTACCTGCACGCCACCACCCTCCTGGAAGATCATCTCGACCGTCAGCTGCAGCGTGACGCCGGCCTGCCGCACGTCTACTACGGCCTGCTGGTCCAGCTCTCGCAGGCGCCGAGACGGCGGCTGCGGATGACCGAACTGGCCCAGAACGCCAAGATCACCCGGTCCCGCCTCTCGCACGCCATCGCGCGCCTGGAGAAGAACGGCTGGGTCCGCCGGGAGGACTGCCCCTCGGACAAGCGGGGCCAGAACGCCGTGCTCACGGACGAGGGCCTGAAGGTCCTCCAGGAGGCCGCTCCCGGCCATGTCGCGACCGTACGGGCCGCGCTCTTCGACCGGCTCTCCCCGGAGCAGGTACGCCAACTGGCCACCATCTGCCGCTCGGTGGCGGACGGGCTCCAGCCCGAGGGCGCCGACCTGCCCTGGCTGCGCTGAATCCGCCGCACCGCCCCCGTGGGCATGCGAAAGGGGCGCCCCGAGGGGCGCCCCTTCGTCGTCATGGCCGCCTCAGTGGGCCAGCACCGGTACCGGCACGTCCTCGGCAGCTTCCTCGCCGTCCGCCGAGCGCGCGACGGGCGTACTCGCGCCCGGCCGCCCGGTGTTGACGAAGACGAAGGCGATCGCCGAGGCGAGGAACAGGATGCCCGCCGCCCACCAGATGGCGGTCGTGTAGCCGTGCACCATCGACTGCAGCTTCAGGACGTCGGCAGAGCGCGCACCGGCCGCGTGCGCCGTCGCGTACGCCGTGGTCGCGCCGGCCGCGATCGTGTTCAGCAGGGCCGTGCCGATCGCGCCGCCCACCTGCTGCGAGGTGTTGACCATCGCGGAGGCCACACCGGCGTCCCGCGGCTGCACGCCGTGCGTGGCGAGCGACATGGCCGGCATGAAGGCCGTGCCCATACCGAGGCCCAGCAGCAGGAACGAGGGCAGGATCAGCGCCGGGTAGGAGCTGTCCAGGCCGATCCGGGTGAGCGACAGCATGGCGACGCCCGCGAGCAGGAAGCCGGGCGCCATCAGCAGCCGCGGCCGGACCCGGGTCATCAGCCGGGCGCCGATCTGCGTCGAGCCGGTGATCATGCCCGCGATCATCGGGAGGAAGGCCAGACCGGTCGTGACCGGCGTGTACCCCTTCACGATCTGCAAGTAGTAGGTCAGGAAGAGGAACAGACCGAACATGCCGATCACGGCGAGGCCGAGCGAGGCGTAGACGCCTCCGCGGTTGCGGTCGGTGACCACCCGCAGCGGCAGCAGCGGCGCCTTGACCCGGGACTCCACGGCCACGAAGGTCACCAGCAGCACGCCGGCCGCCACGAAGAGGCCGATGGTCGCGCCCGCGCTCCAGCCGTCGGACTCGGCCCGGGTGAACCCGTAGACCAGCGAGACCAGCCCGGCCGTGGCCAGGAGGACACCGGGGACGTCGAGCCGGGAGCGGTTGCGGCCCTCGGCGGGCTCGCGGATGACCAGCAGCGCGCCGGTCGCCGCGATCACGGCGAAGGGGATGTTCACGAAGAAGGTCCAGCGCCAGTCCATGTACTCGGTCAGCACGCCGCCGAGGATCAGCCCGACGGCGCCGCCACCGCCCGCGATGGCACCGAAGATGCCGAACGCCTTGGCCCGCTCGCGCGCCTCGGTGAAGGTCACCGCGAGCAGCGACAGCGCGGCCGGTGCCAGCAGCGCGCCGAAGACGCCCTGCAGCGCGCGGGCGCCGAGCAGCATGCCGGTACTGCCCGCCGCGCCGCCGAGCGCGGAGGCGAGGGCGAAGCCGGCCAGTCCGGTCACGAAGGTGCGCCGGCGGCCCCACAGGTCGGCGACGCGGCCGCCGAAGAGCAGGAGTCCGCCGAAGGCGAGGGCGTACGCGGTGATGACCCACTGCCGGTTGCCGTCGGAGATCCCGAGGTCCGCCTGGGCGGAGGGCAGCGCGATGTTCACGATCGTCGCGTCGAGCACGACCATGAGCTGGGCGAGGGCTATGAAGATGAGCGCTTTCCAGCGCCTGGGGTCCACGTTCTGGACGGTTTCGGACATGGGTGGGTCCACCTAGGGTGCGAAAAAGAGCGAATGGGACGTGCGACGACGCGTGAAGACGTTGCTGAGTAACGGCTTTGCTGAGTAAGGGCGTTGCGTGGTGCGGGCAGTGCGAAGTCGGAGCCGCGCCGGCCGTCAGGGACGGCGGCTGCGGCGGTTGCGGGAAGGGGACTGCTACCGGTCGCGGACCGGCGCCGGCCGGCCCGGCCGGGCGGGGACGGCCGGCGTCATCGTTGGCGGAGGTCGTCCAGCGTGACCGCCGCGCCCGGCAGTTCGGACCGGGCGGGAGCCATCAGGCCGTCCAGGAAGAGCTGGAGGTGGCGGTGCACGAAGGTGTCGAAGTCGGGGCAGCGGCCTCCGGACCGGGCGCCGGAGCACTCCCATCCGGGCAGTGGCCGCGTGAGCTGGGTGATCGCGACCATCAGGTCACCGACGGCGATGTCGGTGCGCAGCTGGCCGCTCTCGCGCGCGGCGCCCATGAGGGCCTCGATGGCCCGGTCCAGGCGGTCCCGCGCGGCGAGCAGGTCGGGGTGGTCCTTGTCGACGGTGTCGGAGAGGAGCGAACAGAGCGCGCCGATGCGCTCCTCGACGGCTGCGCCCACGAAGACCCGCAGCGCCCGGAACGCGTCGTCCTCCGCCTCCAGCGCGCGCTCGGCACGGTCCGCCGTGCGGTCCATGACGGAGAGCGTGACGTGGTGGATCAGGTCGGTACGGTCCGGGAAGTGCCGGTAGAGGGTGGCGTTGCCGACGCCGGCCCGGCGGGCGACCTCGTCGAGCGGGACGTCGGCCCCGTGCTCGACCATGATCTCGCGAGCGGCCGCCACGATGCGCTCCCGGTTGCGCTGCGCGTCGGCCCGCATACGGGGCCGGGACTCCGTGGCGGCGGTGCGGGTGCTGGTCATGTCGGCTCACTCCTTCCGGGTGCGGCGTTCGGCGTCGTACGAGTACTGCGCGGTGTGCAGGCCCGTGAAGCGTGAAAGCGGGGAGCGGCTCCCCGTTTCGCACGGACGCCAGGTGTAACGGGGACCGAGTCCCCGGTTATTTCCCGCCACCTTTGTGACCTGCCTCACAAGCCCAGGCTGCAGGAACACCGCTGCCGTCACCGGATGACGTAACCCGGCGGGCAGGCGGCCGCCCCCCGCCCCAGGGTGAGCACATGAGGCAGATACCGTCCGCGCTGCTCACCACCGCCGCCCTCGCGGTCGCGCTGGCCGTACCGGCCCTCGAGGCCGCGTCGTCCCGTCCGGGCACCGCCCGGCAGAACGACAGCAGGCCGGCCGCTTCCCCCGCTCCGCACGCCCGCGACCACTCGTCCCTTCCGGGGCGGACGGACGCACAGCACGAGGACGGCGACCACCGGGACGCCATACGAAGGGGCCACGCCGGCCGCACCCCGAAGGGCCGCGCGGACGCCCCGCACAGCCCCGGAGCGACGGCGACGCGCCGCCCCGCCTCTTCCGCCCCTCCCCCGGCCGCCCGGAAAGCGCCCACCGCCTTCCCCGAGGGCCGCTGCGCGCCCCCCGGCCCCGCGACCGGCG
>NZ_PQSQ01000012.1 GCF_002920575.1 Streptomyces sp. Ru73 | reverse complement strand
CGCCGGGCACCTCCGCACCACCGGCGCGGATGTGCACTCCCACTTCCAGGGCCTGTCCGCCTTCTACAAGGCGCCGGAGGCGGAAAAGCTCTTCGCCACCACCAAGCCCGTCAAGGACCGGGCGGATGAGTTCGCCGACGGCCTGGAGACCGTCGCCTCGGCGCTCTCCGCGTACGCGGACGAGATCCGCCCCCTCGTCCCGAAGCTGGCGGCGCTGAAGACCAGGGCGCAGAACTTCATCCGGGACCACAAGGATGATGAGGACGGCGACTACGACGAGGATCTGATCCACGAGCACAATCAGATCCGCGACGACATCACCGCCACCGTCGCCGCGTTCTGGGCGGCGGAGCGCACCTGCCACAACAAGATCACCGCTCTGTGGCACGGCACCCAGATGGTGGCCGGGGACGGTTCGGACAAGCAGAACCAGTACGGCTTCAACGCCGCGGACATGAAGAACGCCAAGCTGCCCTGGGGCGATCCGGTGGAGGAGAAGCACCACTGGTACGAGGTGGGCCACTGGGTGAAGTCCTTCGTGTGGGACGGTCTGATCGTCGACGGCATCTGGGGCACCATCAAGGGCCTGGGCACCCTGGTGGGGTTCGGCGGCTGGGACGCCATGGGCCAGGCCTGGAAGGGCCTCGCCCAACTGGCGACGGGTCTTGCGATCTCCTCCATTCCGGGTGTGGGCACCGCCTTCTGGGCCCTCCCCGACGATAAGATGCCGAGCTGGCTCCGCGACTCGCGCACCGCGATGAAGGAGACCGGCAAGGCGCTGGTGGCCTGGGACGAGTGGGGCAAGAACCCCGGCCGCGCGGCCGGCGCGGTCACCTTCAACGTCCTGACCACGGTCTTCACCGGCGGCGCGGGCGGCGCTGCGGCCGGCGCGGGCAAGGCCGGTGCGGTGGCCAAGGCCCTCTCGGTCGCCGGCAAGGCCGGCAAGGTCATCGACCCCATGACGTACGTCGCCAAGGGCGCCGGCGCGGGTCTCTCCAAGGTCGGCGACATCGCCAAGAGCATCAAGGGCATCGGCAAGGTGGACCTGCCGACCATGCCCGACGGCTCGCTGCACCTCCCCGACGGACAGCTGCCCGGCACGCACGGCATGCCCGGCGTCCCGCACCAGACGGTGCCCGGCACGGGCCTCCCCCAGTCCTGGACGATCGACCAGCCGGCGACCGCGGGCGCGCACGCGGGGAACGGCTTCCCCGGCGTCACGCACGCGAACGACGCGGTACCGATGGGCGGCCACAGCCAGACCCCCGTCAACTACGGCGGCCACACCCCGGGCGGCTCCTACGAGCCCCCGGCGAACGGCTCGTACGGCCCGCCGTCGAACGGTTCCTACGGCCCGCCCTCCGGCCACGACTTCGGCCCGAACGGCAACTCCTTCGGCCCGCACAGCAATTCGTTCGGCCCGACGGGCGGCACGTACGGCCCCCACGGCGGCTCCTTCGGCCCCCACGGCACGTCGTTCGACCAGACACCGGCAGGCCACACCAACCCGACGGGCGGCCAGCACGTCCCGACGGGCGGGCAGCATGTGCCCACGGGCGGGTCGTCGCACGTGCCTGGCGGAGGCCAGCACGTCCCGTCGGGCGGGTCGCACGTCCCCACGGGCGGCCAGCATGTCCCCACCGGCGGTCAGCACATCCCGTCGGGCGGGTCGCACGTGCCCGGCGCCGGTGGTCACGCCGGGAATCCCAGCGCGTGGTACCACGAGGGCGCGCCGACGACTCCGGTGCACGACGTGCCGACCACCACGCCGCACGGCCCCGGTCACGACGTACCGGCCGGCCACCCGCACACGCCCGACACCCCGCACGGCCCGGGCCACGACGCCCCCGGCCCGCACGGCCATGACGGTGCGCACGGGCACGACGGCTCGCACGGCGGCCACGGTGACGACGCGGCCGGCCACGGCGACGACGCGTCGCACGCGGGCGACCACACGGACCTCGGGCACGACGCGGCCCACCACGGCTCCGACGCACCGGGCACCCCGGGCCACGGCGAGCCGGACGTCCCGGGCCACGGCGCGGACGAGCCGTTCGAGTACAAGCCGCACATGTCGGCGGACGACTTCGACAACCTGCCCACCGCCGCGGACAAGCACGCGGTGGCCATGGAGGAACTGGCGCGCGGCACGAACCGCGCACCCAGCGTCGACAACGACGCGGGACTGAAGTACGGGAACGACTACTGGAACGACTTCCTCGACCAGTTGCCCGACGAGTCGCGGGAAGCGCTGAAGACCTACAGCGGCAACGAGTACGACCTGATCAACAGCCACCTGCGCTTCGGCAACCCCTTGAGTGACTCGCTCAAGCACACGATCGAGGAGATGGACAAGGTCATGGGCGCCCGTCCCGTGCCCGAGGACGTCATGATCGTGCGTGGCACCGGGGTCGACCACATCAAGATCGACGGCAAGCCGCTGAAGTCGCCGCTGCAAATGGAAGGCGGTGTATTCGACGACAAGGCCTTCACCTCGACAGCGCTCGGCAAGACGCCGCCGCCTCCGTTCAACCTGAAGCCCGTCCACATGCACCTGCGGGTTCCGAAGGGCACCCCCGCCCTGTGGATCGATCACCTTTCGAAGCACCCCGGGGAGCGCGAGCTGCTGCTCGCCAAGGGCTCCGAGTACAAGGTGACGCGCGTCTTCATGGACGAGACGGACGGCAAGTGGCACGTGTACGGGGAGGTTCTGCCGAGGCCGTAGCCTTCGTCGCAGACCCGCCCGAGTCAGAGGAATATGGACACCATGAGCAGCGAACGACCGATCAATCCGCGCTTCGACGAGGACGTGCACTTCAACCTCGTCTCCTCGGGGCCGGCGCGCTACCAGGCCTACACCGACAAGCCGGTGCAGTACTTCACCGTGGTCGACAAGGAGAACGGCTCGGTCCTCGGGTACCTCTGGGCCGACGACGAGGAAGCCGCCGCCTTCGAACCGCGGCAGGCCGGCGGCGCCCGTGCGATGAACGAGGGCGGTTTCTGGCTTCGCCGACTGCGCAGTGCGAAGGAGCGCGGTCTTACGTCGTCCCAGGCCCTCGCCGAGCTGTACGGCAACCCTGAGACCGCCGGCAAGGGCCGTCCCCTGCCGGGCTCTCTCACCGACGCCCCGAACGCCGCCGCGGTCGAGGCCCTCGCCGAGGGCCAATAAGGAGCCATCCAAGGAGAGGGTGCGGTCCTCGGGTACGTGCGGGCCAACGACGAGGACGACGCCGCCGTGGTCAGGACCCTCGCCGGGATGGCCGGCAGCACAGCCCGTCATCCCGCATCGATCATGGAGGTACCGGCCCCAGGGCCTGAGGACCATGTCTGACCCCGTGCACTACGTCACTGTCACCGCCCCCGACGGAGAAGTCATCGGATACGTCCAGGCCGACGCGGACGGCGTTGACTGGATCAGCCGCAAGGCGAGCAGCAGCAGCGCCTACGAGGCGGCGACGGAGTGGTACGGAAAGGTGCGCGAAGCCGGCGGACTCGGGCTCACTCCCCTCGGCGTCCTCGGCCACCTCAGCCGCGAGCCTGGTGTCGGGCCCGTCACCGAGGCCCCGAGCGCCGCCGCGGTCGAGGAGCTCGCCCAGGCCGTGACCCCGGCGGACGACGCGCGTCTGGTTGCCGCGCTGGACCGGGAGGACCCGGCGGCATGGCAGGAACTCGCGGACGCCTTCGACGCGCTCACGGACGAGGACCGGGATGTGAAGTGGGGCGGCGGTCAGAAGGGGCCGAGCGGCGCGATCCAGGTGCCGTTCCCGCTGTACAGCCAGGGGCTGGAGCGCGTGATCTCGGCCCTGAACCGCGTCGGCGCGGTGACCCCCGAGCACCGGTGGATGGACAACCCGCCGGTCACCCTGCCGCCCGACGGGCGGCTCGGCCCGGCCGACGCCGTACGGGCAGCGACGGCGATCGTGCGGGGTGAGCGGTTCTGCGACGGCACCATCGCCAAAGCAGTGCGCGACGGCCTCCTGGACGCTGTGGTCGAGGCGCTCCGCACCTGGTACGCGGCGGAGGGCGGCGCGCGCAGCGATCACGAGGCCGTCGCGTCCCGAGCCCCCTCAGCAGCAGAAGCACCCAGCAGGCCGGCCCCGCACGCCGTCGGCCCGGATTCACACGACACGGGGAACATCATCACCACGCCACCACAGCCGCCGCAGCCGAGCGCCAACCCGTACGCCCAGCAGCCGGCGGCGCCGCAGACCGGTCAGCCGCAGTACGGGATGCCGCCCGCTGCGTACGGGATGTCCCCGCAGGGCGGCCAGCCCTGCGGGCCGCCGCAGCAGGCTCCGTACGGATATCCGCAGCAGGCCGGCCAGCCCCACGGAATCCCGCAGCAGGGCCACCCCCCGTACGGCCACCCGCAGCAGCCCCCATACGGGCAGCCGCAGCAAGCGGCCTATGGCGGGCAGCCGCACCCCGGGCAGGAAATGTGCAGGTTTTGCGGGGGGCGGCCGGCGGCTCGGGTGACGTTCCGGGCGCATCAGGGGTTTCTCATCCTGATGCGGTTCCAGAAGTACGACGGGCCGATGTGCGGGAACTGCGGTCTCGCCGTCTACCGCACGCTGATGACGGCCACGCTGTGCCAGGGCTGGTGGAGCCCCTTCTCGCTGTTCATTTTCACGCCGTTCACGATCATCTGGAATCTCATTGCGCGCGGCAAGGTCAGCAAGCTGCCGCACCCCGCGCCGGGGCAGCACGGGCAGCAGGCGGATCCGGGTAAGCCGGTGCATCAACGTCCGCTCGCGTACGTCGCACTGATTCCCGTGCTGTGGATCTGTTTCCTGATCTTCCAGGGGCTTACCCGGTCCTGACCCTGTCCCGGCCCCTGGGGTGTACTGCTCACTCACCCATGCCATATGTTCCAGGAACCACGACCCACGCAACGGACGACTGAGGCAACGGACGACAAGACGGATGGCACGGGATTACGACAGCCAGCTGCTGGAGTCGGTGGCGGTACGCCGGCGCAGGATGCGCGATGCGCTGCTGTTCGGCGCGCAGCGGGCCCGGCGGACGGCGGACGAGCGGCTGGGCAAGGTCTTCGCCGGGATCGCCATCGCCGCGGTGCTGTGCGCCGGCTGCGTCGGCTGGTCCTTCCTCCAGCACACGCTGGCGAAGCAGAAGGCCGAGCAGGAGAAGCAGCAGCGCCAGGAACAGCAGTACCAGCAGCCGGCCCCGACGGCGAAACCGGAGGATTCCGGGAAGAGCGCCAAGAATTCCCCGGATTCGTAACATTCAGCGGGTTCGGAGCATTCACCAGGTTCTGAGCATTCCACGGTTCGCCGGCGGCCGGTAACTCGCTTGTACCGAGCGGGAATCCGGCGGCCGTACCAGTAATTCCACGCAAAAAGGGAAAGGGCCCGGCACTAGTAACATGAGCACGCCGAACAGGCCCGAGTCCTCAACGTCGCGACGATAGGTTCCCGTAAGTGGTGAGCACAGCAACGACATCCCGGGCGCAACTCAGCCGGGTGACTTTGGTCGGCGAGCGACGCCGGGCCGACATCGTCCTGCCCTCCGACACCCCGATCGGGCAGCTGCTGCCGGACATCCTGCAGCTGCTGGACGACCGGGCGGCGGCGCGGCCGATGACCCGGCAGTTGATCACCTCCGACGGGTCCGCGCTGCCGCACGACAGCACGCTGTCGTCGGCGGAGGTCGCGGACGGCGCCGTGCTCCGGCTCGTCCGGGCGCACTCCGCGCCGCCCGCCCCCGTCGTCCACGACGTCACCGACCTGGTCGCCGACGACCTGGACCTGCAGGCGTGGCGCTGGCGGCCCGCCACCCGCCGGATCAGCGCGGGCGTGGCGACCGTCGCCTTCGCGCTGACCGCAGCGGTGCTCGCCCGCCGCGAGTTCGGGCTGGACTCCCTCGTGGCCGTGCTGGCCGCGGTCACCGTCGTGCTCCTCGCGGCCGGCGCGCTGGTCGCGAAGATCGGCGCGGGCAACCGCGGGCTCGCCACGGCGCTGCTGCTCGCCTCCGGCGGGCTCGGCGTCCTCACCGCGTGGACGGCGGCCGACGCCTACGACTGGTCCGGGACCGCACGGCTCGCGGCCGTCGCGGGTGCGCTGGTCGTGATGCTCGTACTGCTCGGCTACTTCTCGCCGCTCGGCCGCGGCGGGCTCATCGGCGCAGCGGCCACCGCCGGCATCGGTGTGGTGTGGGAGGTCGTCGCCGCGATCCAGGGCGACCCGACCCGGCTCGGTGCCGTGATGGCCGTCTTCTCCGTGATCCTCCTCGGGCTGCTGCCGCGGCTCGCGCTGATGGCGTCGGGGCTCACCGCGCTCGACGACCGCCGCTCCGGCGGCACGTCCGTCAGCCGGCACCAGGTGGCCAACGCGCTGGCGGCCACCCACCGCGGCCTCGCCCTCGCGACGATCGTCACCGCGGCGTCCGCCACGGCCGGCAGCTGGCTGCTCACCCGGGCGGCGACGCCGACCGTGTGGACCGTGGCGCTGCCCGCGCTCGTGGCGCTCGTCCTGCTCTCCAGGGCGCGGGCGTTCCCGCTGGTGGCTGAGGTCGTGGCGCTGTTCGGCGCCGCTGCAGTCCTCGTCGTACGGCTGGTGATGGTGTGGATGGACCACGCCGGGGGCGCGGGTCCGCTCATCGTGCTGTGCGCGGCCGCCGTGCTGCCGCTGCTCATCCTCGCGGTGCGGCCGCCGGAGCACGTGCAGGTGCGGCTGCGGCGCGTGGCCGACCTGGTCGAGTCGATCGGCGTGGTGGGGCTCTTCCCGCTCGCCGTGGGGGCGTTCGGGGTGTACGGACAGCTGCTCGACAAGTTCTGACGCTCAACAGACGCTCAACAGGTGAGAACGACGCGCAGGCGCTCCGGGCGGGGCAGCAGGGCGGAGAAGAAGGGCTGACATGCCGAACGGAGACAACTGGCAGGGCGACGTGCTGCGTGACCTGCGAGGCGGCGCCACGCCACAGGGCACGCCGCAGCAGGGCGCGCAGGGCGCCCAGGGGCCCGGCGGACAGCAGCAGGGCGCGCAGCCCGCGCCGCAGACCGGACAGGCCGGACAGCCCATGCCGCAGGGCGGACAGCCCGCGCCCCAGACCGGGCAGCCCGCGTCCGCTTACCCGCAGCAGGCCGGCTACCCGGCCGCGCAGGCCGCGCAGAGCCCTCAGAACCCGCAGAGCCCGCAGGCCCCGCAGCACGCCCAGAACCCGCAGCACGACCAGTACCAGCAGGCGCAGCAGGCGCAGCAGTACGAGCAGGGTCAATACCAGCAGTATCAGCAGCCTCAGCAGTACGAACAGGCGCAGCAGTACCAGCAGGCCCAGCAGGCCCCGGCGTACGAGCAGGTGCCGCAGTACCAGCAGCAGGTGCCGGCGCAGGCCGCCTACGCGCCGTCGCGCCCGCACCGCACGCCCGACTCCCGGCCCGTGCTCGACAAGGGCCTGGCCGGCACCGGGCGCAAGCCGCGGCACGGCGAGTCCTTCACCGCGCGGGCCACCCGCAACCTGCGCCGTACCGTCTCCTCCTCGGCAGCGCGCGAGGTGGCCGACACCACCGCCACCGCCGAGGTGCTCCAGCAGCCGGTGACCACGGGCCGGCAGATCGCCGTCACCTCCATCCGCGGCGGTTCCGGCAAGTCCACCGTCGCCGCGCTGCTCGGCACCGCGTACGCGCACTACCGCCAGGACCCGGTCCTCTTCGTCGAGGCCGACCCCTCGCTCGGCTCGCTGCCGCTGCGGCTCGGCGCCGAGACGCTGCGCTGGACCACCGGCGACCTCGCGGGCATCGTCGAGCCGCAGATGTCGCTGCTGGACGTCACCGGCTACCTGGTCCAGCTGCCCAACAACGCCTGGCTGCTGCCCGGCAGCCAGGGGCAGATCGGCGCGATGCTCCCGACCAAGGCGTACGAGCGGGTGATGGTCTCGCTGCGCCGCTACTTCGGCGTGACCGTGGTGGACTGCGAGACGCTGCCCGCCGAGGTCGCCCGGGTCGCGCTCTCCGCCGCCCAGGCCCGCGTGCTCACCACGCCCGCCACGCTGGAGGGCATCATGAGCACGTACGCGATCCTCCAGTGGATGCAGGGGCTGCCGCCGCACGTGATCGCCGGCACGGTCGTGGTGATCACCGAGCTCGTGCCGCACGGCGGCCTGGAGCTGGACGAGGCGGTCAAGAAGCTGCAGTCCACCGGAGCGACCGTCCGGACCCTGCCGTACGACCGGCACCTCGCGGCCGGCGGCACGATCCGCACCGAACTCCTCGCGCACTCCACCAGGGAAGCCGCCACCCGCCTCGCCGCGGACGCGTTCCGGCTCTCCCAGCAGCGCCACTGATCCCCCTGCCGAGCCCCACCGTGAGTGACGGACGCCGATGAGTACCCGACTGATCCACCGCCCGGCCCGGACCGCGCGGCCCCAGGCCGCGGCCGAGGCGCGCACCATCGAGGCCCCGCCAACCTCCCCGAGGGGAAGTCGGGCAACATCGCGATGTCGCTGCTGCCCGTCGCCGGCGTGCTGTCGTCCGTGATCATGATGACGGTCGTCCGCAACAGCCAGTTCGCCGGACTCGGCGCGATCATCGTGGTCGTCACCCTCATCGGCACCCTCGGCCTCGCGTTCTCGCAGCGCGGCAAGGCCCAGCGCACCCGCCGCACCCAGCGCGAGGCGTACCTCACCTACCTCGAGGACCTGCGCGAGGAGCTGTCCCGCGAGGAGCGCGAGCGGCGCGAGCAGGCCGACGTGCTGAACCCGCCGCCGGACGCGCTGTACGACATAGTCCGCGACCCGGCCCGGCTGTGGGAGCGCCGCCGGATGGACGCGGACTTCCTGCGGGTGCGCGTCGGCACCGGTGAGATGCCGGTCCGCGACCTCCAGGTCGCCCAGCAGGGCTCCTCGGTGCTCACCCCGCCCGACCGCTTCATGCTCAACGAGGCGTCGGCGCTGATGGACCGCTTCCGCACCGGCACCGAACTCCCGCTCACCGTCCCGCTCGACCGGGTCGGCAACATCAGCGTCGTCGGCCCGCGCGAGGACTGCCTGCGCGTCGCCCGCGCCCTGCTCGTGCAGACCGCCGCCACCCACGCGCCCGACGACGTGGCGATGGCGCTGGCCGTACCGGGCGACCGGCTCACCGACTGGGAGTGGGCCAAGTGGATGCCGCACCTGCTCGACACCGAGCAGTTCGACGGCCCCGTCGCGGCCCGCCGGATCGCCCCGTCCGCGCCCCAGCTCGCCCGGCAGATCGGCCCCGAGCTGCGCCGCCGTGCCTCGTACGCGGCCGAGGTGCGCCGCGGCCTGTCCAACCGGGACGCGCTCGCCATGAACTCCCGGCTGCTCGTCGTCACCGACGGGCACGGCGAGGACGCCGTCGACCTGCCGCGCCCGGACGACGCGGTCGGGCTGCGCGACATGGGCGTCACGGTCCTGCACCTGCTGGAACACCGGGTCCAGGAGCCGGGCCAGGTCAGCGTGCGGATCACCGTCGACGGCGACCAGGTCGTCATCGAGGACCTGCGCGAGCAGGAGCCGATCAGCGCGCACGGCACGGTGGACGAGGTCAGCGTCCCGTTCGCCGAGGGCCTGGCGCGCATGCTCGCGCCGCTGCGGCTGTCCGCCGAGTCGCTGGTGGACGCGCCGCTCTCCGGCCCCGTCGACTTCGCCGAGCTGCTCGGCATCGACGACGTGGCACACCTGGACCTGTCCCGGCTGTGGGCGCCGCGCGGCGAACGCGCCTTCCTCCGCGTACCGATCGGCATCAGCGACTCCCACGAGCCGGTGCTGCTGGACCTCAAGGAGTCCTCCGAGCTGGGCATGGGCCCGCACGGCCTGTGCGTCGGCGCGACCGGTTCCGGCAAGTCGGAGCTGCTGCGCACCCTCGTACTGGCGCTGGTCGCCACCCACCCGCCGGAGGACCTGGCGCTGGTCCTGGTCGACTACAAGGGCGGTGCGACCTTCGCGCCCTTCGCCGACCTGCCGCATGTCGCCGGTGTCATCACCAACCTGGAGAACCAGGCGGGCCTGGTCGAGCGCGTGCACGCCTCGCTCGCCGGTGAGGTCAAGCGCCGCCAGCAGGTGCTGAAGGACGCGGGCAACGTCGCCGACATCGGCGACTACGCCCAGCTGCGCGCCGAGAAGCGGCCCGACCTGGACCCGCTGCCGCACCTCTTCGTCGTCATCGACGAGTTCGGCGAACTGCTCACCGCCAAGCCGGACTTCATCGACCTGTTCCTGTCCATCGGCCGCATCGGCCGGTCCATCGGCGTGCACCTGCTGCTCTCCAGCCAGCGCATCGAGGGCGGCAAGCTCAAGGGCCTGGACACCTACCTCTCGTACCGGCTCGGCCTGCGCACCTTCTCCGCCGACGAGTCCCGTACGGTCCTGGACACCACGGACGCCTTCCACCTGCCGCCGCTGCCCGGCTTCGGCTACCTCAAGGTCGACACCACGCACTACGAGCGGTTCAAGGCGAGCTACGTCTCCGGCGCCTACCGCGGGCCCGTGCAGCGCCACGAGGAGGAGGACACCGGGCCGCTGGCCCTGGAGTACGAGGCGTTCAACACCCTCGCCGAGCCGGAGAACACCGGCGAGCAGGAGCCGACGGTACGGCGCCGGGAGACCGGGCCGACCGAGATGGGCGTGATGGTCTCCCAGCTGGAGGGCGCCGCTGCCCAGGTGCGCCGCATCTGGCTGCCGCCGCTGCCCGCCGCCATCGCCCTGGACAAGGCGGCAGGCCCGGTGGAGGTCGGCGCGCGCGGCATGCAGCTCGCCGCGCGCCGCGGCCCGCTGCAGGTCCCGCTCGGCCTGCTGGACGACCCGACCAAGCAGTGGCAGGGCCAGTACGTCCTGGACCTCACGGTGGCCGGCGGGCATGCCGCGGTCATCGGCGGCCCGGCCTCCGGCAAGACCACGCTGCTGCGCACCCTCGCGCTGTCGCTCTCGCTGACCCACACGCCGCAGGAAGTCGGCATCTACGGCCTGGACCTGGTGGGCGGCGGCCTCCAGGCGCTGTCGGACCTGCCGCACGTCGGCGGGGTCGCGGGCCGCGCCGACCGCGAGCGCGCCGGGCGCACCGTCGAAGAGGTGCGCAACATGCTCGGGATGCGCGAGGAGCTCTTCCGCGAGCACGGCATCGACTCCGTCGAGCAGCTGCGCATGCTGCACGCGGCCGGCCGGCTCCCGCAGCTGGCCTCCGCCGAGATCGTGCTGGTCATCGACGGGTTCGGGGCGCTGCGCGACGACTTCGAGGAGCTGGACGACGCGGTCGCCGACATCCTCAAGCGGGGCAGCGGCTACGGCATCCACGTCGTCGCGGGCATGCTGCGCTGGAACGACGTGCGCATCGCCACGCAGTCGTACTTCGGCACCCGCGTCGAGCTGCGGCTCAACGACCCCAGCGAGTCCAGCATCGACCGCAAGCTCGCGCAGACCCTCTCCCCCGACGAGCCCGGCCGCGTGCTGACCGACGGCAAGCTCTTCGCGCAGATCGCGCTGCCCCGTACGGACGGCACGGCCGAGACCACGGAGCTGGGCGCGGTGCTGGAGCGTACGGCCCGGACGATCCGGGCGACCTGGACCGGCGAAGTGGCCCAGCCCGTACGGGTCCTGCCGCGCGTCCTGGAGCCGCACCTGCTGCCGGGCCCGGCCGCCGAGCCGCAGCGGGTGCCGATCGGCCTGGACCAGACGGCGCTGGCGCCCGTCATGGTCGACCTCTTCCAGCACGACCAGCACCTGCTGATCCTCGGCGACAGCGAGTGCGGCAAGACCAACCTCCTGAAGACCGTCGCGAACGGCCTCATCGAGCGCTACGGCGAGGAGGAGCTGGTCTTCGCGGTGATGGACCCGCGGCGCGGGCTGCGCGGCGCGATCCCGGAGGAGTTCCGCGGCGGCTACGCGTACAACCCCAAGATGTGCGCGGGGCTGGCGCACGGCGTCGCCGGTCAGCTGGAGAAGCGGCTGCCGGGCGACGGCGACGTGGAGGACCTGGAGCCGGGCAGCTGGGGCGGCGGCCCGCGGATCGTCGTCCTCGTCGACGACTACGACGTTCTGACGACGGCCGGCCAGGCCCCGCTCGAACCGTTCCTCCCGTACATCCCCTCGGCGGCCGACATCGGCCTCCACTTCGTGCTCACCCGCCGCGTCGCGGGCGCCTCCCGCGGCATGTACGAGCCGCTGATGCTGAGCCTGCGCGAGTCCGGCGCCTCGGCGCTGCTGATGTCGGGCGACCGCAGCGAGGGCCAGCTGTTCCCCGGGACGTACGCCTCGCTGCAGCCGCCCGGGCGTGGCATCTTCATGCAGCGGGGCCGCCCGAACCGGCTGATCCAGACGGTGTACACAGAGGGGTGACGTACGGAGGCGGCCGCCGCTCCGTACGGCCGGCCGCCGGGCGCGGCCGTTCCGCACCGCGGGGTGCCGGGGCCGCCGCCCGCCGGCACCGCTCTTCCCAACGACCATGACCAGGAACCGGACGCGCTCATGACCAAGGACGTCATCACCCTCACCCCGAAGATGCCCGACCCGGTGACGGTGCTCGCCGGCCTGCTCTCCGGCGGCCCCGACAAGCTGGTCGGGACCACGGGCGAGGACGCGGTCGTGCAGCTCTGCGACGCGGAGGGCCGCCCGCTGATGTCGGTCGAGGCGCCGCTGCTGGTCCAGGTCGAGGGCGAGGCCGAGCGGCTGCTCGGGGCCACGCCGCCGCCCGTGCCCTTCTGGTGGACGGAGGCCCGCGCCACGACCGGCGTCGAGGAGGCCGAGAAGCTGGCGGGCACCTTCTCCGCGCGGCTCGCCACGCTGGCCGGCGGGTCCGCCTGGCCCCCGGAGGCCGCGCGCTCGCTCGCCGTGGTGGAGACCGACGGGGTGAGCGTCGCGCCCACGCCCGCCGCCGCGCAGCCCGCCGTGGACGCGCTCACCGACAAGGTCGCCGTCGTCATCCAGGACCGTCCGGTGGTCGCCATGACGGCCTGGCTCTCGGACGCGTTCCGGGCCGTGGCCAACAACGAACTGGGCCTCCAGATCGTCACCCCGGCCGGCACCACGCTCTCCCCCGCCGTACGCAACAGCCTGCCCGGCTGGCCGTCGCGCTGGGTCGTCCAGGACGAGCGGGACGGCTACTACGACGGCCTGTCCGGCGCCGTACTCCGCTTCCAGAACGGCCTGTTCGCGCCCATCGAGGGCGAGGGCGCCACCCCGATGGACGCGCGCACCCCGCTGGCCGCCTCCTTCCAGGAGGTCACCGACACCGGCGAGCGCCAGCTGGCCGTCTCCTTCCGTACCGTCCACCCGGCCGACGACCGCCTGGTCCTCGGCGGCGCGCTGGAGTCGGTCTGGCGCGAGCTGACCGGCGAGCCGCCCGCCGGCTGGGGCACCGCCGAACCCGCCAACCTCCCCTGGTCCCTGCGCCAGCTCACCGACCTCGCCCACGACCGCGCCCCGGAACCGACCTGGCTCGTCGTCGTCGGCTCCCCCGCCCGCCCCGGGCTCGCCACGGTCCGCATCACCCGCACCAAGGGCGGTGTCGAGGAGGACGTCACCCTCGCCTTCGGGTACGGCCCCGACGAGGAACCCCCGCTGGACGCCCTTCCCCGCGCGGCCGAGGCGCTGGCCACCCGCCACCACCTCCAGTCGATGCTGGTCCAGCTCCGCAAGGCCCGCCGCGACCTGGCCGTACCGCCCCGCTTCGAAGGCCCCGGCGTCCCCCTGGCCTTCGTCCTCGGCGCCGAAGAGGTCCGCCAGATGCCCGCCGACCGCACCCGCCACACGCCGCTCTCCGAGCCCCCCGTCGAACTGGGCCCCAAGTCCCGCCCCGCCATGTACTACCCCCTCCCCGGCGACCCCTCCGACCTCTCCGGCTGGCAGGACTTCGAGCGTCTGATGCGGCATCTGAAGGGGGCTTGAGGGGGGCTTGAGCAGGGGGTCCGTGGGACGGCTCGCGGGGGCTTCGGGGGGGGCGGCTCGCGGGATGGCTCGTGGGGCCTTGGGTGGTGCTGAGGGAATGAGGCGCGTTGGGGGCTTTGAGGGAAACCCCGTCCGCCTTCCGAGCACCTGAGCCCTCAGGCCGAGGACGCACTACCAGCCTTGGTGATGACATGCGCCGTATCGACATCGATGACCCGGACGTAGAGGTCGACTTCGACCACCGGCTGCTCCACCACGGTGAACCCTTCACGGGAGAAGCCGAGGAATACCTGGCCGGACATCGCGTCAGCCTGGTGACCTACCAGGACGGATACAAGAACGGTCCGTTCCGCGAATGGTTCAAGAGCGGCGCCCTCCGCGCGGAAGGGACGATGCGCATGGGTTTCGTCTCCGGCGAATTCACACGCTGGCACGAGAACGGCACCCTGGCGAAGAAGACGGTCAACAGCCCCGACGACAGGACTCCCCTTGCCGCATTCGAATGGGACGAAGAAGGACGCCCGACCCGCTCGTGGGAGCGTGGCCACGCACAAGGATGACCTCGTTTCTGGAACTCACCCTCCGCCGTGCGGGGCACTGATCACGCGTATCCATCCGTTGCGTAGCGCAGCGGGCGCTTCACCACGCTCCCGGCGTCGTTGAGCAGCAGCTCCGGCAGCTCGTCTTCGAAGAACCGGATCTGTCCGATGACTCCTGCCGTGTCGGAGTGGTGCGCCAACCGGTCGATCAGCGCCTCGACCTCCGGCATCATTTCGGCGTGCACTTCCTGCCGAACGGTCACGGCCCAGCCGTTCGGCCCTTGGACCAGTTCGCCGACCTCCACGCCGCCGATGCGCCGGGCGGGACCGCGACCGGTCCAGACGGGGTACTCATCGGCTCCCGCGTCTTCGGACTCTTCCTCCGAGCCAGTGAGGCCGAGCTGCCAACGAAGATCATCGAGGATCGCTTCCGGAACCGAAGGCCGAAGGTCCAGCGAAACGTCGACAACGTAGAGGTCACCCATGTGCCCAGCCTATTGTCGTCAGCTATGCAGCCCCGAAGGGCACCCGAGAACGGGCCGCCCCGAAGAGACGGCCCGTTGAGCTCGGCGGATCAGACATTGAAGCGGAACGTCCGGGGCTCGATTTTGAACTGCGGCGGAACTTCTATTAGGGGCATGCCCCAGGGCTTCGCCATTTGACCGCGTTGGTCATCGGTCGGCGATTACGGGACCCTGCGGATTGTCTACGGACTGGGCGGGGCTGCCGCACGCGCGCTTCCATGGCGCGCTGAATCCTTCTGGAGCCTGCCGACGTGTGGCGTCGGATGCCCTGCGGTAGTGAGCGCGCTCTGCGTCACTCGGCCCGGATCCGGAGGAACCGGCCTGCCTTCGTAGTCCGCGATCAAGGCTACCTCGATTCCAGTCCCTGGCCTTCGCTCTCAGCGCGGAAGAGGTCCGCGCGATGCCCGGCGGCCGCGCCCGCAACGCCTCCCTGCCCGAGCCCCCGTCCAGCTCGGCCCCAAGACCGCCAGGCCAAGTACTACCGGCTCCCCGGCAGCCCCCCCTCTGACCTCTCTCCGGCTGGCAGGTCAACGAACGCCTAATGCGGTATTTGAAGGGGGCGTGAGGGATCCGCGTGAGGCCTCGGTGGTGCTGAGGGAACCGACGGACGGACGTGACTGTCAGCGCCTCGTGATACAAAAAACCATGTCCGTTCAGTACCGACACAGGTAACCGACACATCTGACACAGGTGCGAGAAGGCGCCTGCCGGACGCCGTGCGCTGACCTCCGGACCAAGACGTCAGCCGATCGGATGCCGGACGGACGGTGAGAGGAAAACGTATCGGCGGTAGGCCGCAGTCGGGGGCGGGGCGAAAGCGTTGGACATCAATCTCAAGCCGGAGGAGATTCCGCAGTACACCGGCCACCTGGAGACGCTGGAGAAGGACCACGCGGCGCTGAGGAAGGACGCGGAGAACATCCGCTCGACCGGCGCGGATGTCCACTCGCATTTCCAGGGCCTGTCGGCGTTCTACAAGGCCCCGGAGGCCGAGCAGCTCTTCGCCACCACCAAGCCGGTCAAGGACCGGGCCGACGCCTTCGCCAGTGATCTGGAGACCGTTGCCTCGGCGCTTGCGGACTACGCGGATGAGATCCGGCCGCTGAAGACCAAGCTGGAGAACCTGAAGGTGAAGGCGCAGGCCTTCATCCGCGATCACAAGGACGATGACGACGGGGACTACGACGAAGAGCTGACTGCCGAGCACAACCAGATCCGCGACGACATCAACGCCACCGTCGCCGCGTTCTGGGCGGCGGAGCGCGCCTGCTACAACAAGATCGTTGCCCTGTGGAACGGCCCGAAGATGGTGGCCGGCGACGGCTCGAAGAAGGAGCACCAGTACGGCTTCAACGCGGAGGACCTGAAGAACGCGAAGGTGCCGTGGGGTGATCCGGTGGAGCAGAAGCACCACTGGTACGACGTCGGCCACTGGCTGAAGTCCTTCGCGTGGGACGGCATCGTCGTCGACGGGATCTGGGGAACCATCAAGGGGCTGGGCACCCTGGTGGGTGTCGACGGCTGGGATGCGGCGGGGCAGGCGTGGAAGGGGCTGGCGCAACTGGCGACCGGCCTGACCCTGGCCATCACTCCCGGGGTGCAGACGCTGTTCTGGATCCTGCCGGACGACAAGCTGCCGTCCTGGGTCCGCGATTCCCGCAAGACGATGAAGGAGACCGGCAAGGCTCTGGTCGCCTGGGACGAGTGGGGAAAGAACCCTGCACGCGCTGCCGGCGGGGTCACCTTCAATGTCCTCACCACCGTGTTCACCGGCGGCGCGGGCGGTGCCGCTGCGGGCGCGGGCAAGGCCGGGGCGGTGGCCAAGGCCGTCTCCGTCGCTGGCAAGGTCGGCAAGGCCATCGACCCCATGACGTACGTCGGCAGGGCCGCCGGCGCGGGCCTCTCCAAGATCGGCGACATCGCGAAGAGCATCAGGGGCATCGGCAAGGTCGACGTCCCGCCCCTCCCCGACAACGCCGTCGAACTCCCCGAAGGCACGGTCCACCTGCCCGACGGCACCGTCCACCTTCCCGAAGGCGCGTCGATACCCAAGGGCGCCGTCGAACTCCCCAACGGTGGCGTCAAGCTCCCCGACGACGTCCCGGCTCTTCCGGAAGGAACGGCGAAACTACCCGCCAGCGAAGGTGTTCCGGCTCAGTACGTCGACCCACAGGGCAACATCCTTGATGGTCAGGGCAATACTCTCCAGCAGGCCTCAGACGCTCCCAGAGACTTCGGCAACCCGCACTCCCTGGATGCCGATGCACCGCATGTCGATACCCCGGTACGCGAACCGGCCCTGGCCGGCGCTGGCTTCCACACCAGCGACACCACCAGCTCGGTGGCTCATAGCGGCGATGCTCTCAGTGATGGCGGCCGCCTCGGTGACAACATCGACGGCTCTCCGGGGCAGGCGGGGAACCACCTTCCCCACGACAGCGCTGCTGACCACTTGCAACATGGTCATGCCGAGGGCAGTGGCCGTAACCCGTCCGCAGGCCACGAGACGACTGCCGAGGGCCGCCCCGGCAGCCACGGCAACGGTCCGGATCACCATGGAGGGAGCGGGCACGAGCATCCTGCGGCACACGACGCCGACAACGGGGCGGCCCACTCTGACCACGGCGGCGCCGGCCACATGGACTTGGACGACAGTCCCGGGCACACCGATCACGATGGTGAGACCGCCCATGCCGCGCCGCATGACGGCCCAGGCCTCGAAGGCAAGGGAACGCCCACACCTACGCCGCAAACGCATCCTCTCGGTGAAAATCGCGACGGCTTCTCCATGATGGCCAAGAACGACCCCTTCTACCGAGAGGCCTTGAAGTCGAAGCCCTTCCCGGGCCATTACGACGTAGTCGCTCATGGCACGCCGCACAACACACTGATGGACACAGCGGGCGGCAGAGAACTCACTCCGCGGCAATTAGCTGATGTCATCCGACGTCGGCCGGACTACACCCCAGGAACGCCCATCAGGTTGCTTTCCTGCAACACTGGACACTTGGATGGTACGTTCGCCTCGCAGCTCGCGCGCGACCTTCGCGCTCCAGTCGTCGCACCCGACGGTTTCCTCTACGCGGACCGGTGGGGGCGATTCGGCGTATGCCGCGAGCGCAAGATGTTCGTGAACAACGTGCCCGGGCTTCCAGACTCCTTCTACCGCTACCACCCTGGCGGGTACCAGGAGAAGATTCCCCGCTCCGAGTGGACAGTGGACTAAGGACAGGTATTCCAATGCAGATCTTGCCAGCCTTCATTGAGATTGAATCCGCAGACGCCAGCCGTTTCGAGCAGGTGTCGCTACGGGAGAGGGTGGGCCTCCTGCACCAGTCACTTCGTGAGCCACTGGCACATTACCTCGAAGAATCTCCCTCCCTAATGTCCGCAGGAAATATCGCAGACCCTCTGGATGCCGAAAAGGGACCGGTTGTTCCATTCGGATTCTCCACCGACGGAGAGTGGGCTTGGCCGACATACTGGGCATACTTCGTTCGCGAGTACGGCGTATCCGTTCCTGAAGATTTCTTGGCGCACGCCCGGACCCGCAACTTCTCGCCAGTAACACTTGGCGACGATGAAGCGCAAAAGGCATCCGATGCCATTGAGGCAGCACTTTACGGGCAATGAATTCTATCTGGCCGCGAAGAAATCGCTGAGAGGCTGCACTGTTTCCTACCGTCACCTTCCCCCGGCATGATGAGGCGGGGCCGAATACCGCGCGCTGGGCCGACGCTCTCGGGCAGGGGCTGAGCAAGTCCGTCGCCCGGCTCGAGACGTCACCGACCATGATCGATTCGGCGTTCCGCACTGCCCTCCTGCACGTGGAAGCGCGGTGCACGCTCGACCCGCGGGCGGCGGCGCTGGAGACGTGGGAAGCCGTGGTCACGGCGATGCAGCTCGGGTCGGCACTGTACGAGGTGACGGGCACGGCCGAAGGCACGGTCGAGTGCCGCATCGACCGTGAGATGCGGACCCTGCCCGCGATCGGCCCGCGCCCGTACGCCGACGCCGGCAACTGGCTCACGGCCTTCTGGCTGGCCGTCGTCTGCCGCGACCAGCAGCGGATGACGCGCCTCTGCGAGATCCCCCTGGAACGCCTGCGGGCCCCCGAGGGCGAGTACGACGAGTACGTCTACCACTGGGTCGACACCCTGCAGACCTACTGGCTGAAGCGGCCGGGGCTGGTGGAGAAGCTGGTCGCCGCGATCGAGAATTCATATCCCGAAGCGGTCTCGGCCGTGCCCCGGGACCTGCTGCAGGGCGTGCTGTACCCGCCCATCAACCTGTTCCACCGCTTCGTGCGCAAGGACGAGGCCGGCTTCAGCCCCGCCCTCGTGGAGGCGCTGGAGCTGCACAAGGCGTACTGGACAGCCGACGAGGACCGCGCCAAGGACCCCGACGGCCGGATCGCACTGGGCCCGCTGGCCATCGCCTGCTTCGCATACGACGGAGGGATCCCCATCGAGGTCGAGTCCGAATACCTGCCGAAGCACCTCCTGCAGCGCTCCTGGCTCGGGGAATTCCCCACCTGAGGAAGCCGTACGTCAGAAACCCCCGGCCGCTGGAGCGGCCGGGGGTTCCTGGTGCAGGGCACGGGTCAGACGTTGAAGCGGAATGTCCACCACAACGCTCTGACCTGCGAAGACACGTTTCCTCGGGGCCCCAGTCAGCACAGAACCAGCACGGGAAGCACAAGGTCAGCACTACGCCACCTCCTCGTACTCTCCGGGCGCCTGCGGCGCATCGCTCGGCACCGCCACGGGCACGGGCCGCATGGCGTCCTGCATGACCTCGCGGCAACGATGCCAGGCCCCGGGGACGAGATGCCCGTAGATGTCGACCGTGGTCTTGATCGACTTGTGGCCGAGCCAGCGCGAGACCTCGTGGATCGGGATGCCGTTCGCCAGGGCCGTCGAGGCGAAGAAGTGCCTCAGCGCGTGCGGGGTGTACTTGGGCTTGCCGTTCGCGTCGACCAGTCCGGCGCCCTTGCACGCCTTCTTGAAGTGGTAGCCGTACGTCGTGGCCGTGGGCATGATGCCCTTCCCACGCTCGCGGGGCGCGAAGAAGACGTCGAGCTGCCGGTCCTTGCCCGCCTTGTCCTTGAAGATCACCGGGATCGGCTCCCACCGCTCCAGATGGGCGTCGATCTCCTCGTCCATGAAGGGGGCGATCGGGATGTCCCGGTACTCCCCCTCGGCGCGGTGCTTCAGCGGAACGAAGGTCGTCCGGCGGTCCCCGCGGCTGGCCTGCGAGCTGACTTGCCAGCGGACGCGGATGAAATCGGTGCGTCGGCATTCGCTCGCGAACGCCAGGGTCTCGCTGATCCGCAGGCCGGCGCCCGCCTGCAAGTAGATCGTCAGGCGGTATTGGGGCGAGATGTGCTGCGCCAGGAGCTCGACTTCTTCGAGTGTCGGGATTTCGTCCTCGTCCACGGCGAGTGAGCTCGTCCGGGGAATCTTGACGCCCCTGGCGGGGTTCTCGGATATGCGCTTCTCAGCGATGGCGGCCTCAAGCATCGCCGCCACGAACTTCATGCGGTCGTTGATCGTAGAGGCGGCCATGCCCTCACCCTTGCGGTGCAGCGCCGCAACGAACCGCTCGAAGTCGGCCCTGGCGAGCCCGGCCAGAGTCTTGCGGCCGAGATGCGGGATGAGGTGGTTCTTCGCGAACCCCTCGTAGTTGCGCATCGTGCCCTCGGCAAGGATCTGCCGTTCAAGCCATTCCATCGCCCACGCGCGCAGCGTGATGGCTCCCCGCTGGGGATCGAGGTAGATCCCCATCCCTTTGTCGTGTTCAACCTTCGAAGCGAAGGCATCGGCGCCATCAGGGCCGGTCTTCTTGGCGAACGTCTTCTCTCTCTGGCGCGCCGTGCGCCCACCGGGCTCGCGGTAGCGCACCGTCCAGCTGTGGCCGCAGCGGATCTTGTCACATGGGTAATACTTGTTCGCCGGGTCTGTTTTGCATTTCTGAAAGACGGTGGCCATATGGCCTCCTTTCTTCGGCCGGAAAAGGGCATGGCTCAGCCGCGGAAGGAAAGGGGTGACTCAGCCGTAGTTCTCATCCAGATAGGCCACGATGTCGCGCTCGCGGAAGCGCAGGAGGCGTCCGACTTTCTGGGCTTTGAGGCCCCAAGCGCGATACTTGTTGCGGACCGTTATTTCGCTGACCTTGAGCCATTCGGCAACTTCCTCCGGCGTCAGCAGCCGATTGCTACCGCCTTGACTCAAACCCGCCCCTCGAAGGGGTACGAAAACCGGGCGAGGTTATGGACGGCTCCCCAGGCGGTCTCCGCCGAGGCGAGGGCGCGTTTACGGTCTTCCTGAAGCACGCGAATGGCCGCCAGCACCTGTGAGATCCGCCACCGCCGCCGAGGCTCACCATACGTGCCGCCTCGCCGACCGCCTTCGTGGGCCGAGCTCCTGGCCACTTTGGAGGACGCCTTCGCTGCCCGAGGCGTTCCTCGCGACGCGTGCATCCCGCTGCGCTGGGGACGGGAAACGGAGCTTGCCATCTCGGCGGTCCAGGCCCTTGATCCCCTCCTCAAGGACGGCCGTCCCGTGACCTACCGCAGTGGGTTCATTCCGCAACCGGTGGTCCGCTTCACCGGGGAGCGAGACGCCGACGGGGAGCTCCTCGACGGCTACCTGACCTCCTTCGTGAACGTCTCGCGCGTCCAGCCGATACAGAGCATCGACGAGTACGCCGCCGTCCTCGACGACTGGCTCTACGTCCTCTCACGACTCGGCTTCCATGCCCGGCACATCAGCCTCTACGGTCAGCTGAAGGTGTGGCACCGCCGCCAGGTGGCCGGCGTGACCCTGATGTTCCGCCATCTGGACGTGACGCTCGGCGACATCGTGCTCCTCTGGAACAGAGAAAACCCTCAGTGCATGGCCGTCGACCTGGGCACGGGCCTTGAGCGCTTAGCCTGGGCCCGGACGCTGCGGAGCTGGAACGAATTGATCTTCGGCTCTCTTGCCGGAGCCGCCCCCGCTCCCACCTTGGACGCGCTTCGCACGGCGACGCTCCTCCTGGGCAACGGCATCATGCCGGCCGCACGCGGCGCGGGCGGGGTGACCCGTCGGATCCTGGGCGCCATACCACCCACCTCGGTGCGCCTTGGAGTGAGCGCCGCAGTTCGCGCAGCACACAGGTACTGGACAACGGTTGAGGCGCTTCCCGTCCCGTGGCATGTGGTGGCGACCTGCGTAGAGCAAGAGGTCGCCCGCCGGTAGCTACATCGCCGGCGCCCTCGGGAAGCCTGGCTGAAGGGCCCCAGCCCAGAGGCTGGAGCCCTTCAACTTCTTCCGAGGTGGTCTCCCATGCTATCCGTGGGCACCTGTGATCGTCAGCAAGACGTCCCAACTCTTTGCTTGGCTTAGGTGATCTTCAGTGGCGAACAGGTACCTCCATGTACCGAGGTCACCACGGTCGGTCACTTCCTTTGCCCACGCCACAGCGGCTTCCTTCTTGGCCAAGACGGCTTCGCTGGACGCCTCCGCGTTCGACTTGCCTTCGACGAGCCAGTGGACGCCGTCTACGTCAATGGCGATGAAGTCCGGAAAGTACTTGGAACCGCTGTCGAGTTGGATGTAGGTGTCTCCACGCGATTCGAGCCGCAGCCACCACTTGACCTTTGGGCTGGCATCCATCAAATTGGCCAGCTTGACCTCTGTCGACCGCGCGTCGAAGTACACGACGGGGAGGATCGAGCAGTCCCAACCCGTGTACCCCATGCCACGGATCACCTTATCCGTGATCTCCATCCGTGACATTGTTTGGCCCGGCATCGGCTGCGCAAGAGGCGGGACGCTCACCGTCACGAACTCATGCTCGGTCTTGGCTAGCTTCTGCCGGAAGCTGGAGACCACGAGCCTCTCCAACTGGCTTAGGGCAAGTTTCGCCCGAGCTTCTTCCCAAGGCGTACTGTCCTCATCATCGCCCTCAATTGCTGACCCGAGGAAGGCGCCGACGATCCGCTGGGCGTGCTCAACCTCATCATGTGTAAGTTTCAGCTGAGGCAGGTTGAGAATCCGCTCTTCCAGATCTTCCCTGATCTTCGAAATCGGCCAACTATGCTGCGTTGCGGTGGCAGATTTCTGTTCCTGCGTGAAGGTGCTAACGCTGTCGTCGATGCCGCGGGCGGCATCAACTGCCGTACGCCTCAGCTCGACCTCTATTGCGTACTTGAACTTCCTACCTTCCGCGGCCACAGCTTCTGAGCTAACGAAGGCCAGACTGTAGGTATCAGGCTTCTCCAGCAGTCGCCTACTCGGGAACTTTATGATGGGAGCGCCATCCTTGGGGCGCATGGTCTGCGGAATCTTATGCTTTTCCGCGTCCGCTTCTGCGAGCCGCTGCTCCATAGCGGCCATCCCAAGAAAGACAGCCTCGGGGGCATCGCTACTGTCTCCCCCGTCTCGGACAGGAGCCTCAGCCGTGAAGACGATCATCCCCTGAGTCTCGGTTTCGGCGTGCGGGGACTTTGCGCCAGATCCGCCAATTCCCGCATTTACCGGCCCACCCTTGTCCGTCGGCGTCGACCTTTGCAGGAGAGTGTTCTCCAGAAGGGAATCCTTCGAGGCCAACAACTGCCGATACGACTCGTGGGCGATGATGTCGACGCTGTCAATCATCGAGAAACCGACGCGCTTTCCGTACGGAAGACGCAATCCGCGCCCGAGAATCTGTTCCGTAAGGGTTTTCGAGGCGAGAGTACGCAGCGCCACGATGACGCTGATGTTCTTGACGTCCCACCCCTCTTTGAGCATGTTTACCGAGACCACGGCCCGGACCGGAGACTCAGGGCTTTCGATGCTGGCGAGGGCTTCGAGGGCGTCTTCCTTGCTTCCCGATGTGACCTGCAAAACGGCTTTAGGGTCTTCGATAAAGCCCGGCCCTGCCAGGATATCGGCAGTCTCGGTGGCCTCCTCGATGCTCTGGCACACCACGAAGAGGACAGGATTGACCACAGGACGCCCGTTGGTGTCAGCCCACTCCCGCGTTGCCTCCTCCTTCACCTTGCGAAGATGGCAGGCATCAGCGAGCTGAGTCCGCACATCAGTGTGCCCGTCCTCGCGGTAGACGATGACCGGCACTTTCACGAGCTGGTCAGCAATAGCCTCCGCAAGTGAGTACTCGAAGATAACCCTTCCGGGTACCCGGCGGTCCGCATCGTCAGGAGTGGCAGTCAGGCCCACGAGAGCCCGAGGCTGGAGGTCCCGCACTGCTTCATGAAATTTCTTGGCTTCACTGCGGTACACGTGATGCTCATCAGCAATGATGACCAAGTCATCAACGGTTCGCAGGTGCTCATACAGAGCAGTACCGATGAACTCATCGGTCATGTATGTGGTGCGCGAGGTCTTGGCCGTCGGCTTTGTCAGAAGTTGGACATTGAAGATGAAGACCTTCAGCGCATCCGGGTCATGCAGTGCATCACCAACACGGCCTCCCGCGTAGTTCTCGGGATGGATAACGATGGGTTCGTAGTTGGCGCCGGGCACAAACTTGGGGCTGCCCGGGTCGAAGTTGGCAAGGGTCTTCCTCTGGATTGTTCGTCCCGGAGTAACGATCAGGACATTGCGAACCCCCTGATCGGCGAGGTAGTCAATCAGGGCTCGGCAAATGTAGGTCTTGCCTACACCGGTGGCGAGATCACACACGACCTCGCGACCGTCCCCCGACTGGATCTCCTCGACGACCTTAGCCACGGCACGACGGTTAGGTTTCCGCAGCTCCATACGGGCCGCCAAATCCTCGATCGCCGCCTGGTCGTACGTGATCCAGCTCAACGAAGCACACGTCCCTTCATATCCAAGAGGTCCTGGGGCGCCTTCTTGATTCGCGAGCCAGGACTCAACTTCTCAAGAAGACTTGCCGCCTCACGCAAGTAACTCTTGCCTACAACGAGAACCTTCTCGTCCTCGTTCAAAGCCTCAACGGCCGCGCGTACCGTACTCTCGGTAATCAGCCCGTCGACGACTGCCAGACGCTGCCGCCCCTTGCGGCCGACGAACGGCGGCTCGGCATCCCGTTCAAGCTCAAACCCGGGAATCTGAGCACAAGCGGCCTCTGTAAATGCTTCTCCGACCACCCACGGTGCGAGAAGCAGCCGGTTCCCTAGGAGCTCGTACATGGACGGCGCTACTTCGATCTGCCGGAAGCCGCCACCCTTTTCCCAACCGACCGATTCAGAGATGCCTCCGCGGTCTTCCCCGGACACCACCATCTCCAGCCGTGGCCGAAGGTAAGTGGCGACCGTGTCAGGCTCACGCTCGATAGTCACCCACCTGCGATTCATCTTGTGGGCGACAGCGGCCGTGGTTCCTGATCCGCCGAAGCAGTCGAGAACGATATCCCCAGGCTGCGTGGAAATTTGCAATACTCGCTCCATGAAGCGTTCCGGCTTCGGAGTAGCGAAGCTCGCAACGCCCGGGAATAGCTTGCGCATCTCATTCTTCGAAGTTCGATTACTTCCGACTTCGGGGTGCCTCCAAAGAGTGCGAGGAACGAGGTCGGATACCTCACTCAGATATCGCTTGATGCTAGGACGAGCATCCCCTGTCGGGCCCCACCAAATCGCCCCCTTGGAGTCGAGGTCCCAGAACCTCTCTTCCGAGATCCTCCAATACCTACCCGGCGGCGGCTGAAATTCGCGCCCCGTGGGTCCAGTGACCTTGTACTTCCCCAGCGAATATGGTTTGTTGGCAAAAGGGTCACCTGGATACCAGGGCCCCTT
This sequence comes from Streptomyces sp. Ru73, assembly GCF_002920575.1. Classification (GTDB taxonomy): domain Bacteria; phylum Actinomycetota; class Actinomycetes; order Streptomycetales; family Streptomycetaceae; genus Streptomyces. Next base: position 104,253 of record NZ_PQSQ01000012.1, on the reverse strand, counting down.
GGGGTCACCATCCGGGTTCTCGTAAATACTGTTCGCCTCGTCGGTCCTAGGCAGCTTGTTGGGAACCCAGTCAGGACGCTTAGAGTAGACGTGAATATAGTCGTGATCCGTGCTGAACTGCCGCGCAGAGTTTCGAGGCGAGTCGGCCTTTTCCCAGATGATCGTGGCCACGAAATTACTACGACCGAAGATTTCATCGAGCACCACTCGCGCGTACGCAGCCTCCGCGTCGTCCAGGTGGACCCACACGCTTCCGTCTTCGGCGAGCAGATCCCGAATCAGAATTAGCCGATCACGCAGCATGGTGAGCCATACAGAATGCTCAAGCCCGTCATCGTACTGATCGAAAGCCTGCCCGGTGTTGAAGGGCGGGTCGATGTAGACCAGCTTCACCTTGCCACGATATTCCTTCGCGAATTCCGGTAGTCGCGTGAGCGCCCTGAGCGCGTCCCCGCTATCACCTGTGATCATCAGGTTGTCACCGGCTCGCTTGAGGTCATCGTTCACTTCACCGACCGTCGCGACATCACGAAGGAGACGCGTCTCGGTCACTCGGAAATCGTCCCGATCGACCCACTGGTAGCCGCCATCCTGGGTGCTGACGAGAGACCTGTCCTTATTGATCCAAGACAGGCTGAGACGCCCCGAGGTCCCCATATGCCTTCCTCCAACTGTCGTGACATGGGAAGCGTACCGGCGGGGACTGACAACGAGGTCCACTCTCCGTACAACCTGCTTCGCCGGCCGCTTCGCTGCTGCGGATGCCCCTTGCGTGCCACCATCTCCAGGAAGTCAGCACCAAACCAGCACGGGAGGGGTGCAGAGGGGTGATGAGCGGTGCCTACAGGTCAGCACCAAGTCAGCACGGGCATGAAAGGGGGGCCTGACCCCGAAGAGGCAGACCCCCGCTGACCTGCATGTTTGTCAGATCAGCAATGCTGTGCTATGGAACCCATCACACGTTGAAGCGGAACTCGACTACGTCGCCGTCCTGCATCACGTAGTCCTTGCCTTCCATGCGGGCCTTGCCGGCGGAGCGGGCTTCGGCTACTGAGCCGGCGGCTACGAGGTCGTCGAAGGAGATGACCTCGGCCTTGATGAAGCCCTTCTGGAAATCGGTGTGGATGACGCCGGCGGCCTCGGGAGCGGTGGCGCCCTTCTTGATCGTCCAGGCGCGGGATTCCTTGGGGCCGGCCGTGAGGTAGGTCTGCAGGCCGAGGGTGCGGAAGCCGACGTGCGCGAGGGTCGCGAGGCCCGGCTCTTCCTGGCCGACGGACTGGAGGAGCTCCAGGGCCTCCTCCTCGTCGAGCTCGGCGAGGTCCGCCTCGAGCTTGGCGTTCAGGAAGATCGCCTCGGCGGGGGCGACCAGCGCGCGCTGCTCGTTCTTGAAATCCTCGTCGGTCAGCTCGTCCTCGTCCACGTTGAAGACGTAGAGGAAGGGCTTGGTGGTGAGGAGGTGCAGGTCGTGCAGGAGCTCGGAGTTCTCCGCGCCCTGGACGATGCCGGCCGAGAAGAGGGTGCGGCCCTCCTCCAGGATGGCCTTGGCCTCCTCGACGGCCTTGACCTTGGGCTGGACGTCCTTCTTGATGCGCGACTCCTTCTGGAGGCGCGGGAGGACCTTCTCGATGGTCTGGAGGTCGGCGAGGATCAGCTCGGTGTTGATCGTCTCGATGTCGTCCTTGGGCGAGACCTTGCCGTCGACGTGGACGACGTTCTCGTCCTTGAAGGCCCGGATGACCTGGCAGATCGCGTCGGACTCGCGGATGTTCGCCAGGAACTTGTTGCCCAGGCCCTCGCCCTCGGAGGCGCCGCGCACGATGCCGGCGATGTCGACGAAGTCGACGGTGGCCGGCAGGACCTTCTCGGAGTTGAAGATCTCGGCAAGCTTCTGCAGGCGGGGGTCGGGGACACCGACGACGCCGACGTTGGGCTCGATGGTGGCGAACGGGTAGTTGGCCGCCAGCACGTCGTTCTTGGTCAGGGCGTTGAACATGGTCGACTTGCCGACATTCGGCAGACCGACGATTCCGATCGTGAGCGACACGTTGGCGACTCGACTTCCGACGGGAGGTGGGGTGGGGTGGGCACGGCCCGCACGGTCCGCGCCGGGGGTGGGCCGTGGCCCGGTCGGGCGGTGGCCGGGTGGGCCGATCCACCAGTCTACGGGGAGGGACGGGCGGGCTGTGCGCCGTACCGGTGGCCTTCGGCGGGGGCGGGGTGAGGTGGGGTGGGCGATGCCAGGCGCCGGGGTACGGGTGCGCCGTACCGGCTGTGGGCGGTGCCGGGCCGCCGGGGTGCGCGTGCGCCGTACCGGCGGCGGGGGCGGTGGTCCATGCCACGCGTCGGGGTGCGGGTGGGCCTCGTCGGCTGGCCCCCACTCGAGCCCCCTCCCACCGGCACCCCTACGTCGTTCGTGGGGCCTCGCGTGCGGCGTCCGTATGGTGATCTGGGGGCATCGTCGTGGAAAGCGCGTGTCCTACGGGCTATTAATCCCACTTAGCGGCCTACCGTTGGCGAGTGGAGCAACACGAAGCGCGCGCACCTCAGCACCCCCCGTCCCGGTCCGGGCGACCGGCCGCGGCGCGTGGCGCCGGGAGCCGCCCCGCCGCGGCAGACCCCGCCGTCCGCGGCAGCCGGCCCGCCCCGGCGGCGGCCGGTTCCTCGGCACAAGCGGCCAGGCAGGCCGCGCAGGCCGCACAGGCGGGCAGGCCACCCACGTCGCAAGATGCGCGGGCGGGCAGGCCAGCCACGTCGCAAGATGCGCGGGCGGGCAGGCCAGCCTCATCGCAGGGCGGACAGGCAGCAAGGTCGGCAACGTCACAAGCCGCACAAGCCGCACAGTCCCCGCAAGCGGCCAGGTCAGCCGCGTCGCAAGACCCACGTGCGGCCCGGCCGAGCGCGTACGCCGCGCAAGCAGGCAGGTCGGCCGCGCCGCAAGCCGCACACGCCGCACGACCCGCCGGCCCCGCCGCTGCGTACGCATCTCGGGCCGCGATCAATGAGACCTCGACCGTTTACCGGGCCGGGGCCCGGCGCGTGTTGCCCGGGCCGGTTGCCGCGCTGGTGCGCAGGCTGCCGGCGGCGAAGCTGACCGGGCTGGGGTGTGCGCTGCTGACCACGCTCGCGCTGCTGGTCTTCGCCTTTCTGGACCGGCTGCTGGCGGGTGGCTCGCCCACCGTGTACGGCGTCTGCTTCGTGCTGGCGGGGGCCGCCGGCGCGCTGTGGGTACGCCCGTACGACCTGATCGTCGCGCCGGTGACGCTGCCGATCGCGTACACCGTCGGCAGCCTCCCCGTCGCCGGGGCCGGCGGCGGGGCCGGCGGCGGGGGCGGCGGCCTGCTGATGGGCGTCTTCACGCTGCTCGCGGTGAACGCGGGCTGGCTCTACCTCGGTACGGCCCTCAGCATCGTGCTCGTCGGCCTGCGGAAGTGCCTGCTCATCCTCCAGCGGCGGGTGCAGCGCCCCGACGTCCGGCAGGACCGGGATCGGCGGCCCCGAGACCGGCGTCCTGGCCCGGAGCGGGAGCGCCGGCAGCCGGGTCGCAAGCCCGCCGGGCGGCCATTGCGGCCCCAACGATCCCCGCGTTGTTCTGAAGCTGCGCAGGCACGATCTCAGCCGTGACGCCCTTGATCAGCGGCAGGAACTTGTGCGCCTTCCGGCTCACCCCGCCGCCGATCACGAAGAGCTGCGGGGTGAAGAGCATCTCGACGTGCCGGAGGTACTTCTGCAGCCGGTGCGCCCAGTCGTGCCAGCTCAGGTCCTCCTCGTCCTTGACCCGGGTGGAGGCGCGGGTCTCCGCGTCGTGCCCGTCCAGTTCGAGGTGGCCCAGCTCGGTGTTGGCGACCAGCTGACCGTCGGTGAAGAGGGCGCTGCCGATGCCCGTGCCCAGGGTCAGCATGATGACGGTGCCCATGCGGCCGCGCGCCGCGCCGAAGTGGACCTCGGCGAGGCCGGCGGCGTCCGCGTCGTTCAGTACGGTCACCGGGCAGCCGCCGGCCTCGCCGCCGAGCCGGGAGGTCAGCAGGGCCGCGGCGTCGGTGCCGATCCAGCCCTTGTCGACATTGGCGGCCGACCGGGTCACCCCGCCGGTGACCACGCCGGGGAACGTCACCCCGACCGGTCCCGACCAGCCGAAATGCTCCACGACCTGCTGGACGCCGTCGGCGACCGCGTCCGGGGTGGCCGGGTGCGGGGTGAGTACCTTGAAGCGCTCCTCCGCCGGCTCACCGCGTTCCAGGTCCACGGGTGCGCCCTTGATGCCCGACCCGCCGATGTCCACGCCGAATACCTTCATGAGGAAAAGGCTAGGCGGGGAGCGGCCGGCTCACCCGTCAAAAGGCGAACCGGACCCGTGACGACGGAACCGGACCCGTGACGACGGGACCGGTTCCGCTTCCGGTGGGGCGTGTCCTACTCGCCCGCTGCGGACTCGCCGTCCGTGGCGGCCTTCGCCTCGGAGCGGAGGTCGCGGCGGAGCTCCTTGGGGAGCGAGAAGTGGATGGACTCGGTGGCGGCCGTGACGGTCTCCACGTCCTCGTAGCCGCGCTGCGCGAGCCACTCCAGTACGCCCTCGACGAGGACCTCGGGGACGGAGGCGCCGGAGGTGACGCCGACCGTGCCGACGCCCTCGAGCCAGCTCTCGTCGATCTCCTCGGCGCCGTCGACCAGGTGCGCGTCCTTGGCGCCGGCGCCGAGCGCGACCTCGACCAGGCGGACGGAGTTGGAGGAGTTCTTGGAGCCGACGACGATGACGAGGTCGGAGTCGGCGCCCATCTGCTTCACGGCCGTCTGGCGGTTCTGCGTGGCGTAGCAGATGTCGTCGCTGGGCGGGGAGAGCAGGTTGGGGTAGCGGCCCTTGAGGGCGTCGACCGTCTCCATGGTCTCGTCGACCGAAAGGGTGGTCTGGGAGAGCCAGACCACCTTGTCGGGGTCGCGGACCTCGACGTTCTGCACGTCGTCCGGGCCGTCGACCAGGGTGATGTGCTCGGGGGCCTCGCCGCTGGTGCCGATGACCTCTTCGTGGCCCTCGTGGCCGATCAGGAGGATGTCGTAGTCCTCCTTGGCGTACCGGACGGCTTCCTTGTGGACCTTGGTGACGAGCGGGCAGGTGGCGTCGATGGTGGCGAGCTTGCCGCGCTTGGCCTCCTCGTGGACGACCGGCGCGACGCCGTGCGCGGAGAAGATCACGATGTTGCCCGGAGGCACCTCCGCCGTCTCGTCGACGAAGATCGCACCCTTCTTCTCCAGCGTCTTGACCACGTATTTGTTGTGGACGATCTCGTGGCGCACGTAGACGGGCGCGCCGTACTGCTCCAGGGCCTTCTCGACGGCGATGACGGCTCGGTCCACGCCGGCGCAGTATCCGCGGGGGGCGGCGAGGAGGACGCGGCGGGAAGTCGGGGTGGTCATGGTTCCCATCGTACGGGGCGGGCCGGCGTCGCACGGAAGGCATGGCCAGGGGTCGGGACGGTGGGTTACGGGGCATATGTCCGTACGGCAGGGCGGCTTGCCCGAAACGGCGGTACGGCCGACGATCATGTGGAGCCGCCGACCGCCGGTGGCGTGATGTGCGGCCGCCGAGCGCCGGCGGCCCGTCCGTATTGCAGAGGTGTCCGCCCATGTCCCCCACGGCCGAGCCCCAGCCCCCGTCCGGCGGCACGCCCGATCACGACGGCTCCGGAGGTCCCTCCGGGTCCGCCGGCGGTGCCGCCGGGGCCACCGTGGCCGCCGGGGGCCGGCTGCGGCGGACGCTGTCCTTCCGCGACCTGATCGTCTACGGCCTGCTCTTCATCGCCCCGATGGCGCCGGTCGGCATCTTCGGGACGCTGCAGGCCAAGTCGCACGGCGCGATCACGATCGTGTACGTCGTCGCCACGATCGCCATGGCGTTCACGGCGTACTCGTACGCGCAGATGGTGCGGGTCGCGCCCCAGGCCGGCTCGGTCTTCACCTACGCGCGGGTCGGGCTGGGCGAGGGCGCGGGCTTCGTCGCGGGCTGGATGGCGATGCTGGACTATCTGCTCATCCCGGCGGTGGCGTACCTCTTCTCCGGGATCGCGCTGCACTCCCTGGTGCCGTCAGTGCATCAATGGATCTGGACGGCGGTGGCGGTCATCGTGACCACGCTGCTGAACCTGTGGGGTGTGCGGACCGCCGCCGTGGTCGGCTTCCTGGTGCTGGCCATGGAGATCGCCGTACTGCTGGTCTTCGTGGCGGCCGCGGTGTGGGCGCTCGCGACGGAGGGCGCGCAGCGCGGCTGGACGGTGCCGTTCACCGGCGAGGGCGGCTTCTCGACGAGCGCGGTGCTGGCGGCGGTGTCGGTTGCGGTCCTGTCGTACCTGGGCTTCGACGCCATCGCGGCGTTCGCGGAGGAGACCTCAGGGGGGAGCAAGCGGGTGGCCAGGGCCGTGCTGACGTGCCTGGTGGTGGCCGGTGTGCTCTTCGCGGTGCAGACGTACCTGGCCGCGCTGCTGGCGCCGATGTCGGCGGCCGAGCTGGCGGCGAAGCCGGCCGAGCAGGGTGACGCCTTCTACGCGACGGCGAACGCGGCGGTCGGCGAGTGGCTGCAGAAGCTGGTCGCGGCGAGCAAGGCGATCGGCGCGGCGTTCGCCGCGCTGGCCGGGCAGGCGGCGGCCGGGCGGCTGCTGTTCGCGATGGCGCGGGACCGGCGGCTGCCGGGGGCGATGGCGAAGGTGGACGCGGGCAGCGGGGTGCCGCGCCGGGCGCTGCTGGGCGCTGCGGTGGTGACGCTGGTCGCGGCGGTCTGGGCGGCGCGCCGGGACGACGGCCTGGACCATCTCTCCTCGATCGTGAACGTGGGCGCGCTGACCGCCTTCGGGCTGCTGCACGCGTCGGTGATCGGTTACTTCTGGCTGCGCAAGCGGGCGGCTTCGCCGAGCCTGCTGCGCCATGTGCTCGTGCCGCTGCTGGGTCTCGCGGTGGTGGTCGCGGTGATCGTCGAGGCGTCCCCGACGGCCCAGGTCGTCGGCGGGGTGTGGCTGGTGATCGGGCTGGTGGTGCTGGCGGTGCAGTACGGGCGAGGCCGGAAGGCCGGCCCGTCCGGGAAAGCCGGCCCGTCCGGCGTTTGAGGACCGGGGGTCCGGGGGCAGCGCCCCGGTGCGACGGCGCCGCACCCGGCGCACGGCACGGGCCCCGCTGTCGGACCCCGCCGATACCCTCGGCACATGGCTCTACAGACGTCCGCAGAGACCCCCATCCCGGTGGGCGAGGTGTCTCGCCTGATCGGCGGGTGGATCGACCGGCTCGGCGCGGTGTGGGTCGAGGGGCAGATCACCCAGCTCTCCCGGCGGCCCGGCGCGGGCGTCGTCTTCATGACGCTGCGCGACCCGTCGCACGACATCTCCGTGAGCGTGACGTGCTACCGCCAGGTCTTCGACAAGGTCGCGGACGTGATCAGCGAGGGCGCCCGGGTCGTGGTGCACGCCAAGCCCGAGTGGTACGCGCCGCGCGGCCAGCTCTCGCTGCGGGCCGCCGAGATCAAGCCGGTCGGCGTCGGCGAGCTGCTGGCGCGGCTGGAGATGCTGAAGAAGGCGCTGGCCGCGGAGGGGCTGTTCGCGGCGGAGCGCAAGCGCCCGCTGCCGTTCCTGCCGCAGCTGATCGGGCTGGTGTGCGGCCGCGCGAGCGCGGCGGAGCGGGACGTACTGGAGAACGCGCGGCACCGCTGGCCCGCCGTCCGCTTCGAGGTGCGCAACGTCGCGGTGCAGGGCGTGCACGCGGTCCCGCAGGTCATCGAGGCGGTGCGGGAGCTTGACGGCCGTCCGGACGTGGACGTGATCATCGTGGCGCGGGGCGGCGGCAGCGTGGAGGACCTGCTGCCGTTCTCCGACGAGCAGCTGGTGCGGGTGGTGAGCCAGGCGCGTACGCCCGTCGTGTCCGCGATCGGGCACGAGCCGGACAGCCCGCTGCTGGACCTGGTCGCCGACCTGCGCGCCTCGACGCCGACGGACGCGGCGAAGAAGGTCGTACCGGACGTGGGCGAGGAGCTGGCCCGCATCCAGCAGCTGCGGGAGCGCGCGCTGCGCTCGGTCACCGGCTTCCTGGACCGGGAGGAGCGCGGCCTGGCGGGCGCGCTGAACCGGCCCTGCATACGGGAGCCGCACCGCATGGTGGAGGTACGCGAGGAGCAGGTCACCGCGCTGCTGGAGCGCGGCCGGCGGACGCTGGGCCATCTGCTGGACCGGGCCGACTCCGAGCTGACGCACACCCTCGCGCGGGTGGTGGCCCTCTCCCCCAAGGCCACGCTGGAGCGGGGGTACGCCGTGCTCCAGCGCTCCGACGGCAGCGCGGTGCGCGCGCCCGAGGAGGTCGGTGACGGCGAGGAGCTGCGGGCCCGGGTGGCGGAGGGCGACTTCACGGTCCGCCGCGTCGACGGCGCTGTCACACCGCCCGCTTAGGCTGGGGCCCATGGCCAAGGCGAAGACGGACACGGGCATGGAGACGGACGGCGCTGCGGGTGCCGGGGCGGCGGGCGCGCCGGACGTGACGTCCACGCTGGGGTACGAGCAGGCGCGGGACGAGCTGATCGAGGTGGTCCGCAGCCTGGAGGCGGGCGGCACGACGCTGGAGGAGTCGCTCGCGCTGTGGGAGCGCGGCGAGGAGCTGGCGAAGGTGTGCCGGCGCTGGCTGGACGGCGCCCGTGCCCGCCTGGACGCGGCGCTGGCGGAGGAAGAGGACGACGCCGAGGAGCCCTCGGAGGACTGACGCGGGCCGGGGACGGCGTCGGCCCTCCGGGGCCGTCCCACCAGTGCCCCGTCAGGCCCGCCTCACGCGGAGCGGCATGTGAAACCGCTCACAACCCTGACGCTTTAGTTGAAACTTAATCTATCTCCGTTAGAGTAGAAGCTGTACGACCGGACCGGCCCGGCCCGGAACCACCACGAATCACCGAGGTGCCCTTCATGACTCTCGCCCTTGACGCCGCCGCTGCGGACCTCCTCTTCCGCGAGGCCCAGACCGCCAACACGTTCACGGACGAGCCGGTCACCGACGAGCAGGTGCAGGCCATCTACGACCTGGTGAAGTTCGCCCCGACCGCCTTCAACCAGTCGCCGCTGCGCCTGACGCTGGTCCGCTCCGAGGACGCCCGCAAGCGCCTCGTCGAGCACGCCATGGGCGCCAACGGCCCGAAGACCCTGTCGGCCCCGCTGACCGTCATCCTCTCCGTGGACCTGGACTTCCACGAGAAGCTGCCGACGCTCTTCCCGCACGCCCCGGGCATCAAGGACACCTTCTTCTCCGAGGCCGAGGCGCGCGAGGCCGCCGGCACCCAGAACGCCACCCTCCAGGCGGGCTACTTCATCCTCGGCGTCCGCGCCGCCGGCCTGGCCGCCGGCCCGATGACCGGCTTCGACTTCACCGCCATCGACAAGGAGTTCTTCGGCGACGGCAAGCAGAAGTCCTTCATGGTGATCAACATCGGCAAGCCGGGCGAGGACGCGTTCTTCCCGCGCTCGCCGCGCCTGTCCTTCGAAGAAGCCGCCACCACCGTCTGAGGCACGGCCGGCCGGCACGCGCACCGCGTACAGCGAGAGGCCGCCGCACCCGCTCCGGGTGCGGCGGCCTCTTCGCACGTACGGGGGCGCGAGCCCGGTTCGTGCCGTACGGGGGCGACGGGCGCGGAGCCGTGCGCCCCGCGGCGCCCGGCTCCCGCCGCCGTGCGCTACTTCGCCTTCTCGGTCTTCAGTGCGCCCGCCAGCTTCGCCAGGTCGTCGTAGGACGCGGTGCCGGTGACGACCGTGGTGTGGCCGGACTCCTTGCGCACCAGGGCCTTGTACGTGTCGCCCTTGTACCGGTCCCAGCGGGCGCCGTCGACCTGCTGGGCGCCGCCCGCCGGGGTGGCGTCCACGGTGACCTTCTTGATGAATTCGCGGGCCGGGGCGTCGCTCTGCTCGACCGCCGCGTACTGGTCCTTCGGGTCCAGGAAGCCCAGGTGCCAGGCGCCGCCCTTGCCGTCGCTGTCCGCCTCGTACGACACGGAGGTGGCGCGCCAGCCCTTGGGCAGGCCCTCGGGCGCGGCGACCGGGTACGGGGCGGCGCGCCGGGCGGTCGCGAGCTCGACGCGGTAGCTGACGGTCTTCACCGCCGTCTGCTCCGCGTTCTTGCTGTCGTCGTGCGGGATGAAGAGATAGATCGCCGCGACGACGATGCCGATCACGGCCATCGACAGGACCATGTCCCGCACCGTTTGCTTGCCTCGCATACCAGCCACGCCCTCTATGGTCCCCCATGCCGGGTACAGGTCGGACAAGGCCCCCTTCCGGCCACCTCCGGGGCTGCTCACGGCGCTCATCCGTGGGGCCCACTGCTCATTTTCTCGACATAGCGATAAGGTCAAGCGAACCCTCACCTAACCGGCCGTCGCCGTACAGAAAGGTGCGCTCCGATGACCGAGCATCATCTGCCGTCCCAGCTGGAGGTCAGCCCCGAGGCCCCCGACCGCAACCTCGCCCTGGAACTCGTCCGGGTCACGGAGGCGGGAGCGATGGCGTCGGGCCGCTGGGTCGGCCGCGGCGACAAGAACGGCGCGGACGGCGCCGCGGTCAAGGCCATGCGGGCCCTGATCCACACCGTCTCGATGAACGGCGTCGTCGTCATCGGCGAAGGCGAGAAGGACCAGGCGCCGATGCTGTTCAACGGCGAGCGCGTGGGCGACGGGACCGGCCCGGAGTGCGACGTGGCCGTGGACCCGGTGGACGGCACCACGCTGACCGCCAAGGGCATGGCCAACGCCGTCTCGGTGATGGCCGTCGCCGACCGCGGCTCCATGTTCGACCCGTCCGCGGTCTTCTACATGGACAAGCTGGTCACCGGCCCGGAGGCGGCCGACTACGTCGACATCAACGCGCCGGTCGAGGTGAACATCCGGCGCATCGCCAAGGCGAAGAAGTCCAGCCCCGAGGACGTCACCGTCGTCGTCCTGGACCGCCCCCGCCACGACGGCATCGTCAAGGAGATCCGCGAGGCCGGCGCCCGCATCAAGTTCATCTCCGACGGCGACGTGGCCGGCGCGATCATGGCCGTGCGCGAGGGCACCGGCGTTGACCTGCTGCTGGGCATCGGCGGTACGCCCGAGGGCATCATCGCGGCCTGCGCGATCAAGTGCCTGGGCGGCACGATCCAGGCCAAGCTGTGGCCCAAGGACGACGAGGAGCGGCAGCGCGCGATCGAAGCGGGCCACGACCTGGACCGGGTGCTGCACACGGACGACCTGGTCAGCGGCGAGAACGTGTTCTTCGTGGCCACCGGCATCACCGACGGCGAGCTGCTGCGCGGCGTGCGGTACCGCGCGGAGACCGCCACGACCTCCTCGCTGGTCATGCGCTCCAAGTCCGGCACGATCCGGCAGATCGACTCCGAGCACCGGCTGTCCAAGCTGCGCGCCTACAGCTCGATCGACTTCGAGCGGCCCAGCTGAGACACCGCGGACACGGCCGACGGCCCGGTGTCCCGCCGCTGTCGCGGTGGGGCACCGGGCCGTCGGCGTACGGAAGTTCAGCCGGCGGCGGGCATCCGGGCCGCGCGCTGCAGCTCGGCGTCGCGGCGCCGGCGGCGGGCCAGGACGACCCGGCGCTCGGCGGCGGTCAGGCCGCCCCAGACCCCGTACGGCTCGGGCTGGAGCAGGGCGTGCTCCCGGCACTCGATCATGACGGGGCAGCGGGCACAGACCCGCTTCGCGGCTTCCTCCCTGGCCAGCCGGGCGGCCGTCGGCTCCTTGGACGGCGCGAAGAAGAGTCCGGCCTCGTCCCGTCGGCACACCGCCTCCGAGTGCCAGGGCCCCGCCTCGTCCCGGGCGGGCACTCGCTGGGCGGGCACGGCGGCGTCCTGCAGGGGCTGATGCGGTAGCAGCACGGTCTACTCCTGACGACGGCTCGGCGATTTCAGTCACCACTTGCCCGTCTCGCTGCGCACGACGTTTCGCACACCCCGCAGCCGTACGAGAGACGATGCACCAGCCCTACCCGCTGTACGCGGCTCTATGCACACCGTGGCGTACCGGTTGAAAGCAGCGTCGGATGTGGCGCGCCTTACAGGTGGGGCCGACCTGCGACCGGCCGTCCGGCTCAGTGGCCCCGGTGCCGGTCCCGGCGCTCGCGCAGCCGGTCGTGCAGATCGCGCACCCACTTGCCGCGCTTCGGCTTCGCCTCGACGCTGCCGAGCACGGCGAGGCCGCCCACGGTGATCACCGGGGCCGCCGGGTCGTCCGACTCCTCCGACCGGGTCTCGAAGGAGCCGAGCACGCCGGAGCCGCCGCCGCGCAGCGTCACGTTCTCCGGCACCCGGATGTCCACGCTGCCGAAGATCGAGGTGGCCTGGATGTGCAGATGCTGCTGCGTGAAGATCGCCTCGGTCAGGTCGATCTCCACCGAGCCGAAGATCGCCACCGCGGTCACCCGGGCCGGTGCCCGCCAGCGGCCGGCCCGCACCGCGGCGCCGAAGACCCCGACGAGGTGGGCGTCGGCGGGAGTGGCGGCCGGCTCCGGGGCGTACGCGGGAGCGGCCTCCCGGCGCGCGTCGGCCCCGTCCCGCGCCGCCGGCAGGTCGCTGATCAGCGGCTCCAGTTCGCCCATGGTCTTGGCGCGGTAGACCCCGTCGATCCGCTCGGCGTGCTCCTCGGCGTCCAGCCGCCCTTCCGCCAGCGCCTCCCGCAGGATCGCGGCGATCCGGTCCCGGTCCGCGTCGGACGCGCGGAGCGCGGCCTCGGCGGCCGGGGCCGGTGCGGGCTTGGTGAGGTCCACGGATGCGGGGCGCCGTCCCCCGTTGTCTGTTGCGTCCACCTCAACAGCGTAGCGAAACGCGATAGATCGCGACTAGGGGACCGGCGTACGGGCGCGGCGCCGCACGGCCGGTCTCAGCCCTTCGGGCAGAACCGCTGCGGCGCGCCGTGCCCGCGGGTCGTGGCCTGGACGCAGCCGCCGGGCAGGCCACGGTACGTGCCGGTGCCGAAGTTCGCCGTGACGGTGAGCCCTGCGCGGCCGCCGAACGTGGTGCGCTGCACCGTGCGGTCGGCGGTGAGCGTACGGAAGTCCGTCATCGCCTCGGCGCCGCCGGCCTTCTGGATGCCCGCGAAGAAGCGCTGCATGGCCGCGATCTCCGCGCCGTGCCGGTCCAGCGCCTTGCCGTCGAGCGCGAGGTTGACCGGGGTGTTGTAGAGCATGGCGAGCAGCGCGCGGTCCCGCTTCTGCGCCGGCAGCTTGTAGAGCGACAGCTCCCAGCGGTCGGTGCTGACGACCGAGTCGTGCAGCACCGTCTCGTACAGCGGCACCCGGTACGCCGGGTCGAACATGGCCTTGGCGACGGCCTTGTCGAGCGTCGCCGGCTTGAAGAACATGCCGGGCCGCCCCTTGGGCCAGTAGCCGCCCCAGGTCTCCTTGTCCCGCTCGGCCTTCCACAGCCCGTCGTGGACCGGCGTGCTGGAGCCATGGCTGAAGTCGAGCACCCGGTTCGCCCAGGAGCCCGCCGACTCCGAGCCGAGGACGTACGGGCGGCCGCCGGTGAGGCCGCCGCCGGACATCCCGCGCATCCGCTGCAGGCGGTTCGCGCGGTCCTCCGCCTGCGTCATCGGGTGCCCCGGCGTGTGGTCGCGGAACAGCTCGCCCGTGGCGTCGACGTCGAGGAAGTAGCTGTTGACGCCGTTGGCGGTCATCTTCCCGGCGCGGTCGGCGAGGTAGTGATGCTGCGGTTCGGCGTCGGCGAGCGCCTGCGAGCTGAGATAGCAGCCGCGGCCGCCGAAGCCGCCCTCGGGCTTGCCGTCCGCGTCGTGGACGCAGCCGTCGGGCCACAGCCGGTCCGGCCACTTCGCCACGTCGGTGTCGGCGGTCTCCGGGTCCTGGGCGTTGTCCCAGCTGTCGTACGGGCCGACGAGGTAGCCCGCCTTCTTCGCCGCGGCGACGGCGTCCTTGGACATGGGGTCGCCGTCGGCGTCGTAGCCGAGCCACATCCGGGAGATGCCGAGCTTCTTCAGCCGCTCGACGGTCTTCGCGCTGCGGCCGTCGCCCCAGACGTACGCGTGCGGGGCGCCGAGCAACTTGGCGACCTCGGGGTTCTTGCGGATCTTCGCCTTCAGGCTGCCGAGCTGCCCCTTCGAGGCGAGGTAGCGGCGGTAGTCCTTGGCCGCGGCGACCGGTGAGCCGTCGGTCAGGGAGAGGGCCACCGTGTAGTCGTCCGTGCCGTCGGCGCTGCGGAAGTCGTGGGTGGCGGCGGTGTGCAGCCGGCCGCCCTCCGAGACGAACCGCAGGCGGGTGCCGAGGTCGGTGGGGACGAGGGTGCTCACCCCGTGGCCGCCCGCCGTGGTGCCCCAGAAGGGCATCGTCAGGTCCTTGAGGTCGATGCCTTCCTCGCCGGTCAGACCGGCCGCGGCGGAGTTCCAGAAGGTGTCGGCCGCGGGGATGCGCAGGCCCTCGCCGCGGGGCAGCTCGTAGGCCGTGCCCCGTGCCGGGGCGGCACCCGACGCCGGCCAGGCGATGCTGCCGTCCTTCTTGGCGTGCATGCGGACGACCAGCCGGCCGTCGCGGGATGCGACCGAGACGCCGAGGCCGCGGCCCGGGTAGGACCAGCTCGCGGTGGCGCCGTGGCGGGTCACCGGGGAGACGGCGCCCAGCTCCTCCCCCGCCGCCGCGGACAGCTCGGTCTCCGCGCCGCTCGCCGTGCGGGCGGTGATCCGCAGCGTGCGGGGGTCCACGTGCGCCTCGCCGCCCTTGATGCGCAGCGCGACCGTATCCCCGTCGGCGCCGGAATCCGCGGGCCCGGCGTACGCCTGGAGGGCGGTGAACGTACTCGCGGTCAGCGCGGTCCCGGCCAGTGCGGCGAGCGCGGCCCGCCGCTTCCGGGAGCCTGTCGCGGCTTTCAGGAAACGTGTCATGCGACGGCACTGTGCGCGGCACTTCTAAGGGAGATCTAAGAACCGCCCCTGGCCCGGGACCACGGGGCCGGAGGCGGGTGAGCCTTACCTCACAGCGGCGGCCGGCGCAGGGCGTTCTACGCTGTTGAAGCTGCCGTTGATGACAGCGAAGTCACCGTCGAGTGAGGATTGGCCGCAATGTCCGTTTCTTCCCGCCCTGCCCTCCCGGCATTTGCCTATACCGACCTCCTGCCCACGGGCGAGGACAAGACCCCCTACCGCCTCATCACCAAGGAGGGTGTCAGCACCTTCGAGGCGGACGGCCGGACGTTCCTCAAGGTCGAGCCGGAGGCGCTGCGCAAGCTGGCGGAAGCGGCGATCCACGACATCCAGCACTACCTGCGGCCCGAGCACCTCGGCCAGCTCCGGAAGATCATCGACGACCCGGAGGCCTCGGCCAACGACAAGTTCGTCGCCCTTGACCTGCTGAAGAACGCGAACATCGCGGCGGCGGGCGTACTGCCGATGTGCCAGGACACCGGCACCGCGATCGTCATGGGCAAGCGCGGCCAGAACGTGCTCACCCAGGGCGGCGACGAGGAGGCCCTCTCCCGCGGCATCTACGACGCGTACACCAACCTCAACCTGCGCTACTCCCAGATGGCCCCGCTGACCATGTGGGACGAGAAGAACACCGGCTCGAACCTGCCGGCGCAGATCGAGCTGTACGCGACCGACGGTGACGCGTACAAGTTCCTCTTCATGGCCAAGGGCGGCGGCTCGGCCAACAAGTCCTTCCTCTTCCAGGAGACCAAGGCGGTCCTCAACGAGGCCTCCATGATGAAGTTCCTGGAGCAGAAGATCCGCTCGCTGGGTACGGCCGCCTGCCCGCCGTACCACCTGGCCATCGTGGTCGGCGGCACCTCCGCCGAGTACGCCCTGAAGACCGCGAAGTACGCCTCGGCGCACTACCTGGACGAGCTGCCCGAGGAGGGCTCGCCGACCGGCCACGGCTTCCGCGACAAGGAGCTGGAGGAGAAGGTCTTCGAGCTGACGCAGAAGATCGGGATCGGCGCGCAGTTCGGCGGCAAGTACTTCTGCCACGACGTGCGCGTGGTGCGTCTCCCCCGGCACGGCGCGTCCTGCCCGGTCGCCATCGCGGTGTCCTGCTCCGCCGACCGCCAGGCCGTCGCGAAGATCACCGCCGAGGGCGTCTTCCTGGAGCAGCTGGAGACCGACCCGGCGCGCTTCCTCCCGGACACCACCGACGAGGAGCTGACCGAGGGCGCGGGCGCCGACCTCGACGCGGTGAAGATCGACCTGAACCAGCCGATGGACGACATCCTCGCCGAGCTGACCAAGCACCCGGTCAAGACCCGGCTGTCGCTGACCGGCACGCTGGTCGTCGCGCGTGACATCGCGCACGCGAAGATCAAGGAGCGGCTGGACGCCGGCGAGGAGATGCCGGAGTACCTGAAGAACCACCCGGTCTACTACGCGGGCCCGGCGAAGACCCCCGAGGGCTACGCGTCCGGCTCCTTCGGCCCGACGACGGCCGGCCGGATGGACGCCTACGTCGAGCAGTTCCAGGCGGCCGGCGGCTCCAAGGTCATGCTGGCCAAGGGCAACCGCTCCCAGCAGGTCACGGAGGCCTGCCACGCGCACGGCGGCTTCTACCTCGGCTCCATCGGCGGCCCCGCTGCCCGCCTCGCCCAGGACTGCATCAAGAAGGTCGAGGTCCTGGAGTACGAGGAGCTCGGCATGGAGGCGGTCTGGAAGATCGAGGTCGAGGACTTCCCGGCGTTCATCGTCGTGGACGACAAGGGCAACGACTTCTTCCAGGACCCCGCGCCGGTGCCCACCTTCACCAGCATCCCGGTGCGCACGTCCTGACGGACGTCCCGGTGCGTACGTCCTGACGGACGAAGCTCGTCGGTGCCCGGGAACACCCGCGTGTTCCCGGGCACTGACACAGGTATGAGTGATTTCCGCATCGAGCACGACTCCATGGGCGAGGTACGGGTCCCGGCCGACGCCAAGTGGCGCGCGCAGACCCAGCGCGCGGTGGAGAACTTCCCCGTCTCGGGACAGCGGCTGGAGCGCGCGCACATCGAGGCGCTGGCCCGGATCAAGGCCGCGGCCGCCAAGGTGAACGCCCAGCTCGGAGTGGTGGACGAGGACGTCGCGCGGGCGATCCAGGAGGCCGCGGCCGAGGTCGCCGACGGCCGCTGGGACGACCACTTCCCCGTCGACGTCTTCCAGACCGGCTCCGGCACGTCCTCCAACATGAACACCAACGAGGTGCTGGCCACCCTCGCGACCGAGCGGCTGGGCCGGGACGTCCACCCCAACGACCACGTCAACGCCAGCCAGTCCTCCAACGACGTCTTCCCCTCCTCGATCCACATCGCGGCCACCGCCGCGGTCACCGCCGACCTGATCCCGGCCCTGGAGCACCTGGCGGCCGCCCTGGAGCGCAAGGCGGAGGAGTTCAAGGAGGTCGTGAAGTCGGGCCGCACCCACCTCATGGACGCCACGCCCGTGACGCTGGGCCAGGAGTTCGGCGGATACGCGGCGCAGGTCCGGTACGGCGTGGAGCGGCTGCGGGCCTCCCTGCCCCGGCTCGCCGAACTGCCGCTGGGCGGCACGGCGGTGGGGACCGGCATCAACACCCCGCCCGGCTTCGCCGCCGCGGTCATCGAGGAGGTGGCGCGCACGACGGGGCTGCCGCTGACCGAGGCGCGGAACCACTTCGAGGCGCAGGGCGCGCGGGACGGCATCGTGGAGACCAGCGGCCAGCTGCGTACGATCGCGGTCGGGCTGACGAAGATCGCCAACGATCTGCGGTGGATGTCGTCCGGGCCGCGCACGGGCCTCGCCGAAATCCAGCTGCCGGACCTGCAGCCCGGCTCCTCGATCATGCCGGGGAAGGTCAATCCGGTCATTCCCGAGGCGGTGCTGATGGTCGCCGCCCAGGTGACGGGGAACGACGCGACGGTCGCAGCGGCGGGCGCCGCGGGCAACTTCGAGCTGAACGTGATGCTGCCGGTGATCGCGAAGAACGTCCTGGAGTCGGTGCGACTTCTGGCCAATGTCTCGCGGCTGCTGGCGGACCGTACCGTCGACGGCATCACCGCCAACGCCGAACGGGCCCGTGAGTACGCCGAGTCCTCCCCTTCCGTCGTCACTCCGCTCAACAAGTACCTGGGCTACGAGGAGGCGGCGAAGGTGGCCAAGAAGTCGCTGGCCGAGCGGAAGACCATCCGGGAAGTGGTGATCGAGTCCGGATATGTCGAGCGCGGCGCGCTGACCGAGGCCCAGCTGGACGAGGCCCTGGACGTGCTGCGCATGACGCATCCGTGACGGTCGCTGCGGCCCACGTCACGGCGGTACGGTCGTTCCGCCCCTAAGATCTGCGCATGACAGCGGATACGGTGGAGACAAGGGACGGCCATACGTCCGGTACCGCGCGCTGGGCGCCGGGCGAGCACATCCTGTGGCGCTATCGCGGCAACGGCACCCGGCACTTCCACATCTGCCGCCCCGTCACCGTCGTCCAGGACACCGACGAGCTGCTCGCCGTCTGGATGGCACCCGGCACCGTGTGTGTGAAGCCGGAGCTGGCCGACGGCACGCCGGTCAGCCGTGAGCCGCTGGCCAGCCGCTACACCAAGCCGCGGCGCGTGGTGCGGGACCGCTGGTTCGGCACCGGCGTGCTGAAGCTGGCCCGGCCAGGTGAGCCGTGGTCGGTCTGGCTGTTCTGGGAGCGTGGCTGGCAGTTCAAGAACTGGTACGTCAACTTGGAGGAGCCGCGCCGCCGCTGGTCCGGCGGTGTGGACTCCGAGGACCACTTCCTGGACATCGCGGTCTACCCGGACCGGCACTGGGAGTGGCGGGACGAGGACGAGTTCGCGCAGGCGCAGGCCGACGGGCTGATGCCGCCCGCACAGGCCGGGGACGTGCGCGCGGCCGGCCGTGCCGCGGTGGCGCGGATCGGCGAGTGGGGCGCGCCGTTCGCGGACGGCTGGGAGCACTGGCGGCCGGACCCGCAGTGGAGCCTGCCGGCGCTGCCGGACGACTGGGACAGGGAACCGGAGTACTCCGCTCCGTGACGGCGGCGGCCGCGGAAAAGCGGCCGCTTGTGCGGAATCCGTACCCACGAGGGTGACGCGGCGCGGCCCAGGAGTGACGAAACCGCCCGAATTGCAGGGATCTTGGGGAACACCAGTTCCCTTTGGCACCATGCTCAGGGGCGAGCCCCCTTGCTGCGCCCCACGGGTGCAAACGTAGGATCGTCCTCCGCAAGAGGCCGAGAAGGCACAGACGCAACTCCAGAACTGGAAACCGAACTTGACTGCGGTCGCAGGAGGGGCGGGGTCGTGAGCGACAGCTACGACGGGTACGAGGGCCTGAACCGGTTAGCACTGGACCGGGCCGGGCAGGCCGAGGCGTTCAACGCGATCGCCGCGGGCTACGACAGCGCGTTCCCGCACAAGGAGGGCCAGCGCGCCGCGGGTGCCTGGCTGGCCGCCGCGCTGCCCGACGGCTCCCGCGTGCTGGACGTCGGCTGCGGCACGGGCCTGCCCACCGCCCAGCAGCTGTCCGGCGCCGGCCACCACGTCGTCGGCGTCGACATCTCCGCCACCATGATCAAGATGGCGCGGGAGAACGTTCCGGCTGCCGAGTTCCACCACCTCGACCTCGCGGACCTGCGGGACGGCCGGCTCGGCGGCCCCGGCTCCTTCGACGGCATCGCCGCCTTCTTCTCCCTGCTGATGCTGCCGCGCGCGGAAATCCCGTACGCGCTGCGGATGCTGCACTCACTCCTGCGGCCGGAAGGGCTGCTCGCCCTGTCGATGGTCGAGTCCGACGTGGACGACTACCCGATTCCGTTCCTCGGCAACACGATCCGGGTATCGGGTTACCTGCGGGACGACTTGCGCCATGTCGTGCGCGACGCGGGTTTCGAAGTCACCGGGGAGGACTCGTATGCGTATGCCCCGGCCAGTACGGACGTGCCACCCGAGATCCAGCTCTTCCTGCACCTGCGACGCGCTTGAGACGCAGCGCGCCCGGCGCGCAGCCCCGGACGGATGGAATCCCACGCGTGACGGAGCACCCCACCTCCCACCCTTCGCGACCGGCCCCCTTGCCGGCCGCGCCCCCGGCCATGGCGCCGCGGGGCCTCCCGGAGACGACGGCGCACGGCGCCGCCGATCCGCGCGAGGCCCTGCAGCGGCCCGTCGGCCCGGCCCCCGCCGACCTGCCGGGGCCCGGCCTGCCCGGCTCCGTGGCGGCCGGACCGCCCGAGCGCACCGCGGGCGGTTCCGGTGAGCTGCCCGCGCCCCCGGGGCGCAGCGGGAAGAAGCGCCGGCGGCGGGACCGGCGGACCGCCGACGCCGCCGACCGCAACGCCGCGCAGGGCGCCGGCGGCCATGCCCAGGCGGGCGGGCCAGGGGCCGAGCCCGGCGGCGGCACCGCGCACGACGCGGCCGGCCGGGCCCGCTCCCGTGCCGAGGAGCCCGGCGACGGCTCCGGCGCGCACGAGAACGGCGGCGCGAGCGGCATCGGACGGCCGCGCGGGAGCGGCGACGGCCGGGCCCGGCAGCGGCCCCAGGAGCCCGCGGCACCGCCTCCGGGCCCGCCGCGCCGCGGCCCCGGCCGGAGCGACGGCGGGACACGCCGGCAGGCCGATGAGCCGGGGCGCCCGGAGGCGCCGCCGGCCCGTTCGGCGCATCCGGCCGAGGGGGGTGAGCCGATGCCGGCCCGGCAGCCCGGCGGGGACCGGCTGCGCTTCGTGGGCGCCGCCACCCGGCGGATCGCGCGCGGCATCGACCTGGACGAGATCGTGCTGGGCCTGTGCCGCGCGACGGTCCCGACGTTCGCCGACGCGATCCTGGTGTACCTGCGCGACCCGCTGCCGGTGGGCGACGAGCGGCCGGCCGGCCCGGTCGTCCTGCGGCTGCGGCGCACCGACCGCATCCCCGAGGAGGCCGACACCAATGGCGGCCGGCTGCCCACCCTGCCCGCGCAGCCCGATCTGGGCCCGGCGATGGGCGGGATGGCGGCGGAGCTGGCCGAGGTGGTGCCCGGCGGGCCGCTGGCCGAGGTGCTGCGCGGGGTGCGCCCGCTCTTCGGGGAGGCGCAGGCCGCGCAGGCGGCACTGCCCGAACTGCTCGGCCCCGGCACGCGGATGCCCCACGGTCAGCGCGTCATCCTGGCGCCGCTGCGCGGCCGCCGCCGGGTGATCGGCGCCGCGGTCTTCCTGCGCCGCCCCGACCGGCCCTCGTTCGAGGCGGACGACCTGCTGGTGGCGGCGCAGCTGGCGACGCACACGGCGCTCGGCGTGGACAAGGCGGTACTGTACGGGCGCGAGGCGTACATCGCCGACGCGCTGCAGCGCACGATGCTGCCCGACTCGCTGCCGCAGCCCACCGGCGTCCGGCTCGCCAGCCGGTACCTGCCGGCCGCCGAGACCGCCCGGGTCGGCGGCGACTGGTACGACGCGATCCCGCTGCCCGGGTCCCGAGTGGCCCTGGTCGTCGGCGATGTGATGGGCCATTCGATGACCTCGGCCGCCATCATGGGCCAGCTGCGTACGACCGCGCAGACGCTGGCCGGGCTCGACCTGCCGCCGCAGGAGGTGCTGCATCACCTCGACGAGCAGGCCCAGCGGCTCGGCACGGACCGGATGGCGACCTGCCTGTACGCGGTGTACGACCCGGTCGCGCACCGCATCATCGTGGCGAACGCCGGGCATCCGCCGCCCGTCATGCTCCACCGGGGCGGGCGCGCGGAGGTGCTGCGCGTGCCGCCGGGCGCCCCGATCGGGGTCGGCGGGGTCGACTTCGAGGCCGTCGAGCTGGACGCCCCCGCCGGGGCGACCCTCGTCCTGTACACCGACGGCCTGGTGGAGTCCCGGATACGGGACGTGTGGACCGGCATAGAGCAGCTGCGCGAGCGGCTGACGGAGACGGCCCGGCTGACCGGGCCGAACCCGCCGCCGCTGGAGCCGCTCTGCGACGAGGTGCTGGACATGCTCGGCCCGGGCGACCGGGACGACGACATCGCGCTGCTCGCGGCCCGCTTCGACGGGATCGCGCCGAGCGACGTGGCGTACTGGTACCTCGACCCGAAGGCGCAGACCGCGGGGCAGGCCCGCCGGCTGGCCCGGAGAGCCCTGCAGCGATGGGGGCTCGAAGAGCTGACGGACCAGGTGGAGCTGCTGGTCAGTGAGGTCGTCACCAATGCCGTGCGGTACGCGGAGCGGCCGATCACGCTGCGGCTGCTGCGGACGGACGTACTGCGCTGCGAGGTCGGCGACGACGTGCCACAGCTGCCGCGGCTGCGCCAGGCCCGCCCGTCGGACGAGGGCGGCCGGGGCCTGTACCTGGTCAACCGGCTGGCCCGGCGCTGGGGCGCGACCCGGCTGAGCACCGGCAAGGTCGTGTGGTTCGAGCTGTCGATGCCGCCCGTGGCACGGCGGCTGCCGGGCCGCGAGTAGGCGCCCGCAGGGCCCGCGTACGCGAGCGGCCCCCGTCCCTTGCGGGGCGGGGGCCGCGGCGCTGTGGGCCGGCGCCGTGGGTCAGCCGCCGAACATCGGGTGCCGGCCGTTGCCGGTGCCCTTGTCCTTCTCGTCGTTGCCGCTGTCGCCGGGCAGCGGGAGGTCGGAGGACTCGCTCGGGGACGGGGACACCGACTCCTCGGGCGGCTCCGCGCTGCTCTCCGACTCGCTCGGCGTCGGGCTCGGCGAGGGAGACTCGGACTCGGCGCTCTCCGACGGGGTGGGCGACGGGGACTCCGACTCCTCGGTCTCGGTCGGCGTCGGGGTGGGCGACGGGGCGACGCCCGCGCCCATGTCGGTCTCCAGGTCGAAGCGGGCCGACACCTCGCTGCCCAGCGCGTTCTGGGTGTAGGCGGCCCAGATCTCGGCGGGGTAGCCACCGCCGTTGACCCGGCCGCCGCCGCCCGCGCCGCGCAGGGTGACCTGGTTGTGCGGCGGGTCGGCGTTCTCGCCGAAGAGGCCGACGGCGGTCACCAGCCGGGGCGTGTAGCCCACGAACCAGGCGGACTTGTTGTCGTCGGAGGTGCCGGTCTTGCCGGCGATGTCGTAGTCGGTGTTGCGCACCGCGGTGCCCGTACCGTCCTGGACCACGCCGGTCAGTACGGAGGTCACGGTGTCGGCGGTCTG
Organism: Streptomyces sp. Ru73; assembly: GCF_002920575.1. GTDB lineage: Bacteria > Actinomycetota > Actinomycetes > Streptomycetales > Streptomycetaceae > Streptomyces. Next base: position 81,205 of record NZ_PQSQ01000012.1, on the reverse strand, counting down.
CCGGGTGAGGACCTGGCCGCCGACCGGGTCCGGCAGCTCGACCGGGTCCTCCTCGCCGCGCTGCGCGTGCGTCACCAGCTGCGGGGTGATCTTCTTGCCGTGGTTGTCGAGGGTGGCGTAGACCCCGGCCATCTGGAGCGGGCTGGCGCCCATCGAGCCGAGCGTCATGGCCGGGCGGGCCGACATCTTCTCCGCGTCCATGCCGAGCTGCCCGGCGGTCTGCCGTACCTTCTCCAGCCCCACGTCCACGCCCATCTGCGCGAAGACGGAGTTGACGGAGTTGTTCATCGCCGTCTGGACGCTGATCGGGCCGTAGTCCTTCTCGTCCTCGTTGGGCGGCGCGAAGCCGATGGCACTGCCCTTGACGGGGCGGCGGCTGGTGCCGTCGTAGATCGTGTTCGGGGTGATCGGCGTGCCGTCCTGGGTGGTGGAGTTCTTCTCCAGCGCGGTGGCCAGGATCAGCGGCTTGAAGGTGGAGGCGGGCTGGTAGTCGGCCCGGGTGGCGTTGTTGAGGTAGTGCTCCAGGTAGCCCTTGCCGCCGTAGAGCGCCACGATGTGCCCGGTCCTGGGGTCGACGGAGACCGCGCCGGCCTGCGCGTCGGCGTCCACGCTCCGGGCCTTGGGGTCGAGCTTGCTGGTCAGCTTCTCCTGGACCGCCGCTTCCAGTGCCTTCTGGCGCTTCTTCTCGACGCCGAGGGTGACGGTCCAGCCGCCGGCGGCGATCTGGTCGTCGGTGATGCCCTGCTTGTTCAGCTCCTGGTTGGCGAGCCGGACCAGGTAGCCCTTCTGGCCCGTCATGCCCGAGCTGGGCTTGGGCTTCGCCGGCACCGGGAACTTCAGGCCCTGCCGCTTCCCGGCGTCCAGCCAGTGCATCTCGACCATGTTGTCGAGGGTGTAGTTCCAGCGCGCCTTGACCCGCTTCTTGCCGGCGTCGCCGGCCACGGCCCAGTCGTACTGGCTGGGCGCCTGGAGCAGCGAGGCGAGGTACGCGCCCTGGGCGACCGTCAGGTCCCGGGTGTGCACGCCGTAGTACGCCTGCGCGGCGGCCTCGATGCCGTACGCGCCGCGGCCGTAGTAGCTGGTGTTGATGTAGCCGGCCAGGATCTGGTCCTTGCCGAGCTTCTGGTCGACCTTCAGGGAGATCACGATCTCCTTGAGCTTCCGGCTGACCGTCTGCTCCTGGGTCAGGTAGTAGTTCTTCACGAACTGCTGGGTGATGGTCGAGCCGCCCTGCTTGCCCCGGCCGCGCAGGGTGTTGAGGATGCCGCGCGCGGTGCCCTTCAGGTCGACGCCGGAGTCCTTGTAGAAGGTCTTGTTCTCGGCGGCGACGAAGGTGTGCTGGACGTCCTTGGGGATGTCGCTGATCGGCACGCTCTCGCGGTTGAAGCCGGTGCGGGCCATGACGGAGCCGTCGGCGTACTTGTAGACGTTGCTCTGCGCGGTGGCCTGGCCGTTGGCGTTGGCCGGCACGTCGACGAGGAGGTACAGGCCGACGAAGCCGAGGATGCCCAGCAGGCAGACGGTGAGGAACGCGCCGAACAGCTTCTTGAACGTGAAGAAACGGCCTATGCCGCCGCGTTTCTTCACCTTCGCCCGGCGCCTGCCCCTCTTCTGCGCCCGTCTCGCCTCGGCTCGGCCCATCGCTTCCGTCACTCCAGTCGTTCCGCCCCCAGTAACCCAGCCTCCGAAGCTAACCCCCTGGTGTCAGCACATACACATCGATCAAGCATTTTCCGGACGTGACAATCAGCACCCCTTTCCTGTGCAACCCTTCGGCGGTTTCCGCGTCCGGGCCCGCGCCGCCCGGCCGCAAGGGTTTGCGCGGGCGCCGTCACGGGGATTAAATAGCTATCACTTTGCTAGACCAGCGAAAGCACCCGTACGGCACGCCGTACAGAACGGGGGAACCTCATGTCCGCATCCGCGCCCACTCCGCCCACGAACACCGAGCCCGACGCTCCCGACCTGCCCGCGCCGCAGGTCAGGGAGGTCACCGCGCACAGCATCCCGGGCGGCCTCGGCCTGCTGCTGACCGTCGTCGGCGTGATCGGCGGCATCGCACTGGCGGTCCTCGGCGGCGGGTTCGCCTCGGGCGGCAGCAAGGGGATCGGCGCCACCCTGATCGTCGTCGGCGTCCTGCTGCTGCTCGTCTCCCTCTTCTGCATGGGCGGCGTGAAGATGGTCGCGCCCGGCGAGGCGCGGGTGATCCAGCTCTTCGGCCGGTACGTCGGCACGATCCGCACCGACGGCCTGCGCTGGATCAATCCGCTCACCAGCGCCACCAAGATCTCCACCCGGGTCCGCAACCACGAGACCGCGGTCCTGAAGGTCAACGACGCCTACGGCAACCCCATCGAGCTGGCCTCGATCGTGGTGTGGAAGGTCGAGGACACCGCGCAGGCGCTCTTCGAGGTGGACGACTTCCTGGAGTTCGTCGCCACCCAGACCGAGGCGGCCGTCCGGCACATCGCGATCGAGTACCCCTACGACGCGCACGACGAGGACGCGCTCTCGCTGCGCGGCAACGCCGAGGAGATCACCGAGAAGCTCGCGGCCGAGCTGACCGCGCGGGTCGAGGCGGCCGGCGTACGGATCATCGAGGCCCGCTTCAGCCACCTCGCGTACGCCCCGGAGATCGCCTCCGCGATGCTCCAGCGGCAGCAGGCCGGCGCGGTCGTCGCGGCCCGCCAGCAGATCGTCGAGGGCGCGGTGGGCATGGTCGAGTCGGCGCTCGACCGGATCAGCGAGCAGGGCATCGTCGAGCTGGACGAGGAGCGGAAGGCGGCCATGGTCTCGAACCTGATGGTGGTGCTGTGCGGCGACCGCGCGGCCCAGCCCGTCCTGAACACCGGCTCGCTGTACCAGTGAGCGAGGAGCCCGGAACTCCGGGGCGGCGGCCGCGGCAGCGCAAGCAGGTGCTGCTGCGGCTCGACCCGGCCGTCCACGACGCGCTGGCCCGGTGGGCGGGTGACGAACTGCGCAGCGTCAACGCGCAGATCGAGTTCCTGCTGCGCGGCGCGCTGGCGGAGGCGGGCCGGCTGCCCAAGGACGCCGGGGCGATGCGGCGCCGCGGACGGCCGCCGAAGCGTCCCGAGCCGGAGGCCGGCGGGCCGGACGGCGGAGCGGCGGACGGCCCGCCCGAGGAGTGACCGGAGCACACGGCCCCGGAGGCGTACCGAGCCTCCGGGGCCGTCGCACACCCAGCTATACATTCAGTGTATACACCTGGTGTAGTGTGCCGGGCATGCTCCTTGAACGCCCCCTCCCCTCCGCACCTCCGGAGGCCCGCCCATGAATCCTGCCGGTTCCCTGCTCGCCGCCAGTGGCCTGCGCAAGTCCTACGGGCGGACGCCCGCGCTGGACGGCGCGGACTTCTCCGTCCACCCCGGCGAAGTGGTCGCCGTCATGGGCCCCTCCGGCTCCGGCAAGTCCACCCTGCTGCACTGCCTGGCCGGCATCGTCCGGCCCGACGCCGGCACCGTCCACTACAACGGCCGCGAACTGACCTCCCTGCCCGACGCCGAACGCAGCGCCCTGCGCCGCACCGACTTCGGCTTCGTCTTCCAGTTCGGCCAGCTCGTCCCCGAACTCACCTGCCTGGAGAACGTCGCCCTCCCACTCCGCCTCAACGGCACCAAACGCAAGACCGCCGAGGCCACCGCGCACGAATGGCTCACCCGCCTCGAAGTCGACGACATAAGCCGCCACCGTCCCGGAGAGGTCTCGGGAGGGCAGGGGCAGCGCGTAGCCGTCGCACGCGCGATGGCCGGCCGCCCCCGCGTCCTCTTCGCCGACGAACCCACCGGAGCGCTGGACTCCCTCAACGGCGAACGCGTCATGACGCTGCTGACCGACGCCGCCCGCGACACCCGCGCCGCCGTCGTCCTGGTCACCCACGAACCCCGCGTCGCCGCCTACTCCGACCGCGAGGTCGTCGTACGGGACGGCGTGGCGCGGGAGCTGGCGGGTACCGCATGAGCCGCACCGACCAGCCGGTCCGCGACCGCGCCGGGCGGCCCGCCGCGGCCCCGGCACCGCCCTCCGGCGTCACCGCGTGGCTGCGCGACCTGGGCCTCGGCATGCGCTTCGCCGTCACCGGCGGCCGCGAGGGCTGGGCCCGTACGCTGCTGACGGCGCTCGGCGTCGGGCTCGGCGTCGCGCTGCTGCTCGGCGCCGCCTCCGTCCCGCACCTCCTGCAGTCCCGCGAGGAGCGGAGCCAGGACCGCCGGCTGCCGGCGAGCGAGAAGACGGTGCACCGCGGGGACGACACGCTGCTCGCGGCCACCGCCGACACCGTCTACCGCGGCGACTCGGTGCACGGCACGCTGCTGCGCGCCGACGGCTCCCGGCCGCCGGCCCCGCCCGGCGTGGCCGAGGTGCCGGGCCCCGGCGAGATGGTCGTCTCCCCCGCCCTGCGCGCGCTGCTGTCCTCCCCCGAGGGCAGGCTGCTGCGCGACCGGCTGGACTACCGGATCACCGGCACGATCGGGGACGCCGGTCTGGTGGGCCCGGCCGAGCTGACGTACTACGCGGGCAGCGCGACCCTCACCACGGGCGACGGCGCCCAGCGCGTGGCGTCCTTCGGCGCCCGGTCCGCAGCCGAACCGCTCGATCCCGTGCTCTTCGTGCTGCTCGTCGTGGCGTGCGTGGTGCTGCTGATGCCGGTGGCCCTCTTCATCGCCGCCGCTGTCCGGTTCGGCGGCGAGCGCCGCGACCGGCGGCTCGCCGCGCTCCGGCTGATCGGCGCCGACGCCGGGATGACGCGGCGGACCGCTGCGGGCGAGGCGCTGTGCGGCGCGGTCTGCGGACTGGTGGTGGGGGCCGGACTGTTCCTCGCCGGGCGGCAGTTCACCGGCGCGGTCACGGTCTGGGACGTCAATGCCTTCCCCCGGGACCTGACGCCGGTACCGGCCCTGGCCGCGCTGATCGTGGTCGCCGTGCCGCTCGCGGCCGTACTGGTGACCCTCTTCGCGCTGCGCGGCGTGACCATCGAGCCCCTGGGCGTCGTACGGCAGGCGACCGCCCCGCGGCGGCGCCTGTGGTGGCGGCTGCCGCTGCCGATCGCGGGCCTGGCCGTGCTGCTGCTGACCGGGCAGGCAGGGGACGACCGGACGCCGGTGCAGCCGTACCCCGTCGCGATCGGCGCGGTACTGGTGCTGTTCGGCATCGCGATGCTGCTGCCGTGGGCGGTCGACGCGGCGGTGGCGCGCCTCCGGGGCGGGCCCGTGCCGTGGCAGCTGGCCACCCGGCGGCTGCAGTTGTCCAGCGGCGGCGCGGCCCGCGCGGTCAGCGGGATCACCGTCGCGGTGGCGGGCGCGATCGCCCTGCAGATGCTGTTCGCCGCGATCCAGACCGACTTCATGAGGGTCACCGGGCAGGACGGGAAGCGGGCGCAGCTGAACGTGTCGCTGCCGACCGCCTCCGTCGGCACCACCCGACAGATGATCAAGGACTTCCGGAACACCGAGGGGGTACGCGGGATCATCGCCACCATCGAGGCCGACGCCGCGCGCCCCGGGCCCCGGCGCAAGGGCGAGTCGTTCGTGCCGCGCACGCAGTTCACCGTGGGCGACTGCGCCTCGCTGCGCGAGAAGGCGCGGCTGACGTCCTGCCGGGACGGTGACGTCTTCATCGTCCACGACAGCACCGGCATGGTCGACGACTCCTACATCGGCGAGACCGCGCGACCCGGCGCGCGCGTGATCTTCAACCTGGACGCGCAGACGGACCGGCCCGACGGCGCGCCCCGGCTGTGGACCGTGCCGAAGAGCGCCCGCACGGTCGAGTCCCGCAAGGACCCGGCGGGCAGCACCGCGTTCGGCATCTTCGCCACGCCGTCCGCCGTGGACACCGGGCTGCTGGACTCGCCCGTCGCCCGCGCCATGGTGAAGACCGACCCGCGGGTGCCGGACGCCGCCGAGTACGTCCGCAACACAGCGGCCCGCATCGACCCGCTGATGAGGGTCGCCACGCTGCAGAACGTCGAGCGGGACAAGAACTACGCGAGCGTGCGCACCGGCCTGCTGATCGGCTCGGCCGCGACCATGGCGCTGATCGCCGCCAGCATGCTGGTCTCCCTCGTGGAGCAGTTGCGGGAGCGCCGCCGGCTGCTGTCGGTGCTGGTCGCCTTCGGCACCCGGCGGGCGACGCTGGGCTGGTCGGTGCTGTGGCAGACCGCGCTGCCGGTCGGGCTGGGGCTGGCGCTGGCCGTCGCGGGCGGCAGCGGCCTGGGCGTCGCGCTGCTGCGCCTGGTCGGCAAGACCGATCCGGACTGGTCGGTGATCTGGCCGCCGGCCGCCACCGGCGCCGCGCTGGTCCTGCTGGTCACCCTGGCCGGGCTGCCGCCGCTGTGGCGGATGATGCGGCCGGACGGACTGCGTACGGAGTGAGGTGACGGCAGCGGCGGGGCGGGGGTCCGGGTGGCCCCCGCCCCACTATGCACGGCACGTATACACCCGGCGAACACCACGGCGTAAGGTGAGGCGCATGTCTATCGGTCATACCCTGCTGGGCCTTCTGGAGTCCGGACCCCGCCATGGCTACGACCTCAAGCGGGCCTTCGACGAGCACTTCGGCCAGGACCGCCCGCTGCACTACGGCCAGGTCTACTCGACCATGTCCAGGCTGCTGAAGAACGGCCTGGTGGAGGTGGACGGCATCGAGGCCGGCGCCGGGCCCGAGCGCAAGCGGTACGCGATCACCGAGGCGGGTGTGACCGATGTCGCCCAGTGGCTGCGGCAGCCGGAGAAGCCTGAGCCGTACCTGCAGTCCACCCTCTACACCAAGGTGGTGCTCGCGCTGCTCACCGACCGGGACGCCGCCGAGCTGCTGGACACCCAGCGCGCCGAGCACCTGCGGCTGATGCGCGGGCTGACCGAGCGCAAGCGCAAGGGCGACCTCGCCGACCAGCTGATCTGCGACCACGCCCTGTTCCACCTGGAAGCCGACCTGCGCTGGCTGGAGCTGACCGCGGCCCGCCTCGACAAGCTCGCCCAGGCGGTACGCGGATGACACCGGACGGCTCCCTCCTGTCCGGCGAAGGGCTCCACAAGCACTACGGGCGGACGCCCGCGCTGGACGGCGCGGACTTCTCCGTCCACCCCGGCGAAGTGGTCGCCGTCATGGGCCCCTCCGGCTCCGGCAAGTCCACCCTGCTGCACTGCCTGGCCGGCATCGTCCGGCCCGACGCCGGCACCGTCCACTACAACGGCCGCGAACTGACCTCCCTGCCCGACGCCGAACGCAGCGCCCTGCGCCGCACCGACTTCGGCTTCGTCTTCCAGTTCGGCCAGCTCGTCCCTGAACTCACCTGCCTGGAGAACGTCGCCCTCCCACTCCGCCTGAACGGCACCAAACGCAAGACCGCCGAGGCCACCGCCCATGAGTGGCTCACCCGCCTCGAAGTCGACGACATAAGCCGCCACCGCCCCGGAGAGGTCTCGGGAGGGCAGGGGCAGCGCGTAGCCATCGCCCGCGCGATGGCCGGCCGCCCCCGCGTCCTCTTCGCCGACGAACCCACCGGAGCGCTGGACTCCCTCAACGGCGAACGCGTCATGACGCTGCTGACCGACGCCGCCCGCGACACCCGCGCCGCCGTCGTCCTGGTCACCCACGAACCCCGCGTCGCCGCCTACTCCGACCGCGAGGTCACCGTCCGCGACGGCCGGGTCAGGGAATCGCTGGCGGGGCTGTGATGACCCTGCTCGACGCACGCGGCACCGGCTCCGGTACCGGCCGCCCGGCGCGCCGCGCGCCCGGCGGACCCGCCGGCTGGCTCCGCGACCTGGGCCTCGGCATGCGCTTCGCCGTCACCGGCGGGCGCGAGGGCTGGTTCCGTACGGCGCTGAGCGCGGTCGGCGTGGGCATCGGCGTCGCCGTCCTGCTGCTCGCCGCCTCGGCGCCGCCGCTGCTCGACGCCTGGCACGGGCGTGAGAAGGCGCGCGAGAACCTCGGCCAGACGCACGAACCGCGCGCCTCGGACCGCACCCTGCGGTACGCCCAGGCCGACACCTCCTTCCACGGCGACGCCGTACGCGGCCGCCTGGTCCGGCCCGACGGCGCGCATCCGCCCGTACCGCCCGGCATCGAACGGCTGCCGGGGCCGGGCGAGATGGTCGTCTCCCCCGCCCTGCGCGAGCTGCTCGACGCGCCGGGCAGCGCCCAGCTCCGCGCGCGCCTGGACTACAAGGTCGTCGGCACGATCGGTGACGAGGGGCTGCTCGGCCCGCGCGAACTCACCTTCGTGGCGGGGATGGACGACCGGTCGGCGGGCGAGTCCTACCGCATCAGCCACTTCGGCAAGGTCTTCGACCCGCAGCCGCCGAGCACCCGGCTCGTGCTGCTCATCGTGCTGGCGTGCGTGGTCCTGCTGATGCCGGTCATGGTCTTCGTGGGCACCGCCGTACGCTTCGGCAGCGACCGCCGCGAGGCCCGGCTGGCCGCGCTGCGGCTGGTCGGCGCCGACATCCCCACCACCCGCCGGATCGCGGCCGGCGAGGCGGTGGTCGGCGCCGGACTCGGCCTGGCCGTGGGCCTGCTGGTCTTCCTCGCCGGGCGGCAGGCGGCCGGCGCCGTCACCCTGTGGGACGTCAACGTCTTCCCCGCCGACGTGGTGCCGGACCCGGTCCTCGCGGCCCTCATCGCCGTGCTCGTACCGGCCGTTGCCGTGCTCGTCACGCTGTTCGCGCAGCGCTCGGTGACCGCCGAGCCGCTGGGCGTGGTCCGGGACCGCCCGGCTCGCCGCCGCCGGCTCGGCTGGCGGCTCGCCCTCCCCGTCACCGGCCTGGTGCTGCTCTCGTCGCTGCTCTGGGCGCCGGACCCGGTCTGGTTCCGCGCCGTACGGCTGGCGGTGGGCGCGACGCTGCTGCTGCTCGGCATCACCGCGCTGCTGCCCTGGCTCGTCGCGGCCGTGGTCGGGCGGCTGCGCGGCGGGCCCGTGCCCTGGCAGCTGGCCGTCCGCCGGCTCCAGCTCTCCAGCGCGGCGGCCAACCGCGCGGTCGGCGGCATCACCGTCGCGGTGGCCGGCGCGATCGCGCTCCACATGGTCTTCACCACCTTCCAGGCCGGATACGCGGACGCCTACGCCAAGTCCTCGGCCCGCCCGGTGATCGAGCTGAGCGGCAGCGCGGCCGACTGGCGGCAGACCGAGGACCTGGTGGCCGCCCTGCGCCGCACGCCGGGCGTGACCTGGGCGCGCGGCAGCGTCGACGCGCTGGCCGGCCGGCCCGGCGACCGCGGCACCCGGGGCGCCGACGGCTTCGTCAGGGCCGACAGCGCACTGGTGACCATCGGCGACTGCGCCGAACTGCGGCGCCGGGCGGCCATCGGCAGCTGCCGGAACGGCGACGTCTTCGTGACCGAACTGCGCGGCGGCCGCGCCGACCGGCCCGACTTCGTACGCCCCGGCGCCCGGCTGAACCTGAACCCGCCCGGCTACGCCACCACCGGCCCGCCCCGGCCGTGGACCGTGCCGGACACGGCGCGCCGGGTCACGGCGGTGCAGCACCCGGGCCAGGACCTGCCCGGCGACCTGCTCGCCACCCCCGGCGCCCTCTCCCCCGCCCTGCTCCAGACGCCCGAGACGCGGCTGCGCGTCGGGTACGACAAGGCGCGCGAGAGCGAGGCCGTGGAACGCATCCGCACGGCCGCCTTCCATGCGAACCCCGGGCTGCGGGAGCTGTCCGCGATCGACAACCCGCACGACCGGCAGTACGCCGGGGTACGCACCGCGGTGTACGCCGGTGCCGTGGTGGTCCTGCTGCTCATCGGCGCGGGCCTGATCGTCTCCACGGTCGAGCAGCTGCGCGAGCAGCGGCGGCTGCTGTCCGTGCTGGACGCGTACGGCGTCCGGCGCTCGACGATGGGCTGGTCGGTGCTGTGGCAGACCGCGATCCCCGTGCTGCTGGGCCTGGTGCTCGCGGTGACCACGGGCGTCGGCCTCGGCACGGTCCTGCTGACCACGACGGAGACCGCGGCCCGGGTGGACTGGCCGGTGGTGGCCGGCATGGCGGGCATCGGCGCCGGGGTGGTCCTGCTGGTCACGCTGGCGAGCCTGCCGCCGCTGTGGCGCCTGATGCGGCCCGACGGGCTGCGTACGGAGTGAGGCGGCGGGCCGGTGCGCGTGCGCCACCGGCCCGGTCCGCTCACTCCACGATGCGTACCGGCAGCGGCCGCAGCGCGTCCCGCAGCGCCTGCGCGAACTCCTCGAACTCCCGCTGCCGTGCGGCTCCCGTACGCATCGCCAGCGCGATCCGCCGGGAGGGCGCCGGGTCGTCGAAGTACCCGGTGGTGAGGGCCTCGTTGCGGGCGGTCTCCACGCGCAGCGCGGTACGCGGCAGCAGCGTGACGCCCATGCCGCCGGCCACCAGCTGGACGAGCGTGGAGAGCCCGGCCGCGCTGGTGGTCACCGCAGCGCCCTCCTCCCGGCCGGCCTCCCGGCAGACGTCCAGCGCCTGGTCGCGCAGGCAGTGCCCCTCGTCCAGGAGCAGCAGGTCCAGTTCGCGCAGTGCCTCGCGCGGTATGTCACCGCGGCCGCCGAGCCAGTGGTCCTTGGGGGCGACCAGCACGAAGTCCTCGTCGAAGAGCGGCAGCTCGGTGACGCCGGCCACGCCGAGGGGCACGGCGAGCAGCAGCAGGTCCAGCCGCCCGTGCGCGAGGCCGTCCAGCAGCGAGGCGGTCTGCTCCTCGTGCACCTGGAGGTCGAGCGCGGGATAGGTACTGTGGACGAGGTTCAGCACGGCGGGCAGCAGGTACGGCGCGCAGGTCGGGATGACGCCGAGCCGCAGGACGCCGGTGAAGGGCGCGCGGGCCGCCTCGGCCTCCTCCATCAGGTCGCCGACCGCCTCCATCACCGTGCGTGCCCGGGCCGCGACCCGCTCCCCCGCGGGCGAGAGCAGCACCTTGCGGGTCGTACGCTCCAGGAGCTGGACGCCGAGCGCTTCCTCCAGCGCCGAGACCGCACCCGAGAGCGCGGGCTGGCTCATGCCGATCTCGGCGGCCGCCTCGCGGAAATGCAGGTGCTCAGCCACCGCTGCGAAGGCGCGGAGCTGCGAGAGCGAGGGCTGCCGTGGACGTCCGGCGGTCTGGGTGGTGGGCGAGGTCACTGATAACCACCTCCGATCAACACCTCCGAGTCTAGCTATTTCTCTGATCAATGCCCGCTGTGGCACTGTGGAGATCGTCCAACCCCCAGGAAAACCCCAAAAGGGATTTCCGACCTCGCAAGGAGTACGTGTGCTCACTGTCGGTGACAAGTTCCCCGAGTTCGACCTGACTGCCTGTGTCTCGCTGGAGAAGGGCAAGGAGTTCGAGCAGATCAACCACAAGACCTACGAGGGCAAGTGGAAGATCGTCTTCGCGTGGCCCAAGGACTTCACCTTCGTGTGCCCGACCGAGATCGCGGCCTTCGGGAAGCTGAACGACGAGTTCGCCGACCGTGACGCCCAGATCCTCGGCTTCTCCGGCGACTCCGAGTTCGTGCACCACGCCTGGCGCAAGGACCACCCGGACCTGACCGACCTGCCCTTCCCGATGCTGGCCGACCCCAAGCACGAGCTCATGCGTGACCTGGGCATCGAGGGCGAGGACGGCTTCGCGCAGCGCGCCGTCTTCATCGTGGACCAGAACAACGAGATCCAGTTCACCATGGTGACCGCCGGCTCCGTCGGCCGTAACCCCAAGGAGGTCCTGCGGGTCCTGGACGCCCTGCAGACCGACGAGCTGTGCCCCTGCAACTGGAGCAAGGGCGACGAGACCCTGGACCCGGTCGCGCTGCTGGCTGGTGAGTGATCTCCATGGCTCTCGATGACCTGAAGTCCGCCGTTCCGGACTACGCCAAGGACCTGAAGCTGAACCTCGGTTCGGTGATCGGCAACAGCGACCTGCCGCAGCAGCAGCTGTGGGGCACCGTGCTGGCCTGCGCCATCGCGTCGCGCTCGCCGAAGGTGCTGCGCGAGCTGGAGCCGGAGGCCAAGGCCAACCTCTCCCCCGAGGCGTACACCGCCGCCAAGTCGGCCGCCGCCATCATGGCGATGAACAACGTCTTCTACCGGACCCGGCACCTGCTGTCGGACCCCGAGTACGGGACGATGCGCGCCGGCCTGCGGATGAACGTCATCGGCAACCCCGGTGTCGACAAGGTCGACTTCGAGCTGTGGTCGCTGGCCGTCTCGGCCATCAACGGCTGCGGCATGTGCCTGGACTCGCACGAGCAGGTCCTGCGCAAGGCCGGCGTCGAGCGCGACACGATCCAGGAGGCCGTGAAGATCGCGGCGGTCCTGCAGGCGGTCGGCGCGACGCTGGACGCGGAGGCGGCGCTGGCCGAGTAAGGCCGGGCCTCGCCCATACGCATACCGAAGGGCCCCGCGGACGCCATGTCCGCGGGGCCCTTCGGCTATGCGCCGCGGGGGCCAGGCCCGTCGCCCGGCTCTCGCGCCGCGCTGGTTGCTCGCGCAGTTCTCCGCGCGCCTTCAGGGGCGCGGGGGACTGCGCGACCAGCCACAGCGGTGGAGCACTCGGCCGCCGGCCGGCACCCCTACGGCGGCTAGCCGTCCGCGTCCCGCGAGGCAGACGCGCTCAGCGCCGTCGCCCCCCGCGGCATCGGGGCCATCCGCAGGGCCTGCTCGTGCGAGTAGGCCCGCAAGTACGTCGCGACCGTGTTCGTGACGGCCACCAGTGGGACCGCGACCACCGCGCCGCCGATGCCGGCGACCAGGCCGCCGGCGGCGACCGAGAGGATCACCGCCAGCGGATGCACCCGCACCGCGCGGCCCAGGATGAACGGCTGCAGGATGTGGCCCTCGATCTGCTGCACGGCCAGCACGACCACCAGCACCATCAGCGCGGTGAACACGCCCTGGGTCACCAGCGCGACCACGCACGCCAGCGCGCCCGAGACCACCGCGCCCACCAGCGGGATGAACGCGAACAGGAAGATGAAGACGGCGAGCGGCACGGCCAGCGGCACGTTCAGGAAGTAGAGGCCGATGCCGATGAAGATCGCGTCGATCAGCGCCACGATCACCGTGCCGCGTACGTAGGCGGTCAGCGTCCGCCAGGCCCGTGGCCCGGCCCCCGCCACGCCGCCGCGCGCCGCGCTCGGCACCAGCTTCAGCAGCCACTCCCAGATGCGCCGCCCGTCGTAGAGCAGGAAGAGCGTGGTGAACATCGCCAGCAGGATGCCGGTGAGCATCTCTATGACGACCGTGACGCCTTCCAGCCCGGCGCTGGTGATCTCCTCGGTGTTCGAACCGATGGCGTCCTGGAGGTTCTTGGCGATGTCGTTGATCTGGCCCTCGGTCACATGGAACGGGCTCTTGAGCAGCCAGTCCTTCAGCTCGCTGATGCCGTCCTGCACGCGGCTGGAGACCGAGTCGATGTTGTCCATGACCTGCCAGACCACGAACCAGCCGACCAGGCCCATGATGACGAACCCGGCGATGAACGTGATCGCCGTGGCCGGGCCCCTGGGCAGTCCGCGGTGCCGCAGCCAGGCCACCGTCGGCTGGAGCAGCGCGGTGATCAGCAGTGCGGCGACGAACGCCAGGACGACCAGCTGGATGCTGGTGATCGCCCGCGCCAGTACGTACACGGCGCCGGCCAGGACCAGCAGCCGCCAGCCCGCCTCGGCGGCGACCCGTATCCCCCACGGCACCGCGTCCACCGGCTCGGGCCGGGGCTGCACCGCCGGGGCGTAGGCGGGCGGCGGAGGCACGGCACCGGCGGCCATGTCCTCGTCGTCGCCCGTGCGGAGGCGCGTGCCGATGCCCTTGCCGATACGCGTCCCGGTGCGCGTGCCGTCGCCCGTGCCGTCGCCGCCGGCGGCCCCGTGCCGGGCTGTCTCGTTCCCGGCGGTCCCTGCGGCGCCGCCAGCGTGCGCTGGAGCGCCGGAAGTGGTTCCTGTGACCGGAGAAGCCGAAGAGGCGCCGGAGGCGGCTGTGGGCCCCGCTGCGGGCTCGGCGGCCGTCCCGGCGCGGCCGTCGTCGTCCGGCGCGGGACCGCCGGGCACGACGGGCGGCTCCAGCGGCATGGGCGGGATGGCGTGGCTCCGCGCACCGTGCCCCAGCCGGTCGTCGCCGTCGGCGGCCGCGGCCTCCGTACGCCGGCGCCGTTCCTCCAGGCGCTCGGCGAGCCGCGTCAGGCCGGCACCCGCGCCGCCGACCCACTGAGGCAGTCTCGACATGTCGCTTCCTCTTCCCCCCTCGAATCCCGTCACTCCGGGAACGACGTTACCCGTGCCGAACGCGCGAAACCCCCGACCCTTGTCCGGTCGGGGGTTGCGCGTCGCTGTGCTGCGGGCCGGTCTAGTACCAGCTGTTGGCCTGCCAGAACGACCAGGCGCCGCAGGGGCTGCCGTAGCGGTCGTTCATGTAGCCGAGGCCCCACTTTATCTGCGTGGCCGGGTTGGTCCGCCAGTCCGCGCCGGCGGAAGCCATCTTGGAGCCGGGCAGCGCCTGGACGAGGCCGTAGGCGCCGGAGCCGGCGTTGGTGGCGCGGTAGTTCCAGCCGGACTCGTGGTCCACGATGTTGCTGAAGCACTGGAACTGGTCGGCCGGCATCATCTGCCGGGCCATCGCCTGGGTCTCGGCGATCGTGTAGGACGCCTTGACCGCGATGTCGAGCGAGCCGCGGTCCTCGGAGCGGCTGGCCGCCTGGGTCTGAAGCTTCTCGCGCTCCTTGGCCTCCTTCTCGGCCTTGAGCTGCTTCTCCGCCGCGTCCTTCTTGTCCTGTGCGCTCTGGGCGGCCGCCTTGCGGGCCTCCTCCTGCGCGGACTTCAGGGCGGCGGCGTCCGCCTGGGTGGACTGGTCATCCGCCTGCTGCACGAGGGACGCCGTCTCCACCTGGGCCTGCTGGCCCGCGGGGATGTCGGCGATCGTCGCGTCGGCAGCGGTGGCCTCGGTGTTGGCGACCGAGCCCGGCTGAGCGCCCGACGCGACGCCGACAACGGCGCCGACTGTGGTGACCGCGGTGGCGGAGGCCACGGCGAATCCCCGGACCGAAATCCGGCTCACACGTTTTCCTTCCAGCGTCGTCCGCGTAGGTGACCATCGCGGACGCAATCGTGCCCCTGACGCTGGCCTCCGTATTGCTCCGTCCCCGTACTGCTCGTGGGGTCGGCTGGTCACAGGAGGCGCTGGCCCGGTACGTGCCCCCTCGGGGGTCCGCGTGGTGCTCGGGCGGCATACGGCGAACGCTGTTCAGTTCTGTTGTTCTACACCGCTGGGGGTGCTGATGTGCCGTATGCGGGGCCTGACAGGTCCCAGACTCTGCCCGAACCGGACGCGCGGAATCAATTCTGAGCCGGGTGTGAAAGCTCACACCCCGTTTACCGGCTTTGATTTCCGGATATCCCCGCGCACGCCTGCGCCGCCCGGCTAGGCTCTCTGGCTTCGCCGGACGGCGCAGGTCACACAACGGGTCGGAGCCCCCGCGACCTCCTCTTTCGGGCGCGGCCCCTATACGGGATCAGATGCGGCCGTCCTCCAGCATTTCGGTCACCAGCGCCGCGATCGGCGAGCGCTCGGAGCGATTGAGCGTGACGTGCGCGAAGAGCGGATGGCCCTTCAGCTTCTCCACGACCGCGACCACGCCGTCGTACCGGCCGACCCTCAGGTTGTCGCGCTGCGCGACGTCATGCGTGAGGACGACACGGGAATTAGCCCCGATCCGGGACAGAACGGTCAGCAGGACGTTCCGCTCCAGCGACTGCGCCTCGTCGACGATGACGAACGCGTCGTGCAGCGACCGGCCGCGGATGTGGGTGAGCGGCAGCACCTCCAGCATCCCGCGGCCCACCACCTCCTCGATGACATCAGCCGATGTCACGGACGTGAGGGTGTCGAAGACGGCCTGGGCCCACGGGCCCATCTTCTCCGCCTCCGTGCCGGGGAGGTAGCCCAGCTCCTGCCCGCCCACGGCGTACAGCGGCCGGAAGACCATCACCTTTCTGTGCTGCCTGCGCTCCAGCACGGCCTCCAGACCCGCGCAGAGCGCCAGCGCCGACTTGCCGGTGCCGGCCCTGCCGCCCATCGAGACGATGCCGACCTCCTGGTCGAGCAGCAGGTCCAGCGCGATCCGCTGCTCGGCGCTGCGGCCGTGGATGCCGAACGCCTCCCGGTCGCCGCGCACCAGCCGCACCCGGCCGTCCGGCGCGACCCGGCCCAGCGCCTTGCCGCGGTCCGACTGGAGCACCAGGCCGGTGTGGACCGGGAGCTCGGCGGCCTCGGGGACGTACGCGCTCTCCACGGAGAAGAGGTCGTCGATCTGCTCGGCGGTGACCGTCAGCTCCGCCATGCCCGTCCAGCCGGAGTCGGTGATCGCCAGCTCGGCGCGGTACTCCTCCGCCAGCAGGCCCACCGAGGACGCCTTGATGCGCAGCGGCAGGTCCTTGGAGACGACCGTGACGTCGTACCCCTCGGCCTGGAGGTTGCGGGCCACCGCGAGGATGCGGGAGTCGTTGTCCCCGAGCTGGTAGCCGGCGGGGAGCAGCCCGGGGTCGGAGTGGTTCAGCTCGACCCGCAGTGTCCCGCCGACCTCGCCGATCGGGATGGGGGCGTCCAGGCGGCCGTACCGTACGCGGTAGTCGTCCAGCAGGCGCAGCGCCTGCCGGGCGAAGTAGCCGAGTTCGGGATGGTGCCTCTTGGCTTCCAGTTCCGTGACGACCACTACCGGGAGCACGACTTCGTGCTCCTCGAAGCGGGCCATGGCGCCTGGATCCGCCAGCAGGACGCTGGTGTCGAGGACGTAGGTGCGCCGGTCGGCCTCACGGCGCTGCTTGCTGTTCACCACGGGTGGACGAACCCCCTCGGATGAGGTCGGGGTGCGACGGCGTCGCGGGGGATGGGGCCGGGCTCGGACCGCAGTGCGCGGGCCGTGCACCGGCCCTCCGCGTCGGCCGTGCGGTCCGCACGATCGTCCGTGGTGCGCAAAGGGCCTCCCGGGCGGACGGCCCCATGCCGTCCGCTGCAGAGCGGCACCCACTGGACCTGGCTCTTCGGGTGCCGTCCTGGAAGGGATATTCCCGCGAACACCTGCGGGCATGCCCCGGCACAGGGCGCACGGCCAGTGAATTCGCGGTGACGGATGAACCGCCTGCCCCACGAGGCCCAGTGGGCCCCGCCCCTGACGGCCCGTCGCCGCCCCCGGAGACGTCCCCGGTCCCCCGTGGTTACCGGCCGTCAGATGCCGTAGCGCCGGTGCCGGTAGGCGTAGTCACGCAGGGCGCGGAGGAAGTCCACCTTGCGGAAGGCGGGCCAGAAGACCTCGCAGAAGTAGTACTCCGAGTGGGCGCTCTGCCACAGCATGAAGCCGGACAGCCGCTGCTCGCCGCTGGTCCGGATCACCAGGTCCGGGTCCGGCTGGCCGCGGGTGTAGAGGTGCTCGGAGATCTTGTCGATGTCGACGCCGTCGGCGATCTCCTCGACGGAGGCGCCCCGGGCGGCCTCGTCCAGCAGCAGCGAGCGGACCGCGTCCGCGATCTCCTGCCGGCCGCCGTAGCCGACCGCCACGTTGACGACGATGCCGCTGATGTCGTCGGTGGCCTCCTCGGCCTCCTTCAGCACCCGCTGGGTGCCGGCGGGGAGCAGGTCACGGTTGCCGACGTGGTGCACCCGCCAGCGGCCGTCGGCCGCCAGCCGCCGCACGGTGTTCTCGATGATGCCGAGGAGCGGCTTCAGCTCCTTCTCCGGCCGGTCGAGGTTGTCGGTGGAGAGCATCCACAGCGTGACGACCTCGACGTCGGTCTCCGCGCACCAGCCGAGCATCTCTTCGATCTTCGCCGCGCCGGCCTGGTGCCCCTGCTCGGTGGTCCGGCCGTCGGCACGGGCCCAGCGGCGGTTGCCGTCCAGGATGACGCCGATGTGCTTGGGCACCTGGGAGTGGTCCAGCCGGCGCTCCACACGGCGTTCGTACAGCTTGTACACGAACTCCCGCACAACGGGGGGATAGGGGATACCCATCCCGGAAGATCGCAGCATGTGTGGTCCAGCCCCTCCGTGCCATTTGGCGGTCGCCCCCGTCGCCTCAAGTCCGCAACTTTACTTCTCAGGAGTGGCAATGACCCAATCAGGTGTGTCACAACTCCGTGATAAGGAGAGCGCATGACTGACACCTACGGCTACCGGGCCGATGATTCCCGGTACGACTCCATGGAGTACCGCCGGACCGGCCGGAGCGGACTGAAACTCCCCGCGATCTCCCTCGGCCTGTGGCACAACTTCGGCGACGACCGGACCCTGGAGTCCCAGCGCGCGATCCTGCGGCGCGCCTTCGACCTGGGCATCACCCACTTCGACCTGGCGAACAACTACGGCCCGCCGCCCGGTTCCGCCGAGCTGAACTTCGGGAAGATCTTCGCGCAGGACTTCCGGCGCTACCGGGACGAAATGATCCTTTCCACGAAGGCCGGATATCTGATGCACCCCGGTCCGTACGGAGAATGGGGTTCCCGGAAATACCTGCTCTCGTCGCTGGACGCCTCACTTCGCCGGATGGGCGTCGATTACGTCGACATCTTCTACTCGCACCGATTCGACCCGGACACTCCGCTCGAGGAGACGATGGGCGCACTGGCTTCCGCGGTGCAGCAGGGCAAGGCCCTGTATGTGGGCGTTTCCTCCTACAACTCCGCGCAGACCCGTGAGGCGGCCCGCATTCTGCGGGAAATGGGCGTGCGCGCGCTGATCCACCAGCCCTCGTACAGCATGATCAACCGCTGGACCGAGGAGGACGGGCTGCTGGACACCCTGGAGGCGGCCGGCATGGGCTGCATCTCCTTCGCGCCGCTGGCCCAGGGCATGCTCACTGACAAGTACCTGAACGGCATCCCCGAGGGCTCGCGTGCCTCGCAGGGCAAGTCGCTGGACCCGAACCTGCTCTCCGAGGACGTCGTGCGGCGGCTGCGCGGCCTGAACGAGATCGCCGCGCGCCGCGGCCAGTCCCTCGCCCAGCTCGCGCTGTCCTGGGTGCTGCGGGACGAGCGGATGACCTCGGCGCTGATCGGCGCGAGCAGCGTGGCACAGCTGGAGGCGAACGTCGCCGCGCTCGGCGGCGAGAAGCTCACCGACGCCGAGCTGGCCGAGATCGACGAATTCGCGGTCTCGACGGAGGGCGTGAACATCTGGGCCAAGCGGAGCTGACCCGCGCCGCCCCTCCGGCGGGCGGGGGCCCGGGCCCGCCGGAGGGGCGGAAAAGAAAAGCGGGCCGGTCCGTGGGGGGGGATACGGACCGGCCCGAGGGGGGGTTCCCACCATAACCCCGTACGAGGCGTGGTTCGCGCATCAGCGGCGGTCAGCCCGCGCGTCGCGAAGTTGATCAAGTAGCGGGACAAGGCCGGAAACGGAGTGCGAATACCGCTCATGATCTTGCATTCACCCCCCGTCGACCGCCCCATGCCGGGCCCGGCGCCCCGATTGATCTTGTTCCGGGCGGCGCCGGGTCCCGCGTGCGGAGCGGCCCGCGCCACGTGACACACCTCTCGCCCGGCCCGGTACGGATAGCCCGGAGGAGCGACATCCGTACTGTCACCGACTTGACGGCGGCCCGGCCGGGAACGGTCGTACGGAGAGCACGGCCGTATACGCAGAGGAAAAGGGAAAGCGCTCCGAGTGCGGTGCGGCGCACCCGGAGCGCGAGGCATGACCGGACTTCCCGGTGGTCGTACCTGACTCGCCCGGTTCCTGCATGGACTCTGCCGGTCGTCGAAAGGTCGTTCCGTCTCGGTCCTCGCGGCCCCCAATCGTCACGTCCTCAGGGTCTGCCCTGCCGGGCAGCACCGCGCCGGCGTCCCGCGCGCCAGCTGGTGGCTCGTCACCCCGGACCGCCCCCGCCCCGTCGGGAGCGGATGAGCGGACCGCGTGATGCGCTTCCAGCCGACCGCGTGCGAGCGGTGCGGAAACGACCATAGGGCACATACCCCCCATATGTACTATCTTCCCGGCCAACTTCCCTTCTCGCGCCGCGCAATTACCCCTGTTGCCCCACGGGGCCGCGGCGCCGCCGGGGCCTCACCCGGCGCCGTACGCCCCGAGCAGCAGGCCGAGCAGCGCGCCGAGCGCCATGAACGGGCCGAAGGGCAGCGCGGACTTCCGGCCGGCGCGCCGCACGATGATCATTCCGACGCCGTAGACCGAGCCCAGCAGGAAGCCGGCGAAGGCGCCCAGGAAGAGCACGCCCCAGCCGTACCAGCCGAGCACGACGCCCAGCGTCAGTGCCAGCTTCACGTCCCCGAAGCCCAGCCCGTCGGGCCGGATGAGGAACAGCACGAAGTACCCGGCGGTGAGCGCGGCCCCGCCCAGCAGCGCGCCGGTCCACGAGCCGCGGTGGCCGGGCAGCAGCGCGGCGGCCCCGAGGAGCGCGGCGACGGCCCCGGCGGCCGGCAGCGTCAGCACGTCCGGCAGCCGGTGCACGGCCGCGTCGACCGTCGCCAGCAGCACCGCGACCGGCGCGAGCAGCAGCCACACGGCCAGCTCGGGCCGGGGCCCGGCGGCCGCGGCCAGCAGCGCGCAGGCCACCGCGGTGACGAGCGGCGCGGCGGTACGCGCGGGGCCGTAGGCACGGCAGGGCGCGGGGACCGGCGGGGCCGGCACGGGGACGGTGCCGGGCGTGGCGCCGTCGGCCGCGGCGAGCGCCGCCTCGGCGCCCCGCGGCACGCCCGCGCCGTCCGGACAGCGGGCGAGGCCGAGCCAGCCGCGCGCCGGGCCGGTGATCAGGTGCCCCCGCGGGCACGTCGCACGCCGGTCCTCCTCGGGCTCGACGGCCAGCCGGTACGCGGCGCGCGGCACGAGCAGCCCGGCGGCGGCGCCGTACCCGGCGGCGAGGACGGTCAGGAGCGGATGCACCCCTTGAACCTACGGCCGGAAACCGTCCCGGTCATGGGCCCTGGGACCCAACCCGGGCGACCATGGGCCCCCTCGGCCGCACCGGCCGCACGCGGCGTGCCGCGGCGGTAGCATCCCGGCCCGGCCGGGCGGACCGCGGCGTACGGGAGGGGAGACCGATGGGCAGATGGCACGACGGGCGGGGAAGGCTGCGGATCGCGGCAGCGGTCGGAGACGGCGGCGGGGGCGCGGGCGCGCCCGGGGCCGGGGACGGCGGCGCGGGCGCGCCCGGGGCCGGGGACGGCGGCGCGGGCGCGCCCGGGTCGGTGCCCCTGGAGATCGCGGCGTCCTACCGTGCGCGGACCCGCGGCCTGCTGGGCCGGGACGGCATCGACGGGGCGCTCCTGCTGACGCCGGCGAGCAGCATCCACACGTTCCGCATGCGCTTCGCGATCGACGTCGCGTACCTGGACCGCGAGCTGACCGTGCTCGCCGTCCGCACCATGCGGCCGAACCGGCTGGGCCGCCCCCGGCCGCGCTCCCGGCACGTCCTGGAGGCCGAGGCGGGGGCGATGACCACGTGGGGCCTGCGGCCCGGCACCCGCCTGACGGTCGAGACGTGACGGGTGCCGGGGCCTATCGGCTCTGAGAGCGGCGGGAGCGCCGCGGAGTGAGCGGACGGGCCGCCGTCACCACTTGGCGCGGTCCAGCGGGTACGGCAGCTCCTCCAGCGCGCCGGCCTTGCGGAGCAGGCCGTTGACCGCGAGCACGTGGTCGGCGTCCGGCGCTGTCCCGTCGGGGCGGCCGAGGTCGATGACCAGGCCGCCGTTCTCGGTGACCGACCGGCGCCCGGGCACGTCGTCCGGGACGACCGACCGGCGGCCGCTGGAGAGGTAGACGGCGCGGCCGCAGCGCGGCGTGGAGCTGTCCAGCTCGTACTCCTTCTCCAGCGCGCCCAGGATCTCGTCGTCGGTGATCTCGCCCCAGTCCGCGTCCCAGCACTCCGCGATCGCGGTGAGCACCTCGGGGAGCCGGGTGACCAGCGGCGCGTCGTCGTCGAGGTCGGCCGACCGCACGGTGAGGACCGCGGTCTGCGGGGCGAACTGCGGCGTCCCGCCGGCCCCGACGCTGAGGGTGACGATCGGCCGGCCGGGGCAGGCCGCGACCAGCACGGCGGAGTACCCGATCGTGGCGGCGTCGTCCTGCGGGTTGACGCGCTCCAGGTACGACGCCAGCCATCCGGCGTCGACGTTCTCGGGCAGCTCCTCGGCCTGCCCGACCGCCTCGGCCCGCCAGCCGGCGAAGTCCTCCGGCGCGGTCTTCGCCAGCCGCCTCAGGAGCCGCAGCCAGCGCTCGGCGAGCTGGTCGGGGCTCTCCTGCCGCGGCCCCCAGACACCGCCGACCGTCAGATCCAGTGCCATGTGAGCTCCACTCCGCTGTTCCGTATGTTGCCGTTTGTTGCGTCCGGCACGTACGGCAGCCATCAGGCCGGCGCTCGCCCGGTCCGGATGCACGCTGTCATCCGCCCCCCGGCCGCGTCGAGTCCGGCCTGCTCCTTCTTCACCACCTTCAGGGGATATGTGGTGCGTCTTCACATCGAGGCGCCCGTCACGGACGCCGGTGCCGTTCAGTGCCGCGGCCGGGGCCGCGGTCAGTCGGCCCGCGGGAAGGAGACCTCCACGCGGCGGTTCTTCTCGCGGCCCGCTTCCGTGTCGTTGCTCGCGACGGGCGCGTCCTCGCCGTAACCGCGGATCTCGAACGTGATGGCGCTGCCGCTCAGGTCCTCGTTCAGCTCCCGCTGCACGGCGTTCGCCCGCTCCTTGGACAGCTTCAGGCCGTGCTCGGCGGAGCCGAGGTCGTCCGTGAAGCCCGCCACGGTCACGTGCGTGGCCTGCTGCTTCTCGATCTCGGCGGCGATCTGCCGGATGCGGTCGTTGGCCACGTCCGACAGCTTCGCGCTGTCCTTGCCGAACAGCACCTCGGCCTGCAGCTGGAACTTCACGTCGGAGTTGGAGTCCTCGCGCTGCTCCGTACCGCGCTCGTCACCGACGACGGTCTTGATGTCCAGCACCTTGGGCGCGGCGAGCGTCTTCCCTTCGGGGAGCTTGAGGTCGGGGTCGTTGACGTCCACCTTGCCGATGAAGACGGAAGGGGCCGGCGGTACGTCGTCCCCGAGCGCCGTCGGTGCGGTGCCGATCGTCACCCCCGTCGCCAGCACGGTGGAGAGCAGGAGCGCGGGCGTGCGCTTCCGGTATGCGGTCCTCATCGGTCACGCGTCCGTGAGCGTGAGCGAGGCGGACTGGAAGGTGGGGATCTGCAGGTCGACCTCGGTGGTGCTCTTCGGCGGCGCCGGGAACTGCATGAAGACCCGGTTCTCCGACCGCGGCTTGATGCTGGAGAGGCCGAGCGTCGTCAGCGGCCGGTCCTCGGTGTCCCGCAGGGTGTAGTACCGCTTCTTCTCCGCCTTGTCGATCAGTGAGGCGCCGCCCAGGGAGCCGCCGCCCGCGCCCTTCTGCAGGGCGAGTTCGGGCCCCGTCCAGAAGTCCGTGCCGAAGTACTCGGTGTCGGAGCTGTTCTTGATGACGCCGTTGACGGTGACGAAGCCCCCGGAGTCGCGGGTCGCCGAGGTGACGTCGAGGCTGATGCCGTCCGCTCCCTGCAGCGTGGCGATCACCTTGCTGTCGTCGGGCTTCTCGGGCTGTTCCGGCTCTTTCGGCTGCCGTGCGCGGTCGTCCCCCTGCCCGCTCTCGGAACCCTGACCGGCGACGGTGTTCGCGCTGCGGTTGCCGTCCTCGCCGCAGGCGGACAGCGTGAAGGCGAGTGCCGCCGCGAGGGAGGCGGCGGCCACCGTCCGTCGCGCCCGGGTGATCTGCCACATACTCATGAACTCGTCCTCTACTCGTCTTCGCGCCGTCAGCCACGAGCGGGCTCAGTCGGCAAGCCTTACGGCGAACAGGTCCGCTGCGCGCGGGTATCCGGGGCGCGTGGGATCCGGTTCACCGGGATCGATGGACCACTCCTGGCCGTCGCACGTCAGCTTCAGCTGCCCGGGGCCGGGGTCCTTGTCCTCGTCGTCCGCGCCGGGCGCCGGGCTCGCGTCACCGTCACCGTCCTCACCCGGCTCCTCTTCGGGCAGGGCGCACTTCGGCTCGATGACCGCGGTGGCCCTGGCCTCCGACTGCTCGTGCTCGGTGCCCGGGATGACGGACGCACCCATGCCGCCGGTGGTGCGTACCCGTACGGTGAATCCCTGCCGCTGGTCCTCCAGTTGGCGGCAGCCGGCGCCGGCCACCTCGGCGTCGTTGCGGGCCGCGAAGCTCCCGGCCGCCAGGCACGCCCGGGCCGCGTCGTAGAGCTCGCCCTGAAGGTAGAGCGGCCAGTCGGCGGGCTCGTCGAGGGAGGCGAACAGGCCGTCACGCAACTGCTCGCGGGCGTCCTGGGCAGCGGCGAGCGCCGCCGCGTCGGCCGCGGACTGGGCACCGTTCCGGGACGCAGCGGCCTGGCCCACCGCGAAATAGGCGAAAGCGAGAAAAAGCAGGCCCGCCACCACCGTGATGTAGATGGGGAGGGCCTGCCCGGACTCGTCTAACGCACGGCGCTGCCGCGCCGCGGCACGGTTCAGCCGCCGGTCTTCACACTGCTGATGGCTTCCTTGATCTTCGTTTTGATCGTGGTGCCGATGTCCGTGAACCCCGCGATCGCCGCCATGATCGCCACGACCACCACGATCATGCCGATGTACTCCACCGCGGTCTGCCCCTTGGAGCGCTCCCGGCCGAACATCCGCTGAACGCAGGCGTCCCGCCAGGAACCGATGTGCACCTGGGTGGCGGTCGTGGCCTTCAGCATCCGCTGGTTCATGGTGATGTTCTCCTCCGGGTCCGGCAGGTCCGACGCCGGCCTGCGTGCGAGCTTCCACGCCGACCGTCGTCGCGTCGGCCGCGTCCGCGCGGCCGGTACCGCCGGCGTCCCCGGAAAGGTACGCCGGATCACCCGCACCCGGCATGGGCCCGCAGGCCCAATCCCGGGCCCAAATCCCGGCATGGGCGCCGGGCGCGCGGCGGGCCGGGCGGGCCCTGCCCCGTTCAGCCATGGCTCTGCGTTCCCCCTCGGGCGGTGCCGAGCCAGACGGCGATGGCCTGGCTGCGGCTGGTGGCGGGCAGCTTGGTGAAGATCCGGTTGATGTGGTTCTTCACCGTCTTCTCGCTGATGAAGCACGTGGCGGCGATCTGCGCGTTGGTCATGCCTGCCGCGATCAGTTCCATCACCTCCACCTCGCGATGGCTCAGCCCGAACCGGTCCGTACCGTTTCCCCGCCGGGACCGTGGGGCACGGTCCTCACGGTCCCGCTGTGCGGGGACGACGGGGGTCGCCTGCTGCGGCCCAGTCGCAGACTGTGCCATATCAACTTGCGGTTGCGAAGTGGTTTGCGAGGGTCGCGATGAATTCGAGACCGACTGCACCCCGCAATACTGCTGATTGACGCCGGGCGCCGGGCCATTCTGACTGGAATTGCCATTTGCAGGAGCAGCGCATTCGTCCGGTGCGCCCCGGCGTTGGCCGGAAGGTGAAGCCCCGGCTCCTTGGCCGGTTCCGTACGCCGGGCCCGCGGTGCCGGTTCCGTACGCCGCCGGGCCCGCACTGCCGGTACCCGGTGCGGGCGGCGCCGAACGCACGTGGTCCAGCAGCGCGTTGCTGGCCGTCGCCGTGAAGCGGGCCCGCCCTTCGGTGATGTCCCGTACCGCGGCGGCCAGTTCGTCCGCGGTGAACTCGCCGTGCACCAGATAGCCGCCCGCGCCGAGCCGCAGCGACTCCCGTACGATCTCGCTCTCCCGGCTGTACGTCAGCATCATGACCGGCGCGAGGCGGACCAGGTGCGGCAGGGCCGCGATGCCGTCGACGCCGGGCATGCGGACGTCCAGCAGGACGACGTCGGGGCGGTGCCGCCGGGCCGCCTCGTACGCCTCCCGGCCGTCGGCGGCCTCCGCGACCACCCGGATGTCCGGGCGCCCGGAGAGCAGGACGGTGAGGCCGGCCCGTACGACGGGGTTGTCGTCGGCGACCACCACCCGCAGCGGCGCGGGCGGTTCCGGCGCGGCCCCGCCGGGGAACGGCTCCGCGTCCCCGCCTCTCCCCTCCCCGAAGGGCTCCCCCTCGATGAAGGGATTCGCCTCCGGGAAGGCGAACGGGTCTTCGGCGCCGAAGCCGAAGGGGTCACCGAAGACGAACGGATCGCCGACGAGTGCGAGCGGATCGGTGGCGGGCGCTCCGCCCGGCTCACGGAATTCCGGCATGGCACGGCCTCCTCTCACGGCCTGGCGGGGGGACGGGACGGTTTCTCGGGCACCGGCACGGGCGGTTTCCCTGGCATTGGTACGAAGGGCGGTCCCGGGGGCTTCGGCACCACCGCGGCCAGCGGCAGTTCCACCCGGACCTCGGTGCCCTTCGTGGCGCGGCCGCGGCCGATGCGGATGCGGGCGCCGATGCCGGCCGCCCGTTCCACCATGCCGACCAGGCCGAAGTGGCCGGCCCTGCGCAGGTCCTCCAGGGTCGTACCGGGCGGCAGGCCGCGGCCGTCGTCGTACACGCTGATGCGCAGGCTGCTCTCGACCACGCCGGCCGCGACGTCCAGGCGGCTGGGCGCCGCGTGCCGGCGGGCGTTCTCCATGGCCTCGCCGGCGATGGTGAGCAGCTGGCGGGCGATGGCGTGCGGGACCTGGGGCGCGGGGCCTTCGCCGAGGGGGCGGCAGCGGGCCGGGATGTCCGCGCGGCGGGCGAAGTCGGCGACCTTCGCGGAGAGTTCCCCGACGAGGTCGACGCCGCCGTCCAGGCCGGTCTCGCGCCGCAGGTCGGAGAGGAGTTCGCGGGACTCGGCCGCGGCCCGGCGGGCTGCGCGGGAGACCAGCTCGGCCTGGCGCTTGACGGTCGCCGGGTCCGTCCGGTCGGCGGAGGCGGCCAGGCCGTCGGCGGCCAGCGCCAGGCCGTGCAGGGTCTTGGCGACCGAGTCGTGCATCTCGCGCGCGAGGCGGGCGCGTTCGGACTCCACGGCCTCGTGGACGGCGAGCCGCGAGCGGGTCTCGGTGAGCGCCTCCCCGGCGGCGCCGAACCGCAGCATCAGGTTGCGCAGGGTGACACCGACCGCGCCGGCCAGGACGCAGACGCCGGGCAGGAAGGTCGAGCCGGCGAGCGTGACGTCGAGGTCGGCGTCGCCCACGTACGCCAGCAGCACGATGCAGACGGTGAGGGAGGCGAAGACGCCCGCGCCGCGCCAGCCGTAGGCCAGTCCGGCCAGCAACGGCGTGCAGATCGTGACGTAGCTGAGCGGGCTGGCGGGCGAGGCCGTGAAGAGCAGGAGCGCGCCGAAGGCAGCGTCCAGCGCGAGCAGGAGGGGGTGGCGCAGCAGCAGGGGGCCGAACCGCTCCCAGTCGCGGAAGAGCAGGTAGGAGGCCATGAAGGTGAACAGGACGGCGGAGCAGATCAGCACGGTCGGCCAGCCGCGCTTGGTGCCGAGGATGGCGAACGGCGCGGCGAGCGCGATCATCGCGAGCCGGAAGCCGAACACCTGCCGGCACAGCGCCTGGAGGGCACTTATCTGGAGCCGGAGGGTGGGTTCCTCGGGCGGCACCGCGGTGGCCTCCGGGCCGTGCGGCAGCGGTCCGCCCGCGGTGATGGACGCGGCGCTCCCCCGCCGGAAGGCCACCCGCCGACGGTCCTGCCGCGCCGCGCCGCGCCTCATTCCAGCAGCCCCGAGCCCAGGAACATGCCGGCGCCGATGAGCAGGATGGTGGCCGGGACCATGACCATGGTGATCGTGGTGGTGGCCTTCGGCACCGCCCTGGCCGCCTTGCGACGGGCGTTCTGGGCGTCCGTGCGGCGCATGTCGTTGGCGATGGCGATGAGCGTGTCGACGATCGGCGCGCCCAGCTCCTCGCCCTGCTGCAGGGCGGTGACGAACATGGCGACCTGCTCGGAGTCGTTGCGCCGGCGCAGCTCCTCGAACGCCTGGCGGCGGCTGACGCCCATGTCCATCTGGCGCAGGGTGATGCGCAGCTCGTCGGACCAGGGGCCCTGGTACTTCTCGGCGGTGCGGTCCAGGGCCTGGCGGAAGCCGAGCCCCGCGGAGACCACGACGGCGAGGACGTCGAGGAAGTCGGGGAGGGTGCGCTCGATGGCCTCCTTGCGCTGCCGGATGGCGGACCAGAGGGAGACCTCCACCCAGAAGGCGCCGAACGCGATCATCAGCAGCGCGAGCACCGGCTGCCCGTTGGCGGCCATCGCGAGGGCGCCGAGCGCGCCGGTGACGCCGTAGACGAAGCGGCGGGCCGCGTAGCGGTCGACGGTGAGGCCGCCGGGGTTGCCGGCCATGTCGATCCGCTTGCGCAGCCGGTCGACGCGCTTGGGGCCCATCAGCCGCAGCACCGCCGGCGCGTACCGCATGCCGAGCCGGTCGATGAGCGAGTGCGCGGCGCCGGTGCGGGAGGAGCCGACCTCCAGCGCGACGGCGAGGTCGCCGGGGAGCCTGGCCTCGGAGCGGTACAGCCGCCAGCCGTACACGGCGCCGAGGACGGCGAGGCCGAGGAGGAGGGCGAGGAGGAGTGCCATGGTGCGGCCTCTCAGACGTCGATCTTGCCGAGCCGGCGGACGAGGAAGAAGCCCAGCGCGTACAGGGCGAGCGCGACGAGGATCGCGCCCTGGCCCAGCACGCTGCCGGTGATCTTGTCCAGTGCGCCGGGCCAGATGTTGTTCATGACCAGCAGCGCGCCCAGGCCCATCAGCGGGACGATGTAGCCGGTGGCGGTGACCTGCGACAGCTGGGTACGGACCTCGCGGCGGGTCTCCTTGCGCTCCTCCAGCGTCTCGGTGAGGTTGCGCAGCGAGCTGACGACGGTGCCGCCGGCCCGGTTGGACAGCACCAGCGTGGTGACCAGGACGACCAGTTCGCGGGAGGGCAGCCGCTCGGCGAGCGCGCCGAGCGCGTCCTCCACGGAGTGCCCGATGGCGAGCTGGTCGGCGACCTTGCCCAGCTCCTCGCCGGCCGGTGCCTCCAGCTCCTCGGCGGCCATCGCGAGGGCGGTACGGAGCGCCAGGCCGGCCTGGGTGGCGTTGGCGAGGACCCGGGAGAGCTCGGGGAGCTGGTTGATGAACCGCTCGGTGCGCTTCTGCCGCTGCCAGTTGAGGTACGCGAACGCGCCCCACAGGCCCGCGGCGCCCGCGATCGGCCCGAAGAACGGCGCGAGCAGCGCGGTGGCCAGCAGCCACAGTCCGAGGACGGCGGCGACCATGGCGACGAAGAACGCGCCGGGCGTGACGTCCAGCCCGGTGGCCGCGAGCCGGATCTCCAGCCGCTTGCCGAACCGGGTGCGGCGGAGCCTGCGGTCCAGGCCGTGGAAGGCGCGGCGGCGGGCCGGCGCGCGGACCTGCCCCGCCCGGTCGAGCCGCTCGACCAGCGCGGCGTGCTGCGCCCGGCCCGAGGCGACGGCGTGGACGCCGAGGACGGCGAGCAGGCAGCACAGCAGCGTGGCGCCGATCGTCAGGAGCGCGAGGTTGTCCATGGTGGCGGGGGCTTCCTCCGGAAGGGGGACGGGGACGGGCGGAGAGGTCAGGCGGGGTACTCGCCGGGGCGTGCGACGAGCTGGCCGGCGTCGGCGGCGACGCCGAAGGCGGCCGGTATCGGTTCGTTCTTCAGGTAGAGGCGTTCGGCGACCCGGCGGGGCAGCGGGTAGTACTCGAACGCGCCGTGCACCCGGCCGTCGGCGCCGATCGGCTGCGGCACGAACCGGGCGACCGAGACGATCCGGTAGTCCTCGCGGCCGCGTGAGTCCACGATCGCGATCTCGCTGATCTTGCGGGTGCCGTCGGCGTGCCGGGTGAGCTGGACGAGCACGTCCAGCGCGCTGTTGATCTGATCCTTGATGGCCACGAACGGGATCTCGACCTCGGACATGGACGCCAGGGTCTGCAGCCGCATCAGCGCGTCCTCGGCGCTGTTGGCGTGCACGGTGGCCAGCGAGCCGTCGTGGCCGGTGGACATCGCCTGGAGCATGTCCAGGGTCTCGCCGCCGCGCACCTCGCCGACGATGATCCGGTCGGGGCGCATCCGCAGGGAGTTGCGCACCAGGTCGCGGATGGTGATCCGGCCCTTGCCCTCGACGTTGGCGGGGCGGGCCTCCAGCGTGATGACGTGCGTCTGCTGGAGCTGGAGCTCGGCGGAGTCCTCGATGGTGATGATGCGCTCGCCCTCGGGGATCAGCCCGGAGAGCGCGTTGAGCAGCGTGGTCTTGCCGGAGCCGGTCGCGCCGGAGACGACGATGTTGAACTTCGCCCGGACCAGGCCCGCCAGCAGCATCAGCATGTGCTCGTCGAGCGAGCCGAGGCCGATCATCTCCTGGAGGGTGTAGGAGCGGGGGAAGCGGCGGATGGTGAGCGCGGCGCCGGACAGCGCGAGCGGCGGGATGATGACGTTGACCCGCTCGCCGGAGGGCAGCCGCGCGTCGACCATCGGATTGGTCTCGTCCACCCGCCGGTTGACGGTGGAGACGATCCGCTCGATGGTCTGCATCAGCTGCTCGTTGGAGGCGAAGCGGAGCGGCAGCAGCTCGACCTTGCCGGCCCGCTCGACGAAGATCTGGTCGGGTCCGTTGACCATGATCTCGGTGATCGAGGGGTCCTCCAGGAGCGGTTCGAGGATGCCCAGGCCGAGCGCCTCGTCGACGACGCGGCGGATGAGCATGGCCCGCTCGTGGGTGGAGAGCACCGGGCCCTCGCGGCTGATGATGTGGCCCAGTACGCGCTCCAGCCGGGCCCGCCGCTCGGCGGCGGCCAGCGAGGACATCTCCGCGAGGTCGATCTCCTCCAGCAGCTTGCCGCGGTAGACGGCGACGAGGTGGTTCTCCTCCTGCTGCCCGTTGGGGGCCTCGGGAGCGTTGATGCGCGCTCTCAGGCTCATGGTGCCGACTCCTTCGTACGCGGCATGGTCACGGTCTTCGAGGTGGCGCCGAGGTCCACGAACGGGATGATCGAGGGGATCGGCACCCGCGCGGTGACGGTCACCCCGTCCGGCCCGGCCCGTTCCGTGAAGGCGGCCCCGTCGGCGATCCAGCCGCTCATCGCGGCCTTCCCCGCCTCGGCGTAACCGATCTCCGGCTCGTCCAGCCCCGCGGTGCGGGCCGCGGCCCGCGCGCCCGTGCCGGTCTGCTGGATCGCGTACGCGGCGATGCCGAACTGGACCAGGGCCAGGCCGACCAGGATCAGGACCGGCAGCATGCCGATGAACTCCACGACCGTCTGTCCCCGGTCGCCCCGCCGTCCGGTGCGCACGCCCATGGGTCAGTCCTCCTTCGCGGCGGCGGCCTCGCCGGTCACCCGGAACGGGAAGGCGACGGCGCCGGGGAAGAGCACCGGTACGGCCAGCGTGACCCGGGCCCGGTAGAGGCCGGGGGCCTCGCCGCAGCCGATCCGCGCGGAGGCGCGCCAGCTGGCGCCCAGGTCGGACCGGCCGCCGCGCGCGCACGCGCCCGCACCGCCCGCGGCTCCCGCGCGCGCCGCCTGGTCGGCGGCGTTGCCGGCCAGCGTGTACGTGAAGCCGACCAGCGCGCACTGCCACAGCACCACGAGGGTGACCAGGACGAGCGGCAGCATGCCGAGGAACTCGACCGCCACCTGCCCCCGGTCCTCCCGCGTCCGTCGCAGGCGCCGCGCGGCACGTACCCGCCAGGCCGTCATCGGTCAGCCCTCCCCTGCCGGTCTGGCGTCGGCCGGGGCACCGCCGCGGCGCCGCCGGAAGCCGATGGAGCCGCGGTCGTTGCGGTACCGGCCGCGCCGGCTGCGGCCGTGCCCGGCCGGGCCGTCCTCCGGGCCCCGGCCCAGGCCCAGTTCGCCGGCCAGCGCCCACATCGCCTGCTTGACCGTGCCGCGGTCGTCCAGGTCCTGCATCCGGCCCGAGTCGACAGCGGGCTGCAGTTCCTTGAAGCCGGCGGGCACGGCCGTACGGGCCACCGGGGTGCCGACGATCCGCTGGACCAGCGGCGGCTGGATCTCCGTGCCGCGGGTGTGCCGGTTGACCACCGCGAGGGTGTCCTCGGCCTTGCGCACCTGGAGCCGGTCCCACATGCGGACGGTGCGCTTGGCGGCCCGTACGGTGACCACGTCGGGGGTGACGACCAGCACCGCGCCGTCGGCCATCTCTATGGCGGCGGCGTTCGCGCCGGTCAGCTGGGAGCCGCAGTCGACGATCACCACGTGGTAGCGGCTGCGCAGCGCGTGGACGATCTGCCGGGCGGTCCGGTCGTCCACCTCCTCGCCGCGCTCGCCCTCGGCCGGCGCGAGCAGCAGCCCGAGGCCCGTCTCGTGGTGCATGACCACGTCCTGCAGGACGCGCGGGGTGATGTCCTTGATGCCGGCCAGGTCGGCCGTCGAGCGGCGGAACTGCACGTCGAGGTAGGACGCCACGTCGCCGTTCTGCAGGTCCATGTCGACCAGCGCCACCTGAGTGCCCACCGACCGGGCGGCGAGGGCCAGCTGCACGGCGAGCGTCGTGGTCCCGACGCCGCCCTTGGCGCCGCTGACCGTGATGACGGTGCCGCCGGCGCCGGCCGGCAGCGCGGGGTCGGCCGTGAGGTGGCGGCGCACGCCGGTCGCCCAGTGGGACGCGGCCTGCAGCCGGGCCGAGAGCTCGTCGTACGACAGGGGCAGCCCGACGACGCCGCGGGCGCCGGCGTCCATGGCGGCGGAGTACACCCCGGGCCCGGTGTCGGCGGTCAGCAGCACCACGCCGACCGCCGGGAAGCGGAGGGCCACCTCGCGGACCAGCTCCAGCGCCGGCAGCGGGCCGATGCGCTCGTGGACGAGGACGACCTCCGGCAGGTCGGCGACCGACTCGTCGGCGAGCTGCCCGAGGGTGTCGAGCAGCAGCGTCGAGTCGGTGACGGGCCCGGCGGGTTCGGCGTCCGGCAGCTGGCTCAGCAGCGTCGTCACCGAGCGGGCGGCTTCGGTGTCGCCGACGGCCGGGAGGATTCGTGTGACCATCCGTTACCTCACTTGTCCCCGGCCAGGGTGTAGTCCCGCTGGTCCTTCGGGATGGTGGCGTCGCTGCCCGGCGCGACCAGCGCCAGGCGTACATGGGTGGCGAAGGACTCCGCGTACGCCACGCGCTGCGCGTCGGGGGTCTTCAGCGCGAAGGTGATCGGCACGGCCTCGCCGCCGCCGTTCGCCGCCTCGCCCGGCCTGGGCTTGAGCGGGGTGAGCCGGCCCACGTCGATGACCTTGGCGTTGCTGACGATGACCTTGGAGCTGTCGGGGTCGCCGTCCTTGCCGGCGAAGGTGGCGTAGATGTTGACCGAGGCGCCTGGCGTGATCTTGCCGGCCACGCCGGTCGCCGCGTCGATCATGATCGCGATCTCCTGCTGGCCCGGCTGGAGCGCCGGCCGGTCGGCGACCATGTCGGTCTGCAGCAGCGAGCCCTTGCGCAGCGGATTGACCGCGATCCTGCCCACCACCTGGTCCAGGTCCCGTACCGCCGTTCTGGGCAGCCAGCGCTCGGGCATCCGGATCTGCCGGAACTGCCCCGCCTGCAGGGTCTTGTACGCGGCGACGTCGTCCTTGAGCTCATAGGCGGTGACCTCGGGGCCCACCTTGGACTCCACGTCGCTGATCACCGACAGGACGCCCGCGAAGGCGCCGAATGCGCACAGGACCGACAGGAGCAGCAGGACGATGCCGCGGCGCTGGCGTGAGTTCATGGCTGGGGACTACCTCGTTCAGGGCGGTTACGGAGAGCGGGGTGGTACGGGGCGTGCTGGTCGCGCAGGTGCGGTGGACCCGTGACCGGGCGGTGTACCGCCCTCGCCGAGTAATCCGTCCATGTGCCCACTGTGGCCGCCGCACCGGATGGCCGCTACCGCGACCGGCCGGACGGTCCGGCTCCGCCGGAAGCGGCGGTGCCGGAGGGGGCGGCGGGTTCGGCGGGGAGCGCGGAGGCGGCGCAGAACGCGCAGCGGTCACCGATCAGTTCCAGGCCGCACCAGGGGCAGGGGAAGCGCTGTACGGAGGCCACCAGCTGCGCGAGCACGGCGGTGTCGGCGATGCCGGCCGCGAACTCGGTGAGCCGGCCGGTGCCCCACCACCGCGCGGACTCCGCGGGCAGCTCGGCCTGCCGCACGGCCTGCACGGACCACTGGCGGGCGAGGGTACGCAGCCACTCGGAGGTGAACTGGCCCTGGGCCACCGTCAGCTCGGTGGCGAACTCGGGGCCCGGCAGCCGGGCGCCCTCCGTGCCCGGCGTGATCAAGTGCGGGGCGGGGTGGGCCAGCACGGCGAACTGCGAGCCGGGGACCCAGGACCTGGCGTGCGCCTTGAGGCTGACGGGCACGGCGTCGAGCCGGGTCACGCTGTTCAGCAGCGCGCCGGCGTGGAGGTAGTACGTGAGCAGCCGGGCGGCCGCGCCCAGGACGCCGGGGCCCACGTCGCAGGCGGAGAGCTGGCGTAACTGACGGACCAGCAGGGCGACGCCGAGCGGCGGCAGGTCGCTGCTGACGAGCGCGACCCGCTCGCTCTCCAGGACGGCGCGGAGGGTCTGGAGGCGGCGTACGTGTTCCCGCGGCACGGCGCGGGAGTGGACCACGAGGACGTGGCCGTGCTGTTCCAGCAGGAAGTGCATCTGGGAGAGGGCGTCGTCCAGCGACTGGCGTTCCGGGGGGCCGAGCACGTGCGCCGGGGGCGTGATCCGGTCGGGCGGCGCGAGCACCAGATCAGGACTGGTGACTGCTATCGCGGTCGGCATGTGTGTGTCCCCGTTTCACCACGTCACTCGCTCCACAACTTCCCTCGCTGCGGTGTCCTGTCTTCCGCAGACTTTAGCCGCGTACCGGTCATCAGAAAACACTTACCCGGCTCCGGAGGCCGCCACCACAGCGCTCTCACGGTAACCATTCCGGAGATCATTTACCGATCAACCGTGATCTGTCCACGGCCGCCGAAGCGGAACGCGCAAATGCACGTGCATCCGCAGGTGCGCACCGGTCATTACGCGCCATGCCCGACAAGTGGCGCTATCTCCCGTTCAGTTGCGCCGTGCCGGCGCACAACACCCGCGGAAAGCCTCGTCATTACGCCCTGTTCACCACCTTTCCGCCCCCTTCGCGCCCCCGCGACGCCGCCGGAATTCCACCCCTTTTCCCGAAAGGAACTCCGCGCAGCGGGAAGCACTTGGAATTCACGGCCGCGGCAGCGGAATCCGCCGCCGAACGGGATCTCGATCAATTCCCCATTCGTACGGGGCTCTTGACAGAACCATTGGTCTGGACCACGTTGTACGGCAGCACACAGGGGCCCCTGAGCGCGCACTCCGTAACATCCGACTTCCCCCCACGGAGGCTGTTGTGGTTCGCGCACGTTCACGAATGTTCACGCGCACCAAGAGACTGCTCGGCTGCCTGGCCGCCGCCGCGCTGACCACCGCCGGACTGACGGCGGCCGGCGCCGTCCAGCCGGCCCAGGCCGCCCCACCTGCCCATGCGCTCACCGGCTACTGGCAGAACTTCGACAACGGCGCCACCGTCCAGAAACTCAAGGACGTGCCCGACGCGTACGACATCATCGCGGTCGCCTTCGCCGACGCCACCGGTACGCCGGGCCAGGTCGGCTTCACCCTCGACCCGGCGCTGGGCTACTCCTCGGCGGCCAACTTCAAGGCGGACATCAAGGCCAAGCAGGCGGCCGGCAAGTCCGTGATCATCTCGGTCGGCGGCGAGAAGGGCGCGGTCTCGGTCGCCGACGACGCCTCCGCGCAGAACTTTGCGGATTCCGTCGGGAAGCTGATGACGGAATACGGCTTCGACGGCGTCGACATCGACCTGGAGAACGGCCTCAATTCCAC
This sequence comes from Streptomyces sp. Ru73, assembly GCF_002920575.1. GTDB lineage: Bacteria > Actinomycetota > Actinomycetes > Streptomycetales > Streptomycetaceae > Streptomyces. The sequence goes on along the minus strand of NZ_PQSQ01000012.1, from coordinate 45,520 downwards.
CTACATGACCAAGGCGCTGAAGTCGCTGCACGCCGCGCACGACGACCTCGTGGTGACGATGGCGCCGCAGACCATCGACATGCAGTCCCCGCAGAACGAGTACTTCAAGACGGCGCTGGCCATCAAGGACTTCCTCACGGTCGTCAACATGCAGTACTACAACAGCGGCTCGATGAACGGCTGCGACGGCAAGACCTACAGCCAGGGTTCGGTGGACTTCCTCACCTCGCTGGCCTGTATCCAGCTGGAGAACGGCCTGGATCCGTCACAGGTCGGAATCGGCGTACCGGCCTCCCCGAAGGCGGCCGGCAGCGGATACGTCGAACCGTCCGTGGTCAACGCCGCGCTGGACTGTCTCACCAAGGGCACCGGCTGCGGCACGTTCAAGCCGGAGAAGACCTACCCCGGCCTGCGGGGCGCGATGACCTGGTCGACCAACTGGGACGCGGCGAACGGCGACGCCTTCGCGAACGAGGTCGGCAAGCACGTGCACGGCCTCTCCTGACGGGCGGTCACCCGCCTCCCCCGGCCACCCCCCACACCCGCGGGTCACCCCACCGCCCGCGAACGGGCCCGCCACCGGCCTTCCGCCGGCGGCGGGCCCCGCTCCGTTCAGCCGTCGGCGCGGCGTGCGGGAGGCGTCACTCGCCGGCCGGCTTCGGCAGGGTGCAGCCCTCCCGGCCCAGGTCGAGCTTGTTGCCCGTGCCGAAGCACTTCGGTATGCCGTACGTCTCCTGGGCGTAGCCGATGCCCTGGTGCACGGTCACCGTGCCGTCGGCGGCCACCTCGCAGGGGTTGTTCAGGGTGCAGCGCTCCCCGTCCTCGTTGAGGGTGTTGTTCACGGCCGCGACCTTGCCCGTGGCGGTGTCGATCACCGGCGAGCCCGAGGTGCCGCCGATCGTGTGGCAGGCGGAGGTGTAGCGGACCGAGTCCTTCCAGGCCCACTCGCCCTCCTTCAGCGTCGGCGCGAAGCCGTCGATGCCGCAGGAGTAGACCTTTTTCCAGTAGCCGGAGACGACCTTGATCGAGGCGCCCTTGGCGGGGTGCTCGGTCGCCAGCTGCAGCGCCTTGATCCCGTACTTCTTCTGGATGTCGGCGTAGGTCGAGGTGAGTTCGTAGAGCGAGACGTCGGTGTCCGTCATCGTCGCGTACGCGACCTTGCTCGCCCGGACCGTGCCCTTGTTGCTGCCGGTCGCGCTGAGGAGGGTGAAGCTCCGGCTGGACGGCTGGTCGACGATGACCTCGCCGGCCCCCGGCATGCCCGACTCCAGGCAGTGGCCGTTGGAGAGGACCAGCGCCTTGTCGGTGTCCTGCGAGTCCGGCAGCCGCACCACCGAACCCGAACAGTTGCTGAGCGCCACCGTCCCGGCGAAGTCCCCCGCCAGGGGCTTCGCCTTGTGCGGGGACGCCTGCTGTGCCACGGGCTGTCCGCCGCCGCCGGGCAGGTGCGCGTCGGCGACGGCGGGCCCTGCCCCGGCGCCGACGAGGGCGGCCGCGCCCAGTACGGCGCCGGCGAGAGCGCCGCTGAGAGGTCTGTGCATGTGGGGTCCTCTCCGATATGCGAACCGGAGGTTTCACCCCCCGGTCTTGTCATGCACATACTCCGGGCGCCGGGGCGGTAAGGCAATGGTGCGTCAGACCACCAGACTGACCAGAGCGGCGACCACGAAGCCCGCGACGGAGAGCACGGACTCCAGCACCGTCCAGGTCTTGAGGGTGTCCCGCTCGGAGATCCCGAAGTACTTCGCGACCATCCAGAAGCCGCCGTCGTTCACGTGCGAGGCGAAGATCGAGCCCGCCGAGATGGCCATGATGACCAGGGCCAGGTGCGGCTGCGAGAGGTGCTGGGCCTCGACCAGGGGCAGGACGATGCCGGCGGTGGTGACGATGGCGACCGTGGCGGAGCCCTGGGCCACCCGCAGCACGACGGACAGCAGCCAGGCCAGCACGATGACCGGCAGGCCCACGTCGTGGAAGGTGTCGGAGAGCGCGTCCGCGACGCCGCTGCCCTTGAGGACCGCGCCGAAGATGCCGCCGGCGCCGACGACCAGCAGGATGTTGCCGACCGGCTTCAGGGAGGCGGTGGAGACCGTCTCCAGGGACTTGCGGGACCAGCCGCGGCGGATGCCCAGCAGGTAGTACGCGAGCAGCAGCGCGATGGTCAGCGCGGTGAAGGGGTGCCCGAAGAACTCGATGACCGAGCGCCCGGAGGACGGCGCCAGCGCGATGGAGGAGAACGTCGCCAGCAGGATGAGGATCAGCGGCGTACCGATGATGGCGAGCACCGTGCCCAGCGGCACCGGCTTCTCGTCGGCGGCGATGCCCGCCGCCGCCTTCTCCGCCGCGACCGCGGCCTTGGCCTCGTCGGCGGCCTCGACCATGTCCTGCGGGACGGGCACGAAGACCCGCTTGCCGATCCACGCGGCGTACGCCCAGGCGGCCAGCACGGCCGGGATGCCGCAGAGCAGGCCCATCAGGATGATCCAGCCGAGGTCGACCTTGAACAGGCCCGCCGCGGCGACCGGGCCCGGGTGCGGCGGCAGGAACGCGTGGGTCATGGACAGGCCGGCCAGCAGCGGCATGGCGTAGAGCACGACCGACTTGCCGGACCGCTTGGCGGCCGCGTAGACGATCGGCGCGAGCACGAAGATGCCGACGTCGAAGAAGACCGGGATACCGAAGATCAGGCCGGTCAGGCCCATCGCGAGGGGCGCGCGCTTCTCACCGAAGAGGCGGAGCAGCCGGGCGCTCAGCACCTCGGCGCCGCCGGAGACCTCGAGGATCGCGCCGAGCATGGTGCCCAGGCCGATGATGATGGCGACGTGTCCGAGGATGCCGCCCATGCCGCTCTCGATCATCGAGACGACGTCGGACTTCTGGACGGTGCCGAAGAGTTCGGTGACGGAGAGGCCGGCGGCCAGGCCGACCGCGATGGAGACGGCGAGCAGCGCGACGAAGGGCTGCAGCCGGACCTTGATGATGAGGACGAGCAGCAGGGCGATGCCGAGCGCTGCGACGGTGAGCAGACCGGGGGTGCCGGGTATCAGCGCGAGCAGTCCGCCGGTGTGCGGTGGTGGCGCTGGGGTGGGGGCCGCGGCGAGGAACATGGCAGGACTCCGTTGTCAGGCAGGGGGTTTCCAGGCAGGGGGGACCGCGGCACGGCGCCCCGTCGGTACGGGACGCCGCGCCGTGCGGCAGGACGTGCGGGGGGTGGACTCGCGCTAACGGCAAGGGACCGGGGCCTCTTTCCGTGGGGAAGCGGGAGGAGAGGGGGACGCGGCTCAGCTCAGGACGGCGAGCGCGTCGATCTCGATGAGCAGGCCCTTGGGCAGGCCGACGTACACCGTCGTACGCGCGGCCGGCGCCTCCTTCAGGCCCTGCTCCTCGAAGTAGGCGTTGTAGATCTCGTTCATCTCGGCGAAGTGGTCGACGTCGGTGAGGTAGACGCGCATCATCATGACGTCGTCCCAGGTCGCGCCGCCCTCTTCGAGGATCGCCTTGACGTTGGCGAAGGTCTGCAGGGTCTGCTCGCGCAGGGTCGGGCCCGCGGGGGTGGGGGCCTTGCCCTCCTCGGCGGGGAGGAAGCCGACCTGCCCGGCGACCTGGAGGATGTTGCCCTTCTTGACGCCGTGGGAGAACTTGGCGGGCGGGGTGGTGTGGGTGGCCGGGGTGAGGGCGATCTTCTCGGTCATGTGGTTCTCAGGCTTCCTTGTGGTCCTGTGGGGTTCTTACCGGGCCGTTGCCGGAGTACTCCCGGCTGATGGCGTCCGCGGTACGGCGCACCAGCGGGAGCAGTGCGAGGAGTTCCTCGGCGGAGACGACGACGTTCGGCGCGGAGACCGACATCGCCGCGACCAGCCGCCCGTCCGCACCGCGGATGGGTGCCCCGATGCAGTTGATGGACTCCTCGTGGCCACCGAGGTCGGTGGCCCAGCCCTGTTCGCGCACCTTGGCCAGCTCGGCCAGGAAGGCCGTGGCGTCCGGCGTGGAACGGGCCGTGTACTGGGGGTATTCGAGCCGTTCGGCGACCGCGCGGCGCTCCGGCTCGGGGAGGTCGGCGAGCAGCAGCTTGGCGACGGCGGCGACTGTGATCGCGACGGGCTTGCCGATCCGCGAGTACATCCGTACCGGGTAGCGGCTCTCGACCTTGTCGATGTAGAGGACCTCGTTCTCCTCGTACACCGCGAGGTGGACGGTGTGGCCGACCTTCTCGTTGAGCTCGACGAGGTGGGGGTGGGCGATGTCGCGGACGTCGAGGTTCTCCACGGCCTCCTGGGCGAGCGCGAACAGCCGGGCGCCCAGGCGGTAGCGCTGGTCGGCCTGGCGGTAGACCATGCCGTGCTCGTGGAGGGTGCGCAGCAGCCGCAGGGCCGTGGACTTGTGCACGCCCAGCCGGTCGGCGACCTGCTCCAGGTTGGCCGGTCCCTGCGCGAGCAGCGGCAGGATGCTCAAAGCGCGGTCGACTGTCTGACTCATGCTCGAACCTCGCTGCGCTCGGCCCGGCATGAGCCGGGCACGCACCTTTCGATGACTCGCTCGCTTCGCTCACTCATGAGGGGACCTCCACCCGTACTTCCTCGGCCCCGGTCTCCGTCCATCCGGGGCCGAGTCGCAGTGTCCCCCACTCCTCGGGGGTGAGCGCGACGAGGTGGTCGGCGAGCGCGCGGGCGGGCGGGACGCCCAGGTCGCCGGGGACGGTGAGGGAGGCGGCGGCCATCAGGTGGCCGTGCCGGATCCGGTCGAAGACGGGCAGGCCGCGCAGGGTCGCGGAGAGGAACCCGGCGGCGAAGGCGTCGCCCGCGCCGACCGGGGCCGCCACCTCGACCCTGAGCGCGGGCGCGAAGGTCACGGTGTCGGAGCCGTCCGGCTGCCGCTCGTACACGGTGGCGCCCTCGGCGCCCTGCTTGACGACGAGGACGCCGGGCTCGGGGAGCGCTTCGCGCACGGCGGCGGGGCCGTGCACGTCCCAGGCGGCAGCGGCCTCGTCCTCGCCGACGAAGACCAGGTCGCAGCCGCGGGCGAGGCCGAGGAGGAGGCCGGGGGCCTGCGCGGCGCGGTCCTGCCACAGGCCGACGCGGTAGTTGAGGTCGAAGGAGACCAGCGGGCGTCCGGGGCGCCGCTCGGTGATCGTCTTCAGGACGTCGAGGCAGCCGTCGGAGAGGGCGGCGGTGATGCCGGTTACGTGTACAACGCGCGCGTCCCACAGGGCGCGCTCGTCCAGCAGCTCCGGGGTGAGCGCCGAGGCGGCGGAGCCCGCGCGGTAGTAGACGACCTCGGCGAGCTGCTGCCCGTCGGCCTCCGCCTCCGCGCCGGTGGCCCGCTCCCCCGCCGTACGGAAGTAGATGCCGGTGGGGCGCCGCGGGTCGCGCTGGACGTGGCTCACGTCGACCCCGTGCGCGGCGATGGTCTCCAGGAGGTGGTCGCCGAAGCCGTCCGTGCCGACCCGGGAGAGCCACCGCGCGGGGTGCCCGATGGCGGCCAGCGCGCAGGCCACGTTGGACTCGGCGCCGCCGATGCCGCGGTCCCAGGAGTGCACGTCGGCGAGTCTGCCGGGGCGCGCGGGCAGGAAGGTGACCATGGACTCGCCCAGGCAGACGACGTCGGTGGTGACGTGCGGTGGCGTGGTCGCTGTGGTCACGGTGTTTCCCTGCTCCTCGCGGTGTGTGCTGCGGGCCCTGCTGGTGTGGCGAGCGGCTGTTCAGCTCCCGGTTTCTCACCATTGACCCGACGATGAATCGGATGCTAGACAGCATTCAGCGATATGCGCAATGGGCGTTGCAGATGTTGCAACAAGAAAATTGAGGAGATCCCCATGGCCGCCGATCCCCGGTCCGACAACGCCGTCGGACAGCTCGCCGACGAACGGGTGGACCACCGCTTCAAGGCCCTCCCCCCGGACGCGGACGGGCTCACGGTCGGCGACCTGGCGGCCCAGCGCCGCAACCTCTTCACCGGCGGCTTCACCACCCCGGTGCTCGCCCTGTCCGCCGAGTCGGTCGCGCACAACCTCGCGCTGATGGAGACCTACTCGGCCCGGCACGGCCTCGCCTTCGCACCGCACGGCAAGACCTCGATGTCCCCGCAGCTCTTCGCCCGCCAGCTGGAGCACGGCGCCTGGGGCATCACCGCGGCCGTACCGCACCAGGCCCGCGTCTACCGCGCCTTCGGCATCCAGCGGATCTTCCTCGCCAACGAGCTGGTGGACGCCGCCGCGCTGCGCTGGCTGGCCGGCGAGCTGGACGCCGACCCGGACTTCCGCTTCATCTGCTACGTCGACTCGCTCCGCGGCATCGAGCTGATGGACGCCGCGCTGCGCGAGGCCGGCGCCACCCGCCCGGTGGACGTCGTCATCGAACTGGGCGCGGGCGACGCGGCACGCACCGGCGTCCGCGACGAGGCCACCTGCCTGGACCTGGCCAACGCGGTCGCCGCCGCCGACACCCTCCGCCTGGTCGGCATCGCCGGGTACGAGGGCGAGGTGCCGGACGCGAACGCCGAGCGGGTCGCCGCCTGGCTGCGCCGCCTCGTGGCGCTCGTCACCGACTTCGACAAGGCGGGCCGCTTCGCCGACCTGGACGAGATCGTGCTGAGCGCGGGCGGCAGCGCCTGGTTCGACACGGTCGCCGAGGTCTTCGCCGAGGTGCCCGAGCTGTCCCGGCCGGTACTGAAGCTGCTGCGCTCCGGCGCGTACGTCTCGCACGACGACGGCCACTACCGCCACCTCACCCCCTTCAACCGCCACCCCGACGAGGGCGCCCTGCAGCCCGCCTTCCGGCTGTGGGCGCAGGTCGTCTCGCGCCCGAACGGCGAGCAGGCGTTCGCCAACGCGGGCAAGCGGGACGCGGCATACGACCTGGACCTGCCCGAGGTGCAGGTGGTGCGGTCGGCGCGGGACGGCGCCGAGCGGCCCGCCGAGGGCATCGCCGTGACGGGCCTCTCCGACCAGCACGCCTGGCTCCGCACCGAGCCGGGTGCCGAGCTGGAGGTCGGCGACTGGATCGGGATGGGCCTGTCCCACCCGTGCACGTCCTTCGACAAGTGGCAGCTCATCCCCCTGGTCGAGGCCGACGGCACGGTGACGGACTACGTCCGCACGTTCTTCTGACCTCCCAGCCCGTCCGGCGTTTGAGGACAACGCGGCCGGAGGCCGCGTGCCCCGCCCACCGGCCGCAAGAAAGGCAACCCCATGGACACCGTGGTCCGTGACGTCAACGTCATAGACGGGACCGGCGGCCCCTCGTACCGGGCCGACGTAGCGCTGGCCGACGGCCGGATCGCCGCGATCCACCGCGCGGGCGACGGCGGCGCCCGCCCGACGGCCCGCCGCACCATCGACGCACACGGCCTGGCGCTGGCCCCCGGCTTCATCGACATGCACGCCCACAGCGACCTCGCCCTCCTGCGCGACCCCGCGCACGAGGCGAAGGCGGCGCAGGGCGTCACCCTGGAGGTCATCGGCCAGGACGGCCTGTCGTACGCGCCCGTCGACGACCGCACCCTCGCCGAGGTCCGCGCCCAGATCGCGGGCTGGAACGGCGACGGCTCGGACATCGACTTCAGCTGGCGCTCGGTCGGCGAGTACCTCGACCGGCTGGACCACGGCTTCGACGGCCACGGCATCGCGGTCAACGCCGCGTACCTGATCCCCCAGGGCACGGTCCGGATGCTCGCGCTGGGCTGGGACGACAGGCCCGCCACCGACGCCGAGCTGGCCCGCATGAAGCAGCTGGTGGCCGAGGGCCTGGAGCAGGGCGCCGTCGGCCTCTCCTCCGGCCTGACCTACACCCCCGGCATGTACGCCTCGGACGCCGAGCTGACCGAGCTGTGCCGGGTGGTGGCCCGGTACGAGGGCTACTACTGCCCGCACCACCGCTCGTACGGCGCCGGCGCCCTCCAGGCGTACGAGGAGATGGTCGGCCTCACCCGCGAGGCCGGCTGCGCGCTGCACCTCGCGCACGCCACCATGAACTTCGGCGTGAACGAGGGCCGCGCCCCCGAGCTGCTGGCCCTGCTGGACGAGGCGCTGGCCGCCGGCGCGGACATCAGTCTCGACACCTACCCCTACACCCCCGGCTGCACCACGCTGGTCGCGATGCTGCCGAGCTGGGCGAGCGAGGGCGGGCCCGACGCGATCCTGGCCCGGCTGCGGGACGACGCCGAGGCGGCCCGCATCCGGCACGTCATGGAGGTCGAGGGCGCGGACGGCTGTCACGGCGTCCCGATGGAGTGGGACACCATCGAGATCTCCGGCGTCGCACACCCCGAGCTCGCCGGGTACGTCGGCAAGACCGTCGCCGAGAGCGCGGCCGAGCGCGGCGAGGAGCCGTGGGTGACGGCCCGCCGGCTGCTCATCGAGGACCGGCTCGGCTCGACGATCCTGCAGCACGTCGGGCACGAGGAGAACGTCCGGCAGATCATGCGGCACCGCGTGCACACCGGCGGCAGCGACGGCATCCTGCAGGGCGCCAAGCCGCACCCGCGCGCGTACGGCACGTTCCCCCAGTACCTCGGCAAGTACGTCCGTGAGCTGGGCATCCTCTCGCTGGAGGAGTGCGTCGCGCACCTCACCGGGCGGGCCGCCGCACGGCTGCGGCTGCCGGACCGGGGCCTCGTACGCGAGGGATACCGCGCCGACCTGGTGCTCTTCGACCCGGAGACGGTGGCCGCCGGCTCGACCTTCGAGGAGCCGCGCACGCTGCCCTCCGGCATCCCGCACGTGCTGATCGACGGCCGCTTCGTGATCGAGGACGGCAAGCGCACGGACGTACTCGCGGGCCGGGCGGTCCGGCGTACGCCGACGGCACGCGGCTGAGTCGAAGCTCACACCGGGTACGGGCGCCGCACCGGGCGACCTGCGGATTCCGTTGCCCGGCTTCGATGACGAAGCGCGCGATGGCCCGCACATGCGAAATATCGGCCGCGCCTCACACACGGCTTGGAAAGCACAAGTAAGGGGTGCGGGAGGCCGCCCGGCACCCGCGCCCCCACCGTGTCCTGCGTGGCCCATAACACCGGGCGGCGCCCGGCGCCCGCCCGTAAGGTGGCGGACATGCAGGTGATCCAGTCAACCAAGCTCGCCAATGTCTGCTACGAGATCCGTGGCCCGGTTCTTGAGGAGGCGATGCGGCTGGAGGCGGCAGGTCATCGCATCCTCAAGCTCAACACCGGCAACCCCGCGGCGTTCGGCTTCGAGTGCCCGCCGGAGATCCTCGAGGACATCGTCCGCAGTGTCGGCACGGCGCACGGTTACGGCGACGCCAAGGGCCTGCTGTCCGCGCGGCGCGCGGTGATGCAGCACTACCAGACCCGCGGCATCGAGCTGTCGGTGGAGGACGTCTACCTCGGCAACGGCGTCTCGGAGCTGATCCAGATGTCGATGCAGGCCCTGCTCGACGACGGCGACGAGGTGCTGGTCCCCGCCCCGGACTACCCGCTGTGGACGGCGTCGGTGTCGCTGTCCGGCGGTACGGCCGTGCACTACCGCTGCGACGAGCAGGCGGACTGGATGCCGGACCTGGCCGACATCGAGCGGAAGGTCACCGACCGCACCAAGGCCATCGTGGTCATCAACCCGAACAACCCCACGGGCGCGGTCTACGACGACGAGCTGCTGCGCGGCATCGCGGAGATCGCCCGTCGGCACAACCTGATCGTCTGTGCCGACGAGATCTACGACAAGATCCTCTACGACGGCGTGACGCACACGCCGTTCGCGGCCCTCGCGCCCGACCTGCTGACGCTGACGTTCAACGGCATGTCCAAGGCGTACCGGGTGGCGGGCTACCGCAGCGGCTGGCTCGCGGTGTGCGGCCCGAAGGCGCACGCCACCTCGTACATCGAGGGCCTGACGATCCTCGCGAACATGCGGCTGTGCGCCAACATGCCGGCCCAGCACGCGGTGGCCACGGCCCTGGGCGGCCGACAGTCGATCAACGACCTGGTGCTGCCGGGCGGCCGGCTGCTGGAGCAGCGGGATGCGGCGTACGAGCTGCTCTCGCAGATCCCGGGCGTCAGCTGCGTGAAGCCCAAGGGCGCGCTGTACGCCTTCCCGCGGCTGGACCCGAAGGTCTACAAGATCAAGGACGACCGGCAGATGGTGCTGGACCTGCTGCGCGCCGAGAAGATCATGATCGTGCACGGCACGGGCTTCAACTGGCCGGAGCCGGACCACTTCCGCCTGGTCACGCTGCCGAACAAGGACGATCTGACGGACGCGGTCACCCGCATCGGCAACTTCCTGGACGGTTACGGACAGTACTGAACGGAATCCGCGACTGTACGCGGCACAACTTTAGACACCGTCTAATGTAGGATGGTCTCCTGACGTTGCCAGGAGGCCATTCCATGTACGAGCCGATCCGCACCAAGTCGGTCCACACCATGGCCGAGCAGGATTTCCCGCACCGCTCCCGCGCGGAGGAACTGGACATCCGGCTCGCCGGGCATCTGACCGCTCTGCTGACCACCCTCGACGAACTGCGCGCGCTGACGCCGGACGCCGCGCTCGACGACGCCGCCGACCGGCTCGCCGAGCAGGTGGCCCGGCTGCGCGGCGGCGACCACCCGCTGCGTGCCCTGCCGTCCGGCGGCGATCCGGAGCGAGTGCCCTCGCTCCGCCGACGCGTCCGCACGCTCGCCGGGAACGCCCTGGTCGTGGCCAACTCCCGGGCCGACAAGGCCGCCGCCGCGCTGGCCGCCGAGCTGCTGCGGCTGCACGAGGACGAGCGGAAGCCGGCCGCGGTCTGACCGCGCCCCCGAGCCCTCCGGGGGCGTGTGGTGCTCACCCCGTCCGCTCCCGGAGTTCCACGTACGCAAGGGCCCGTCACCAGCCGGTGACGGGCCCTTGCATGATCGTTTCCGCTAGCCGAGACGCTGCACCAGCGCCCGGTACTCGTCCCACATCTCCTTCGGCGTGTGGTCACCGAAGGTGTTGAGGTGCTCGGGGACCAGCGAGGCCTCGTCGCGCCAGACGTCCTTGTCGACGCTGAGCAGGAAGTCCAGGTCCGCCTCGGGCAGGTCCAGGCCCTCGGTGTCCAGCGACTCCTTGGTCGGCAGGATGCCGATGGGGGTCTCGACGCCGTCGGCCTTGCCCTCCAGGCGCTCCACGATCCACTTCAGGACGCGGCTGTTCTCGCCGAAGCCGGGCCAGACGAACTTGCCCTCGTCGTTCTTGCGGAACCAGTTGACGTAGTAGATCTTGGGCAGCTTGGCCGCGTCGGCGTTCTTGCCGATCTTGACCCAGTGGCCCATGTAGTCACCCATGTTGTAACCGCAGAACGGCAGCATGGCGAACGGGTCGCGGCGCAGCTCGCCGACCTTGCCCTCGGCAGCGGCGGTCTTCTCGGAGGCGACGTTGGCGCCGAGGAAGACGCCGTGCTGCCAGTTGAAGGACTCCGTGACCAGCGGCACCGCGCTGGCGCGGCGGCCACCGAAGAGGATCGCCGAGATCGGCACGCCCTTGGGGTCCTCCCACTCGGGCGCGATGATCGGGCACTGGCCCGCCGGGGTGGTGAAGCGGGCGTTGGGGTGGGCCGCCGGGGTCTCCGACTCCGGGGTCCAGTCGTTGCCCTTCCAGTCGATGAGGTGGGCCGGGGTCTCCTCCGTCATGCCCTCCCACCACACGTCGCCGTCGTCGGTGAGCGCGACGTTGGTGAAGACGGAGTTGCCCCACAGGGTCTTCATGGCGTTGGCGTTGGTGTGCTCGCCGGTGCCGGGCGCGACGCCGAAGAAGCCGGCCTCGGGGTTGATCGCGTAGAGGCGGCCGTCCTCACCGAACCGCATCCAGGCGATGTCGTCGCCGATGGTCTCGACCGTCCAGCCGGAGATCGTGGGCTCCAGCATGGCGAGGTTGGTCTTGCCGCAGGCCGAGGGGAACGCGGCCGCGACGTACTTCGACTCGCCCTGCGGCGGGGTGAGCTTGAGGATCAGCATGTGCTCGGCGAGCCAGCCCTCGTCGCGCGCCATGACGGAGGCGATGCGCAGCGCGTAGCACTTCTTGCCGAGCAGGGCGTTGCCGCCGTAGCCCGAGCCGAAGGACCAGATCTCGCGGTCCTCGGGGAAGTGCGAGATGTACTTGGTGGAGTTGCACGGCCAGGGCACGTCCTCCTCGCCCTCGGCGAGCGGGGCACCCAGGGTGTGCACGGCCTTGACGAAGAACCCGTCCGAGCCCAGCTCGTCCAGGACCGGCTGGCCCATGCGGGTCATGGTCCGCATCGACACGGCGACGTACGCCGAGTCGGTGATCTCCACGCCGAGCGCGGAGAGCGGGGAGCCGAGCGGGCCCATGCAGAACGGGACGACGTACATCGTCCGGCCGCGCATGGCGCCCCGGAAGATGCCGTCCTCACCGGTGAAGACCTCGCGCATCTTCGCGGGGTCCTGCCAGTGGTTCGTCGGGCCCGCGTCCTCCTCCTTCTCGGAACAGATGAAGGTGCGGTCCTCCACGCGGGCGACGTCCCTCGGGTCGGACGCCGCGTAGTAGGAGTTGGGACGCTTGATCGGGTCGAGCTTCTTGAACGTTCCCTTGGCGACCAGTTCCTCGCACAGGCGCTCGTACTCCGCCTCCGAGCCGTCGCACCAGACGATGCGGTCCGGCTGGGTGATCGACGCGATCTCATCGACCCAGGCGATGAGGTCCTTGTGGGTGGTCGGGGGTTTGGGAGCCGCGTTGTCGCGCGCCACGATCGCTCCTAGATGAGGGGTTTATGCGAACATCAGCACAATGTCCGCTTTTGTAGATGTTGGCCCCTTGGGGGCTGCGACCCGGATGCTTCGTGACCGCTCATCCGGTGCCGACCGCACTCATTTGATCATCCGACGCCGACCGGATTCTGTCCAGAGGGCACCTTGGTGACCGTCACCACTCACAGACTGATCCGTAACTTACGGTGGCGTAGATAGGCTGGCGCCCATGTCTTCCGCGCCCGAAGCCACCGCCGGCCACACGACCGAAAGCCCAGCTCAGGCCGTGACCTCCGCGGTCTCCGCGCTCACCGCCCCGCTCAAGCCGAAGCTGCGGGGGTGGTTGCACGCCGGAATGTTCCCGGCCGTGCTCTTCTCGGGGGTCATGCTCACCGCACTGGCCGACAGCACCCGCGGACGTGTGGCGTGCGGTATTTACACGCTCTCCGCCTGCCTGCTCTTCGGCGTCAGTGCCATCTACCACCGCGGCAACTGGGGCCCGCGGGTCACCGGCATCCTGCGCCGGCTGGATCACGCCAACATCTTCCTGATCATCGCGGGCACCTACACCCCGCTGACGATCCTGCTGCTCCCCGACGGCCGCCGGGACCTGCTCCTCTGGGGCATCTGGGCGGCCGCCGCCCTCGGCATCGCCTTCCGCGTCTTCTGGGTGGGCGCACCCCGCTGGCTCTACACGCCGTGCTACATCGCGATGGGCTGGGCGGCGGTCTTCTTCCTCCCGGACTTCCTGCAGAAGGGCGGCATCGCCGTCCTCGTGCTGGTGATCGTCGGCGGACTGCTCTACAGCGCGGGCGGCGTGATCTACGGGATCAAGCGCCCGAACCCGTCACCTCGGTGGTTCGGCTTCCATGAGGTCTTCCACTCCTTCACCCTCGCGGCCTTCGTCGTGCACTACGTCGGCATCTCGCTGGTGGCCTATTCGCACGCCTGACGCGGGCCCGGGCACCACCGCGGCGCTCCCCGCGATCCGGCCCCACCGTGGCCGCGGCCTCGACGCCGCGGCCACTTGCCATGTCAGGGCCGCCACTCCGGCCAGCACCAGCGCGAGCACCACGGCGGTCCCGCCCAGCAGGAACCCGCCCACACACACCGCGGCGGCCAGCACGACCGCTCCGTGCAGCGCAGCACGCATTCGCAACACCCCCTCCAGCTCTCACTGAATGTGACTGTGCGCTCTTAGAGCGTTACACATCCCACTGACAACGGGGAGACCGCCTGACGTCGGCGGCCTGGGCGTACGGCGTCACGGGGTGGGCGCACGGGCCTTCGCGAGGCGGCGCGGAGCGGGCGCGGGGACCTCCGCGAGGCGGCGTCGAGCGGGCGCGCGGGCCGCTCACGAGGCGGCGCGGAGCGGCGCCGGGCCTTGCGGAACGGCGCGGGGCACGCGCCGGGCCTCGCGGAGCGGCGTCCGCTCGCACGAGCCCGGCGCGGAAACGTCTCTACAGGTCGACCAGCACCGCGCCCAGGTGCCGGCCCTCGGTCAACTCCCGCAGCGCGCGCGGCGCCTGCTCGATGCCCTCGAAGCGCACGTGCGGGAAGGTCAGCGTGCCGTCCCGCAGGCCCTGCCCGAACAGCCGGTTCCATTCCTGGACGAGGTCGAGGTGGTCGAAGAGCGCCATGCCGCGCAGGGTGATGCCGCGGGACAGCACCGACAGCGTGTCGATCTCGGTCACGGCGGAGGCACCGGAATTCATCTGGGCGGACAGCGCGCCGACGATCGCGAACCGGGCGCCGCGGTTGGCGAGCGCGAGCGCGGCCTGCAGCTGCTCGCCGCCGACGTTGTCGAAGAGCGCGTCGACGCCGTCCGGCGCCGCCTTGCGCAGCTGGTCCAGGACCGGCCCCTCGCCCCGGATCACCACCGCGTCGTACCCGAGCCCGTCCATCAGCCGCTCGGCCTTGGTGCGCGAGCCGGTGCTGCCGATGACGCGGGCCGCACCGCGCTGCTTGGCCAGCTGCCCGGCCAGCGAGCCCACGCCGCCCGCCGCGCCGGTGATGAAGACGGTGTCGCCGGGGCGTACGTCGGCGCCCCGGCCGATGCCCATCAGCGCGGTCGGCCCCTGGGAGAGGTACGCCGCTGGATCGGGCAGCAGGCCGGACTCCAGGCGCTGCGCCTGGGAGGCGTCCATGACGGCGTACTCGCGCCAGCCGAGCCGGTGTTCGACCAGGTCACCGGGGGCGAAGTCGGTGCCGGGCGCGGCCACCACCTCGCCCACGGCCGCGCCGTGCAGCGGGGCGCCGATCTCGTAGTGCGGCATGGGCACGGCGCTCTGCTCGTCCATGAGGGTGCGCATGACGGCCGCGACGCCCATGGTGGTGGTGCGGACGAGGACCTGGCCGGGCGCCGGTTCCGGCACGGGCACCTCGGCGATCTCGAAGAGGTCGTCGGTGACCGGGCCGTCGGGACGCGCTGCGAGCCGTACTTCGCGGTGGGTGGTGGGGACTTCACTGCGGATGGTCATGGCACGACGCTAGCCCGCGAGACCCTTGCGGAGGCCATGGATCGGGAAGGTCCGGCGTGTTTCCACCGGTACCGGCGGGGCGGCCCACCCGGTGCCGCGGCGGGGCAGCCCGCCGTCGTACGGGGGCCACCCGCCGCGGTATCCGGGGCAGTCCGACGTCGTACGGGGGGGGCGCGGCCCGCCGCGTACGGAGGCGCGGCGGATCCGGCCGCCCGTTCAGCAGGCCGGTCGGCCTTCCGTTCAGCAGCCCGGTCGGCCTTCCGTTCAGCAGTCCGGTCCGCCTTCCGGTCAGCCGTCCTTCAGGCGTTCCGCCAGCTCGCCCGGGTCGGTGGTGGGCCGCTCGCAGGTGAAGTTGCGGCACACGTAGGCCGCGGGCCGCCCGCCGACCAGCGGCCGGTCCATGAGGAGCGGCACCTCCTCGCTCCCGGGGGCGCCGACCGCGACCACCGTGCCGGGCGCGGTACCCAGCAGCGCGGCGCGGTGCAGCTCACGGGTGGCCTCGTCGTCGTACGAGCCGATCACCGCGACCTCGCGCGGGCCGTCCAGGAGCGCCTCGGCGACCGCGAGCCCCCAGCCGATGAAGCGCGGGGCGCGGCCGCTGAGCGCCTTCACGATGCCGAGCGCGCCCTCCGCCGCCTCCCGGTGCGGCGCGCTGCCGGTGAGCGCGGCGTACGAGAGCAGGGCGCCGGCCGCCGCGGTCCATCCGGAGGGCGTGGCGTTGTCGGTCGGGTCCTGGGGGCGGCGGATCAGCGTCTCGGCGTCGTCGGCGGTGTCGTACAGCGAGCCGTCCGGCCCCCGGAAGTGGACCAGCACGGTGTCCAGGAGCAGCCCGGCGAAGTCCGTCCACACGCCCTCGCCGGTCACCTGGGACAGCGCGAGGAAGCCCTCGGCGACGTCCGCGTAGTCCTCCAGCACGCCGGAGTTGGTGCCGGGGACGCCGTCGCGCGAGGTGCGGTGCAGCCGTGCCCGGCCGTCCATGTGGACGCGGACCAGCAGGTCGGCGGCGTCGGTGGCGGCCTGCACCAGGTCCGGGCGGTCGAAGTACGCGCCGGTCTCCGCGAGCGCCGCGATGGCCAGCCCGTTCCAGGCGGCCACGACCTTGTCGTCCCGGCCGGGGCGGGGCCGCTCCTCACGGGCGGCGAGCAGCCGCTCCTTGATGGAGGCGATCCGCTCGGCATCGTTCAGCCCGTCGGCGTCCGGGAGTTGGAGCACCGAGGCGCCCTCCTCGAAGGTGCCCTCCTCGGTGACGCCGAAGTACGCGGCGGCCACCCGGGCGTCCTCCTCCCCCAGCACCTCGGCCAGCTGAGCGGGCGTCCACACGTAGAACGCGCCCTCGGCGTGCCGTCCCGTGCCGTCGTCGCTGTCGGCGTCCAGCGCGGAGGCGAAGCCGAGCTGGTCGGTGCGGAGTTCGCGGACCATGAAGTCGGCGGTCTCCAGGGCGACGCGGCGGGCGAGGCCGGAGCCGGTGGCGCGCCAGAGGTGCGCGTACACGCGGCACAGCAGCGCGTTGTCGTAGAGCATCTTCTCGAAGTGCGGCACCACCCATTCCGCGTCCACGGAATAGCGCGCAAACCCGCCGCCGAGCTGGTCGTAGATGCCGCCGCGCGCCATCGCCTCGCAGGTGGCCCGCACCATGTCGAGCGCGCCCTCGGAATCGGTGCGCGCGTGGTGGCGCAGCAGGAACTCCAGCACCATCGACGGCGGGAACTTCGGCGCGCCGCCGAATCCGCCGCGCGTCGCGTCGAAATCCCTGGTCAGCTGCAGCAGCGCGGCCATCAGGTCATCGGGCCCCGGCGGCTGCGCGCCGGCGGCGGCCAGCGACCGGTCAGCGAGATCCCGGACGATCTTCCCCGCGACCTCGCCGACCTCCTCCCTGCGGTCCGTCCATGCGGCCTTCACGCCCTCCAGGACCTGGGGAAACGACGGCATGCCGTGCCGCGGCTCCGGCGGGAAGTAGGTACCGAAGTAGAACGGCTCGGCATCGGGCGTGAGGAAGACCGTCATCGGCCAGCCGCCGTGCCCGGTGGCGGCCTGCACGGCCTCCATGTACACGGCATCGACGTCCGGCCGCTCCTCGCGGTCCACCTTCACCGACACGAAGTTCTCGTTCAGCAGCCGCGCGGTGGCCTCGTCCTCGAACGATTCGTGCGCCATGACGTGGCACCAGTGGCAGCTGCTGTACCCGACGCTGAGCAGCACCGGCACGCCGCGCCGCCGCGCCTCCTCGAACGCCGCGGCGGACCACGGCCACCAGTCGACCGGGTTGTCGGCGTGCTGGAGCAGATACGGGGAAGTCTCATGAGCCAGGCGGTTCGGCATGGGGCCATCCTCTCTCACGGGTGCGCCCGGAGGTGCGAAGCGGATCCGCCGGGCGCGCAACGCCCGGCACGGCGGATCGGTCACTCGACCGTGTGTCACGTCCCGGCGGAGTTATCCACAGGGCTGCCGGATCCGGCGCCGAGACGGAACACTGGGCGTACAAAGCGATCATCGCTGGAGGGGGATATGGAATGACGGGCTCACCGGCTGTCCTGCGGGACGCTCACCGCGCGGACGCGGACGCACTCCTGACGCGCGCGGTCGAGGAGGAGGTACGCCGCTCGGGCGGGCGCGTCGACGGCAGCGTGCTGCTGACCAGGGCGCGGGCGGCGCTGGACCGGCTCGCGGCCGCGGCGGCGGAGGAGTACGCCGCGTACGTGCGGGCGCTGGACGAAGCTGCCGCCGACCGACGCCTGCTGACGGAGCGTCTGACCCGCAGGGAGACGGGCACGCCCGCGGTGGCCACGCTGGTCGCCGCCGCCGCGGCCGTCGTCGCGGACCTGGCGTACGGCACCGGACCCGGCGCGGCGCTGGGCACCGGCGGCGTGGTCCTCGTCGCAGGCGCGGCGGCCACGGTGCTGAAGCTCACCGCCGGGCACTGGCCGGCCGCGCACCGGCAGGCGGGGATGCGGGGCCAGCCCGGCGGCCCCGAGCAGCTGCGGCTGCAGTGGCTGACGGCCCTGGAGGTGCGCGGCATCCGGCCGTTCCTCGACCAGCAGCGGGTGCTGACGGCGACGAACCGCAGCGGTGCGCAGGGCGGCACGCAGGGCAGCGGCGCGGCCGGGCGCGGCCCGCAGCTGCGCGGCGGGGACCGGAGCGCGGCGGCCCGCCGCCGGTCGGTGCTGGCCGAGTCCTTCCAGCAACTTCCCGACCCGGGCGGCCCGTTCGCGGGGCGGCGGGCCCAGCTGACGCAGATCACCCAGTGGGTGCACGCCGCCCGCGCCAGTACGGAGACCAAGCCGACGGTGGTGGTGCTCCACGGCGAGCAGGGCTCGGGGCGCACGGCGCTCGCGGTGCGGGCCGCGCGGCAGCTGCGCGACCAGTTCCGCGGCGCGTGCGTGGTGGACCTGCGCGGCGAGACGCCGGGCGAGGCCCCGCTGCCCACCCGGGACGCGCTGCTGCACCTGCTGAACCGCCTCGGGGCGCCCCGCGAGCAGCTGCTGTTCCGCGAGCGGCCCTCGCCCGAGCAGCACGTGAAGCGGCTGGCGGAGCTGTACCAGCAGCATCTGACCAACCTCCCGGTGGTGGTCCTGCTGGACGACGCCACCGACCCGGAGCAGGTCCGCACGCTGGTGCCAGACCACTCCGAGTCCCTGGTGCTGGTCACGACGCGGGAGCCGATGGAGCTGCCCGCCGGGCTGTCGGCGTGGGTGCACCAGCTGCCGGTGGGCCCGCTGGACACCGCGGGCGTCGAGGAGCTGCTGCGCGCCTCGGGCGGCGCGGCGGAGGGCGCGGCCGTGCCGTACGACCCGGAGGCGCTGGACCGGATCGGCGAGCTGTGCGGCGGGCTGCCGCTGCCGCTGCGGGTCGCGGGCTCCTCGCTGGACCGGCGCGACCCCGCCACGCTCGCCGAGGACCTGGCGGCCTACGGCCCGGTGACGCCCGTGGAGCGCGCCCTGTGGCTGCGGTACACGGACCAGGCCGACGCCGACCGGCGGCTGCTGCGCCGGCTGGCGCTGGTAGGACGGGCGAGCCTCGGCGCGGCGGCGGCCGCCGCGCTGCTGGGCGTCGAGCAGGAGGAGGCACAGCAGCGGCTGGCCCGACTGGCCGAGGCCGGGCTGGTGGAGCACGTCCGCGGCAACCGGTACCGCCTGCACGCCCTCGTGCACCGCTTCGCGCACGCGCGGCTGCTGGACGAGGAGGACCCGGCGGAGCGCGCGACCGCCCAGGAGCGGCTGATGCGCAGCTACGCCGAGCTGGCCGACTCCGTGATCCGGCTGGTCGACGGCAACACCTCCACGCGCGCCGACCGTTTCGGGCCGCACGGTTTCACCTCGCTCGACGCGGCGCTGCAGTGGCTGGACGACGAGACCAGCTTCATCACGGCGGCACTGCGCCACGCCGACCAGGACGTGGACCAGGCCACGCTCTCCCACCTCCTGGGCGCGCTCGCCGACTACTGCCTGCTCCGCGGCGACCTGTACCGCCTCGGCGAGCTGAACGAGCTGACGAAGGCAGCGGACAAGGGCCTGCTGGCCCGCTCGGTGCAGTGGCGCACCGGCGTCGCCGCCCGTCAGCTCGGCGAGCTGGACAAGGCGCGGACGACGCTGTCCTCGGTGGTCGACCTGTACTTCGAGGCGCAGCATCCGGCGGGCGCGGCGCGTGCCCTGCGCGATCTGGGCATCACCCTCCAGCAGCAGGGCAATCTCACGGAGGCCGCGGAGAAGCTGCGCGAGGCGCTGGAGATGCAGGGCGGGGACGCCATGCGCGGCGACCGCGCGTGGACGCTGCACGCGCTGGCGGCGGTGGAGCGGGACCGCGCGCGGCTGGCCGAGGCGTTCGCGCTGCTCGACGAGGCGCTGGAGCTGCACCGCGAGAGCGAGAGCGTGCACGGCCAGGCGTGGGCGCACTTCCAGCTGGGCCAGGCGTGCCTGCGCCACGGTGACGTGCCGCGTGCGGAGCGCGAGCTGCAGGAGGCGCTGGAGCTGTACGGCCGTACGCAGGACGAGCGCGGCGAGGCGTGGGCGATGACCCAGCTGGCCAGGGCCCGGCTGGTGGACGGCGACCCGGCCGCCGCCGTGGACCAGCTGAACCAGGCCCTGCCGCTGCACCGCCGGCACGAGGACGCCCGGGGCGAGGCCTGGACGCTGTACTACCTGGGCCAGGCCCTGGAGGAGAACGGCGACAAGGACGCGGGGCTGCGCCGGCTGGAGCGGGCGCGCACGATGTTCAGCCGGATGCGGGACGCGTACGGCGTGGCGTGCGCCCGGCACCACTCGGGGCGGATCACCCGCGACCTGCGGGCCGCGCAGACCGGCTCGCTGCGCAACAGCGGCTTCGCGCGCCAGCTGCTGCAGGACGCCCGCCGGGACTTCCAGCGGATCGGGGTGCCGCACAGCGAGGGCTGGTCCTGCCTGGAGCTGGTGGTGATCGACGCGGGGAACGGCAAGACCGCGCAGGCGCTGGAGCTGGCCGACGAGGCGGCCGGGATCTTCGCGGGCTACGGCGACCGGCGCGGCGAGGACTGGGCCCGCTTCCTGCGCTGCACGCTGCTGCCGCTGGCGTCGCCGGGCGGTGTGGAGGTCGGTACGGCCGTCGCCCAGGAGGAGCTGGCCGAGCTGCGCCGCTCCCCGCATCCGCTGCGCGACCCGAAGCTGGAGGACTGCGCCGAGGCGTACGCCGTCCTGCTGGACCGCGGCATCGAGCTGGAGTCCGGCTGGCAGGCCTGGCGCCTCGGCATGATCCCCACCCGCCACGCCCGCGAAATCATGGGCATACCGCTGGAACGGGTGGGCTGAGCGAACGACCAGCGCGGGACCGGCACGTCACGCCGGTCCCGCCGCCCTCCGGGCCCCGCACCCCGGGCCGCGGACAGCACCGGTCCCGGACGGCCCCGGGGCCCGCCGGGCACGAGGAGCGCACCGGCACGAGAGGCATGCCGCCATGACGAGCGCGCCGACGTCAGACAGCCCCACCGGTGCGGCGAGCGCGCCGGCAGCAGGAGTCCACCGGTACGACGAACGGTCCGCCATGACGGGCGCGCCAGCACCAAGGGCCCCACCGGTACGACGTGCGCGCGGGTGCCCGGGTGCCACCGATGCGGCGAGCGCGCCAGACCAGACAGCCCCACCGGTGCAGCGTGCGCGTCGGCACCAGGCAAGCCCCCCAACCGGGACGACGAGCGCGCGGGTGCCCGGGGGCGCACCGGTGCGGCGAGCGCCCCAGCACCAAACAGCCCCACCGGTGCGACGAGCGCGCCGGTACCGAGGGACCGGCCCGTGCCGCAGGGACCGGCCCGTGCCCAGGGCCCGCCCAGACCAAGCGCCCCGCCCGTGCCGAGGAGCGCGTCGCCCGGCATCGGCAGGCATGTCCCGCCTCCGTCCGGCACCGGCAGCAGCGCGGCCCGTGCCACGCCGCGCCCCGAGCGGGCGCAGCGCGGTGCCGCCGCGGGCTTCCGCACCCACGGCGGTTCCATGCCTCCGGTCCGGCGGCCCGGAGGCGGCGGCCCGGTCAAGCCGCCCGACCCCAGAGGTCCGGGCAGTCCGCCCGGTCCAGGAGGCCCTGCCAGGTCACCCGGCCCGAAGGCCGGATCGGGTCACCCGGCCCGAAAGCCGGTTCAGGTCGCCCGGACCGAGCGCCAGGTCAGGTCGTCTTCGGGGCGCCCTTGGCCGGGGCGGTGCTCTTGGCCGAAGCGGGCGGGGTGCTGTCGGTCGACGGTGCCGGGCCGGCGCCCTCGGCGCCCTCGCCCGGCTTCTCCTCGAAGTCGACCTTCCGCATGTGCTTGTTCATCGATTTCATCAGCAGCCAAACGGCGCCGCCGATGACCGCGAAGACGATGAAGCCGAGGACTCCGGGGGTCACCTTGTTCTCGTCCAGGTCCTTCGCGAGGGGGACGAGATGAGTCATGGCGAGGGTGCTGGTCGCGCTCATCATGAGGTCAATTGTTGCGGATGCCCGCGAAGAGGTCGTCCTCGGGGAGGGAGGTGTCCACCAGAGACTTGGCGAGCTCGTACTCCTCCGTGGGCCAGACCTCCTTCTGGATCTCCATCGGGACGCGGAACCAGCCGCCGTCGGGGTCGATCTGCGTGGCGTGCGCGATCAGCGCCTTGTCCCGGATCTCGAAGAAGTCCGCGCAGGGAATGTAGGTGGTCAGCGTGCGTTCGGCGCGCTCGAAGGACTTCCAGCGCTCCAGCCACTCGCCGTACGGCGACTCCATGCCGCGCTCCAGCAGCGCTTCGTGCAGCGCGACGGTGCGCGGGCGGTTGAAGCCCTGGTTGTAGTAGAGCTTCAGCGGCTGGTAGGGCTCGCCGGCATCGGGGTACTTCGAGGGGTCGCCGGCCGCGTCGAAGGCCACCATCGTGATCTTGTGGGTCATGATGTGGTCGGGGTGCGGGTAGCCGCCGTTCTCGTCGTACGTCGTGATGACCTGCGGCTTGAACGAGCGGATCAGCTTCACCAGCGGTTCGGCCGCGGCCTCCACGTCCTGCAGCGCGAAGCAGCCCTCCGGCAGCGGCGGCAGCGGGTCGCCCTCGGGCAGCCCGGAGTCGACGAACCCCAGCCACTCCTGCTTGACGCCCAGGATCTCGCGGGCCTCGTCCATCTCCTTCTTGCGCACCTCGTGGATGTGCGCCTCGATGTACGGGTCGCCCTGGAGCTTGGGATTGAGGATGTCGCCGCGCTCTCCCCCGGTGCAGGTGGCGACCAGCACGTCCACCCCCTCGGACACGTACTTGGCCATGGTGGCCGCGCCCTTGCTCGACTCGTCGTCGGGGTGGGCGTGCACCGCCATCATTCGCAGCTGCTCAGTCAAGACTCGATCCTCAGTCAAGGGTCATGGGACGCCGTGCGACGCCGTGGCACAACGCCTTCTATAGTGACCGAAGCGAGGGGGCGATTATTTCCAGGTTCCCCTTACCAGGAGGAAGATCATGGCCGCGGTGCGCGACGGACTGCCCGACGGACGGTACGGCCGTACCGCCGACGAGCGCGCCGACCGCACGCTCAAGATCGTCGGCGCGGTGCTCGGCGCCGCGCTGGTCGCCATGATCGCCTGGTTCGGCATCTCCTACATCACCGGGCAGGACCTCAGCGGCCGCCTGGTCTCGTACAAGGTCGTCTCCGACTCGGCGGTCCAGGCCCACCTCGAGGTCGTGAAGGACACCGGCGCGAAGGGCGTCTGCACGCTCCGCTCGCAGTCCGCCGACGGCGCCGAGGTCGGCCGCAAGGACGTCCCGGTCGATCAGGCGAAGGACCAGGTCGACACGGTGATCACGATTCGGACGACGGCCCGGGCGACCAACGCCGAGCTGGTCGGTTGTACGACCTCGGCCGCTCCGGGCAAGAAGTAGTGAGAAGCAGCAGGACGTAACGGAAGCAACCGCCTGCAGCCGGCACCTCCTCTCCGGGCCCTGGCCGGGCCCTCTCCGGACCCTCCCCGGAACCCCTCTCCGCAGCAAAACCCCCTAGCACGTCGCAGCCCGTTCGTGCATGATCGTTTCCGCGTGTCGGGCGATCACGGCCGAACGGGGCCTGACCAGCGGTGACGCGTTTTTTGCGGTTTACCGCTCCCCCTTTTGTGCCGGAATTGTTAGGCTCGTGGTTTCGCCCGCCCGAGAAGGCGCAAGCCTTCCTGGTAGGGCGTTTGATTTATCCCCAGTACCGACGAGGAGCACCTGTGACCCAGACCAGCGACAACGTCACCTGGCTGACCCAGGAGGCGTACGACCAGCTCAAGGCCGAGCTGGAGTACCTGTCTGGTCCCGCACGTGCCGAGATCTCCAAGAAGATCGAGGCGGCCCGCGAAGAGGGTGACCTGCGGGAGAACGGCGGTTACCACGCGGCCAAGGAGGAGCAGGGCAAGCAGGAGCTCCGGGTGCGTCAGCTGACCCAGCTCCTGGAGACCGCCAAGGTCGGTGAGGCTCCGGCGGACGACGGCGTCGTCGAGCCGGGCATGGTCGTCACGATCGCCTTCGACGGTGACCCGGACGACACCCTGACCTTCCTCATGGCCTCCCGCGAGTACGCGAGTGCGGAGATCGAGACCTACTCCCCGCAGTCGCCGCTGGGCACCGGAGTCAACGGCAAGAAGGTCGGCGAGACCGCGGAGTACGAGCTCCCCAACGGCAAGAAGGCGGCCGTGAAGATCCTGGACGCCAAGCCGTACAAGGGCTGAGCCCCGCAGTCCCGGCCGCGCCCACCGCGTGCGGCGGCCGCACCGCGACACACACAGCAGAGAAGGGCCCGGGCCGGAAGACCCGGGCCCTTCGACGTGCCCGCGCGCGGGGCGTGCACCACGACACGCGCCCGCTCACGATGCCGACGCGCGCCCACGACGCCGAAGCACGCCCACCATGCCGGCGCGCTCCCCGTGCAGATGCGCCCTCCCGCGCAGACGCGCCCCCCGCGCAGACGCGCGCCCGCCCGCGGCGCGCGCCCACACGTTGCGCGCCCTGCCCCGCTCAGGCCGTCGCCGACCGGTACTTGCGTACCGCCAGCGTGCGGAAGACCGCGATGATCACGACCGACCAGAGCACCGAGGCGAGGACCGGGTGCTGCATGGGCCAGGCGTCCGGCACCGGATAGCCGGGCGGCAGATTGCCGAAGAGGTCACGGGCCGCCTGGACGGTCGCGCTGAAGGGGTTCCACTCGGCGATGTGCCGCAGGAGGGCCGGCATGGAGTCCGACGGCACGAACGCGTTGGAGATGAAGGTCAGCGGGAACAGCCAGATCAGGCCACCGGAGGTCGCCGCCTCGGGGGTCCGTACGGACAGCCCGATCAGCGCGCCGATCCACGAGAAGGCGTACCCGAGCAGGAGCAGCAGGCCGAACCCCGCCAGCACCTTGCCGAGGTTCTCGTGGGTGCGCCAGCCGATGATCAGCGCGACGGCGGCGAGCACGACGAGGGTCAGCGCGGTCTGTACGAGGTCGGCGAGCGTGCGGCCGGTGAGGACAGCGCCGCGGGCCATCGGCAGCGACCGGAAGCGGTCGATGAGGCCCTTGTGCATGTCGTCCGCGATGCCCGCGCCCGCGCCGGCCGTGGCGAAGGTGACGGTCTGCGCGAAGATGCCCGCCATGAGGAACGCGCGGTACTGCGCGGGGTCGATCGGCCCCTGCTGGCCAGGCAGCTGGATCGCGCCGCCGAAGACATAGCTGAACAGCACCACGAACATGATCGGCTGGACCAGCCCGAAGACCACCATCTCCGGGATGCGCGCCATTCTGATCAGGTTGCGCTGCGCGACCACCAGCGAGTCCCGTACGGACCGGGCCAGGCCGCCGCGCGGGCGCGTGGCTCCGGTCCGCGCCGTCTCCGTCACCGCACTCACTTCGCCGCCTCCCGCGCCGCTCGCCGGTCCTTGCCCCGGCCCTTTCCGCCGCCTCTCCCGCGGCGCCCGCCGCGGCCGGCGTCCTCGTCCGGAGCGGCGTCACCGCCGGTCTCCTCGCCCCCGGCGGACGTCTCGGCCGCGTGGCCGGTGAGCGAGATGAAGACGTCGTCCAGGGTCGGGCGGCGCAGCCCGACGTCGTCGATCTCCACGCCCCGGGCGTCCAGCTCGCGGATGACCTCGGCGAGCAGCCTGGCGCCGCCGCTGACCGGCACGGTGATCTTGCGGGTGTGCCGCTCGACCTTGACCGCGCCCTTGCCGAAGCCGCGCAGCAGCCCCTCGGCGGTGCCCAGCTGTCCGGGCGCGTGCACGACGACCTCGACGCGTTCGCCGCCGGTCTGCGCCTTGAGCTGGTCGGAGGTGCCGCGCGCGATGACCCGGCCGTGGTCCACCACGCAGATGTCGTGCGCAAGGTGGTCGGCCTCCTCCAGGTACTGCGTGGTGAGCAGCAGCGTCGTACCGCCCGCGACCAGCTCCTGGATCACGTCCCAGAGCTGCTGCCGGTTGCGCGGGTCCAGGCCCGTGGTCGGCTCGTCCATGAACATGACGGGCGGGCTGACCACCAGCGCGGCGGCCAGGTCGAGGCGGCGCCGCATGCCGCCGGAGTAGGTCTTCGCGGGCCGGTCGCCCGCGTCGGCGAGGTGGAAGCGGTCGAGCAGCTCGCCGGCCCGCGCCTTCGCCGCCTTGGCGCCCATCTGGTAGAGCCGGCCGACCATGGTGAGGTTCTCGCGGCCGGTCAGGTACTCGTCGACGGCGGCGAACTGGCCGGACAGGCCGATCAGGCGCCGTACCTCGTCGGGGCGCTCCAGTACGTCGATCCCGGCCACTTCCGCCCGGCCGCTGTCGGGCCGCAGCAGGGTCGTGAGGACCCGGACCGCGGTGGTCTTGCCGGCCCCGTTCGGCCCGAGCAGGCCGAGGACGGTTCCCTCGGGGACATCGAGGTCGACGCCGTCCAGAGCCCTCACATCGCCGAAGGTCTTGACCAGTCCCTCGGCGTACACAGCGCCTGGCATCCAGGCCCTCCCGTTTCAGGGGTTTCGGGGAAAATATTACGTTCGCCGGGATTCACCCGCTCGGCGGGCGGCACCGGCACGAAGGAACCCCACGATTGCGCCACAGGAACGCCCCGCTCCGGCGCCGTTCGCCAGGACCGTGGCACGGATGTTACCGACACGCGATACATCGCGATAGGACTGGTACGCGCTTCCCGCGTCCGCACGTGCCGACGGCCGGCGTCCTCGGGGAGGGCACCGGCCGTCGGTACGCGTACGGGCCGTCCGGGCAGCGCGCCCGGACGGCAGCGGCGGGCGGTCAGTCGATCACCGTGTAACCCGCCTCCCGGAGCGCCGTGCCGACCTCCGTGCAGTGCTCGGGGCCCTTCGTCTCCAGGTGCAGCTCGACCTCCGCCTCCGTGATGCCGAGCCGCGGATCGGTCCGTACGTGGCTGACGTCGAGCACGTTCGCGTCCACCTCGGACAGCACGCCCAGCAGCGTCGCCAGCGCGCCCGGCCGGTCCGTCAGGCGCAGCCGCAGCGAGAGGTAGCGGCCGCCGGCCGCCATGCCGTGCCGCAGGATGCGCTGCATGAGCAGCGGGTCGACGTTGCCGCCGGAGAGCACGGCGACGACCGGGCCCTGGAAGGCCGCCGGCTCCGACAGCAGCGCCGCGACCGGGCTCGCGCCGGCCGGCTCGACGACCATCTTGGCCCGTTCCAGGCAGAGCAGCAGCGCGCTGGAGAGCGCGTCCTCGGAAACCGTGCGGACCTCGTCGACCAGCTCGCCGATGATCCCGAACGGCACGTCGCCCGGCCGCCCGACCTTGATGCCGTCCGCCATCGTGGCCGGCGCCTCGATCGCGACGGGGCGCCCGGCGGCCAACGAGGGCGGGTACGCGGCGGCGCCGGCCGCCTGCACGCCGACGATCCGCACGTCGGGCCGGATCGCCTTCACGGCCACCGCGATGCCGGCGGCGAGCCCGCCGCCGCCCATGCCGACCACGATCGTGCGCACCTCGGGGCACTGCTCCAGGATCTCCAGGCCGACCGTGCCCTGCCCGGCGATGATGTCGGGGTGGTCGAAGGGGTGGATGAAGACCGCGCCGGTCTCGCGCGCGTACTGCTGCGCGGCGGCCAGCGTCTCGTCGACGACCTGGCCGTGCAGCCGCACCTCGGCGCCGTAGTCGCGGGTCGCGGCGACCTTGGGCAGCGGCGCGCCCTCGGGCATGAAGACGGTCGAGCGGACGCCCAGCAGGGAGGCGGCCAGTGCCACGCCCTGCGCGTGGTTGCCGGCGCTCGCGGCCACCACCCCGGCGGAACGTTCCTCCGCCGACAGCCCGGCGATCCTGACGTACGCACCACGGATCTTGAAGGAGCCGGTGCGCTGAAGGTTCTCGCACTTGAAGTGGACCGGCGCGCCCACCAGCCCGGACAGGAAGCGGCTGCCCTCCAGCGCGGTGGACCTGCTCACCCCGGACAGCAGCTTCTGCGCACCATGGATGTCGTCAAGCGTGACGGCGGGAAGCACCCCTGTGGCTCCTGTGGTCCGTGGAGCGGGGGAGGCCGCCGCAGAACCGGCGGTACCGGGAGCGGCGGAAGCGGGTGTCTGCGGCGTGTGATCGGCCATGGCGCCAGTCTTACAGCTCGCGCCCCCGCAGGCGCCCGCGGCCGTCGGACCCGGTCCACGGCCGTACATCTTTGGTCAGCGCCGGTACGGTCCCCGCGCGGGCCGCGTACTCTGTCCCCCAATCCGTACGCACCTCCATGAAGCGAGCATCCGGCCATGCCCACCTCTTCGGACATGACGACCCACACCGATTCCGCTCTCCTCGACGCGCTGCAACATCAAGTGGCCGTCTTCGCCCGCCGCGCCGAACAGAGCCGGCTCGGCGGTGTCGGGCAGGCGCGCAACTCCATGGACCGCGCCGCCTACCTGCTGCTCAACCGGCTCGATCAGGAGGGCGCGATGGGCGTCAAGGCCCTGGCCGCCGGCATGGGCATCGACTCCTCGACCGTCACCCGCCAGGTCGCGCCGCTGGTCGACGCCGGTCTCGTCACCCGCGCCTCGCACCCCGAGGACGGGCGCGCTGTCGTCCTGCAGCTCTCCGAGCGCGGCCGGGCCCGCCTGGAGGAGGTGCGCGCCTCCCGCCGCGAGCTGATGGCGCTGGTCACAGCGGAGTGGAGCGAGGAGGAGCGCAATTCCTTCACCACGCTCCTGACGCGCTTCAACGTCTCCCTCTCCACGGTGACGGCCTCGCTCTCCCCGGGGACACCGGCCTCCTGACCGCGCCCCCGGTGCGGTCCCCCGGGCCGCACCACCTGCCGCACGGCTCTTGACCCCCGTGCCCGCGCTGCCGTGCCATGGAGCCATCGCCGGGCCGCCGGGCCCGCGAGGCCCCACGGGGAGGCGCTGTGCGAGAGCGGCGGGCTGCACAGGAACGCCGCCGTGCCCAGGAGTTCGAGGCCTTCGTGGCGGGCGCGGCGGGCCGGCTGCTGCGCACCGTCACGCTGCTGACCGGCGAGCCGTCGGGCGCTCCGGCCCCGGTCGCCGAGGAACTGCTGACCGTCGCGCTGTCCCGGACGTACGCGTCCTGGGACCGGCTGCGCGGCGAGGATCCGTACGACCGCACCCGCCAGGAGCTGGCCGTGCTCTTCGCCCGTACGGCCTGGCGCCACCGCCGGCCGCGCGGCGGCCTGCTCGACCGGCTCGGCCCGCAGGAACGGCTCATTCTCGTCCTGCGGCTGTGCGAGGGCGTGGCGGAGGAGCAGACCGCCGCCCTGCTGGGACTGCCCGCCGAACGGGTGCGCACGCTGTGCCTGCGGGCGGTCGCCGAGATGCGCAGCACCCGGCCCGGCAGCGCGCCCCCGTCCGCCTCGGGCGCCGGGGCGGTGACGTCGTGAGCCCGCCCGACCGCAAGGAGGCGGAGGTGCGGCGGATGCTCGACGGGCCGCACCCGCTCGTCCCGCCCGACCTCGCGGTGCGTGCCGCCGTACGCGGCCGCCGGCTGCTGTTCCGGCGCCGGCTGCTGGGCACGGCCGGCTGGCTGCTGCTGTTCCTCGCGGCCGTGGCGTTCACCGTCTGGGCGGTCACCCAGCAGCCGTGGATACCGCCGCCGACGCGTACGACACCGCCGCTGGAGGGCTGGTGAACGGGCCCGGTGCCCGCCGGGCGGGGCGCCCGGGCGTGGCCGCTCGGGCGCGGTACCACCGGCCGGGCGCGCGTGCGGCGTCCGGCCGGTGACCCGTGGCGGTCGTACGTGTCCCTAGCCCAGCGCCTGCGTCAGGTCGGCGAGCAGGTCGTCGACGGACTCGATGCCGACCGAGAGCCGGACCAGGTCGGCCGGCACCTCCAGCGCGGAGCCCGCGGCCGAGGCGTGCGTCATCCGGCCCGGGTGCTCGATCAGCGACTCCACGCCGCCCAGCGACTCGCCGAGGGTGAAGAGCTTGGCGCGGTCGCAGACGTCCACCGCCGCCTGCTCGCCGCCCGCGACCTGGAAGGACACCATGCCGCCGAAGGAACGCATCTGCTTGGCGGCGGTCTCGTGCCCCGGGTGCTCGGGCAGCCCCGGGTAGTACACCTTCGTCACCTTCGGGTGCGAGGCCAGCAGCTCGGCGACCCGCGCCGCGTTGGCGCTGTGCCGGTCCATCCGCACGGCGAGCGTCTTGATGCCGCGCATGACCAGCCAGGCGTCGAACGGCCCGGCGATCGCGCCCATGGCGTTCTGGTGGAAGGCCAGCTCCTCGCCGAGCGCGTCGTCGCCGACGACCAGCGCGCCGCCCACCACGTCCGAGTGACCGCCCATGTACTTGGTCGTGGAGTACACGACGACGTCGGCGCCGAGCGCGAGCGGCTGCTGGAGGTAGGGGCTGGCGAAGGTGTTGTCCACGACGAGCTTCGCGCCGGCGGTGCGCGCGACGTCGGCGAGGGCCGCGATGTCGGTGATGCCGAGCAGCGGGTTGCTGGGCGTCTCGACCCAGATGGCCTTCGTGCGCGGCCGGATCGCCTCCCGTACGGCGGCCGGGTCGGAGGAGGAGGCCACGGACCACTCCACGCCCCACCGCTCGGCGACCTTGGCGAAGAGGCGGAACGTGCCGCCGTAGGCGTCGTCCGGGATGACGACGTGGTCGCCCGGGACGAGCAGGGTCCGCAGCAGGCAGTCCTCGGCGGCGAGCCCGGAGGCGAACGCGAGGCCGCGGCGGCCGCCGTCCAGGGCCGCGAGGTTCTCCTCCAGGGCCGTACGGGTCGGGTTGGCGCTGCGGCTGTACTCGTAGCCGCCGCGCAGGCCGCCGACCCCGTCCTGCTTGTACGTCGAGACCTGGTAGATGGGCACCGATACCGCGCCCGTCTCCCGGTCCGCCTCCTGCCCCGCGTGGATGGCGAGGGTTTCGAAGTGCTGGTGGCGCTGTCCGCGCTGATCACTCATGTCTGCCGAGGGTAGTCGCCCGCGGCGGGCGCGGGCCCGGGAACTTTCTGCTTCGCTGGGGAGTGGAGAGAAGTGGACACGGAAGTGCCACCGACCGAGCCCCTGACCGAGCCACCGAGGCCGCAAGGCCACCGCACCGCCCGCGCGCCCGACGCCCCGACCTGGAAACGACTCCTCATGGACGTACTGCTCCTTCTCCTCGCCCTCCTCGCCTTCGCGGGGGTCGTCGGCTACCCCCTGGCACGGCGCCGGCGCGCGCTGCGGCAGGCCGGTCAGGGCATGGCGGCGGCCGCCGACCCGATGGGGGCCTACGGCTTCGTCCCCGCCGAGCAGCTGGACGTACGGCTGCCGGGGCCCGACCCGGAGCTGGCCGAGGCGCTGGCCGAGATCGCCCGCACCCAGGACTGGCGGCCGGCGTCCCGGCTGCTGGCGGACACCCCCGAGGGCGACGAGCGCAGGTGGCAGCGGGTGCAGACGCTGGCGGGAGCGGCGGCGTTCGCGACGGCGCCTGGCCAGGACGGCGCGCCGGGTGCGCACCCCGACGCACCGGCCGGTTCCCGGGGCGGCATCTGGCTGCGCACCTGGCGCGCCGAGAAGCCCAAGGACTCCGGCGCCGCCCAGACGCACGCGCAGTTCCTCGTGGTGCAGGCGCTGCGCGACCCCGGTTCCGAGGACTTCCGCATGATCCTCGAGGAGGCCCGCACGGTCTGCGAGGAGGCGCGGCTGCTGGCGCCCGGCAGCCCGGTCCCGTACATCATCGAGCTGGCCGTGGCCCGCGGCCTCGGCGACCGCCGCCCCGACTACGAGGAGCTGTGGTCCAAGGTCGTCCAGCGC
Source organism: Streptomyces sp. Ru73 (assembly GCF_002920575.1). Taxonomy (GTDB): domain Bacteria; phylum Actinomycetota; class Actinomycetes; order Streptomycetales; family Streptomycetaceae; genus Streptomyces. The sequence continues at coordinate 13,748 of NZ_PQSQ01000012.1, read as the reverse complement.
GCGCCGCACCACATGGGCGCGCATCTCGCGGCGCTCCCGTACTGGTCGGAGAAGTGGCACGGCTCCAAGGAGGACGCGGACGCCTTCACGGAGCGCGCCGCAGCGAGCGCGCCCCCGAAGTCGCTGCTCCCCGCCCTGCCGCTCTTCTCCGTGTTCGACCACCTCCCCGAGGCGAACATGGTCCGCAGCCTCTTCCAGAGCGCGGTCGTGGAGCGCGCCATCGAGGGCGCGCACTACGCGCTGCGCCAGGCCCCGGCCGACCATCCGGTGGCGCCGCACGTACGCCACCTCCTGATCTGGTTCCTCGTCCAGGCGGAGCGGTACGCCGAGGCCATGGAGCAGCTGCGTCTGGTGGACGGCCACGTCGGCGCGGTGCCGTGGTCGTACGACGCCCGGCCGGCCGCCGCGTACGCCACCTACCGTGCGCTGGCCGTCGCGGGCTGGGAGGCCCAGGGCGGCTCCCCGGCCACGCTCCCGCCGTCCTGACGCCCGCGCCGGAATTCCCGGCCCGCGCCGAGCGTTCTCGGAAGCGACGACTGCCCCGCCCGTCCTCACCCCCGGAGCCTGATCCCGATGCTGTTCTCCCGCTTCAAGAACCGTCTCCCCTCCCCCGAGGAGGCGCTGAAGGGCCGCCCCGAGCCGGAGTTCACGGTCCCCGAGCGCCACACCGTCCTCGGCAACAGCCTGCTCGGCCCGTACCCGGAGGGGTTCGAGGTGGCCGACTTCGGGCTGGGCTGCTTCTGGGGCGCCGAGCGGAAGTTCTGGCAGACCGACGGAGTGTGGACCACCCTCGTCGGCTACCAGGGCGGCCACACCCCGAACCCCACGTACGAAGAGGTCTGCAGCGGCCTCACCGGCCACACCGAGGCCGTCCGCGTCGTCTTCGACCCGGCGAAGGTCTCCTACGAGACCCTGCTGAAGGTCTTCTGGGAGTCCCACGACCCCACCCAGGGCTTCCGCCAGGGCAACGACGTCGGCACGCAGTACCGCTCCGCGGTCTACACCCACTCGCCCGAGCAGGCCGCGACGGCCGAGGCCTCCCGCGCCGCCTACCAGAAGGTGCTCACCGCCTCCGGCTACGGCGACATCACCACCGAACTCCTCCCCGCCGCCCCCTTCTACCCCGCCGAGCCCTACCACCAGCAGTACCTCGACAAGAACCCCGCCGGCTACTGCGGCATCGGCGGCACCGGCGTCTCCTGCCCGGTGGGCGTGGCCCGCGCGGACGGCTGAGGCCAGGCCGGGCAGTCGCCTTCCGGATACGGGGGCCGGACGGACGGCTGCCGCAAGCGGTTCCCCGTGCCCTTCAGTGCGCGGAGACGGTGCCGGTCGGGGTGAGGGTGGTTTCGGCGGGGGCTCGGGTCTCGTGGAGGGATACGTAGCGGTCGCCGAGGGTGTCGGCTTCGGCGGGGGTCGTGGGGGGTGTGGTGAGGGTGACCGCGCTGACGTGGATGCCGTGGGGGGTCAGTTCGGGGTGGAGTGAGCGCGCGTAGTGGTGGAGGGCGGCCATGGCCAGGCCGACGTTGGCGTCGGCGGGGGCCGGGGTGGTGGCCGCGGGGCCGGTGGTCACCAGGAGGGTGCCGGAGCCGCGGGCGAGCATGTCGGGGAGCACCTGGCCGACGGCCGTGACCGCGCCGAGGACGTAGAGGCCGAACTGGGCCGTGGCCGAGGCGGCGGTGGTCTGCGCGGCGTGGGTGACCGGGCCGGACGGGCCGGGGCCGTAGTCCAGGACGTCGGGCGGGCCCAGCGTCTCGGTGGCCTGTGCCAGGGCTGCGGCCAGCGCGTCCCGGTCCCGCAGGTCGGCGGGGAAGGCGGCCGCGGTGATGCCGAGTCCGGCGAGTTCGGCAACCTGCGTGTCCAGCCGGTCCTTCGTACGGGCGACGAGGCCGACCCGGAAGCCACGGCGTCCGAACGCGCGGGCCACCCCCATGCCGCGCCCCGGACCGGCACCGACCACCACGAGAGTCCTGGCCACCGCTGCTCCTCTCCGCGCCGGCGGCGGACCCGCAACTGCCAGGGCCGCGCCGGCTGATCACTTGTCGGGTGCGTTTCCTCTGTGTGCCCACGCGCAAGGGTCCGTACGCGTCTCCGTATGCGTCCTCGTACGTCTCCTCACGGGCGCGGGGACCCCGTGGGCGGTGCGGTGGACGGCTTCGGCGACGGGGGTGCCGGGGTGTACGGGAAGGTGGCCGAGGCGGGCGGGCCGGTGGGGTCGGGGATGGGGCGGACGCCCGTGCCGTCGTCCCGACAGGCCGTCAGGGACAGGGCCGCCGCGGCCAGTACCGAGGCCAGGGCGGCGCGGCGGAGCACGGCGGCACGCGGGGTGATCGGCATACCGGCACCCTGACCGGGCGCGCTGCTGTGCCGCTAACGTCTCGCTAACGCACACCCGCCCCGTGAGCCCTGTACGACCCGTACGCCTCAGGGCTTACGGGCCACCAGGGCGTACTGGGCGACCTCCGGCGGCTCGGCGGGGCTGCCGTCCGGGGCCGGGCCGGGGCGCCAGCGGGTGCAGGAGACCAGGCCGGGCGGGAGCAGGTCCAGGCCCGCGGCGAAGCGGGCGATCTCCGCGCCGGTGCGGGCGGTGATGGGCGGGGTGGCGTGTTCGTTCCAGAAGCGCATGGCCTCGGCGTTGCCCTCGCCGCCCAGTTCGAGGGTGGGGTGGGTGAGGACGAGGTGGCTGCCGGAGGGGACGGCGGCGAGCAGCCGGTCCACGGTCCGCTGCGCCTGCGCGGTGTCCGTGAGGAAGTTGAGGATGCCGAGGAACATGACGGCGACGGGCCGGCCGAAGTCCAGGGTGCGGGCGGCCGCGTGGAGGATCGCGTCCGGGTCCTGCGCGTCCGCCTCGACGTAGTCGGTGACGCCGCCGGGCCCGCTGGTGAGCAGCGCGCGGGCGTGGGCGAGGACGATCGGATCGTTGTCGACGTAGACCACGCGGGCATCGGGCGCGGTGCGCTGGGCGACCTCGTGGGTGTTGTCGGCGGTGGGCAGGCCGGTGCCGACGTCGAGGAACTGGCGGATGCCCGCCTCGCCCGCGAGGTGGCGCACGGCACGGCCGAGGAACGCCCGGTCGGCGCGCGCCACGTCGCCGATGCTCGGGTAGAGGCCGGTGACGTGGTCGCCGACCTGGCGGTCGACGGCGTAGTTGTCCTTGCCGCCGAGCCAGTGGTTCCAGACCCGGGCGTTGTGCGCGACCCCGGTGTTGATCCGGGCCGCCGTCCCCGCGTGCCCGCCGTCGTCCGTCACGTCCGCTCCCCTCGTCCCGTACACGTCCCGCTCTCGGCAAGTGACGTTACCAGTGGGGAAGTTGAGGCTGACGGGGCATCGGTCGCTAGGACTTGCGGTGGTCCAGCCGGGCCCGGTCCGCTGCGGCCATGCCCTGGTGGAGGCCGTCGGCGTCGCGGATCCCGCGCATGCGTACGGCCGTGGTCTCGGGGAAGAGCGCTCCGGTCCGCTCCTCGACCGCGAGGTCCCGCGCGGCGAGCACCGGCAGCAGGTCCGGCGTCTCCTCAGCGGCCTCGGCGGTGACCCGGCCGGCCGCGTCGGTGAGCCGGTCGCGGATGCGGGACGCGTACCCGGCGAGGAAGGACTGGCGGAAGTCCTTGGTACGGCGGGACTTCCCCCGGGTGTGGTGCTGGTCGGCCGCGCGCTGCATGGCCGTGGTGGCCTGCACGAGGAGGGACGTGTAGAGCAGCTCGGCGGCGTCCAGGTCCGGCGGGAAGCCGACGAGGGTGGTGAAGGCGGCCTCCGGGGACCAGACGGCGCGGCAGCGGTTGGCGTCGGCCACCGCGTCCAGCAGCAGCGCCTTGGTGCTCTCGTACGGGCCGTCGATGCCGATGCGGAGGGCGGCCGGGCCGTCGGCGGCCGCGGCGCCCGCGAGCAGCGCCTCGGAGACCCGGTACCGGGCCATCAGCTCCTGAGCCTTGGCGGAGAGCGCCTCGGCCTCCTCGGGGAAGGCGGTGGACTCGGCCTTGGCGAGCAGGCCGCGGATGCGCCCGAGGACGCGCGGTTCGCCGCCGGGCGTACCTGCGGCGGCCCCGGCGCGCGGCGCGGCCGTGCGGGCGCCCGGCTCGCCGGGGAGCGGGCCCGTCGGGGTGACGCGGGGCAGCCGGCCGAGGACGCGCAGCACCTCCAGGACGTCGCAGAGCGCTTCGAAGCGGGTGGTGCGGCGGCGCCGGGCCAGCGCGTCCAGGTAGCCGCCGTCGTCCGGCCACCAGACCTCGGCGCCCGCCTCGCGCAGCTGGGCCGCCCAGCGGGGCGGGAGCGCGTCGGCGGGGTAGCGGCGGAGCTCGGCGGCCACGAGGTCGGCGGCCGGCTCGATGGGCGCGCCCGCGCGCCGGACGAGGCGTACCAGGTCGGCGGGGTGCCAGCCGCCCTCCCAGCAGCCGCGCACGGCCGCCGCTGCCGCGGTCAGCAGGGCCCGGCTCACGGCCTCGGGGCCCGCCGGGTCAGCGCTCAGCGCCGAGGCGCCGGTCTCGACGGCGTCCTCGGCGGCCCGGCCGTCGGCGGCGTACCGGACCGTGCCCAGCACGCGTGCCACGGTCTCCGCCGCGCCGTCCGCGGCGCCGTCGTCCCGGCGCCCGTCGCGCCCCTTGCCCTTGTCGCCCACCGGATCACTGTACGTAGGCGGGCGGCGCGGCCCGTAACGCGTACGGACGCGTACGGCGCGGGCCCGCAACGACGACGGGCGGCGCCCCGGACACCGGTCCGGAGCGCCGCCCGTGTGCGGCCGGGGAAGCCGTCAGGTCGTGCGGGGCGCGCGGGTCACCGCAGGGCGCTGCCCGCCTTCCACTGCGTCCAGTCCATGTTCCAGCCGTTCAGGCCGTTGTCGGGCTGGACGGTCTTGTCCTGGGAGTTCTTCATGACGACCACGTCACCGAGGAGGGAGTGGTCGTAGAACCAGGCGGCGTCGGTCTTGGCGTCCTTGGCGCCCTTGACGTCCTCCAGGCCGATGCAGCCGTGGCTGGTGTTGGCCTGGCCGAAGATGCCCTTGCCCCAGTAGTTGCCGTGGATGAACGTGCCGGAGCTGGAGAGCCGCATGGCGTGCGGGACATCGGGGATGTCGTACTCGCCCTTGCCGTCGTGCTTGGTGAAGCCGACGGTCGAGCCGTCCATGCGGGTCTGCAGGTACTTCTCGGAGATCACCATCTGCCCGTTGTAGGTGGGGTTCTCCTTGCCGCCCGCGGAGATCGGGATCCGCTTGACGGTCCTGCCGTCGCGCACGACGGTCATCATGTGGGTCTTGGCGTCGACCGTGCTCACCTGGGAGCGGCCGACGTTGAAGCTCACGGTCTTGTCCTGGATGCCCTGCACGCCGGGGGACGCCTCGACGCCGTCCAGGTTCAGGTCCATGGTGACCTTGGTGCCGGCCTTCCAGTACTCCTGCGGACGGAAGTCCAGGCGGGTGTCGCTGAACCAGTGGCCGACGACCTCCTGGTTGCTGCTCGCCGCGACCTTGATCTTCGACTCGACGGCGGCCTTGTCCTTCACCGGCTTGTCGAAGTTGACCGAGACCGGCATGCCCGTGCCGACGGTGGAGCCGTCCTCGGGGGTGAAGTTGCCGATGAAGCTGTTGGTGGGCGAGACCGTGGTGAAGGTGGAGTGCTCCACCGCCTTGCGGCCCTCGGAGTCCTCTGCGTGCGCAGTGATCTTGTACTGCGTGGAGCGGTTCAGCTGGGACTGCGGCTGCCAGGACTTGCCGTCGGGCGAGAGGGTGCCGGGCACCTTCTCCTTGGTCTCGACGGAGGTCATCGTCACGTCGGTCAGCTTGCCCTTGGTGACGGCGACCCGGGTGTCGTGGTTGAGGCCGACGCTGGTCGCACCGCTCTTCGGAGTGATCTTGATCTTGGCGTCCGAGGCGTCCTCGGCCGCCGCGCGGTCGACCTGCTCCTGCTTCTGGTGCTTCTCCGGCGGGCCGGAGCCGCCGCTGTCGCCGCTGGCCTTGCCGCCACCGCCGCCGCAGGCGGTGAGCGTGAGCGCCCCGCCCAGCAGCGCGGCGGTGGCTATGAAGCCCTGGCGGCGCTTACTGTCCGTCATCGGTTGGTTCTCCATTGCTACGGATCCTGAGGTCCTCCCCGAGCACATCTGGGCACACTTGGTCCCAGTCGCTCCCATGATGAACGCCTGTTCCCTTTTTGCCGTTCCATGCACGGGAAAGTGTGGGAAAGGACACCCGGGGTTCCGCGGCGGAGAACGCCGCCGTCAGACGTCCTCGTCGTCCCCCGCGTCGCCCAGGTCCCACTCCTCCGCTTCAGGGTCGTAGTCGGTCTCCTCGCTGCTCCACGACGCCTGGACGAGCTCCACGCCGGGTACGTCGTTGATCAGGTCGAAGGGGTCGATGAGGTGCGCGACGGCCTCGGCCGGCTCGGCCTGCACCGCCTCCCGCGCGTAGCCGCGCTCCTGGTCGGTCATGTGGTCCTCGCCGCTGATCCCGTCGAGGGCCGCGCCGGTCAGCTGGTCCGAGTCCGAGATCTCCATGACCAGCTCGACGCGCAAGCGGACAAACCGTGATGTGTCACCGTTGCTCATGCCACGGAGCGTAGGCACCCCGGGGCCCTGGCTTCCCCGCGACCCGCGGCTGTTACTAACATCTGCGTAACGGCCAACGCGCCGAGCCGTGAAGGGGGATCGTTCCGTGACCGCACGCCGACCACTGGTGACTGCAGCTGCGGCGGGCTCGGTGCTGATCGCACTGTGTTTCGTGCCGTCGGCGAACGCCACGGTCGAGCACCACGCCGGCACCCAGCGCTCCGCCGCCGCCCCCGCGGTCGCCCAGGACACCGGGACCGGGACCGGCACGCAGGCCGGGACCGCCGGGCAGACGGAGGCCGTACCGGACGGCCAGGACGCCGCCGGCACGGCCGGCACCCAGGGTTCGGGCGAGGTCCGGCTCGCCGACTCCGGCTCGATCGACACCACCCCGTACGCCGTCGGCGGCACGGCCTTCCTCGGCATCGGCGCGGCCCTGGTCACCGTCGCCGTGCGCCGCTCCCGCGGCGAGACGGCCTGAGCACCCGCTGCCGGGACGCGAGAACGGCCTGAGAGAGCCCGCCGCCGGGGCGTGAACGGCCTGAGAGCCCGCGTCCCTCCTGGCAGGGCGGACACGGGCTCCCGCGGCCGGAGCGGCCCGGCCGCCCCCCCCCCGAGACTCAGTCCAGCGGGCCGGTGACCGGCTCCACGGCCGCGACCAGCTTGCCGCTCCGCACGAACTCGTACGCCGCCGCCAGGTCGGGCGCGAGGAAACGGTCCTCCCCCGGACCCTGGATGCCCTCGGCACGTACGGCGTCCAGCACCGCGCGGGTGGCCGGGGACGGGGTCAGCCCGTCGCGCATCTCCACCGCGCGGGTCGCGGCGTACAGCTCGACGGCGACGACCCGGGTGAGGTTGTCGACGGCGGTACGCAGCTTGCGCGCCGCCGACCAGCCCATCGAGACGTGGTCCTCCTGCATCGCGGAGGACGGGATGGAGTCCACCGACGCCGGGGCCGCGAGCCGCTTCAGCTCGCTGACCAGCGCGGCCTGGGTGTACTGGGCAATCATCAGGCCCGAGTCCACGCCCGGGTCACCGGCCAGGAAGGCGGGCAGGCCGTGGGAGCGGTTCTTGTCCAGCAGCCGGTCCGTGCGGCGCTCGGCGACCGAGCCGAGGTCGGCGGCGGCGATGGCGAGGAAGTCCAGCACATAGGCGACCGGCGCACCGTGGAAGTTGCCGTTGGACTCGACCCGGCCGTCCGGCAGCACGACGGGGTTGTCGACGGCGGCGGCCAGCTCGCGCTCGGCGACCAGCCGGGCGTGCGCCAGGGTGTCCCGGCCCGCGCCCGCGACCTGCGGGGCGCACCGCACGGAGTACGCGTCCTGGACGCGCGGCGCGTCGTCCTGGTGGTGGCCGGTCAGCCCGGAGCCGTCCAGCACCTTGAGCATGTTGGCGGCCGAGGCGGCCTGGCCCGGGTGCGGGCGGATGGCGTGCAGCTCGGGCGCGAGGACCTTGTCCGTGCCGAGCAGCGCCTCCAGGGAGAGGGCAGCGGTGATGTCGGCCGAGGTGAAGAGGCGGGCCAGGTCGGCGCAGGCCATCACGAGCATGCCGAGCATGCCGTCGGTGCCGTTCAGGAGGGCCAGGCCCTCCTTCTCGCGCAGTTCGACGGGCTCGATGCCATGGGCCGCCAGCAGCTCACCGGAGGGCCGTACGACGCCGTCCGGGCCCTCCGCCTCGCCCTCGCCCATCAGGGTCAGCGCGCAGTGCGAGAGCGGCGCGAGGTCACCGGAGCAGCCGAGCGAGCCGTATTCGTGGACGACGGGGGTGATGCCCGCGTTCAGCAGCGCCGCCATGGTCTCCACGACGAGCGGGCGTACGCCCGTACGGCCCGAGGCCAGGGTCTTCAGGCGCAGGAACATCAGCGCGCGCACCACCTCGCGCTCGACGCGCGGGCCCATGCCGGCCGCGTGCGAGCGGACGATGTTGCGCTGCAGCTGGGCCCGCAGCTCGGGGCTGATGTGCCGGACGGCGAGCGCGCCGAAGCCGGTGGAGACGCCGTAGACCGGGTCGGGCTTGGCGGCGAGGTCGTCGATGAAGGCGCGGGAGGCGGCGACGGCCGCGAGCGCGTCGGCGGACACCTCGACGCGCGCGGCGCCGCGTGCCACGTCGATGACGTCCTGAGCGGTCGTGCCGGTCGTCCCCAGCACCACGGTGTGCATATCCATATTCAGGCACCCTAGAGAGTGAAATCACGGATGTCATCAGCGGGGTACGGGAGCACTCCTTACCCCCGGTGGGACGCGCGGGGCGGCGGCCCGGCCCCACGCGGCCCGGTCCCGCGGCGCACGGCCGCCGACTGCCGGACGCCGGCTGCCGGGCGCTCGGCGGGGCGGGCGCTCAGCGGCGGCGGAAGCGGCGCCGCTCGCCCTTCGGTGCCACCGGGTCCCGCTCGGCCGCGTCGGCCATGCGGACGACCGGATCGCCCTCGCCGCCGTCCCGGCCCGCCACCACGGGCCCCGGTGAGCGGGTGCCCTTGGCCCGGTACTGCGCGGCGTCCGCGAGCCGGAAGAGACGGCGCGCCGAACGCACCGGGCCGATCGGGTCGCCGGTGGAGGCGACGCCGACCGCGACGCCCTCGCCGAGGTCCAACGCGCCCGCGCGGCGGCAGAGTTCCGTCGCGACCCGCACCACCTCGTCGGCCGGCGGCCCGTCGGCCACCAGACAGAACTCGTCGCCGCCCAGCCGGGCCGCGAGGGCGCCCGGCAGTATCGCGCCGCACAGGGAGAGCACCGAGCCGAACCGTTCCAGCAGGCGGTCGCCCGCCGCGTGGCCCTGGGTGTCGTTCACCCGCTTCAGCCCGTTGAGGTCGCAGATCACCAGGCTGACGACGGTGCCCTCGACGCGGTGCCGGTCCAGCGCCTCGTCCAGCAGTACGTCCACGGCGCGCCGGTTGGCCAGCCCGGTCAGCGCGTCGGTGAAGGCCAGCTTGCGGGCCTCGGCCAGCCGCTCGGTCTGGGCGAGCCCGGCCGCCGCCACCGCGGCCAGCACGGTCGCGAAGTGCGCGTCGTCCCGGCCGAAGACCGGGGTGCCGCGCGGCCGGGCCACGTACAGCTCGCCCCAGGCCCGGCCGTGCAGCACGATCGGCGCCACCACGCAGCTGCCCCGGCCGCGGCGGCGCAGCGCGGCCACCCTCTGGTGGCAGTACGACCCCTGCTCGTGCGGCCCGTCGGCGGTCTCCACCCAGGCTTCGGGCTCGCCGCCGCCCGCCCACCGCTCGTGCAGGAAGCCGACGATCTCGGGGAACTGGTGCACCGGGTAGGACTCGTCGTCCGGGTACTCCTGCTCGCCGTCGGCGAGGTCGCCGACGTTCACCAGCACCCGGAGCCGGCCGAGCTGGCGCTCCCAAACGGAGACCGCGGCGAAGGAGCCGCCGAGCGCCCGGCACGCGCCCTGCGCCGCCGCCCTGGCCGATTCCGTCGGGTGGTGCGCGGCGGCCATGGCCTGGGCGAGGGCGACGACGGCCCGCAGCCGGGCGTCGCACCCGTTGTCGCCCTCGCCGATCGCTTCGCCCGTCACCGGCCCTCACAATCCGTCACCGTCGGCGCACCCTGACCTTACAGAGTAGGAAGGTTCGACGGGTTTCGCCCCTTATGGGCGACGCGGCGGGACGGTGGCCGGGCGGCGGCGAGGAACGGTCACCGGGTGGCGGCCGGGAGCGGTGCGGGCCGCCACCCGGGCGGGGCCTGCGTCACTCCCCCGGCCAGTCCGGGGTCCGCTTCTCGTTGAACGCGGCCACGCCCTCGGCCCGGTCGCCGGAGAACGCGACGCTGCGCCAGGCGCCGTCCTCCAGGTCCAGCCCGGTACGCAGGTCCAGGCCGTGTCCCAGGCGCATGGCGCGCTTGGCGGCGCGCAGCCCGACGGGCGAGTTGCGGGCGATCCGCGCGGCCAGCGCCAGCGCCTCGGTACGGTCCTCGCCGGCGCCGACGAGCTGGTCGACCAGGCCCAGCGCCGCGGCCTCCTCGGCCTCGACGCGGCGCGCGGTGAAGACCAGCTCGGCCGCGCGGGCCGCGCCCACCCGGCGCGGCAGCAGCTGCGTACCGCCGCCGCCCGGGATCACGCCGACCGAGACCTCCGGCAGGCCCACGACGGCGGTGGGGTCGGCGACGATCAGGTCGCAGGAGAGCGCCAGCTCGAAGCCGCCGCCGAGCGCGAAGCCGTGCACGGCCGCGATGGTGGGCATCGGCAGTTCCAGCACGCCGGTGTAGGCGGCGCGGGTGTACGGGCGCTGGCGCATCAGGTCGGCGTCGGTGAAGGAGTTGCGCTCCTTGAGGTCGGCGCCGACGCAGAACGCGCGGTCGTGCGTGGAGGTGAGGACCACGGTCCGTACGGTGCGGTCGGCGGCGAGCGCGTCGGTGGCGGCGGTGAGGGCGCGGGCCATGTCCGTGGAGACGGCGTTCATCGCCTTGGGGCGGTCCATGGCGAGTTCGGCGACGTGCTCGCCGTGCCGCTTGACTGCCACGTACTCGCCGTACCGCTGCTCATCCTGGTCGGCCATGGGTACCGCCCCTCCCGGTTAACGATCGCTTACGGGTGCGATCGTAGCCGGGCGGGGACGGCGGCCCGCCGTCAGGACTTCGGCTGGCGTCGCGTCAGCAGCCACGGTTCGACGACGCCCAGGCCGCGGACCGGGCGCTGCCACATCGGCTGGAGGGCGAAGCGGTAGGCGGGGACCGGGCCCTCGCCCTCCTTCTCCGCCGCTGCCGCCTCGGCCTCGGAGACCGGTGCGTCGCCGTTCCTGCTCAGCTCCTCGGCGAACGCCTCGTCGACCAGGACGGTGTCCTTGGGCGCTATGGAGGTGAGCCGGCTGGCGAGGTTCACCGTGGTGCCGAAGACGTCGCCCATGCGGGTCGTGACCGTGCCGAAGGCGATGCCGACCCGCAGCTCGGGCATGGTCTCGTCGTGGCTCAGGGTCTCGATGAGGCGCAGCCCGATCTCGGCGGCGGTGCCCGCGTCGTCGGCGGCGTACAGCACCTCGTCGCCGAGGGTCTTGATGAGCCGGCCGCCGTGCGCGGCGACCAGGTCGGCGGCCGTGGTCTCGAACGCCTCGACCAGCTCGCCCAGTTCCTCCTCCTCCAGGCGGCGGGTGAGGCGGGTGAAGCCGACCAGGTCGGCGAAGCCGACGGCGAGCCGCCGGTCGACCATCTCGGCGTCGTCCTGGGCCTGGACGACCCGGCCGGTGGCGGCGGCGAGCTGCCGGCGCCAGACGTAGACGAGGAACTCCTCCAGCTCGGGGAGGAGCAGCTCGACCAGGGGGTACGTGATCTCCGTACGGGTGAGGCCCGAGTCCTGGGGCTCGGTGAGGCCCTCCAGGAAGGAGTCGATCTGCCAGTCGGCGAGCCGGGCCGTGGTCTGCCCGGTCGAGCGGGCGACCTGCACCGCCATCGCCTCGCTCAGCAGCCCGGCCTCCACCAGGCCGGAGAGCCGGCGCAGCGCCAGCACGTCGGCCTCGGTGAGGGCCTTGACCTGGCCGATGTCGGCGAAGCCCATCGCCCGCCAGAAGCGCGATGCCAGCTCCATGGAGACGCCGGCGCTGCGGGCCGCCTGGAACGGCGTGTACCGCCGCTCGGAGCCCAGGATCAGCTGCTCCAGACGGAGGGCGATGGTGTCGTCGCCGCTCTCCCCGTCGGAGCCGTCCGCTGCGTCGGCGGCACGCGGCACCGCTTCCGCGTCGTGCGGCGATGCGCCCGAGTCGTCGAGGGTCACCGCGCCCTCCTCTTCCGATCCCTGCGCACTGCCCTTCCGATCACTGTTCGCCCGCGGTCCGCTGCCGGACCGATCGCGTCAACGATACGGCAGGTGTGTGCTGGCTCACTCTCACATTCCACACATAACGCACCTTTCGCATGTGTGGAATGTCGTCAACAGCCACCCACCGCCTCCGTTGGCCCCGCGCCGGGCCCGCGGCCCCGCGCGGGGCCCGGCCTCCGGGGCCTAGCCCGCGTCCGCCGCGGGCCGCAGGTGGACGATGTCACCCGCCGACACCGGCCGCTGCACCCCGTCCCCGGTGGCCAGAACCAGCCGCCCGTCGCCGTCCACGGCCACCGCCTCACCCCGGATCTCCTGGTCGCCGGGGAGCAGCGCGCGGACGGTGCGGCCGAGCGTCGCGCAGCCCGCCGCGTACGCCTCCTGCAGCCCGCAGGCCGCCGGGTCACCGTCGGCGGCGCGCCAGTCGCCGTACCACTTCTCCAGCGAGCGCAGCACGGCGCGCAGCAGCGGATCGCGGTCGGTGCCCTGCGCCCCGGCCAGGGTGAGCGAGCCGGCGGTGGGCACCGGCAGCTCATCGGCGCGCAGTGTGACGTTCAGGCCGATGCCGAGCACGACGCCGTCGCCGGCCGCCTCGGCGAGGATGCCGCCCGCCTTGCGCTCCTCGCCGTCCACCGTGAGCAGCAGGTCGTTGGGCCACTTCAGTGCCGTGTCCACGCCGGCCGCGCGGGCGAGCGCGGTGGCGGTGGCCACCCCGGCCAGCAGCGGCAGCCAGCCCCAGCGCGCCTGGGGCACGTCCGGTTCGAGGTACACGGAGAAGAAGAGCCCGGAGCGGGGCGGCGCCGACCACGTGCGGTCCAGCCGGCCGCGGGCCGCCGACTGTTCCTCCGCGACGAGCACGCTGCCCGCCTCCGCCTCGCCCTTGGCCGCGCGGGCCGCCAGGTCGGAGTTGGTGGAGCCGGTCGCCGGGACCACGTCCAGGGAGGTCCACAGGGAGCCGGGGCGTACGAGGGCCTGGCGCAGCGCCTTCTCGTTCAGCGGGGGACGGTCGAGGTCCGACCACGGGCCGCCACGGCCGTCGCCTGAGTTGTCGGGGTTTACGGGTGGTTGAGGCGTCATGCTGCCCAGCCTAGGCGGCCGTCGGGCCCGCCGAGTGTGGTCAACGACGCAGTGCCGCTGAGCAGCGCCGCGGATACGCTACGAGTCGGTAGGCCACTCTCCCGTAACGAATTCGGTCCCCCGTACGAGCACCAGTCCAGGACGAGCAGGAGCCGCATCCCGATGTCCGAGCCGGAAGCACACATCCACACCACAGCGGGCAAGCTGGCGGATCTTCAGCGCCGTATCGAAGAGGCCACGCATGCCGGTTCCGCGCGTGCGGTGGAGAAGCAGCATGCCAAGGGCAAGCTGACCGCCCGTGAGCGGATCGATCTGCTGCTGGACGAAGGGTCCTTCGTCGAGCTGGACGAGTTCGCCCGGCACCGCGCGACCGACTTCGGCATGGCCGACAACCGCCC